>NZ_JBIBHR010000003.1:0-297435 GCF_042957125.1 Streptomyces sp. NPDC008125
GGTACTGCAGGGGGGACCCTGTGGGAGAGTAGGACGCCGCCGAACAATTTTTCCGGGAGACCCCCGTGCCTTGTGGCACGGGGGTTTTCTGCGTTCCGGGACAATTCCATGAACGCAGTACCCCTTCTGTTGCGGTGGTCATGCGCTAAAACGATTGACCGGCCGAGGGCTCGTAGGCAGCATGACCGAATGAACCCTGATCATGTGATGCGGCGGGTACGGGCCGAGGAGTGGCCTTCGGTCAAGGAGCTCCGGCTTTTCGCTCTTCAGGACCCGGCGGCTCCGGTGGCGTTCCTTGAGACTTACCGGAGCGCCGTCGGCCGACCAGACGCGTTCTGGCAGCAGCGAGCCGCAGGAGGGGCCGAAGGCACCGACGTGGCCCAGTTCGTCGCCGAGGCCGCCGACGGCCGGTGGCTGGGGTCGGTCACCGTCCTCGTCGAGAGGCCTGATCGGGAGGGCGTCTTCGGGGGAGAGGCCGAAGGTGTGCAGGGGCACCTGGTCGGCGTCTTCGTACGTCCTGAGGTCCGGGGGACCGGCCTGACCGAGGCGCTGTTCCGGGCCGCCGAGGAGTGGGCTTTCGGCCTCGACGACCCGTACCTCACGCGGTTGCGGCTCTTCGTCCACGAGGACAACCCGCGGGCTGCCGCGTTCTACCGGCGGTACGGCTTCGTACCCTCGGGCAGCACGGTGCCGGTCCCGGACCGTCCGGAGGAGCGCGAGGTGGAGATGGTGCGGGAGCGTCGCTGATCCGGCGGCCGAAGGGCCGGGCGTTCCGTCCGGTCGCGGAAGCCGGAAGGTCAGACGGCCGGCGGTGCGAGCGGGGTACGCCAGCGGGCGCGGGCCTGCTCTGGGGAGCGCAGCAGTGCCAGCGTAACGAGGCCGTGGCTCTCGCCGGTCGTCAGCAGCTCCGGGAGACAGGGCAGCGGAGCGACGGCGGCGACGTCGTCGAGGACCAGCGTGAGTGGTGGGTCGAGCCGACCGTCGGTTGACCGTGCGGCCATGCGGCGGCCGTGCTCGACCACGTGCGAGGCGAGCGCGGTGAGCAGTGGCATCGCGCCCGGGTGGTGGCGAGGATCCTCGACGGACTCGCCGACCACATACAGGGTTCCCCCTTCGGAGGCGAAGGAACCCAGCGCGGCGGTATCGGTTCGATTCGGTGTGCAGGCCTCGCGGATGTGGACCGTGGCCAGCGCGCCCAGCGCCCGTACCGTCAGTTCCTGGGCGGCCCGGCGGCGTTCGGGGTGGGCCGTGAGGGCCGACTCCAGCAGCCCGGCGAGCCCGGAGGCCGCCTTCGGGTGGGTGCGGAGGATCCGTACCCCGTCCTGGGCACCGCCGCCCAGCGCCCAGCGGTGGACCTGGCGGAACGGGCGGCCGTCGACCGCGGCGGCGTGCAGCCAGCACTGCAGCAGGGTCTGCGCGGTGTCGGCGGTCGCCTCCTCGATCCGGGCTTGGGGCCGTACCGGCGCGAGGAACGCGGCGGCACGGGCCGCAGCCGGTTCGGGCAGCTCGCAGCCCGAGGTCGGTGACCAGTGGAGGCGGTCCGGGGTGTCGCAGAGATGGCCCGGGTCGTAGACGAGGACGGGACCGAGCTTGGAGCGGGCGTCCTTCGTCTCCGCCCAGACCGTGGGGTCCGACGTGACGACGAGCACCGCTCCGGGGGCGTCCAGTACGGCCTGGACGGCGGTGGGGCGCCGCTCGGCCGCGGTCGCGTAGAGGAGCAGGGGCGTACGCGGGGCCCCGGGGGCGGGGACGGACAGCCCGGATTCCTGCACCGGTGCGGGAGCCGGGGCCGGAAGGCGACTCGGAGCCGGTACGGGAAGGGGAGCCGGTGCCGGAACCGAAGCGGCGGGTGCTGGAATCGGAGCGGGCGGGTGTGCCGGCGGGACCGGTCCGGGGATCGTGGCCGTGGAATGCGCCGCCAGGCGTCGGGCGTGCTCCTCGCGGGCACGGCGGCGTACCTCGCGGCCCCGGGTCACGACACCGAGGACGAACACGCCGAGCACGACGAGGACCAGCAGCTGGCTGATGAGCAGCCCCCAGAAGAGGCCGTACCCGGAGAGCTCGCCGGGTGGAGTGGCGGGCCAGGCGCCCGCGAGGTCCTGCGGGGAGGCCGCGAGCTCGCGCAGCGCCGAGGGGGTGCGGGGCAGGGAGACGCCGCGGGGCCAGGAGCCGTGGGCGAACAGTCCCGCGAGTCCGGTGGCCGTCCACGCCAGGACCGTCGCCCCGAGGAGGAAGGCCAGGCCCCCGACCAACAGGCCGTCCGGGACGCCACCGCTCCGTTGTTCACGCCGGTCCGGCCGCTGCCCGGGGCCCGGCTCGGGACCGGTCGAGATGCGCGCCACCTCAGGCCACCGTGGACTCGGACGACTCGTCGAGCCGCTGCTGACGCTCGATGCGGGCGGCCCGTTGCTCCGTCTCCCGCTCGGCCTCACGCGCGTACTCGGGGAGCAGGTCGTCCAGGTCGTCCGCAGCGTCGGAGGAGGACTCCGTCATCGCGCGGTCGGTGAAGACGAGCGGGCGTTCCGCCTCGGTGATCAGGTGCTTCACCACCTGGACGTTGCCGTTGACGTCCCACACCGCGATGCCCGGCGTCAGCGTCGGGATGATCTCGACCGCCCAACGCGGCAGCCCGATGACCCGGCCCGTCGCCCGGGCCTCGTCGGCCTTCTGGGCGTAGATCGTCCGGGTGGAGGCCATCTTGAGGATCGCCGCAGCCTCGCGCGCCGCCGCGCCGTCCACGACGTCGCTGAGGTGGTGCACGACGGCGACGAAGGAGAGCCCCAGTCGACGCCCGAACTTCAGCAGCCGCTGGAAGAGCTGGGCGACGAAGGGCGAGTTGATGATGTGCCAGGCCTCCTCGACGAGGAAGATGCGTTTCTTCCGGTCGGGCCTGATCCAGGTGTGCTCCAGCCAGACGCCGACGATCGCCATCAGGATCGGCATGGCGATCGAGTTGCGGTCGATGTGCGAGAGGTCGAAGACGATCAGCGGGGAGTCGAGATCGATCCCGTCGGTCGTCGGGCCGTCGAACATGCCGCGCAGGTCACCGTCGACCAGGCGGTCCAGAACGAGGGCGACGTCGAGGCCCCAGGCCCGTACATCGTCTATGTCGACGTTCATCGCCTCGGCGGACTCGGGCTCCGGGTGGCGCAACTGCTCGACGATGTCCATCAGGACCGGCTGGCGGTCGGTGATGGTCAGATTGACGTAGGCGTGGGCGACCTTCAGCGCGAAGCCGGAACGCTCGTCGAGGCCGTGGCCCATCGCCACCTCGATGATCGTACGGAGCAGGGCGAGCTGACCGGTCGTCGTGATCGCGGGGTCGAGCGGGTTGAGCCGGATACCGCCGTTCAGGGCGGCGGTGGGGTCGAGCCGGATCGGGGTGATGCCCAGCTGCTCGGCGATGAGGTTCCACTCGCCGTGCCCGTCCTCGCCCTGGGCGTCGAGCACCACGACCTGGCGGTCGCGGAAGCGGAGCTGGCGGAGCACGTACGTCTTCTCCAGCGCGGACTTGCCGTTGCCGGACTCGCCGAGCACCAGCCAGTGCGGCGCGGGCAGCTGCTGCCCGTACAGCTGGAAGGGGTCGTAGATGTACCCCTTGCCGGAGTACACCTCGCGCCCGATGATCACACCGGAGTCGCCGAGACCGGGTGCCGCGGTGGGCAGATAGACGGCCTGGGCCTGGCCCGTGGACGTACGCACGGGCAGGCGGGTCGTCTCCACCTTGCCGAAGAGGAACGCGGTGAAGGCTTCCGACAATGCGGACAGTGGGTCGCGCATGAGGTGGCTGCCCTCTCTCTCGACTGCTTCCGGTCGCCCGGAGGTGGGGGTGGTGCGGTGGTGCTTCCCGGGGTGGCCCGTGGTGCTCCCGGGGTGCTTCCCGGGGTGTGGACGAACCGTGTCAGCGGCGGATTCCGGTCGCGAACGGCAGGGTGTTCACGAAGGCACGGTGGTGCTCGCGGTCGCACCACTCCAGCTTCAGGTACGACTTTCCGGCCGAGGCCCGGATCGTCCGCTTGTCGCGGGCGAGCGCCTCGGGGGAACGCGAGGAGACGGTGATGTACCCCACCAGGTTCACCCCCGCCGCACCGCTCGCGAGGTCCTCGCCCCGCTGGTCCATACGGCCGTGGGCGGCGATGTCGCGGGGGTCGACGGTGCGGTTCATCTTGGCCTGGCGGCTGGCCTCGGCGTCGTCGTTGGTCTTCTCCGTCAGCATCCGCTCGATGGCCACCTCGGTGGGCTCGAGATCCATCGTGACGGCGACCGTACGGATGACGTCGGGAGTGTGGACGAGCAGCGGCGCCAGGAAGTTGACCCCCACCGGCGTCATCGGCCACTCCTTCACCCAGGCCGTGGCGTGGCACCAGGGGGCGCGGGTCGTAGACTCCCGGGTTTTGGCCTGCAGGTACGTCGGCTCCATCGCGTCCAGCTCGGCCGGCCAGGCATTCCGCTTGGTCATCGCCTGGATGTGGTCGATCGGGTGGTCGGGGTCGTACATCGAGTGCACGAGCGAAGCGAGCCTGCTCTGCCCCAGCGGCTGACGGACCCGGATGTCGGCCTCGGCGAGACGGGCGCAGATGTCGGTGAGCTCACGGGCCATCACCACGGCCAGCCCGGCGTCACGGTCCAGCTTGCGGCCACCGGGTGAGCGTGCCGCCCGGGCCATCGCGGCGGCCTCGGCCCCGAGTTCGCGGCTGTGGTGCATGCAGGCGACGAGGTACGCCCGGTGCTGCTCGCTGGAGGTCGAGACCATCGACTGCAGCTGGTCGTACGAATCCTGGAGCCAGCGCGGCGCGTGATTGTCGCCCCGCTGGGCGACGTCCTTCGCGTGCGCGTCGGGGTCGGCGGGGAGGGTACGGGCCAGCATCTGGATACGGGTGACGAAACCGTCGCCGTTGGCAACGTGCTTGAGCAGGGTGCCGAACCGGTCGACCAGCGCCTCCTGGTCCTCGCTGTCGCGCAGCCCGACACCGGGGCCCTCGATCTCGATGGCGGCGGTCACCGTGCGGCGGTCCGCGTGCAGGAGTACCGCCATCTCGTCCGGCCCGAACGGGGCCGAAAGCCAGCTGATCCGGCCGATCCCGGGCGGGGGCCCGATCTCGACCTCACGGCCGTCACCCCGCACGCCGGCCTCCATCGCCGCGGAGCGGTAGGTGGTGCCGCGGCGCAGGGTCCGCTTGAAGCTGCGGTTGATCTCGAACCATTTGTAGAACGTCCGGTGCTTGTACGGGACGTACACGACGGCCAGGGCCAGCATCGGGAAGCCGGTGAGCAGCACGATGCGCAGCGGGAGGACCGGGACCAGGAGCCCGCTCATCATTCCGAGGAACGCGCCGACGATGATGAGGGCGATCTCGCCGGTCTCGCGGTTCTTGCCGACGATCGCGTTCGGCCGGGCGCGGCCGATGAGATACGTGCGGCGGGGCGTGATCGGGTGGGACTGGATCGTCACCGCCCTCCACCTCCTGTGCTCGGATTACCTGTGCTGCCGGAACCGCCCCGCGGGGAGCGGCTGCTGTGGGGGGTCCCTGAGGTGGGACCGGCACCGCTGCGGGGCGCGGGGGCCGCTCCCCCGCCCGAGCCGCCCCGGGAGCCGTGGGCCGCGACCCCGCCGCTGAGCGGGTTGGCGGAGCGCCCACCCCCTCCGCCCCCGCCACTGTTCTGGTCGTTGCGGCCGCTGTGCGTCTTGATGCCCTGGGAGACGAGGGCGGCCGGCGAGCTGACCATCGCGGCCGCCTGGGAGCCGTCGGTGGCCTGCTTACGGTTGGTACGGGCGCCCTGGATCTCGTCGCCGAAGCCGGGGACGAAGCGGTAGATCATGGCCGAGGCGAAAATGGCGAGCAGGATGATGGAGAGCCCGGAGACGACGGCGGAGAGCGCGTCCGGGCCGTCGTCCGAGGAGAGGGCACCCGCGAGGCCGAGGACGATCACGATCACCGGCTTGACCATGATCACAGCGATCATGATCCCCGCCCAGCGTCGTACGTGGCCCCACATGTTCTTGTCCACGAGCCCGGCGTACACCACCACGCCCAGCAGGGCGCCGACGTACAGCAGAGCGGCCCGGATGACCAGCTCCAGCCAGAGGATCCCCGCGGCGAGGAGGGACACCAGCGAGACGACGATGAGCATGATCGGACCGCCGCCGATGTCGTCGCCCTTCGTGAGCGCTTCGGCGAACGAGCCGAAGAAGACGTCGGACTGGCCGCCGGTGGCCGACGAGATGACTTCGGTGACCCCGTCGGTGGCGGAGACCACCACGTACAGGATGAGCGGCGTGAACGCGGAGGCCAGCACGGTGAGCCAGAGATACCCGACGGCCTCGGAGATCGCCGTGGTGAACGGGACACCCCGGATCGCCCTCTTGGCCACCGCGAACAGCCAGAGGACGAGGGTCAGGATCGTGGAGGCGGCGAAGACGATCGCGTACTGCTTGCGGAAGGACTCGTTGGTGAAGTCGACGGATGCGGTGCCCTCGACGGCTTTGCTGAGCTGGCCGATGAGGTAGGACGCGGCGTCGGCGCAGCCGTGTGCGAGGGAGGTCAGGGGGTCGAGGGGGTCGTCGGTGGTGTTGGGTGGGGTGGTGCGCGCGCCGGCGTCGCCTTCGCAGTAGTCCTTGGCGGGGCCTCGAATGAGGTCGCAGGCGTTGTTGCTGGCATTGGGAGAAGGACTCGGGGACGGCGCAGCAGCAGCTCGGGTGGCGAACGCGATTGCTCCGGCCTGGACAGATCCAACGGCAGCTGCCAGCGAGATTCGTCGGAAACTACTACCGCGCATAGGTGAAACCTCCGAATTGCTTCACCGCGTCGGCCATCTGATCTGCTGGTGAGGCCGCTTGGTCGCGTCCCACGGGTACAGGGCCGTCCTGTTGCGAGAAATCAGCGACCTTCCAATCGCCGCCGACCCACTCCAGCTTGTACGTGGTGGTGTACCAGCCTTCGGAAACAGGGTTTTTGGAGCCCTCTCCCGCGAGGCCGAACAGAGCTGAGTACCAGATGGCGACGGTCGCTTGGTCGCCGGTGTACTTCGTGACCCGGGCCCCCACCGGGTTGGAACGTGAGATGAAGGTCAAGGATCCCGGGGAAGTCCCATCGGGGTTGAGCCCGATGCTAGAAAGGAACGATGCGCTCGAGTAAGCCTCATCGATGCTGCTCTGACGTGTTGCGGCGACTTCCGGAGCGTAAACAGCCTCAGTGATCTTGTGGCGGCCATCAGCATTGAACATTTGATCGGATCCGAGAACGACCGTGTAGTTTGCCGCCGCGCTCTGGGCCCCCTGCTCGTCGTGGGCGAACCCCGAGGCGATGGTGCCGTTCTTGCCCGTGACGGGATCGGTGCCGGTGGGGGCGGTCGGGGCGGTGCCGCCGGTGGTGTCCGAGCGGCTGATGCCGGGGGCGGCCGGATCCGCGTTCGGGCTGTCGCTGGCACTGTCGTCGCCGCCCAGGTTCGCGAACGCGATGGCCGCTACGAGCAGAACCACCACGCCGACGGCCATGACCAGCGAGCGGCTGGTGCGGGCGGGGCGGCGGCCGTGGGGGGTTCCGGGGTTGCCCTCGGGGAGGCGGGTACGCGTTTGGCGGGTTCCGCCCAGCGTGCTGTACGCGCCGTCGCCCCTGTCGCCGGAATCCCTGCTTCCGTAACCCTGCTCGTCGTCGTAGCTCATGCCGCGAGCGCCCCCTCAGCCGTGTGCGGACTGCCGTCATATGACGGTAGCTCTGCTGAGCGCCCAGCGGGTGCGGTGTGGTGACTCGACATGGGATGACTCGACCTCAGCCGGGGGCGCGACGGACGGACGGATGGTGGTGGAGAGACAGGGAGCGACAGTGCGACGTGTCGCCGACGCCCCGTCAGACCGCCATGCCGTACACGATGGTGAACAGGGTGCCGAGGGAGCCGATGATGAAGACGCCGGTCAGTCCAGCGACGATCAGGCCCTTGCCCTGTTCCGCGCTGAAGGTGTCGCGCAAGGCGGTCGCGCCGATGCGCTGCTTGGCCGCGCCCCAGATCGCGATGCCGAGGCAGAGCAGGATGGCAACCGCCATCACTACCTCGACCATGATGCGTGCCTCGTTGCCCAGCGTCCCGAACGGGCCCCAGTTCGGGGCGATTCCGCCGATGATGGTGGTGATGTCGCCCTTCTCAGCTGCCAGGATCATGTAAGTCACCGCCCCTGTTGCGTAGTTCGCTGCCCGCGCCGGCCGGTGCGGGTCGTGCCGTCTATCTTCGCTGATGAAACCGCGCTCGTACGACGCCTTCTCGGGTCTCTTTACCCGAATCTCGTACACATGACCGGGATGGGCGCCCTGACCTGTGGTGTGGCCCGGGGTGGCCGCGATTTCAGCCGGTCACTCTGTGTATCACGCTCTGTGACGATCAGCAATGAGGGAGGTCTTGGGTTTCCGGCTCGACCGCAGCGTTCGCCGGGGTTCTCGTGTTCGTACGCGCTGTTCGAGAGCTGGGCGTGCGCCGTCGTGCACGGGACTGACGTCCAGTCAGCGACACGTGCCTCACGCGTGTGTCGCCGCGAGTGAGTGCAGCAGATCGCGGGATGCCTGCACGTCCAGCGCGAGCGATTCGAGTCGGTCGAGCGTCTGACGGTAGGTCCGGAGGAGCGTTTCGGCGTCCAGCTGGGTCAGGCCGTGCGTCTGCTCCAGGTGCACGGTGTCCAGTTGTGCGACCGGGCCCTGTACGTACGTGATGGGCTGGCCGGCTCCCGGGTGTCCGCCGGACGCGAAGGGGATGACGCGCAGGGTGACGGTGTCCCGTTCGCTCATTTCCAGCAGATGGCGCAGCTGCGGGCCGGCGACACGGGAGCCGCCGATCCCCATGTGCAGGGCGGCTTCGTGGACGACTGCCCGGTACGGGGCGGCTTCCGTGCGGAAGACGACGTCCTGGCGCCTGATGCGGAAGGAGAGTCTGTGTTCGGCCTCGGGCGGCGACAGCTCGGGCGCGCTCTGGTTGAGGGCCTCCCGGGCGTGGTCCGCAGTCTGGAGGAGGTCCGGGAGGGTGCAGGTGGTAGCGGTGCGGAGGGCGGTGCCGTGGTGCTCGAGCTCGGCCAGGTCCAGCAGGGAACCCGGGAGTTCGTCGCGGTACTCCTCCCACCATCCGCTGCGGCGTTCACCCGTCATCGCGGCCAGCGCTTCCACGAGTCCGCGGTCCGTGCACGCGTAGTGGCGGGAGAGGGCGCGGACCCGGTCGGCACTCACGCCGTATCGCCCGGCCTCGATGTTGCTGATACGTGCCTGGTTGCCGCCGAGTAGCACTGCGGCCTGCGTGGCGGTGATCCCGGCCCGTTCGCGGAGCTTGCGCAGTTCTGCTCCGAGTCGTCGCCGACGGGCAGTCGGGGTCGAGTTGGTCGCCATCGGCCTCCCTTCGCCCAGTCACTCGTACGGGTGTCTTGGGGCATGCATTACCCCGAGTGCGGGGAATGTATTACATGACGCCTCTACCGTGATCGTGGGACAGGTGCCCACGACGAGCCCGCCGATCGGCCGGTTCGGGCGTCGGGTGCCCTAGGGGCCCGCCAACCACACTGTTCGAACGGGGACTTCCATGCATGCACCCACCGTATCGCCGCCTTGGGCGTACACCCTTCAACTTCCGCACGATCCGCGCTCCCCGGGCGTTGCCCGTTCGGTTCTGCGCGTCGTGCTCCGCGCCCACGGGATGACGGAACTGGGCGATACCGCCGAACTGCTGGTGAGCGAGCTGACCACCAACGCCTATCAGCACTCCTGGGGCCCGTACTCGCTCCGGATGCGCGGTGCCGGGCATCGACGTGTCCGGCTCAGCGTCTGGGACAGCAATCCGGAGATCCCGCCTCCCTTCCGGGGCTCCGGTGAGGTCGGGGACAGCGGGAGCGGCGGGGTGTACGTACCGGCGCAGCAGGCGCTGCTCGCGGAGCGCGGGCGTGGGCTGACCCTCGTGCAGATGTGTGCGGAGAGCTGGGGTGGCCGCGCCCTTCCCACCGGTCCGTCCGGCGAGGGCGGCAAACTTCTGTGGGTGGTGTGCGGGGAGAAGCCGGAGTGAGCGCGTCCTGGTCTCCCCGACCGGGTGGTCGGCACGGGCTGACGCGCTACCCATCATTCGAGTGAAACCGTAGCCGGACGCACCCCTGAATGCCCCGGAGATACCGGGCCCGTGCCACGAAGAGCCGTGGAAGGGCGGCATGTCGCCCTTCCCGGATCAGGCACAGTGCTGCCGCTCCACGATCGAGGGTCGAGGATCAAGGAACGGGGTGAGTGGTGTGTCCGTGGCCGGACAGCCGCAGGGGTGGCAGGCGTCGGGATCCGGTGGCGACGGACCGGGGGGAGGCGCTGGGGGAAGTCCCGGGAGAAAGCCGGGAAGGCCGGGGGACCCGGACTCCGGGCATGCACGGCTGGTGCACGCCGACGGGCCGTGGATCCGGGCTGCGGGTGGCGCGGAAGCGCTGCACACGCATCTCGGTCCGGTCCGGTCCGAATTGGAAAAGTCGCACGAAGGTCTGTTGGCAGGCGAGGGGGCCGGCGACTTCGCCGTGCTGGTGGAGCTCGCGGCGGTCCGCGAGTCCTGGCTGCGCCGGGTGTCGACGGCGCAGGGGGAGTGCGGCAGCCTCGCCGCCAAGCTGCGGGCGGTCGCCAGGGAACAGGGCGCGACGGACCAGGCGGTGCGGGCCGGTTTCGGTCGGCTGGTGGCCCTCCCGGCGCAGACCCCTCCGCTTCCGCCGCTCCTTGCTCAGGCGCCCCCCACTCAGCTGTCCTCCCTGTACTTGCTCGGTGGGGGCGACGTCGGTGGGGGCGACGCCGGTCGGGGGAACCTCGGCGGAGGTCACATCGGTGGGAGTGACAGATGAAGGGCGCTTTGACCTGGTCCGCGCTGCTCGCGGTGGGGTGCGGCGAACTGGACGGCGCGGCGGACGGCTGGGGCCGCCTCAGCAACCGGGCCGATGTGGCGCGCGACCGGATCGATCGGCAGATCCTCATCGGTCTGCGCGAGACGCAGGAGGGCGAGGCGGCGGACGCCGCCCTCACCCGTCTCCGTGGGTTGGCCAGAAACTTCCAGTACGTCCATACGGAGACCGGACTGGTACGTACAGCGCTCAACAGCCTCGCCCACGAGGTGCGCGCGCATCAGAGGTCGGTCCGCGAGGCACTGGAGGACGCCGAAAGGCTGAAGTTCACCGTGCACGCGGACGGGTCGGTGTCGTACCCGGAGAATGAAGGGCTGGTCGCAGACAACCCCCTGCGGGGCGGGCGGGCCGCTGCCGGAAGCGGGTTCCCCGACCTGATGGCGCCACCGGGCACCCTGACCGCCCCCAACCCCCACGCGGCCACCGCCCAGGACATCGCCGACCGGATCGCCCGAGCGGTGACACTGGCCATCGAGGCGGATACGAGATACGCGGGCATTCTCCGCAGCCTGCAGGCCGAGGATGGCCTCGACGTCCCGAACTCCGCCTGGACGGACGCGGCGGCCGACATGGCATCCGTGCGCGAGGCCGCACGGGCCTACCTGAACGACCACATTCCGTACCGGGCGTCCGCGAGCGAGCGTAAGGAATGGTGGGCGAGTCTCCCGCAGGAGCTGCGCGACGAGTACCTCGCGACCTATCCGGACGTCATCGGGAACCTCGACGGGATTCCCGCTCTGGTGCGTGACGCTGCCAACCGGGACAACCTCCTCCTGCTCATCGGCAAGTTGGAGGGCCTCGACGGCGGTGAGGCCGACGAGGCGGAGAGGAAACTCGAAGCACTGCGGCTGATCGCTGAACAGCTTGATGCGCCACTCAAGCCGGGTGACCCGCCCATGTATCTCCTTGGGATCGGCGACGAGGGTAATGGGCGCGCGATTGTTGCCTATGGGAACCCGGATGCGTCGAAGAATGTTGCGGCTTATGTGCCGGGTCTCAATACGTCCCTGGACGATAGGTTTGCAAAGAATGATTTGAGGCGAGCCCGAGATACGGTCAAAGGTATTCGCCGCTGGGATCCTGATGGCGCGTCAATCGCTTGGCTCGGGTATGACGCGCCCCAGCTCTTGGATTCCTGGTCGAGCTTTGCGGTTGCAGGCTCTGGGCGGGCTGAAAAAGGTGGCCATCTGTTCAATGGGTTTATGGAAGGCATTCGCGTGACGAATGCCAATGAGGATCCTCATTTTACGGCGATTGGTCACTCTTACGGATCGCGAACCGTGGGAGCTGCGGCCCAGCAAGGTGACGGTATCCCGGGAGTGGATGACATCATTCTTGTAGGTAGTCCGGGAGTCGGTGCCGATCACGCTGCTGATTTGAATGTCGGTAAAAGTCATGTGTTTGTTGGTGCTGCCGATAATGATCCCGTAACGATGCTACCAACTAAGGTGCAGATGGTTGCCGGTGCTGCAGGTCTTTACTTCGGAGGAGCATATGGTGCCGTCCTTGCCGGGAATCTAGTTGACCCGGGTAGCGATGACTTGTGGTTTGGGAAGGATCCTGCCAGCCGCGAGTTTGGTGCGCATCGCTTTCATGTTTCTGCGGGCCCGATGCCGATTGATCGAAAGGGTATCGCATTGGCGCACTCCAACTATTTTGATCCTGTGGAGGATCGCTCTTCTGCGAACAATATTGCACTCATCTCTGCGGGTCGGGCGCGCGAGGTTAAAAACGAGGTGTACAGGTAATGCAGAGTGCATGGCATAGGGCATTTCCGCTACTTGCGCTTATCTTTTTGCTGGGATGCGGGGGTCCTTCGTTTGATTCAGGTGGTAGGAGTGATTCAAAGATGGATATGAAGAAAGCGGCTGAGCGGGCGGATGGGATGCTCGATGATGTTTTGAGGGCGATCGAGCCGGAAGTTCGCTGGGCTCATGACACCACGACACTGGGTAGTTGTAGCCTGACACGCCGTCGAACCTTGATGACGATCATTTCGGCGCAGCGTAGAGGAAGTTTCCTTGGTGTTGTTGAACGTTTCTGGAAAAATAGCGGATATCGAATTACGTCGACCAATAATAGTGCCGACTTCCCGGCCATTTTTGCAGTGACTGAAGATGGCTTTGAAGTTGCGCTGATCGTTGGCGGAGAAGGGCAAGTCTTCTTCGAAGCAGACACCCCCTGCGTGCAGGAGTCCGAGGTTGCCGACCCCACCACCAAGCCCAATACCCCCAGCTATGAGGGCATGGAGAACATTCCGCGTCCCAACATCCACTCCGACTTCTGGTCTGCCGCCACTCCCGCCTCCCCGTCCCCGTGAGGGGCTGATCGTGCGCGGGCCCTCCAACCCCCGTGTCTGCACAGCTGTTTGAGCCCTTGGTTGGGCCCTGGGGCCCATGCCGGGGGTGCGGCGGGTGTGGTCCTCTACGTGCGGTGGCTCGCCTGCCATCCACCTACGAGCCGGGGGTCCCCACGTGTCTGGCATACGAGAGCTTGCGGTTCCGGGAGGTGGTGCAACAAACCCTGCCCGCATAGCAGTCGGCGGTCGGAGTGCGCCAAGGGCGTTACAGGCCGCCCTGGTTCTCGTACGTCTGGCCTTCGTGAGCACGGTCGTAGGTGTGATCAACCTGCTCACGCTGGCGTCCTCGGTCGACGCGGTGGATGGGCAGTTGCTCGGCGGGCTGCTGTATGCGGCTCTGCCCGGGATCGTCGGCTTCGTGTTGTCGTTCTACGCGCGTATCCACGGGCGTGGAGTGTGGTTCGGGCTGTTGGCCGTGCATGTCTGGCTCGTGCTCGGGTCGTTGGCCACCTTGGGTGCGGGGGACGTCGGGGTGTCCGGGCTGCCCCAGCTGGTGATGCCTGTGGCCGTCGTCGTGTTGTTGCTCCGGCCCGCGGCACGGGGATGGTTCCGGCTGCCCAGGGCCGAACGGGACGTCGAGACCTGGTTGATCGTCAGGTGGCTCCGGATACTCGCTGCTCGCCGGGACGGTGGGCAGACCGCGATGGAGTACCTGGGACTTGTTCTGATCGTCGCCGCACTGGTCGGGGCGATCATGGCGACGACCGTCGGCACCCAGCTCACCGGAGAGATTCGCAACGCGATCTGCCAGTTGACCGGCGGTGCGTGCTCTTCGGCCGGCGGCGATGTGGTCGCGGGAGGAGAGAGCGGAAAGGGCGAGGCCCGATCCGGTGGCGGGTCGGTCGGGTCGTCAGGGTCGGGAGGAGCAGCCGGGGCAACCGGGTCAACCGGGTCGGGAGGGGCAACCGGGTCAACCGGGGCGGGCGGTTCGTCCGCCGCCGGGGGGACGCAGACCGGGACCGAGGGCGGCACCGGCGCGGTGTCCGAAGGCGGCTCGGACACATCCGGGAGTACCGACGGCGCAGGGGGCACCGCCGCCACGGGGAGCACCGCCACCACAGGGGGCACCGCCGCCACGGAGAGCACTGCCACCACGGGGAGCACCGACGGCACAGGGAGCGCTGCCGGCACCGGCGGTTCTCGGTCGACCAACTCGTCCACTGGCAGCGCCTCCACCACCGACCGCACCGCCACCCCCGGCTTCTTCGAGTCCCTGGTCGGCGACGGCCTGGGCGGGGACCTCCGGGGCGTGGCCAAGGTCATCGGCGACCCGGTGAGGAGCGTCACCGGGGTCGTGGACCAGTGGTCCGAGCTGACCGGAGCCGCCAAGGGGAAGTGGGCGGCCGGGGACCACGCGGGGGCGGTCGGGGCGTGGGTCGAGGCGTCCGGGGGCGTCGGCGTCGGGGGCATGGGGTTGCCGGGGTCCGGGCCCCGGGTGGTCGCCGCGGTCCGTGAGGACGAGCGGCAGTACCTGAACGACCGGATACCGGTGAGTGCCTCGGCGGCCGACCGGAAGGCGTGGTGGGACGGGCTGAGCCCGGCCGAGCGCGGGCGGTACCTGGAGCTGTCCCCGGAGCGGATCGGCAACCTGGACGGGATTCCGGCTGCCGTCCGCGACCAGGCCAACCGGCGGAACCTCCAGACCCTGATCGCCGAGCTCGAAGGCAGTGCGGGCGACAAGAAGTCGAAGAGGATCCTGGAAGGGATGAAGGAGATCGACCGGCAGTTGAAGGAGGGTTCGCAGCCGCCGATGTTCCTGCTGGGGATCGGGTCCGAGGGCAATGGCCGGGCGATCGTCTCGTACGGGAATCCGGACCTCTCACAGCACGTGTCGGCGTACGTTCCGGGGTTGAACACCTCGCTCGACAAGGATTTCGCGCAGAACGACCTGAAGCGGGCGCGGGACACCGCGATCGGTGCGCAGGGGTACGAATCGTCCAGCGCCTCGATCGTCTGGCTCGGGTACGACGCTCCGCAGTTGCCGGACAGCGACGGGGTCGCCGGGTACTTCGCCATCATGGGCACCGGCCGGGCGGAGAAGGGCGGGACGGCCTACGGCGATTTCTGGAGCGGGCTGACGGCGACGAACACCAACAAGGACCCGCACTTCACCGCGATCGGGCACTCCTACGGCTCCCGGACGGTGGGGGCGGCCACGCAACGGGAGGGCGGGATTCCAGGGGTGGACGACATCATCCTGGTGGGCAGCCCGGGGGTGGGTGTGGACCGGGCGGTGGACCTCGGGGTCGGTGCCCGGCACGTCTTCGTCGGGGCCGCCGCGAACGACCCGGTGACCAAGCTGCCGTCGAAGACACAGGCGGTCGTGGGCTCGCTGGGAATGCTGGCGCTGGGTCCGGCGGGGGCCTACTTCGCGGGTGATCTCGCGGATCCGGGTGACGACGACCTCTGGTTCGGGAAGGACCCGGCGAGCAAGGCGTTCGGCGCCGTACGTTTCCCGGTGGATCCCGGTCCGCCGGTGATCAGCGGGCACGGCATCAGCGCCGAAGCGCACTCGCAGTACTTCGACCCGGTGCGGGACGCCATGTCGGCCGACGCCATCGCCCTGATCGTGTCGGGACACTCGAGCAATCTGAAGATTGAGGAACAGCGATGAGGCGAAGGCTCCGGACGGCGGTCGTCACTCTGGCACTCGGTCTCGCACTGGCGGGATGCGGCCGGCAGCAGGCGGGATCGGACGGCTTGGCCACGGGGGCGGGCCCGACCGCGCCCACGACCGCGAGCACCGGAACCGACGGGAGCACGGAGAGCCCGATGAACGCGATGGACATGCAGGGGGCCGCCGAGCGGGCCGACTCGATGCTCGACCTGACGCTGAAGGCGATCGAGCCCTCCGTCCAGTGGGCGCACGGTCCGACGACGACGGGCAGTTGCGACGTGACGCGCCGGCGCACGGTGATGACGGTCGTCGCGCCGGAGCGGCGTCAGGAGTTTCTGGACCGGGTGGCGGAGTTCTGGCGCGACAGCGACTACCGCATCAAGGCCGTGAACAAGGACGAGGAGTTTCCCGCGGTGTACGCGCAGGCCGAGGGGTTCGGCATCAGCGTGAGCGTCCGGGGCGGGGGGCAGGTGTTCTTCGAGGCGGACAGCCCGTGCGTGCGGGCGTCGAAGGTGGCCGATTCCGCGTCGAAGCCGAACGGTCCTTCGTACGAAGGGGTCTACCCCCTGCCGAGGCCCGACGTGAAGTCCCCGTACTGGTCGACGGGCGCGTCCTGAGGGAACGTCAGTGACGCGAGTGCTTCGAACGATTCGTACACACCCTCGAAACGACCCTTGAACCATGGCTCGGTAGGGGATGGTTGAGGGGTGCGGAAATACTGGGTGTTCGTCGGCGGTGGGATCGGGCTGTGCCTCGGCTTCGTGGGGCTGCTGGTCGTCGGTACGTACTCCGCCGCCGCGGGCATCGCGGGGGCGAACGGGTCGGTCGGGCTGGCCGCGGGGGCGGTGCCCGCGCGGTATCAGCCCCTCGTGGAGAAGTGGGGCACGCTCTGCGCCGCGATCAACCCGGCGCTGCTCGCCGCCCAGCTCTACCAGGAGAGCGGCTGGAACCCACGGGCGCAGAGCGCCGCGGCGGCCCAGGGGATCGCGCAGTTCATCCCGGGCACCTGGGCCACGCACGGTGTCGACGGGGACGGCGACGGGGACCGGGACGTGTGGGACCCGGCCGACGCCATTCCGTCGGCCGCTTCGTACGACTGTGAGCTCGCCGGGTACGTGAAGGACGTGCCGGGTGATCCGACCGACAACATGCTCGCGTCCTACAACGCGGGTGCCTACCGGGTCATCCGGGCGGGCGGGGTTCCGGCGATCGCCGAGACGCAGAACTACGTCAAGATCATCCGTTCGCTGGAGAAGAGCTTCGCCAAGCCGGTCGGCCGGGTGGCGCCTTCCCAGCAGGCGGCCGGGGCGATCTATTACGCGCAGCAGAAGCTGGGCACCCCGTACCTCTGGGGCGGCAACGGCACGGCGGACCAGGGCGGCCGGTTCGACTGCTCCGGGCTGACGCAGGCCGCGTACCGGAGCGTGGACATCGAGCTCCCCCGGGTCGCCAACGACCAGTACAACGCGGGGGCGCATCCGTCCCGGGACGAGCTGCTCCCGGGTGACCTGGTGTTCTTCTCCGACGATCTGACCAACTCGCGCGCCATCCACCACGTGGGGATCTACGTCGGGGGCGGGTACATGATCAACGCGCCGTACACCGGGGCGGTGATCCGATTCGACAAGATCGACAGCCCCGACTACTTCGGTGCGACGCGGGTCACCAAGGACGGCGCCGCCGCACTGCCCACCGCCCTCCCCCAGGCGTGAGAGACGTGGCAGGGCGCGGGAGGCGCACAGGCCCCATGGGGCGTACGGGACCCATGGGACGTACGGGCCCCATGGGGCGTACAGGACCCGCAGGGCACACGGGGCCCGAAGGGCACCATGGACCCGCAGGACCCGCAGGACCCGCAGGACCCGCAGGACCCGCAGGACCCGCGGGGCACACGGGGCACACGGGACCCGCACGGGCACCATGGCCCCACAGGACGTGTGGGGCTTACGGGACCTGCGGGGCACACGGGATGCGCGGGGCGTGCGGGATCGCCGGGGCGGGAGTGGTGTCAGGTGCTCTCCGTGAGGCCAGGGCCCCGAGATGCGACGATGAGTCACTCTTCGATAACGTCATGGTGATCATTCGGTGGAGGGCGGAACCGTCGCTACCGGAAGGCCGTTCCCTGGAAGGGGAAGGCCCGCGCACCGACCATGCGCGATCGCCCGACCACCGTCGCGTCGCAGGACGCGTCGAGAGGTACGCGGTACCGGATCGCACCGATTGCGGGGGTACGACCACGGGCGGCGCGCATGGACGCGCGTCGCGGCAGCAGACAAGGCAAGGGGCCGCAGCAGATGGCTGGACTCGCATTCGATGGGTCGAACCCCGACGTCAGCCTGCTCTACGACATCAACGGGCTGGCGAAGGCCTCCCCCTCCTGGCTCGACAGCGTCATGGAGTTCGTCGGTGAGTACGGGATCATGCTCGGCATGGTCCTGGTGGTCCTGTGGTGCTGGTGGAGCGTCCGCCGGCGCGGCACGGCCGAGGACTCGGTGACGGCGGTCGCCGCACTCGTCTGGGCCCCGCTCGCCGCGGGGATCGCCCTCCTCGTCAACATCCCCATCCGGGGATTCGTGGAGCGCCCGCGTCCGTTCAAGGACCACGCGGGGCTCGACGTCCTCGTCGACGGGAAGAACGACTTCTCCTTCGTCAGCGACCACGCCACCATGGCGATGGCCATGGCGGTCGGGATCTTCGTGGCCGGCCGGAAGTTCGGGTTCGTCGCGTTGGGGCTCGCCTTCGCGGAGGGGTTCTGCCGCGTCTGGATGGGTGTGCACTACCCGACCGACGTCGTCGGCGGCCTCGCCCTGGGCACGGCCGTCACCCTTCTCCTCGCCCCGCTGGCCACGGCGCTGCTGACCCCGCTGGTGGCGGCCGTCTCCCGGTCGCCGCGGGCGGGAGTCCTCGTCCGGTCGCGGCGGGCGGGCCGTCCGGCCGGCGGCCTCGGCGGGACGCTGGGGCTGCCCGAACCGAGATCGGGCCGCGGCGGTACGGGCGACAAGGACCTCGCCGCCTGAGCACCCCTCAGGTGCGTTGCGGCGCAGCGGAGAAGCAGGACACACATCAGAGGCAGGGCGTCGGTTCCCCGGTGGGGGACGGCGCCCTGTTCCGTACGGGAAACCCGGGCTGACGGAGCGGCGGGTTCATGGTGTCCGCGGTCCGGCGAAGAGCCCTTCGGGGTCGTACCGGTCACGGATCTGTTCGAGCCGGCCGGCCGAGGAGCCGAAGTAGGCGCGGCGCCAGTCGGTGAGTGTGGGGTCGGTGTAGTTCTGGTACGCCTCCCCGGACGCGTGCGGGCCCATCGCGGCGTGGATGTCTTTCAGCCACCCCTGCGCTCCGGTCGCCGAGGCCCCGGAGTCCGGGCTCCAGGCGGCGATGTACTGGGCGAGCATCCGGGAGTCGCGGTGCACGAAGGCGGTCGCGTCCCGGGCGACCCGGTTGATCGCCCCGCCGAGGGCCGTGAGGATGACCGACCCCTTGCCGCCCTCGCCGACGGACCGGCGGCCGAACGCCTCGACGCCCCCGGTGAGGGCGCGCAGCCCCCCGGGCGGCAGCGAGCGGGTGAAGAAGTCGGAGGCCGCCGCGTACGTCTCGCGCCCGAGGGCTCCCCGGGCGGTGCGCCCCGGGGTCGTACCGGGCAGGTGGCACTGGTCGGCGCTGAGGCCCGCGCAGCCGGCGTAGGCCAGCATCGCCTCCTCGTAGCCGCGTCGGCGCAGGGAGACGGTGGAGGCGGAGGATCCGGCGCGGTCGGCGAGCCGGTCCACCGCGTTCTGGAGGTCGCCGTAGGTGCCGAGGCTGAACGCCGCGAGCGTCACGGTCGGGTCGGCGCCGTCCGCGCCCGCCTCGAAGTGGAGGGAGGACCAGATCTCGTCCGGCTGGTCGGGCCCCCACTCCTGCCAGGCGGCGAGCACCGCACCGGCCCGGGACCAGGGCCAGCCGAGGGTGCAGACGACGGTCTGCGGGGCGGGGGAGGTACGGAATCGGAGGCGGGTGACGACGCCGAGGGTGCCGTTGCCCCCGCCGCGCAGCGCCCAGAAGAGGTCCTGGTTCCGGCCGGCGTCGGCGGTCAGGGTCCGGCCGTCGGCGGTGACCAGGGTGGCGGAGGTGAGGTTGTCGCAGGTCAGGCCGTACGCACGGGAGGCCACGCCGTGGCCGCCGCCGAGGGTGAGGCCGGATATGCCGACCGTGGCGCAGGAGCCGCCCGGGACGGTCAGGCCGTGGGCGCCGAGCCCCCGGTAGACGTCGCCGAGCCGGGCGCCCGCGCCGATGGTGCCGTCCCGGTCGACGCCGGAGAGGGCCGAGACGTCGACGACCAGGCGCCCGGTGCCGCCGGAGAGGCCCGCGTAGGAGTGGCCGCCGCTGCGGATCGCCACGGGGGTCCCGGTCGTACGGGCGAAGGCGAGGCACGCGCGTATGTCGTCCTCGTGCCGGACGTAGGCGACGGCCGCGGGCCGTTGGGTGTCGAAGCGGGTGTTGTAGAGCCGGCGTGCGGTGTCGTACGCGGAGTCCTCGGGCCGTACGAGGGTGCCGTCGAGCCCGCGGCCGAGCGCGGGCCAGTCCGCCGGGGCTCCGCCGGCCGCCGCGGTGGGGGTCCTCGTCGGAGCGGGCGAGCCGGTGGTGGGGCGGGGGACACCGGAGCGGCCGGTCTCCGTCGCGTCCGCGCCCGGTGCGCCGGCGCCCGGGGCGGAGCAGGACGCGGCCACGGAGGTGAGCGCGGCGAGCGCCCCGGCGGCCAGCACGGTGCGGCGGGCGGCCGGCACGGCGGCCGGCACGGTGCGGCGGGCGGGCGGCGGGGGCGTGGCCGGAACGGGTAGGGGGCTCGGGCGCCGGAGCGCGAAGGCCACCCGGCCGGGGAGGTGCGGCTGTTTCATGGGGGCCTCCGGGGCCGTTGCGGTGGGGAAGGGCCGGACACGGGGCGCCGGTCGGCACCGCACCCGTTCGGTCAGGATTCTGTCCGGTGGCGTTCGGCGTCGGTACGGGCCAGGTCGCGCGAGCGGCGGGCCGGTCCCGACCAGCCACAGGTGCAGCGGGCGAAGCAGAACGAGCCGCGTTCGGTGGTGGTCGTCGCATGGTCCTGAGCTGCGGCGACGGGCTCGGCAGGGGTGACGGTGCCGGACGGCGGGGCCGCGCGCACCGGGGTGCGCCGGGCGGGGAGAAAAGCTTCCTGATGCACGCGTCCACGGTACTGGCGGGGCGGTCCGGGCGGGAGGGGTCACCGCGGGCCCGCCGCCGATCGGGGTGACCCGGCGTGACGGGGGACGGCGGCCGTCGTTAGGCGGGACGGGCGAGGGCCCGGTTCCGGCGTGACGTCGTTGGGGGTTGGCAGGCGATGGTGGTGCGGCAGCACAGGTGCGAAGGCGCGGCACTGGCTGTCCGCGCGCTGGCCGCGGCGGCGGTGCTCGCGGTGCTGGCCGGCTGTTCCGCCGGGGGGAGCGGGGCGGTAGCGGGCGCTCCGGCGGACGAACCGCCCGCGCAGGTGCTCGACCGGGCGGCGGACGTGCTCGCCGCGTCCGGAGGGGCGGAGACCAACACCTCGATGGAGACCTCGGCCGGTGGCACCCGGGTGACCATCCGCGGTCAGGGGGCGTACGACTTCCGCAGGCAGCTCGGCCGTATCAGGGTGGTGCTGCCGAAGGACGCCGCCGGGTCGGTCGAGCACCGGCCGATCACCGAGCTGCTGACGCCCGGCGCGCTTTACATGAAGAACCGGGGCGCAGGGGTCCCGGAGGGCAAGTGGGTGCGGATCGACACCACGGTGCTGGCGGACGGCAACCTCGTCACCGGCGGGGTCACCGACCCGATGGCCGCCGCCGAGCTGCTGCGCGAGGCCCGGGGCGTGACGTACGTCGGGCGGACCGAACTGGCGGGCATCGGGGTCCGCCACTACCGGGGAACGGCGGACATCGGCAGCGCGGCGGGGGCCGCCTCGCCCCTGTCGCGGGCGGCGCTGAGCGCCGCGGCGGTCGGGTTCCGCACGCACGCGGTGCCCTTCGACGCCTACCTGGACGACGAGGGCCGGCTGCGGAAGGTCCGCCACCGCTTCACCTTCGCCGCCGAGGGCCCGGCGGTGACGGTGGTCTCGACGATGCTGCTGTACGGGTTCGGAACGCCGGTGACCGTGGAGTTGCCGGACGGGGCGGACCTCTACACGGGCGAGATCCGGCAGAGCTGAGGCGGTGGCGGTGGTGACGGCGGCAGGGTCGGCGGCAGGGGTCGCGGCAGCCGCGGCCGTGCCGACGGGCCGGCGTCCGGGTCGGCGCTGCGGTCGAGAGGGGTGGCTGGATTTCGACGTTCGTACGGCCGCGTGCGGGACGGCCGACCGTGCGGTTGGCCGGGCGTACGGGCGTTCGGCGGGGGAGAGCAGTCCTCTTGGGAGGGGCCGAAATGGCCCGTCCGTGTCATGCGCGCGGCGCTTGCCGTTCCCTACGCTTGGAGTCCGTGCGCCGGAGGACTCTCCCGTGATCCGTGGTGGATCGGAGTGCGGCGTCGGACAGGGTGCATCGCGAGGCGGAGGGGCGTTCGCATCCGGGATGTATGCGGACGTTCCGGCAACGCGGCCGGGACCGGTCCGTGCAAAGGACCCTGGGCGCCGTGGCCGCGCTCGATCCAGGGATCACGGGACAGCCCCGAGGGCCGGCGACGGTAGAGAGAAGAGGTGACGCAGGTGGTGACGCTCAGCGCTCCGGGCGCACAGGAGTACGTGGCCCTCGCCGAGATCGAGCTCTGCGGCGAGCTGATGATCGCCGCATCCTCCAGCCCGGAGGACCGGCTCAGTCCGGACCGTATCGACGAGGTGCTCAACGCGGGCGAGGCCGCCGGTCCGGCCGGCGCCATCCCCCTCCAGTCCGAACGAAGGTCCTGACCCGACCGGGACCGTGTGGCACGTGTCACGTGTGCGGCGAGGTGCCGCGGAGGTCGGGTCCTGGCGCATGGCCGTCAGGTACGGAGCAGGCGGGCGATGGCCTTGGTGGCCTCGTCGACCTTCGCGTCGATCTCGTCCCCGCCCTTGACGGCGGCGTCGGCGACGCAGTGGCGGAGGTGTTCCTCCAGCAGCTGGAGCGCGAAGGACTGCAGCGCCTTGGTGGACGCCGAGACCTGGGTGAGTATGTCGATGCAGTAGGTGTCCTCGTCCACCATCCGCTGGAGGCCGCGGATCTGGCCCTCGATCCGGCGCAGGCGCTTGAGGTGCTCGTCCTTCTGGTGGTGGTAGCCGTGGATGCCCCGGTCGTGGTCGGTGACGGCGCCGGCCGGACGCGCGGGCGAGGTCCCGGCGGATTCCGGGGGCGTGGGTCCGGTCTGGTCGGCGGCCTCGGTGGTGGTCATGGGTCCTCCCGTTGTGTCGTACCCGGACATGTCCGCGGCCGGGTCGGCGGCCGTACCCACTCCGAGGGCCGGGTCGCCGGTATACAGCCCCGGGGTCTCTTCCCGGGGCTGTATACCCCGGGAGGGTATATGGTAACGAATCGAGCCGAAACGTGACCGGGGGGCCGTGCTGATCACGCTGGTGGATGGGCGACACTGAAGAATGCCGGTTAGCCGTGGCCGGATGATGCGCCTAGCATCAGCCTGACCGAACCCAAAGCATCCCGAGGACCCCACGTGCGCTTTCGTCTGACCCCCAGGGAGACGAGCTTCTACGACATGTTTTCCGCATCAGCGGACAACATCGTCACGGGCTCGAAACTCCTGATGGAACTGCTCGGAGCGGATTCTTCCTCCCGGGCCGAGATCGCGGAGCGCATGCGGGCGGCCGAGCACGCGGGGGACGACGCCACCCACGCGATCTTCCACCAGCTGAACTCCTCCTTCATCACGCCGTTCGACCGCGAGGACATCTACAACCTCGCGTCGTCGCTCGACGACATCATGGACTTCATGGAGGAGGCCGTCGACCTGGTCGTTCTGTACCAGGTGGAGGAGCTCCCGAAGGGTGTCGAGCAGCAGATCGAGGTGCTGGCCAGGGCGGCGGAGCTGACCGCCGAGGCCATGCCGGGGCTGCGGACCATGGACAACCTCACCGAGTACTGGATCGAGGTCAACCGCCTGGAGAACCAGGCGGACCAGATCCACCGCAAGCTGCTCGCCCACCTCTTCAACGGCAAGTACGACGCCATCGAGGTGCTCAAGCTGAAGCAGATCGTGGACGTGCTGGAAGAGGCGGCCGACGCGTTCGAGCACGTCGCCAACACCGTGGAGACCATCGCGGTCAAGGAGTCCTGACTTCAGTGGACACCTTTGCGCTGATCGTGACCGTCGGTGTCGCGCTCGGCTTCACGTATACGAACGGCTTCCACGACTCCGCGAACGCCATCGCCACCTCGGTCTCCACCCGGGCGCTGACCCCGCGGGCGGCTCTGGCGATGGCCGCGGTGATGAACCTGGCCGGTGCGTTCCTCGGACAGGGCGTCGCCAAGACGGTCAGTGAGGGGCTCATCGCGACGCCCGAGGGGTCGAAGGGGATGGGCATCCTCTTCGCGGCGCTGGTCGGCGCGGTCGTCTGGAACCTCGTGACCTGGTACTTCGGCCTGCCGTCCTCTTCCTCGCACGCCCTGTTCGGCGGCATGGTCGGGGCGGCGCTGGCCGGCGGGACGCTGGTGCACTGGGACGGGGTGCTGGAGAAGATCGTCATTCCGATGTTCCTCTCCCCGGTCATCGGCCTGGTCGTCGGCTATCTCTTCATGGTCGCGATCATGTGGATGTTCCGGAAGTCCAACCCGCACAAGGCCAAGCGTGGTTTCCGGATCGCGCAGACGGTCTCGGCGGCAGCCATGGCGCTGGGCCACGGTCTCCAGGACGCCCAGAAGACGATGGGTATCGTCGTGATGGCCCTGGTCATCGCCGATGTCGAGGGCCCGAACGACGAGATCCCGGTCTGGGTCAAGATCGTCTGTGCGCTGATGCTCTCGCTCGGTACGTACGCGGGTGGTTGGCGCATCATGCGGACGCTCGGCCGGAAGATCATCGAGCTGGACCCGCCGCAGGGTTTCGCGGCGGAGATGACCGGCGCGTCCATCATGTTCGGTTCGTCGTTCCTCTTCCACGCCCCGATCTCCACCACGCACGTCATCACCTCCGCGATCATGGGTGTCGGCGCGACCAAGCGGGTCAACGCGGTCCGGTGGGGCGTCGCCAAGAACATCATCCTTGGCTGGTTCATCACCATGCCGGCGGCGGGGCTCGTCGCCGCGGGGAGCTACGGCATCGTGTATCTGCTCTTCGGCTGAGGCACGGACCGCCTGACAGAGTGTGGATGTGGGGCCGCCCCCGTTCTCTTCGCGGAGAACGGGGGCGGCCCCTTTCCGGCCTTGCGGTGGCACCGCCATGCAGCACCGCGAGGCTGTTCGGGGGCGCCGCCCGAGGTGTCCGGGGCGGCGGCGGGGCGGACCGGTTTATCCGAAGCGGCCCGAGATGTAGTCCTCGGTGGCCTGGACCGACGGGTTGGCGAAGATCCGCTCCGTCTCGTCTATCTCGATGAGACGGCCCGGCTTGCCGACCGCGGCGAGGTTGAAGAAGGCCGTGCGGTCGGAGACGCGCGCCGCCTGCTGCATGTTGTGCGTCACGATGACGATCGTGAAGCGTTCCTTCAGCTCGCTGATCAGGTCCTCGACCGCGAGGGTCGAGATCGGGTCGAGCGCGGAGCAGGGCTCGTCCATCAGGAGGACCTCGGGCTCGACCGCGATGGCGCGGGCGATGCAGAGCCGCTGCTGCTGGCCGCCGGAGAGGCCGGAGCCCGGCTTGTTCAGGCGGTCCTTGACCTCATTCCAGAGGTTGGCGCCCTGGAGCGACTTCTCGACGACGTCGCTCAGCTCGCCCTTGCGGTACTTGCCGTTCAGCTTCAGGCCTGCCGCCACGTTGTCGAAGATCGACATGGTCGGGAAGGGGTTGGGGCGCTGGAAGACCATGCCGACCGTGCGGCGTACGGAGACCGGGTCGACGTTCGACCCGTACAGGTTCTCGTCGTCGAGCAGCACCTTGCCCTCGACGCGGCCGCCGGGGGTGACCTCGTGCATCCGGTTCAGGGTGCGCAGGAAGGTGGACTTGCCGCAGCCGGAGGGGCCGATGAAGGCCGTCACCGAGCGGGGTTCCACGGTCATCGAGATGTCCTCGATGGCCTTGTGGGTGCCGTAGTAGGCGGTGAGGCCGCTGACGTCGATGCGCTTCGCCATCTGAATCACTGCTTCTTTCGTGGCCGCGGTCAGCGGCTGGTCTTCGGGGCCTTCCAGCGGGCGATGCCGCGGGCCACCAGGTTGAGGATCATGACGAAGGCGATCAGCACCAGTGCCGCACCCCAGGCGCGGTCGTACGAGGCCTCGGAACCGACCTTGTACTGCTCCCAGATGTAGTAGGGGAGCGAGGACTGCGGGTCGCTGAAGGGGTTGGTGTTGATCAGCTGGCTGCCGAAGACGAGCAGGATGATCGGCGCGGTCTCACCGGCGACGCGGGCGATGGCGAGCATGACACCCGTGGCGATGCCGCCGATCGCGGTCGGCAGGACCACCTTCAGGATGGTGCGCCACTTCGGGATGCCGAGAGCGAACGACGCCTCGCGCAGCTCGTTCGGGACGAGCTTGAGCATCTCCTCGGTGGACCGGACCACGACCGGGATCATCAGGATCGACAGGGCGAGCGAGCCCATGAGGCCGGAGGGCCCCAGGTCGGCCATGAGCATGATCGAGAGGATGAAGAGGCCGGCGACGATGGAGGGGATGCCGGTCATCACGTCGACGAAGAAGGTGACGGCCTTGGCGAGGGCGCCCTTGCCGTACTCGACCAGGTAGACGGCGGTCAGCAGGCCGACCGGCGCGGAGATGACGGTGGCGATGCCGACCTGCTCCAGGGTGCCGATCAGCGCGTGGTAGACGCCGCCGCCGGGCTCGGTGGAGAGCACACCGGCCATCGAGTGGGTGAGGAAGTAGCCGTCGAGGACCTTCGCGCCCCGGCTCACCGTCGTCCAGACCAGGGAGGCGAGCGGGATGATCGCGAGGATGAAGCAGACCCAGACGACGCTGGTCGCGAGGCGGTCCTTCGCCTGGCGCTGGTTCTCGACCGCGGTGGTGGTCACGTAGGAGATCGCCAGGAAGAGCAGTGCGGCGATCAGGCCCCACTGGATCCTGCTGTCCAGGCCGGCCGCGGCGCCGATGCCGACTCCGAGGGCGATCGCGGCGACGGCGAACCCGAGGGGGGCCCAGCGGGGGAGGGCGCGGCTGCTGAGGGCGCCTTCGGACGTGGTCCGGCGGTCCTGGACGCCGGTCGGTGCGTGGCTCATGCGTTGGCCCCCGAGTACTCCTTGCGGCGGGCGATGATGAGCCGGGCCGCGCCGTTGACCAGCAGGGTGAGCACGAAGAGCACGAGACCGGAGGCGATCAGGGCGTCACGCCCGAGCTGGGTGGCCTCGTCGAACTTCGCGGCGATGTTCTGGGCGAAGGTGCCGCCGCCGGGGTTGAGCAGGTGGAACGAGATGAGGAAGCTGGGCGAGAGGACGGTGGCGACGGCCATCGTCTCGCCGAGCGCGCGCCCCAGGCCGAGCATCGAGGCGGAGATGACGCCGGAGCGGCCGAAGGGCAGCACCGAGAGACGGATGACCTCCCAGCGGGTGGCGCCGAGGGCCAGGGCGGCTTCCTCGTTCATCCGCGGGACCTGGAGGAAGACCTCACGGCTGACGCTGGTCACGATGGGCAGGATCATGATCGCGAGCAGGATGCCGACGGTGAAGAGCGAGCGGGCGACGCCGACCTCGGTCTTCTCGAAGAGGTACGTCCAGCCGAAGAACTGGTCGAGCCAGAGGTTGAGGCCCTCCAGGTGCGGGACCAGGACGAGGGCGCCCCAGATGCCGTAGACGATCGAGGGGACCGCGGCGAGCAGGTCGACCACGTACGAGAGGGGGGCTGCCAGCTTGCGCGGCGCGTAGTGCGAGATGAAGAGGGCGATGCCGACGGCGACCGGGACCGCGATGACCATCGCGACGATCGAGCTGACGACGGTGCCGAAGAGAAGGACCGCGATGCCGAAGACCGGCGGGTCGCCCGCCGGGTTCCAGTCGAAGGTGGTGAGGAAGTTGCCCTCGTCCTTCGAGAGGGCGAGTACGGCGCGGTAGGTGAGGAACACGGCGATGGACGCCATGATCACCAGGAGCAGGATGCCCGAGCCCCGGGAGAGGCCCAGGAAGATCTTGTCGCCCGCGCGCCCGGTGGACTTCGCCGGGCGGGTCTGACGGGCCGGCGGTGCCGGTGGGATGTCTATCGGTGTGGTGGAGGCCATGGTCTTTCCGGTCTGTGTGGGGGAGCGGGGCTCCCCTGGCGGCGGTGCACCGGATCGGATTGCGCGGCGGCCGGTCGGTGGCCGAGGCCCTCGCGGGTCTGCTGCCGTACCGGCCGCCGGTGGTTCGTGTCCGTACGGCCCGGTCCGGGTGGGGCCGGGCCGTACGGGGTTCCGCCCTGAGGCGGCGGGTGGAGCGGGTGGAGCGGTGACTACGAGAGGGCGGCGATGGTCTCGCGGACCTTCGAGTTGATCTCGGTCGGGATCGGCGCGTAGCCGGCCTCGGTGAGGACCTTCTGGCCCGCGTCGGAGGCGGTGTAGGTCAGGAAGGACTTGACCGTCGGGAGGGTCTCGGCCTTGTTGCCGGTGTCGCAGACGACCTCGTACGTGACGAGGACGATCGGGTAGGCGCCCTCGGCCTTGGTGGTGTAGTCGAGGTCGAGCGCCAGGTCCTTGCCGGTGCCCTTGATCTTGGCGGCGGCGATGGCGGCGGAGGCGGTCTCCGGGGAGGCCTTGACCGGGGCGGAGGCACCGGTGTTGATGTCGACGGTGGAGATCGACTGCGAGGTGGCGTAGGAGAGCTCGAAGTAGCCGATCGAGCCGTCGACCTGCTTCACCTGCGCGGCGACACCGGCGGAGCCGGTCGCGGCCTGGCCACCGGGGGCCGGCCACTTCTTCTCGGGCTCGTACTTCCAGTTGTCCGCGGCGGTGGCGGCGAGGTACTTGCCGAGGTTCTGCGTGGTGCCGGAGTCCTCGGAGCGGTGGAAGGGCTGGATCGCCTTGTCGGGCAGCTTGACGCCCGGGTTGAGCTTGGCGATGGCCTCGTCGTTCCACTTCTTGATCTTCGTGTCGAAGATCTTCGCGAGGGTGGGGGCGTCCAGCGTCAGGCTGTCGACACCTTCGAGGTGGAAGCCGATCGCGATCGGGCCGCCGACCATCGGGAGGTTGATGCCCTGGCCGGTCTTGCAGATCTTCTTGGAGTCGGCGACCTCTTCCGGCTTCAGCGCGGAGTCGGAGCCGGCGAAGCCGACGGTGCCCTGGTTGAAGGCGATGATGCCTTCGCCGGAGGAGGAGGACTTGTAGTTGACCTCGACGCCCGAACAGGCGGCCATGTAGTTCTTCACCCAGAGGTCCACGGCGTTCTTCTGCGCGCTGGAACCGGAGGCCAGGAGCTGGCCGGTGGCACCGTCGCAGGAGATGTCCGAGGCGGCGGCGGAGGCGGACTGGCTGGTACCGCCGGTCGTGTCGCTGCCGGTGTTGTCGTCCGAACCGCACGCCGTGAGGACCAGGGCGCCGGAGACGGCGAGGGCACCGAGCGCGGTGGCACGAAGCCGGTTCTTGCGCTGAAGCTTCACTTTCGGGTGTTCCTTCCAGGAGCCGCCGTGGTCGATACGTTCTACGACGGCGTGCGATGAGGAATGGTGGGTTGGCCGAGCGCCTCGCACCGTGTAAGTCCGAAATTAGGCAGAACAGGTGAAGCGCCCTACGGGGGGGAGTGAACGGAAGGTGAACCGTGTCGGACGGTGCGGGGTCGCGGGCACGCCCGGCGCCCCGGTCGCGGTGCGGCCCGGGGTGAGCGAGGGAGTTCCGTGGTGACGCGCGCGGGAGCGGCCCCGGGCGGGGAGGCGTGTGCCGTGTTGACGCGCGGGAGGCGTCCCGGCGGGCCTTTGGTCACAGGTTTCCGGCCCGGCGGGCCTCCGGCCTGCGGGTTCGGCCCGCCGGACGCGCGTCAGGCGTCCGTCAGCGCGGCGACCGTCGCGTCGAGCGGCACCCGGTCGGCGGGGCGGGTCAGCCGGTCGCGGGCGGCGGCGGGGGTGAGCCAGGCGACGCGGTCCACCTCGTCGTTGGGTACGAAGGCTCCGCCGGTGGCGGGGGCCTCCCAGTAGAAGACCTCCTTGAGGTGCCCGTTCGCCTCGTACCGCAGCGTCGGCAGCGCGGTGCCGGGCTCGCAGTGGTGGCCGGTCTCCTCCAGCACCTCGCGCACCGCCGCGTCCCGTGCGCTCTCGCCGCGCTTCAGCTTTCCCTTGGGGTGCGACCAGTCGTCGTAGCGCGGCCGGTGCACGAGGCAGACCTCCAGGGCGCCGTCGTACGGGGAGCGGCGCCAGAGCACGCAGCCGGCGGCGAGCACCGGGCCGGGGGAGCTCATGGCGCCGGCACGGCCGCCGCGTACGGCCAGGTCTCGCGGAACACGCAGCGGGCGGCGTCGACCTCGTGGCGCTGGTCGGCGTGGAGCACGCCGAGGGCGTACGCGGTGGCGGGGGCGATGCGCGGGGTGAGGGCCGCCGCCGACGCGGCGGAGGCGGCCTCGGAGGCCTCCCGGTGCAGGTCGAGGGCGCGTTCCGGGCCCGTCAGGACCGGGTCGGGTGCGCCGGCCACGACTTCGTGGGCGTACCGGTGGAGGCGCAGCAGCAGCCGGATCTGGTGCCAGTGCGCGTCGTGCGCCTCGTTGTAGACGTCGGCGGCTTCTCCGGGCGGCAGGGCGGCGACGGCGCCGAGCAGTCTGCCGCGGGCGTGCTCGGAGGGGCCGAGGAGGGTTTCGGCGGCGGGGGCGCCGGCCGCGCCGGTCAGCGGGACCTCGGAGGCGAGCAGGGCGACGGAGTCGGCGACGGCGTGGAACCGGGAGGAGCCGAGCGCCTGGAGCGCGGCGGAGTGGGCGCGGGTGCGCGCCAGGGTGAGCTGGCGTTCCAGCAGGGCTCCGGCGCGGGCGGCGCCGACGTCCAGGGCCGCCCGGTCCGTGGTCGTAGCGCTGCCTGGGCCTGGGCCTGTGCCGCTGCCCGCCGCCTTGCCGGTGCCGGTGCGGGCGGCCGGGAGGTGGGCGCCGGAGAGCCGGTGGAGCGCTTCGAGGAGGCGCAGGAGCCGGGTGGAGCAGTCGTGCTCGCGGGCGAGGGTGCCGGAGAGCCAGGCCAGTTCGGTACGGAGCTGGTCGGCCCAGCCGGGGTCGAGGAGCCCCTTGAAGGTGTGCAGGGTTCCGCTGATGCGGCGGGCCGAGCGGCGCAGGGCGCGGGCGGCCTCCTCCGCGCCCCGGCTGCCGGAGTCGGTGGGGGCGCTCTGTTCGCGGTGCAGGCGCAGACTCCGGAGGAAGTCGGCGGCCTGGGCGCGGAGGTAGGGCGCGAGGACCGCCTCGGCGGAGAGTGCCGTGGCGGTACCGGGCGTCTGCTGGTCAGGGCGTCGCACGCCTGCGCCTCCGTGCGTCGATGAGCATTTCCTGGACGTGCCGCAGGGGCTGGCCGTCCGCGTCCGTGGCGTGGCGGGTCCATTCGCCGTCGGGACCCAGGTGCCACGAGGAGGTGGTGTCGGCCATGCCGGTCTCCAGGAGCCGGCTGAGTGCGGCGCGGTGGGCGGGGTCGGTGACCCGGACCAGGGCTTCGATCCGGCGGTCGAGGTTGCGGTGCATCATGTCGGCGCTGCCGAACCAGACCTCGGGTTCGCCTCCGTTGCCGAAGGAGAAGAGCCGGGAGTGTTCGAGGAAGCGGCCGAGTATCGAGCGGACCCGGATGTTCTCGGAGAGCCCGGGGACGCCGGGGCGGATCGCGCAGATGCCGCGTACCCAGATGTCCACGGGGACGCCGGCCTGCGAGGCCCGGTAGCAGGCGTCGATGATCGCTTCGTCGACCATGGAGTTGACCTTGAAGCGGACGTAGGCGGGGCGCCCGGCGCGGTGGTGGGCGATCTCCTTGTTGACGCGGGCGACGAGCCCGTCGCGGAGCGACTTGGGGGCGACCAGCAGCCGGCGGTAGGTCTCGCGGCGGGAGTAGCCGGAGAGCCGGTTGAAGAGGTCGGAGAGGTCCGCGCCGACCTGGGGGTCGGCGGTGAGCAGGCCGATGTCCTCGTAGAGCCGGGCCGTCTTGGGGTGGTAGTTGCCGGTGCCGACGTGGGAGTAGCGGCGCAGGGTGTCGCCCTCCTGGCGGACGACGAGCGACAGTTTGCAGTGGGTCTTCAGCCCGACGAGACCGTAGACGACGTGGCAGCCGGCCTCTTCCAGCTTGCGGGCCCATTTGATGTTGGCCTGTTCGTCGAAGCGGGCCTTGATCTCGACGAGGACGAGGACCTGCTTGCCGGATTCGGCGGCGTCGATCAGGGCGTCCACTATCGGGGAGTCGCCGGAGGTGCGGTAGAGCGTCTGCTTGATCGCCAGCACGTCCGGGTCGCCCGCCGCCTGTTCCAGGAACGCCTGGACGGAGGTGGAGAAGGAGTCGTACGGGTGGTGGAGCAGCACGTCGCGTTCGCGGAGGGCGGCGAAGACGTCGGGCGCGGACGCGGACTCGACCTCGGCGAGGTCGCGGTGGGTGCCGGCGATGAACTTGGGGTACTTCAGCTCCTGGCGGTCCAGCGACGCTATGCCGAAGAGCCCGGTGAGGTCGAGCGGGCCGGGCAGCGGGTAGACCTCGGCGTCGGTGACCTTCAGCTCGCGGACGAGCAGGTCGAGGACGTACGGGTCGATGGACTCCTCGACCTCCAGGCGGACCGGCGGGCCGAAGCGGCGCCGCATGAGCTCCTTCTCCAGGGCCTGGAGGAGGTTCTCGGCGTCGTCCTCCTCGACTTCGAGGTCCTCGTTGCGGGTGACCCGGAACATGTGGTGGGCGAGCACCTCCATGCCGGGGAAGAGCTCTTCGAGGTGGGCGGCGATGACGTCCTCGATGGGGACGTGGCGCTGCGGGGACGCCTCCAGGAACCGGGTGAGCAGCGGCGGCACCTTGACACGGGCGAAGTGGCGGTGGCCGCTGACCGGGTTGCGTACGACGACGGCGAGGTTGAGCGAGAGGCCGGAGATGTACGGGAAGGGATGCGCCGGGTCCACCGCGAGCGGGGTCAGGACGGGGAAGACGCGCTGGCGGAAGAAGGTGAAGAGGCGGGCCTGCTCCTTCTCCGTCAGGTCGGGCCAGCGGATCAGCTGGATGCCCTCGTCGGAGAGGGCGGGGGCGATGTCCTGCTGGTAGCAGGCGGCGTGCCGGGCCATCAGCTCGCGGGAGCGGGTCCAGATCTGTTCCAGGACCTCGCGGGGCTGGAGTCCGGACGCGGAGCGGGTGGCGACGCCGGTCGCGATGCGGCGCTTGAGTCCGGCGACCCGGACCATGAAGAACTCGTCCAGGTTCGACGCGAAGATGGCGAGGAAGTTGGCCCGTTCGAGGAGGGGGGTCGCGGGGTCCTCGGCCAGTTCGAGGACGCGTTCGTTGAATGCGAGCCAACTGCGTTCCCGGTCGAGGAAGCGGTCCCCGGGGAGACTGCCGCCGTCGCGGCGCGGCTCGTAGGAGTCGGCGTCGGCGTCGAGGTCGGGGTCCAGGTCTGCGGCGGTGGAGAAGCTGCGGGTGCCCTTGGAGACCGCGGGCGGGCGATGAGCGGCGAGGGACCCCACCGACGGCTGGGCCGGAGGAGTCGACGAGGCGGGCTGGACCGGGACGTCGGCGCTGGGCTGCTGGCTCATGGACCCATTCTTCCCGCTGAATGGCCCCATGGGCGCGTCGGAGCGGGGAAAGATCGCGGAGGCTCCGGGAGGGCGTCGGGGCTTTCCGTTGCGGGAGGCGGGTACAGCTGGCTGCATTCCGTGAGCGTCGCAAGCGAGTCTGAATGGACGGTAACGGCGACATGACATGCAGGAAGCGGTGTGGACGCGGGGTGGTGCCCCGAGGGGGCGCTCACCTGGTCGTACGAGCCCCCCTGCGACTACGGGGGGCGGGTATCGCCCGCGTTGTCCGGTTACCGGAAGCGTGTACCACCGCGCCGTCCGGGCTCCCCCCTCGTGGAGCCCGGACGGCGCGGTGGTGTGCGGGGCGGGCGCCGGATCAGGCGTGCAGGCGGCGCAGCAGCCGGTAGGCGACGAACACGGCCAGGGCGGCTGCGGCGAGCAGGATGCCGCTCTCCACGAGCTGGAGCGGCCAGCGGTGTGACTCCGGGTGGTAGTCCACGTAACGGCCGGTGACGCCGAGCGCGTCGAGGCACGTGTCGCCGGAATCACCGGCGCCGGCGCAGGTGCCGAAGGGCAGACGCTCGCCTGTGCCGGTGAGGTAGCCGGAGTCGACCACCCACCGGTCCGGGTGGAAGTCGTCGATGCGGGACGACCCGTAGGTGGCCGTCACTGCCGGCCACAGGTGGATCCTCACCCGGCTGAAGCCGTACACCGCGATGCCCTGGATCACCGCCGCCACGGCCATGGACCGGAGGGTGCTCCTCAACAGCAGGCCGGCGAGGGTGCCGACGGCCAGGGCGAAGAGCGCGTAGGCGAGGGGCAGCACACCGCTCGTGGAGTGCAGCCCGTCGAAGTACCAGCCCTCTTCGTATTGCTCCGACCGTCCCGCGGCCCAGACCGTGACGGCCTTCAGTACGAGGGTGGCGGCGACGGCCGCCACTGTGGGCACGGCCAGTTTCGCGGTGAGCCAGCGGGCGGGCGATACGGACTGGGTCCACGCGAGGCGGTGGGTGCCGCTCTCCAGCTCGCGCCCGATGGCCGGGCCCGCCATGAAAACACCGTACGCGGCGGGCAGGAGGACGAGCAGCAGCTCGGCCCAGCTCCGGCCGGCGCGGAGGCGCAACTGGCTGTCCATGTAATCGCGTACGGACTGCGCGCAGGCGTGGGACGGGCTGTCGTCGCCCACCTGGCAGCCGGTGGAGGCGAAGAGGCCGGCGTCGTGGCCCACCCACAGGGCGACGGCCACCAGCCCCACGACGGCCAGCACGACGACGAGGATCAGCAGCTGGAAGGTGCGCCGGTGCTGGCGGACGACGGCGCGGGCGGGTCCGCGCAGACCGGCGGTGGCGGTGGCGCGGGTGGCCGCCGGGCGGGGCGGGGCGAGGGTGCTCATGAGGTGGTCACCGTCCGGGGGTCTTCGTGGTGGGTGCCGTGGTGGCCGGAGCCGGTGAGGGTCAGCGGCGGGGCGTCGGGGGACCGGAGGTGGGCGAGCAGCAGGTCCTCCAGGGAGGGGGCGGTCACCAGCCAGGCGTCCCGGTCCACCGGGCCCTCGGGGCGTACCAGCGCGGTGAGCTGGCGGCCCGTGGTGCGGGACTCGACGACGGTGTGCGGGGCGAGGTCGGCGGCCTGCCCGGTGAGGACGGCGTGCGCGGCGAGGATCTCCTCGGTGTCCCCGGCGAGCCGGACCCGGCCGCCGTCGACGAGCAGGAGGTGGTCGCAGGCGCCTTCCAGCTCGCTGAGGATGTGCGAGGACATGACGATGGTGGTGCCGTGGTCGGCGGCCTCCGCCATCAGCAGGCCCATCAGCCGGTGGCGTACGAGCGGGTCGAGGTCGGCCATCGGCTCGTCCAGCAACAGCAGTTCGGGCCGTTTGCCGAGGGCGAGCGCGAGGGCGAGCCGGGTGCGCGAGCCGCCGGAGAGGGTACGGACCCGGGCGGTGCGCGGCAGGTCCCCGGCGAACCGCTCGGCGGTCTCCGTGTCCCAGCTGCCGGGGTTGAGTTCCGCGCCCGTCAGCAGCGTCTCGGCCACGGTCAACTGGCCGTAGAGAGGCTTCTCCTGGGCCACGTACCCGATGCGGGCGCGGGCCTCGGCGGGCGAGGTGCCGAGCACCCGCAGGGTTCCCTCGGCGGACCGGAGAACCCCGGCGGCGAGGGCGAGCAGGGTGGACTTGCCGGCACCGTTGGGGCCGACGAGGGCGGATATCCGCCCGGTGGGCAGCCGGAAGGAGCAGTGGCGCAGGGGCCAGGTGTCCTTCCCGCGCCGGTACGTCGTGCCGAGGCCGTCGGCCTCGATCGCGGCGGTGGTCATGTGTTCGTTTCCCCCTCGAATGAGCCGGTCGGCTCGAATGCGCCGGTCAGCCCTGGCGTGCTGTCCAGGAGAGTGCCGAAGAGCGCGGTCATGTCGTCCCGTTCCAGTCCGGCGGTGCGCGCCCGGCCGATCCAGTCGGCGAGTTCGGCGCGGAGTGGTGTGTGGGCGTCATCGTGGGCCGCGCCGCCCAGGGTGCGGCGTACGAAGGTGCCGAGGCCGCGCCGGCCCTCGACCAGTCCTTCGCGTTCCAGCTCGCGGTAGGCCTTGAGCACCGTGTTCGGGTTGATCGCGGTGGCTTCGACGACCTCGCGGGCGGTGGGCAGTCGGTCGCCCGGCCGCAGGACTCCCAGGCGCAGCGCCTGCTTGGTCTGCTGGACGATCTGCAGATAGGTGGAGACGCCGCTGCGCCGGTCGATGCGGAACTCGACCGCTGCGGATTCTGGCATGCGGTCAACACCCTTTCACTAGTTGAGTAGTGAAAGGGTGGAACAAGGAAGGGGCGGCGTCAAGTGACGCCGCCCCTGCAGAAGTTGAGTTACGGATGGACCAATGTGGCTGTGGACCAGCAAAGGTGACGAATCGTCGGCCGGGAAAAAGGGCTTACGACTCCGTGCGGTACATCAGGTCGACCTCGTGGGTGGTGAAGCCCATCCGCTCGTACACCGTCACGGCCGCCACGTTGTCCGCGTCCACATAGAGCATCGCGTCGGGCAGTCCCTCGGCGGCGAGGTGGCGCAGGCCGATCGCGGTGAGCGCCTTACCGAGGCCGCCGCCCTGCGCGTCGGGCCGGATGCCGACCACGTACACCTCGCCGAGGTGCTCCTCGGCGTGCACCTTCGTCCAGTGGAAGCCGACGAGCTCGCCGTCGCGCTCGGCGAGGAAGAAGCCCTTCGGGTCGAACCAGGGCTCGGCCTTGCGGTCGTCGAGGTCCCGCTGGGTGAGTCCACCCTGTTCCGGGTGGTGGGCGAAGGCGGCGCTGTTCACGGCGAGCCACGCGGCGTCGTCCTGGCCCGGGACGAAGGTGCGGACGGTGACACCCTCCGGCAGCACCGGTTCCGCGATGTCGAGCGGGACCAGCGGGCGGCGGAGCTGGCGCAGCTCGCGGAAGAGGCTGAGCCCGAGGACCTGGGAGAGGTGGCGGGCGGCCGGGCCGCCGCCGTGCGCCCACATCCGCAGCCGCTTGCCGCTGGCGGCGAGGAGAGCGGCGCCCAGTGCCCGCCCGTGGCCGTGACCGCGCTGTTCGGGGAGGACGACGAGCTCGGCGGCGGGGGCCTCCACCGGGTCGGTGTCCTCCAGTTGCGCGTACCCGGCCAGGACGCCGCCACTGGTCAGCAGCAGGTGGCGTACGCCGGTGCGGTGGCCGCCCCGGAGGTAGAGCCGTCCCTGTTCGGAAACCGCCTGCCGGCCGTCGGTCCGGGCGGCCTCGGCGAGCAGGTCGAGTACGGCGTCGGCCTGGACGGGTGCGAGCACGTCCAGTGTCTGGATCTCGCGGCCGGGGGCGGGGAGGGGTACGTCAGTCGTCATGCTGTCGAGCGTACGGCGGACGGCCCGCGCGACGGCGGTACGGCCGCTTGGCGGGCCCGCACGGGAGGTGGCGGCCCGTCAGCGGGCGAGGGGTTCCCGGGTTGGGCGAAATGGTCGAACGACGCGGGTTCTGACGGGAAAGCAACCAGCTCGTAACTCCGAAAGCCTGTCGCGCTACGCGCGTTGACCTTAGGCTGCGGCACGAAAGACACAGACATGTCAACACCACGTACCTCACGCTGAACACTCACAAGGGGACCGATGTCAGCGACTGTGAAGAAGAACCGCGCAGCCCGGCGGCTGCTCGCCCTGGCGGCCGGGGTGGCCACGGTGAGCGCGATCGCCGTGATGCCGGCCGGCGCCCACGGCCGTGGCGACGACCACGCCCACGGCAAGAGCTCCGGACACGGCCGGCCGGCCGACAAGACGGTCGACGTGCAGCTGCTCTCCTTCAACGACCTGCACGGCAACCTGGAGCCGCCGACCGGATCGTCCGGCACCGTCTCCGAAACGCAGGCCGACGGCACCGTGAAGTCGGTGACCGCCGGTGGCGTCGAGTACCTCGCCTCCTCGCTGCGCACCGCGCGCAAGGGGCACCCGTACTCCGTCACGGCGGCGGGCGGCGACATGGTGGGCGCGAGCCCGCTGCTCTCCGGCCTCTTCCACGACGAGCCCACCATCGAGGCGCTCAACGGCCTGGACCTGGACGTCACGACCGTCGGCAACCACGAGTTCGACGAGGGCATCGACGAGCTGACCCGCCTCCAGAACGGCGGCTGCCACCCGGTCGACGGCTGCTACGAGAAGGGCAAGAAGTTCCAGGGCGCGGACTTCCCCTACCTCTCGGCCAACGTCACCAGCGAGAAGACCGGCAAGCCGGCCCTCAAGCCGTACTGGGTCTGGAAGAAGAACGGCGTCAAGATCGGCTTCATCGGGGTGACCCTGGAGGGCACGCCGAACATCGTCACGGCCAACGGCGTCAAGGGCCTGAAGTTCCACGACGAGATCGAGACGGTCAACAAGTACGCCAAGGAGCTGGACCGCCAGGGCGTCAAGTCGATCGTCGCGCTGATCCACGAGGGCGGGGCCCCGGCCTCCGGCGCGTACAACTACGACTGCGACAGCCCGGGTGCCGGCGCGGGTGTCTCCGGCCCGATCGTGGACATCGCCAAGGGCATCTCCCCGAAGGTCGACGCGCTGGTGACCGGCCACACCCACACCGCGTACGTCTGCACCATCCCGGACCCGGCGGGCAAGCCGCGCATGGTCACCTCGGCCGCGTCCTTCGGCAAGCTCTACACGGACACCACCCTCACCTACGACCGCCGCACCGACGACATCGTGCGGACGTCGGTGAAGTCGGCGAACCACGTCGTCACCCGTGACCAGGCCAAGGCCTCGGACATGACCGCGCTCATCGCCCGCTGGAACGCGCTGGCGGCCCCGATCGCGGGCCGCCCGCAGGGCTTCATCAGCGCCGACATCAACGGGCGCGGCTCCACCGCCCTGGAGAAGCCGCTCGGCGACCTGATCGCCGACGCGCAGCTGGAGGGCCTGTCCCCCGCCGGCCAGGGCGGTGCGCAGGTCGCGTTCATGAACCCGGGCGGCATCCGTGCCGACCTCGTCTACGCGGGCGCCTCGGGTGAGGGCGACGGAGTGGTGACGTACGGCGAGTCCTTCACCGTGCAGCCGTTCACCAACATGATGAACGTCGTCGACCTGTCCGGCGCCAACCTGATCGCCACGCTCCAGCAGCAGGTCAGCGGCCTCAACGAGGCCAGCCCGAAGATCCTCCAGGTCTCCGAGGGGCTCACCTACACGCTCGACCTGACGAAGACCGGCGCCGCCCGCGTCCCGGCGAGCAGCATCGAGCTGAACGGTGAGGCGATCGACCCGGCGAAGACCTACCGTGTCGCGATGAACGAGTTCCTCGCGGGCGGCGGTGACGGCTTCCCGGCCCTCGCCCTCGGTACGAACAAGCTGGTCGGCCCTTCCGACCTGGACGTCTTCAACGCCTACCTGGCGGCCCACTCCACGGCCTCCGCCCCGCTGGCCCCGCCGGTGACGGACCGGATCACGATCGTGCAGTAGTGGTTCCGTAGTGCAGGGGGCGGTGGGCCGAGGACGGCTCACCGCCCCTTCCGCTTGCGCCGCCGCCGCCGCTGCTGCTGCTGCTGCCGTCCGGCCGGGGCCGGCCTTCCGCCCGGGACCAGTCCGCCGTCCGGAACCGGACGCCGAGCTTCCCTCGTCTGTCGTGGGCATGAGCGTGGTGGGCAGGAGCGTGGTGCACATGTGCGTGGTGGGCAGGTGCGTGGTGGGCATGAGCGTCGTGAGCATGAGCGTCGTCGGCATGAACGAGAGACCGGGCGGAGTACCGAGCCGGGACCCGTTGGTACGCGGATGAGTGCCTCGGACCGTCCCAGTGGCGCTCCCGGCTGTCTCCTCGCCGGATTCGGTGCGATGGCCGCGCCGCTTCTCTGGGCGCCACGGGCCGCCATCAATGTCGAAGGCGGCCTTGAGGGCCATGCCCGGGACCTGAGCGTGCTCTGGATCGACCTTCCCCTCGTCGTGCTCGGCGGTGCGGTCGTCCCGCTGCTGGTCTGGGCATTGACGCGGCGTCTGACGTACCGGCGCCGGACGTACCGGCCCTGGGTGCCCGTCCTGGTGGCCGTGGCCGCCTTCGCCCTCGGGAGCTGGGGACTCCTGGAGTGGTGGACGCCGCGCGGGGACGTCTGGGGCGACCCGTAGAAGCTCCTGGCGCACTGCGGCCGGCACCCTCGTGGATTCCTGCGGGGCCTGCCCGATGGGCGAGGCGGGCCGGGAGAACGTCCGGTACCCGTCGCCGACCACGGTTGCGCTGATGGACCTGGTCCAGGGCCGTAAGAAGCTGGCCTCCTCGGGTACGGGCGGCCGGCGGCACAGCGCCGGGATGACGGCCTTCTGCGCCGGGCACGGCATCACCGCCGACAGGGAGGTACCGCCCTCGGCCCGCGTCCAGGAAGCCCGAGGGCCTGGACCGCCTTGCCCGTGGCGATGTCCGCCACCGTTTCGTCCTCGGCCTCGCCGGCCTGGAACGGCCCGCATCCTGAGGCGCGCGTCAGCGGTCGCGGCGGCCCGACGTGCCGCGCCGCCCCGCCCGGAGGGCGGCGGGCTCCCGTGCCGGGATGCGGTTCCGCCGGCACTCCTTAGACTCGCAAACGCGGCTCATCGCACCCTCTGAGAGGTTGATGCACATGCCCACCAGTCTGAAAGCCGACAGCGTCGGTCCTGTGGACGTGGCTGTCGTCGTCTTCGAAGGCGACCGGTTCAACGGTGACATCGCCCCCGCGCTCCGCGATCTCCACGACTCCGGCACCGTCCGTCTGCTGGACCTGGCCTTCGTCCGGAGGAGCCCGGAAGGGACGGTCGACATCGTCGAACTCGAGGACGCCGAGGTCGCCGGGGCCTTCGGACGGACCATCGACGGTCGGTTCGACCTCCTGAGCGACGAAGACCTGCAGGGCGTGGCCGGGGATCTCGGGCCCGGTTCCTCGGCTCTCGTCGTGGCGTGGGAGAACACCTGGGCCTCCCGTCTCGCGGCCGCTCTGCGCGGCTCGCACGGAGAGATGGTCTTCCTGGAACGCATTCCCCGCGAGAACGTCGAACGCGCCATCGCCGCCCTCGACGAGTGACGACACGGAAGAAGGAATGATCATGCCTCGACGCATGGGACGACCGGGCCTCCTCGGCACGATGGCCCGCACGGCTGTGATCACCGGTACCGCGAGGTCGGTCTCCAACCACATGCAGCCACGCGCCGACGAACGGTACGCACAACAGGCCCCGCCCCAGGCGTACGCCGCTCCGGCGGCCCCCGCGGCACCGGCGACCCCTGCGGCACCGGATCGGGTGTCACAGCTCACCGCGCTGGCGGACCTCAAGTCGCAGGGGCTGCTGACGGACGAGGAGTTCGCCACCGAGAAGGCCAAGGTGCTGAACTCCTGAGCCCGCCGCCTCGCGCGGATGGTTCAAGGGGCCGGGTCCTTCGCCGATGGCAGGTGGGTGCGGTGTGCCGCCGCTCGGCGGGACCCGGGTGCGCTGGAGGAGGCGGCGCTGGCCCGCGACGCCGACACCGCAGCCGCGGTCCTGGCTCAGCACCTCACCCTGACAGCTGCGGCGCTGGCCGACGATCCAGCTCCGGCCTGATCCCCGCCGAGTTCCTTCTGCTGCGAACGGGTCACCTACCGCACGGTCGAAGCCGACCAGATCGTGGACGCCGCGCACTGCACCACCGGGACCGCGCTGGAGGCGATCCGCCGGGTCCGGGACGAGGTGCGTGCCATCGCCGCCCAACTCCCGGTCGACGAAGAGGTGGAGGCCCGGCGCTGGGACGAGGGCGGCGGCTGTATCGGGGCGCTCGGCGCGCTCCACCGGGGCGAGGCGTGCGGGTTCGCCCTGCGGCACGGGGCACCTGGAGCGAGTGGACGTTACGCCCCCCGAGGCGCGGCCGACAGGCTCGTCCGTGAGGAGGTGGGCCCCGGTGTCCGCTGCGAGGGGCCGGACGTGGTGCCGGTGCTGCCCGATGACGTCGGCCGGCGTGACCGCCGCTGGGTCTCCGAGGCTTCCGCCCCCCTCGTCGTCCTGCCAGGTGCGGCGAAGGAAAAGGGAAGGCGGAGCCGGCTGGTCGTTGGCAGGATGTCCGCGCTCAGCATCCGATGGGAAAGGACCCGACCCCCATGGCTCGTGCCGTCACTCTGATCCGCTCCGCCTCCTTGTCCGACGTCGAATACGCCTACGCGGCCACGGCGCCCGCCGAGGCGCGCCTGATCTTCCTCGCCGGGGCGTGTCCGCTGAACGACGACGGTTCCACAGCAGCGGTCGGGGACTACGCGGGCCAGGCGGCGAAGGCCATGGAGAACATGCAGGCCGCGCTCTCGGCCGCAGGCGCGGCACTCCAGGACGTCATCAGCACCCGGGTCCTCGTCGCGTCGACCAGGCAGGAGGACCTGGTGGCTGCCTGGCAGGTGGTCCGGGACACGTTCGCCGACCACGACGTTCCCAGTACCTTGCTGGGTGTCACCGTGCTCGGATACAAGGACCAACTCGTCGAGATCGAGGGCGTTGCGGCCGTGCTGGACTCCTGAGGCGCGGAAGACTCTCGGCAGACCGAACCGTATGCGAAGAGAATGACCCGGTGCTCATCGCGCAAGCCGTCCTGGAAACCTCGGACACCGCCGACTTCTCTCTCTGGCCGGTGGCCGACCTGCCGCCCTACCGGTTCATGGCTCTGTCGGGTCGTATGTCCTCGCTCGAAGTCGGGAGCGCGTTGACCGTGCTGACCGACCACAACGCGCGGGGCGGATGACGACGACGTCCCCCCCGCCCGACGCCGGTCGGGCGATTCGGGGCCTGCTGGAGACGGGCACGGTCATCGCACCGGGAGGACTGCGCATCCACGACACCCGGACCGATGTCACCGCCGGGCCGGGATGCTGCTGCGGCCTGGAGGACTGGAGCTGCGGGGCTTCCTCGCGCTCACCGGGCGGTGGGCCGCGCGCCATGTTCCGGCTCTCGCCGGGGAGCTGGTGGCCAGACTCGACGAGGGCCTGACCATCCGCGCGCCGCTCACCATCGGGGCGCCGCTGACCATCCGCGCGCCGCTCACCATCGGGGCGCCGCTGCCGGGGGCCCCTGGCCCGGAGGAGCCGTAACAGGTCACACGGTGTGGGGCAGGGGCCGGTCATCGAAGGTACTGCCCGGCCCCGAACCGCCCCGATCGGTTCCGACTGGCTCCGTACAGACCCGATCCGGTCGGCGAGGCCGGGCAGCCAGTCCGTCTCAGACGCCGATCAGGTCCACGACGAAGATGAGCGTCGAGCCCGCCGGGATCAGCGGGGAGGGCGACTGGTTGCCGTACGCGAGGTGCGCGGGGATGGTGAGCTTGCGACGGCCGCCGACCTTCATCCCCTCGACGCCCTGGTCCCAGCCCTTGATGACCCGGCCGCCGCCCAGGGGGAACCGGAACGTCTGCCCGCGGTTCCAGGAGGCGTCGAACTCCTCTCCGGTCTCGAAGGTGACGCCCACGTAGTGGACCTCGACCACGGCGCCGGCCTTCGCCTCGGGGCCGTCCCCCACGGTGATGTCTTCGATCTGCAGCTCGGTGGGAGCGTCGCCGATCGGGAAGTCGATCTCGGGCTTCTCCAGGCTCATTGCCACTCATTCCTGCCCGCCGGAAGTCTCCGGCCGGGCGATCAAGCGCCGTACGGTCACTCCGTGCGGCATGGTGATCACGCTACCGAACCCGATCGGCGGGTGAGACTTCCGCCCCTGGGGCCGGGCGGACCGCCGTGTGGGGCCGGAGAGGGATCACCGGTGTCCGGTGAGGGCCACGGCAACGCGACCCGAGCGCAGCGACGCACGGCCCCGCGCGCCGGATTCCAGGCGCTCCGAGATGGCCAGCAGGTCTTCGTCGGAGACGACCCGTAGGCCGTTCCCGGTGAGGAGGGCGGCCATCTGCTGCGGCTTCCACAGCGAGCGCCACGGCTCCTTCGCCGTGACGGAGCTGCTCAGTACGCGCGCCACCAGCCGGCCCACGGAAGCCTTCAGCGACGGGCCCTGGTAGTTGAGGACCAGTGTGCTCCCCGGCGCCGAACTGCCGACGACCGCGCGCACGGTGGTGCGTACATCGGCGCGTGTCAGGTACGGGACGACCCCCTCCCACAGCCAGGTCGTCGGCACGGACGCGTCGTGACCGGCGGCCCGGAGCGCGCTGCCCAGGTCGTCGGCGGTGAAGTCGACGGGGGTGAAGCGCACCGAACGAGCCGTGGCGAGCAGGGGGCCCGGGTCGGCAAGGCGGTCCTGCTTGTCCTGCTGGGACGCGGGGTGATCGACCTCCCACACGTCCGTATCCGCGAGCTCCGCCAGCCGCCACGCGCGCGTGTCCAGACCGGCACCGAGCACCACCAGCTGGGGGCTCGGGTGGGCGCGCAAGGCGTCGTCGATGGCGACCGTACGCGGCACCATGATCTCCGCGCAGGCCCGCACGCTCTCGTACGCCGCACGGTCCTTCCAGCTCTCCGCCTCGGCGGGAGCGCCCGCGCGCACCTCGTCCACGGGGACCCGCTCCGCGGGGCGCAGCATCCGTGCCGCCACCGGGTCGGCGAACCGGCCCACCGCGAGCCTGCCGTCCGCCGCCGCCCGGGCCTGGCACACCAGGACCGCGGTGCGGCTTGCCGTACGCTCGATGCCACTCATGAGGGGTAGTGAATACCACGTTCGTACGGTGATCGCCGGACGGGTCCACCGGGCGTGTGGGGCGATCACCGACGGCGGCGCAGGCGCACCCGGCGGTACCCGGAAGCGTTCGAAGGCGGGCGGGTGTAGCTTCCTCTGCCGTGGCGGATCACCAGGAACACCCGGAACGCTCGAAGCGCCCTGAGCACCCGGAGCACGCAGAGCACGCAGAGCACCCGAAGCACCAGGACGAGACCAGGGCGGCCTACGACGGATTCGCCGAGCTGTACGCCTCGCAGTTCGCCGACCGGCTGGAGACGCGGCCGTTCGCGCGGAACATGATCGGCACCTTCGCCGAACTGGTGCGCGCTACGGGGAACGTGCGGGTCGCCGACGTCGGATGCGGGCCAGGGCACATCACGGCCATGCTGGCCGAACTCGGCCTGGACGCGATCGGGTTCGACCTCTCCCCGGGCATGGTCGACCGCGCCCGGAGAGACCGTCCGGGACTGCGGTTCGACGAAGCGCGCATGGAGGCGCTGCCGGTCGAGGACGGTGCGCTCGGGGGCGTGCTGGCCCACTACTCGATGATCCACACCCCGCCCGGGGTGTTGCCCGCGCTCCTCGCCGAACAGGCGCGCGTACTGGGTCCAGGGGGCCTGCTCCTGGTCTCGTTCTTCGGGACCGAGGGAACGGAGCCGGTCCGCTTCGATCACAAGGTCACGCCTGCCTACAGCTGGCCGGTGGACCGGCTCGCGGAGCTGGTGACCGGAGCCGGGTTCGTCACGGTCGCCCGGCTGCTCCACGACCCGGCCTCCGAACGGGGCTTCCTCGACGCCCACCTGCTGGCCCGACTCCCCCTCCGGTAGGGCGGCGTCGTGGGCCGTGGGGCAGACGCACCGCCCGAAGAGTCGGAGACACGTCAACGTTGGGGCGCAACCCGTCAGAGGTGCATCAAGGGCACACACCACCGGAGTTGGATCTTCCTCTTGTCGGCCCGGTGAGGATCCGGGAGCGGACCGGCGGTGCGGAACCGGCGACGGCTTCGGCGTGGCACCCCACACGGGACGGTGTGGTGCGTGAACCCACGTCACGTCGTACCGCGCGGTCACCCTGCCCGCCCTGCTCGTCCACACGGACCGGCCGGTGCCGGTGCGGGCCTGTCGCCTCTCCTCCCGGACAACGACGGCCGAATGCCGGCGCGTGGGAGTGGACCCTCCCCCGCGGTGGGTAGGCCGAAGCGAGGGGACCGGGGAGTGGGCAGACGGGGGGGCGGGGTGGATCCTGTGTCCGCAGGGAAGCTGGCGGCGTTGGCCGGCGGGGCCGGAGGCGAGTCGGAGCGCCAGACATGGGCCGCGCTGAGTGATCTGGTGCGGAGGCCGTTCAGCCGCCCAACGGGCTCCGCGGCCCCCGGCGTGGCGGAGCTCCGGGCACTGGGCGAGGCGCCGGGCGAACCGGCGCGCGCGGAGGTACTGCGCGGCGTCCTCCTGGCGCGAGCCGTCGAGGATCCGGAGTTCGCCGCCGCACTGGCCTCGTGGCTCCGCCGGACGCCGCTGTTGTCCGAGGGGTCGGTGACCAACACGGTCAGTGGCGGCACTCAATACGGTTCCGTGGTCCAAGGCCGGGACTTCTGCTCCGACATCACCTTCGGGAGCCCTCCAGCCCCCCACCACAGGGAAGGCGACGCGTCGGGGCGGCACTCAGGATGCGCGTGATGCGCCCGCGGTGCCTCAAGGCCTGCCATGGAGTGCGTCGCGGGCTGGCTGGTTTTCCGGTGCACGTGTCCGGGGCCCGGCTGGTACGTTCGGGGCACCGTCGGTGATGCACTGAATACTGGAGCGTTCGTGGCACGCAGATGGGAAGCCGATCCGTCCGCGCTGTTCGTCAAGCGCCTCGGCAAGTCGGCGGCGGAGTTGGGAAATTCCAAGGATGAGGATGACTGCCCGGACATCTGGCAGTTGAGCAGTGGCGATGTGGTCGTGATTGGTCGCGACCTCACCGACCACTACCGGTCGCACCTGCCGAGCGGGGTGACCGTGGGGCCGGACGAGCGATTGGTCGTCATCCCGGGCAACCTGCTGAGTGCGGCGAAGGAGGACATCCCCGATGCTTGATCTCCTCGCTCCGGAGCTCCCTGACGGGCGGGGCGAGCGGCTTGCCCAAGAGGAGTACAAGCGGGGCTTCCGGGAGCGGCGGGCCGCTCTCCGTGATGGCGCGGCCTGGAAACTCGAGCGGTTGCAGCATTTCGAGGAGACGAACGACGACAGCCGGGAGGCGCTCCGGCAGGGGGACTGGCCGTCTGCGCTGAGGCTGTTCGAGGCCGAGCGTGACGCCTTGGTCCGCAGGGCCCGGAACGATGCGGCGCGGGGGGTGGTCTTCCACCGTATCCGTGTGGTCGAGGTGCCTTTGACGCCATACGTGCAGTGGGAGTTGCACTGGCTCCGGCTGACCGCGGAATGCGGGCACAGCGTGCGCGTGCTGCCCGCTTCCGCGGTCACGGCGGCCGAGGCGGGCTCGCCGCTGCCGGAGCTGGTCCTGCTGGACGAGAGCACTCTCTACCGGGTGCTCTACAGCGATGACGGCCGACCGGACGGCGCGGTCCGTTTCGTCGACTCCAGCACGGTGCGGAACTGGACGGAGTACCTGCGAGAGCTGTACGGGGCTGCCGAGGACGTCCAGGAGTACTTCGACCGGGTCGTGGCCGCCCTGCCCCCGCCACCCGCTGCCTGACCAGGCCATCGATCGACATGCCGACCGGGAGAAGCGGACCGACCGAGGGAACGGACGGGCCGCAGGTGCGCGGAACGACCTCTCGGGGTCGTCCCACGATGTCGTACAGGCCGGGAGTGTCACCGGTGACATCCACTTCCACCGGGGAGCCGTCACGGAACCGTCGCGGCCCGTCCCGCGCCAACTTCCAGGTGGCGTGCGCACGTTCGTCAACCGCTCCGCCGAGCTGGGACAACTGAACGCCGTGCTCGCCGACCGATGCGGCGGGCACTCCGTCGGCTCCGTTCATACGGTGGCCGGCACGGCGGGGGCGGGCAAGACCTCGCTGGTCCTGCACTGGGCGCACCGGGTCAAGGACCAGTTCCCGGACGGCCAACTCTTCGTCGACCTTCGCGGGTACGACCCCGGAGATCCGGTCACCGCCTCGCAGGCGCTGCGGAGATTCCTGCGGGCTCTGGGTGTACCTGGGGCCGAGCTTCCCCAGGACGTCGACGATGCGTCAGCGATGTACCGTTCACTTCTCGCCGACCGCCGGGTCCTGGTCCTTCTGGACAACGCGGCAACGGTCAGCCAGGTCCGGCCGCTGCTTCCCGGTGGTGGGGGCAGCCTCGCCGTGGTCACCAGCCGCAGCCGCCTGGCGTCCCTCTCGGTACGGGACGGCGCCCACAGGATCACCCTGGGCACACTTCCGGGACCGGAGTCGGTCATGCTGCTGCGGGCAGTCACCGAGGGCTACCGGCCCGAGGACGACGCGGGCGAACTCGCGGAACTGGCCCGTCTCTGCGCTCATCTCCCCCTCGCGCTACGGATCGCCGCCGAGCGGGCCGCCAGCCAGCCCTACATGCGACTCGACGATCTCATCGGCGATCTGCGTGACGAGTCCGTGCTCTGGGAAGCCCTCAGTACCGGCATCGATGAGGAGGCTGAAGCCATCCGTTCGGTCTTCACCTGGTCCTACCGTGCGTTGCCCGCGCACTCGGCCCGCCTCTTCCGGCTCCTCGGACTGCACCCCACGGGGGAGTTCGGCGTCGCGGTCGCCGCAGCCCTCGGCGATCTCCCGGCCGGCCGGACGCGTCGGCTGCTCGACGATCTCGTCGGCGCTCACCTCCTGGAGCAGACCGCCCCGGACCGGTTCCGTTTCCACGACCTGCTCCGCGCTTACGCCACCGACCTGGTTCGGGCGGAGGAATCCCCCGACCAGCGACAGGCGGCGAGAGGCCGCGCCCTGAGCTGGTATCTCCACACCGCGGACGCCGCCCGGACCTGGCTCTATCCGGCCGAGGGGCACCTGCCGCTGCCGGAGGCCCCGCCAGGGGTCACGCCGCTCGTCTTCGCCGACTACGACGCGGCCGTCGACTGGTCGGAACGGGAACACCTCACCTTCCTTCCTGCCGTCCGTGACGCCGCCCGGCACGGGCTGGACCGGACCGCCTGGCAGCTGGCGACTCTCCTGTGGTTCGCACGGCCACCCTCCTCGTCGGAGCGCGAGTGGCTGGAAATGGGTCGCATCGGAGGGGAGGCGGCCGCGAGGCAGGGAGACTGGGGAGCGCAGTGCCGACTGCTCATCAACACCGGCATCGCGCACAGGGCCCTGAACAACTTCTCCGAAGGCTTGGAGGCGCTCGGGCAAGCGGTCGCCCTGGCCCGCAGCGCACAGAGCCGGGGAGACGAGGCCCGGGCCCTCAACCTCGTCGGGCTGATCCATCTGCGGCGGCGCGAACTCGACCTGGCAGAGGCTCACTTCGTACAGGCCATGTCCGTGTTCCGCGACCTCGGCGACGGTCGGCGGGCCGCCACCGTACTGTCCAACATCGCCGGCGTGCGCCTGAGTGCCGGCCGCCTGCCCGAAGCCGCTTCAGCCGTCCACGAGGCACTGGCCGCGCACCGGGCCCTGGGCAACCGGGGAGGTGAAGGCAACATCCTGAGGGTCGAAGCCGAGCTGCGACTCGAAGAGGGAGACATGGAGGCCGCACGGCAGTCCATCGACGAGGCGCTCGACATCGCCCTCGCCCTCCGCGACGACACCCGCGAAGGCTTCTGGCTCCTCACCCGCGGCGACATCCAACGCAGCACCGCCCGGTACGACGACGCCCTGACCTCCTACCAGCGCTCCGCCCTGCTCCACCGGCGCCTCGGCGACCGCAGTCGCGAAGCCCTCGCCTGGCGCGGCACGGGCCGGACGTACGCCGTGACGGGCCGCCACGGTGAGGCCGTCGCCTTCCACCGCCGTGCTGCCGCCGTCCACCGTTCTCTCGGGGACACCTGGCAACTTGCTCTGGAACTCGACCACCTGGCCACCGTCGTCCAGGCGGACGACCCGGATGCCGCCCGCTCCCACTGGTCCGAGGCCCTGACCTGCCTGAGCGCTCATACCGACCCCAGGGCAATGTCCGTCCGCTCACGCATGGAGACGCTGGTGAACCGGGCCGCTGGTTGAAGGCGGCCCGGAGCGGACGCGGCGCCCGCCCTCACACGATCTCCGGCGGCGGCGTGGGTGCCCCCGGCAGCCGGATGACCGCCTCCGTGCCGTTGCCGCCCTCGGCCGGGTGCAGTGCGACCTCGCCGCCGGACTGCTGGACGGAGCGGGCGACGATCGACAACCCGAGGCCGGAGCCGGGGAGCTGGCGGGCGGAGGGGGAACGCCAGAAGCGTTCGAAGACGTGCGGGAGGTCGTCGGCGGGGATGCCGGGGCCGTGGTCGCGCACCGTCAACTCGCCCCGGTCCAGGGTGACGTCGATGGTCCCCCGGGGCGGGCTGAACTTCACCGCGTTGTCCAGGACGTTGACGATCGCCCGCTGGAGGGCGGCCGGTTCGCCGCGTACGTACCAGGGGGCCAGCTCGGCGGTGATGGTCAGCTCGGGGCCGCGGAGCCGGGCGCGCTGCAGGGCGGTACGGGTGATGTCGTGCAGGCCCACCACCTCCAGCGGGCCGGGCTGGGCGGCGTCCGGGCGGGCGAGTTCCTGGAGGTCGCCGATGAGCGCGGCCAGCTCCGTCATCTGGGCGGTGACCGAGGCCAACAGGGCCTTGCGGTCGTCGGGCGGGATGGCCCGGCCGGTCTCCTCGCTGCGGGCCAGCAGTTCGATGTTGGTACGGAGCGAGGTCAGCGGGGTGCGCAGCTCGTGGCCGGCGTCGGCGATCAACTGCGACTGGCGGTCGCGGGAGGTCGCGAGGGAGGCGGTCATCGAGTTGAAGGAGCGCGACAGCCGGGCGATCTCGTCCTCGCCCTCCACCGGGATGCGGACGGTCAGGTCCTCGGTACGGGCGACGTGCTCGACGGCCAGGGTCAGTTCGTCCACCGGGCGCAGACCCGAGCGCGCCACCCACATGCCGGCCGCCCCGGCGGCGACGACGCCGATGCCGGAGACGAGGAGCAGCAGCCAGGCGAGCGCGGAGAGCGGGTCGTCGACCTCGCTCATGGGGCGGCCGATGGTGACCGCGGTGTCGGTGGGGGGCCGGGTGAGCAAGTGGTAGGTGTAGACCCGCATCCGTACGCCGTTCTCGGCGGTCTCGGTGTGCAGGGCGTACCGTTCCCGGCCTTCGGCGACCGCCGTGTCGGCGCTGGTGACGGGGAGTTTGGCGGAGTCGTCGACGGCGCAGACGGTGCCGTTCGAATCGATGAGCTGGACGGAGACGCCTCCCACGAAGGGCGGCGTCTGCTGCTGGTTGTCGTTGTTGCAGGAGGCGAGCAGGCCGCCGACCGAGTCGTCACCCAGCCGGGAGCTGCGCAGCGAGTCGTCCATGCGGTGTTCCAGCTGCTGCTTGGTCACGAACCAGCAGGCCACCGCGACCGCCGCGACCGCGACGGCCACCGCGAGGGCGACCAGCAGGGCGAGGCGGGACCGGAGTGGCAGGGTGCGGAGCCGGTTGAGCAGGCGCTTCACCCCTCACCGCCGGAACGCAGCGCGTACCCCACCCCGCGCACGGTGTGCACGAGGCGGGGCTCGCCGGCGGCCTCGGTCTTGCGGCGCAGGTACATCACGTACACGTCCAGGGAGTTGGAGCTGGGCTCGAAGTCGAAGCCCCAGACGGCCTTGAGGATCTGTTCGCGGGTGAGGACCTGGCGCGGGTGCGCGAGGAACATCTCCAGCAGGGTGAACTCGGTACGGGTCAGCTCGACGGGGCGGTTGCCCCGGGTGACCTCGCGGGTGGCGAGGTCCATGCGCAGGTCGGCGAAGGAGAGCACGTCGTCGTCGGCGATGTCCGTGCTCGCCGCCGCCGCGTAGGAGCTACGGCGCAACAGGGCGCGGATGCGGGCGAAGAGCTCGTCGAGCTCGAAGGGCTTGACCAGGTAGTCGTCGGCGCCCGCGTCGAGGCCGGTGACCCTGTCGCCCACGGTGTCGCGGGCGGTGAGCATGAGGATGGGCGTGGTGGTCCCGGTGGCCCGGATGCGGCGTGCGGCGGTGAGGCCGTCCATCCGGGGCATCTGGATGTCCAGCACGATGAGGTCGGGGTGGTACGCCTCGGCCTTGGTGAGGGCGTCGTAGCCGTCGACCGCGACCTCGGTGGCGTACCCCTCGAACGCGAGACTGCGCTGCAGCGCCTCGCGTACGGCGGGTTCGTCGTCGACGATCAGGATGCGCTGGGGATCGTCTTCGGCGGGGCTCATCGCTCGGCGTCCTCTTTCTCGGTTCGGCTACGGCGCCGCGGCTGCTCGTCGCGGCTACGGGTGGTCTCAGCCTCGCACGCCGGGCGGGGCGATCAGGGGTACGTCGGAGTGATCGCCAGGTCCGTCCGTCCGGGTTCCCGTCAGGAGCCGTCGCCGGAGCGCAGGGTCTCCAGGTCGGCCTTGACCGTGTTGACGGGGATGGCGAAGCCGAGGCCGACGCTGCCGGCGCTGGAGCTGCTGGTGCTGCTGGACGAACTGGGGGAGTACATGGCGGAGTTGATGCCGATGATCTGGCCGTTCATGTTGATCAGCGCGCCGCCGGAGTTGCCCGGGTTGAGCGAGGCGTCGGTCTGGAGCGCCTTGTAGGTGGTGGTGGTGGAGCCGGTGTCGCCGTTGAACTGCTGGCCGCCGAACTCGAACGGCCACTGCTGCTCGCCGCTGCCGCCCTGGCCCTGGCTCCCGAAGCCGCCGAAACCGTCCGAGCCGCTGGAGCCGCTGGAGTCGGAGGAGCCGGAGTCGCTCTCTTCCTTCGCGACCGTGACGTCCCGGTCGAGCGCGGAGATGATGCCGCTGGTGACGGTGCCGGTCAGGCCCTCGGGGGAGCCGATCGCCACGACCTGGTCGCCGACCGCGACGTCTCCGGAGTCGCCGAGGGTGGCCGTCTTCAGGCCGCTCGCGTTCTCCAGCTTGATGAGGGCGAGGTCCTTGTCCGGGTCGGTGCCGACGACGTCCGCGGTGTAGGTCTTGCCGGTGGAGAGGGTCACCTTGATCTGGGAGGCACCGGTGATCACGTGGTTGTTGGTGACGATCTCGCCGTCCGAGGTGACGACCACGCCGGAGCCGGTGGAGTCGCCCGCGGTGGAGGTGGCGCCGATCTCGACGATCGCGGGGGAGACGGCCGCCGCGACCCCGGCGACGGTGCCCGCACTGCCGGCCGAGACGGTGGTGCCGCTGACGACGCTGCTCGCGCTGGTGCTGCCGGAGCCGTTGTCCGAGAGCTCGCCGACCAGGGTGGCGGTGCCGCCGCCGATCGCCGCTGCCGCGATGGCGACCGCCGCGAGCAGGGCGTAGGGCCGCTTCACCTTCCGCGCGGGCTTCTCGGGGAGCGGGGCGGGAGCCGGGTAACCGGCGTACTCGGGGAAGTCCGGGAACCCGGCGCCGCTGCCGCCGCCCGCCGCACCGCCCGGCCACACGGTGGTTCCCGGGTCCAAGGCGATCGGCCGGGCCGGCTCGTACGCCGGGGGCGGCGGGTACGCGCCGTCGGCGGCCGGCTCCTGCGCGGGGTACGACTCGGTGCCGTACGAGTCGCTGCCGTACGTGGGATACGTCGGGTACTCGCCGCTCGGGCGGGGGCTCTCAGTCATGAGGAAAGCGTGTCCGCGGAACATGAGAAGAGCCTGAGCCCCCGCTGAGAAGGCGGGCAGAACCTCGTAGGGGCCGGATAAGCCCCTGGCCCGGCGGTTACGGCCGCAGTACCGAGGGCTCCCCGCAGCCGCAGGACCTGCGGACCACGAGCGCGGACGGGAACTGCTTCAGCCGCTCCCGCCGGGAGCCCGAGACGCGGAGCGAGTCGTCGAGGACCAGATCGACGGCGGCGCGCGCCATCGCCGGGCGGTCCGAGAAGACCGTGGTCAGCGGCGGGTCGGTGAGCCCGGCTTCCTTGACGTCGTCGAAGCCGGCGACCGCCAGCTCGCCGGGCACGTCGATGCGCAGCTCGCGGGCGGCCCGCAGTACGCCGATGGCCTGGTCGTCCGTGGAGCAGAAGATGGCCGGCGGCCGGTCGGGGCCGGCGAGCAGCCCGAGGGCCACCTGGTAGGCGTCGTAACGGTTGTACGGGGCCTGGAAGAGGCGGCCCTCGGTGGAGCGGCCGGACTCGTGCATCGCCCTGCGCCAGCCCTCGACGTGGTCGGCGACCGGGTCGCCGACGGACGGGGTGGACTCCATGCCACCGAGGCAGGCGACGTACGCGTAACCGTGTTCCAGCAGGTGGCGCGTCGCGAGCTGGGCGCCGCCGACGTCGTCGGTGACGACCGCGACGTCGTCGATGGCCTCGGGGCGCTCGTGCAGCAGCACCACCCGGGCGTCCCACGCCTCGATCTCGGCGGCGGCCCGCTCGCTGGGGCCCTGGCTGACCAGGATCAGCCCGGAGACCCGCATGCCGAGGAACGCCCGGAGGTAGTGGACCTCGCGCTCGTCGCGGTAGTCGGAGTTGCCGACGAGGACCATCTTTCCGCGCTCGGCGGCGGCCTGTTCGACGGCGTGCGCCATCTCCGCGAAGAACGCCTGCCGGGCGTCCGGCACGATCATCCCTATGAGGTCGGTCCGCCGCGACGCCATCGCCTGGGCGACCCGGTCGGGCCGGTAGCCCAGCTCCTTGATGGCGGCGAGTACCCGCTCGCGTGTGGCCGGGGCGACCGGCCTGGGTCCGTTGTTGATGACGTAGCTGACGACCGCGGTCGACGTACCCGCCAGTCTTGCCACATCGTCCCGCGTCACCTTGGCCACGCGCGGCAGTCTACGCGGATGGAACCAGGGGGTGTCCCGCGCGTCCACCGGGGATCGCGGGACACCTCACTCACCCCTTGACGTGCTCCACCACGGGCTCTTCGGCCGCCTCGACCGCCCCGGTTCCCTCCGGAGACGTGCCGTTCCCCGACGCCGTGTCCGAGGACGCCGTGGTCGCGGACGCCGGGTTCGAAGATGCCGGATTCGAGGACGCCGGATTCGAGGACGCCTGCTTCCGGCCCTCGCCGGACCGGTCGGCCTTCTCCGGTGCGACGAAGCGGTAGCCGACGTTGCGGACCGTGCCGATGAGCGACTCGTGCTCGGGGCCGAGCTTGGCGCGCAGCCGTCGTACGTGGACGTCGACCGTGCGCGTACCGCCGAAGTAGTCGTAGCCCCAGACCTCTTGGAGCAGCTGGGCGCGGGTGAAGACCCGGCCCGGGTGCTGCGCGAGGTACTTGAGCAGCTCGAACTCCTTGAAGGTCAGGTCGAGGACCCGGCCCTTGAGCTTCGCGCTGTACGTCGCCTCGTCCACGGAGAGGTCACCGTTGCGGATCTCCATGGGGGAGTCGTCGGCGGTGATCTGCTGGCGTCCGGTCGCGAGCCGGAGCCGGGCCTCGACCTCGGCCGGTCCCGCCGTGTCCAGCAGGACGTCGTCGATGCCCCAGTCGGCGGTGACGGCCGCGAGACCGCCCTCGGTGACGACGAGGATCAGCGGACAGCCGGGGCCGGTGGAGCGGAGTAGCTGGCAGAGGGAGCGGACCTGCGGGAGGTCCCGCCGTCCGTCGACCAGGATGACGTCGGCACCGGGGGTGTCGACGAGAGCGGGTCCCTCGGCGGGGGCCACCCGCACGCTGTGGAGGAGAAGACCGAGGGCGGGAAGCACCTCCGTCGACGGTTGAAGGGCATTCGTCAGGAGCAGCAGTGAGCTCATCGCCGCTCACCTGCCTCGGTCGTCGGTCGATCGTGGTGCACGTTTCGCTCGCCCATTACGTCGGTCCTCCTCGTTCCCTGCGAGAGGGGCACTCCCGGGTCGGACCCGGGGGAGTATGCGGCACTTCTTCGTACTGCTGTATGGCCAGGCCCTGCGGCATTCGTCATACAGGTTTTACGGTGCGGTCCCGCGCCCTGGGACCGCTGAGCTTGTTGAAACGTCTCCGTAACAACGCGCGGAAAGCACAAAAGGATCCGGGGGCTTCACTGCCCGGATCCTCTTCGCAGCAGAATAGCCCACATGAGTTCACTCTCCGAGGGTCGATTCGTGAGTTCTTCTGTTCCCTTGATCACGCGAACCCCGCAGTACGCCACATTGCTCACCGATGACGGGGTCCCGGTGGAGGCGGTGTACGAGCCGTGTACGGCAGGTTCGGGACAGGGGGCGGGAGGGGTCGCGGAGCAGTCGGCGATCGTGGTCGCGCACGGGTTCACCGGCTCGCTCGACAGGCCCGCCATCCGGCGTGCCGCCGGGGTGTTCCTGCAGCGTGCGGCGGTGGTGACCTTCTCCTTTAGGGGCCACGGAAAGTCCGGTGGAAAGTCCACCGTGGGGGATCGCGAGGTCCTCGATCTGGCCGCCGCGGTGGCCTGGGCGAGGTCTCTGGGACACCGCAGAATCGTTACGGTCGGGTTCTCCATGGGCGGCTCCGTGGTGCTCCGGCAGGCCGCCTTGTATACGAAGGAATCCGTAGGCGATGAGGGGGCCGTTCGGGGGGTGGCAAAATCCGCCGGCCCCGCGCACGTGGACGCGGTGATCTCCGTCAGCTCCCCGGCCCGCTGGTACTACCGGGGCACCGCGTCGATGCGCCGGCTGCACTGGATGGTCACCCGCCCCAGCGGACGGCTGGTCGGCCGGTACGGGCTCGGCACCCGCATCCACGACCGGGACTGGGACCCGGTGCCGCTCTCCCCGGTGGCGGCGGTGCCGTTGATCGCGCCCGCCCCGCTGCTGGTGGTGCACGGCGACCGCGACCCGTACTTCCCGCTGGACCACCCCCGGATGCTGGCCGGTGCGGCGGCCGGGGGAGCCGCCGAACTCTGGCTGGAGCGGGGCATGGGACACGCCGAGAACGCGGCGGACGAGTCGCTGCTGGGCCGGATGGCCGACTGGGCCGTCGGCGCGTGACCCATCATGGACAGCGCGCGCGGAACGGCCGGGCGTGTGGTTCCGCGTGACGCATGTGGCTCGTGCGATGTGTGTGGCGCGTGTGACGGAACGACGGACGGACGACGAAAGGGGTGCCGCCATGGCGGCGGGCACGATCCGCTACTGGGCCGCGGCCAAGGCCGCCGCGGGCACGGCCGAGGAGCCGTACGCGGCGACGACACTGGCCGAGGCGCTGGACGCCGCGCGGAGACGTCACCCCGGAGAGCTGGTGCGCGTGCTGATGAGGTGCTCGTTCCTGGTCGACGGCGATCCGGTCGGCACGCGGCGGCATGAGACGGTACGCCTTGCCGAGGGCGGCACGGTCGAGGTGCTCCCGCCGTTCGCAGGAGGGTGAACCGGAGACGATGAGCAGCGCACAGAACAGGGATCAGAGCGGCCCCCGGCCGCAGGGCCAGGAGCCGTACGCCTACGGCGGCGGTGAGGCGTACCCCGCCGAGCACGCCTACCCGGACCAGCCGTACTCCGGCACCCCCGCCGCCGCACCGGCGCACGGGGAGCAAAGCCACGGCGGCCAGGGCCACGGCGGGTACGGGCAGTCGGCGCCGGGGCAGGCGCCCGCCTACGGTGCCGCCGAGGACACCGGCGCGGCGCAGACGTGGCAGGGGCAGACCTGGGACACCCAGTACCAGCCCACGGTCCAGCCGCAGCAGCAGTTCCAGCAGCCACAGGCCGCCGAGCCGCAGCAGCAGTTCCAGCAGCCTCCGCAGCCGGAGTTCCAGCAGCAGGGCCACGGGCATCCGCAGACCTACGGGCAGCCGCAGCAGGCCCGGCCGCACGCGCAGTACCCGCCGAGCCCGTACGAGCAGCAGCAGGCCGCCCAGCAGCCGTACGGGCAGCCGGGACAGCCCGCACAGCAGCAGCCCCAGCAGCCCCAGCAGCCCCAGCAGCCCCAGCAGCCCCAGCAGCCGTACGGGCAGCAGCCGCCGCAGCAGGCGTACGGCCAGGCGCCGTCGCCGTACGGGCAGCAGCCCCAGCAGGCCGCGCAGTCGCAGCAGGCGCATCAGGCGTACGGGCAGCAGCCCCGGCACGCCGCGCAGCCACAGCAGGCGTACGGGCAGCATCCACAGCAGGCGTACGGGCAGCAGCCCCAGCAGGTTCAGCCGCAGCAGGCCGTGCCCGACGCGGCGGAGACCGCCTTCCTGCCGCCGGTCGTCGGGGCGGCGGGGTCCTACCCGTTGCCGCCCGAGGTCCCGGTGGCTGCCCCGGTGACCGCCCCGGTGGCCGCGGCGCCCGTAACGGCGGCGGCCCCGGCCGCTCCCGCTCCGGCGCAGCCCGGTGCGGACGGCTACAGCGCCCCCACCACCGTCGGCAACGCGCGGATCACCGACGCCCAGCGCGCCCGCGCCGAGGGCCGGTCGCCGATCATCGCGCCGGGCATCCAGCCCGCCGCGCTGACCGCCGTACTCGGCCTGCTGCTGGCGCTCGGGGCCGGGATCGGCTCGTACGCCCTGGCGGTACCGCTGGTGCTGCTCCAGGCCGTGACGGCGGCCGGGTGGTTCCGGCTCAACGGCATGTGGCCGGCCCGGCAGGGCATCGCGCTCGCCTTCCTCGGCGGGTTCGTCGCGGACGTCGCGCTGCTCGCCGCCGGCCGTGAGCACGGGCCGGCCGCCCTGCTCGGCACGCTCGGCGTGTGGGTGCTGCTCACGCTCGTCCTCCAGCTGCGGAGCCACGCGGGGGCCGACGAGCGGATGCAGGGCCTGATGGCCACCGTCGTGTCGGCGGCCCTGGCCGTGCTGGCGGGCGGGCACCTCGCGGCGGACCCGGACGTGGTGGTGGCGGGCGCGCTCGCCGTCGCGGCGGCCGCGCTCGCCCGCGCGGTGCCGCTGCCCGGTGCGGCCTCCGTGGTCGCGGCCCTGGTCGCCGCCACGGTGGTGGGTGCGGTGGGCGGCGGCCTGGTCGGGCTCGGCCTCGCGGGCGCGGCGGTGTCCGGGCTCGCGGCGGGCGTGTGCGCGCTCGTGGGCCTCCGGGCAGCCAGCTACGACTACCCGTCCCGGTTCGTCCACATGACGGCCGGTGTGGCACTGCCGTTGACCGCCGCGGCACCGGCCGTCTACCTCGTCGGCCGCATGATCGGCTGATTCTTCGGGGAACCGACCGGGCCCCTCGCTTCGTCGCTCACTCCGGGCTTTCCGTGGCCGTACCAGGCACACGGGAAGCCCGGATTCCGTCGGGCGAGAGTGGGAGAAGAACAGGCATGCGCGCACTGCGAATACTGCTGATCGTCGTGGTGGTGCTGGGAGGCCTGTTCGTGGCCGTCGACCGGCTCGCCGTCCACTTCGCCGAGAGCGAGGCGGCGGACCGGGTCAAGTTCACCGGTGCCACGGCCACCTCGACCGACGTCTCGATCCACGGCTTCCCCTTCCTCACCCAGATCGCCGACCGGGACCTCGACCGGGTCGACATCACCCTCAAGGGCATCCAGGCCAACGGCAACGGCGGCACCGTCCGGATCAGCGAACTGCGGGCCGAGCTCGACCGGGTCGCCATCGGCGAGGGGTACACCAGCGCCCGGGCCGGCCTGGTCAAGGGCACCGCGCTGGTCAGCTACGCGGACCTGACCGACGCCGCCGAGGACGGCGTCACCGTGCAGTACGCCGACAACGGCAAGGTGAAGGTCACCGGCACCGTGCAGGTGCTCGGCAAGGACCTCACCCGCAGTGTCGTCTCCTCGGTCACCCTCGTCGACGGGCGTACGGTCCGGGTCCGCGCGGACGCGGTCCCGGGTGAGGACATCCCCGGGCTGGAGGGGCTGGTGCGCTCCCGCACCGACTTCGAGCGGAGCGTCGGCGGGCTGCCCAACGGCGTGGTGCTGAAGAAGGTCGAGGCGCTGCCCGAGGGCCTGGAGATCTCCGTGGAGGCCACGGACATCGCCCTCGCCGGCTGACTCCACGCCCCCGCCCCGTGGAGCGCGGGGCGCCGGCGGGGGGCGGGTGTACGGGGCAGGGGCCGGGAACAGGTGGACGGGGCATGTGACCGGATGGTGAGACGCCGTTGTCCGTACCGCAGATACGACGTTGTCCCCGACCCCCGGGAGGGCGAGCGGAGGGCGGGATTCCGCTTTCCTGTCTCGCATCGCGGACGATCCTGTCTCACCATCCGACATGCCGGTGACATCCCCGCCTCCGGCTCCCTACGATCGGATACATGAAACGACAGGCGGACCTCACGAAGCGGCGGGCAGTAGACCTGTGCCGCGTCGCCGCCATGCTCTGTCGCACCTTCTGAGCAGGACGTTCCGTCCCGTCCCGCTTCCGTCCGGCCCCTCGACCGTTGAACCGTCGGGGCCGGCCCGTGCCCCCGGCGCACGCCCACGCCCCGCGTCCGCGTGCACCCGCAGCACTCTTCACTCCGCATGACACCGCCGCAGACTGCCCCGGAGGAGAACAGCATGAGCCGCAGCGACGTACTGGTCGATGCAGACTGGGTCGAGGCCCACATCGACGACCCGCAGGTCGCCATCGTCGAGGTCGACGAGGACACCTCGGCGTACGAGAAGAACCACATCAAGAACGCGATCCGGATCGACTGGACGAAGGACCTCCAGGACCCGGTCCGCCGTGACTTCGTCGACCAGGCCGGCTTCGAGAAGCTCCTGTCGGAGAAGGGCATCGCCAACGACACACTGGTGGTCCTCTACGGCGGCAACAACAACTGGTTCGCCTCCTACGCGTACTGGTACTTCAAGCTCTACGGCCACGAGAACGTCAAGCTCCTCGACGGCGGTCGCAAGAAGTGGGAGCTCGACTCCCGCGACCTGACCGACGCCGTCCCGGCGCGCCCGGCCACCGCGTACAAGGCCAAGGCCCAGGACGAGTCGATCCGCGCCTACCGCGACGACGTCGTGGCGGCCATCGGCACGCTGAACCTGGTCGACGTGCGCTCCCCCGACGAGTTCAGCGGCAAGCTGCTCGCCCCGGCGCACCTCCCGCAGGAGCAGTCGCAGCGCCCCGGCCACGTCCCCGGCGCCCGCAACATCCCGTGGTCGAAGAACGCCAACGACGACGGCACCTTCAAGTCGGACGACGAGCTCAAGGCCCTCTACGAGGACGAGCAGGTCGACCTGTCCAAGGACACCATCGCGTACTGCCGCATCGGCGAGCGCTCCGCGCTGACCTGGTTCGTCCTGCACGAGCTGCTCGGCCAGGAGAACGTCAAGAACTACGACGGCTCGTGGACCGAGTACGGCTCCCTCGTGGGCGTGCCGATCGAGCTCGGCGCCAACAAGTAATTCGCAGGACCCCCGACCCAGAAGGACTGAACACCATGTGTGGAGCAAAGGCCGGCGGCCCCGACGCTTCGACCATCAAGCCCGGCGAGACGACGATCCAGGGCAGCGTGACCCGCGACGGCGAACCCGTCACCGGCTACGTCCGCCTGCTGGACTCGACCGGTGAGTTCACCGCCGAGGTCCCGACCTCGGCGACCGGGCAGTTCCGTTTCTACGCGGCCGAGGGGACCTGGACGGTCCGCGCGCTGGTTCCGGGCGGCAGCGCCGACCGCACCGTCGTCGCGCAGACCGGTGGCCTCTCCGAGGTGGCCATCGCCGTCTGAACGACGTGAGCCGCTGATCGGTGCGGCGCCGGCGCGAGCCGGCGCGGCACCGATGAGGCAGGGCCGGAGGGCCGCACCCCGGGGGTTGGACGCCCGTGACGGAAATGGGGTGCGGCCCTTCGTGCTGCCCGGGCGCCGATCGGCGCCGATCGGCGACTGCGGGCCTACCCTGGAGGTATGTACGCCCGGCGCCGTCGCGGCTATTTCCTGCTGATGGGCGGATGCGTCGTTCTCTTCGTGTCCGCCTGGGCCGTCGTGCGTCTGTGGTCCGTGCCGGTCGCCGTGGGAATGTGCGTGGTCGCCATGGTCATCCCGCCGATCGCGGCGATGGTCGCCAACCGTCGTGGCCCCGAGGACCGTTGGTGGGACGAGCACCCCTCCGGAGACCCGGAGTCCGACGAGTGGTGGGACGAGCTGGACGGCAGGAAGCGCCGGAAGTACGACCGTTGAGGCCGCACCGCGAGTGACGCCCCGTCAGTAGACCAGCGCCTGCGTGGCGTCCGCCATCGCCTCCTGGACGAAGACCTGCGCCCCCGCGATCCGTACGCCCTCGATGACGTCCCGCTCCGTGATGTCCCGCCGCGCCGCGCACTGGGTGCAGAGGGTGATCCGGCCGCCCGCCATGATCGATTCGATCAGGTCGGGCAGCGGTGCGGCGTGCGGGAGCTCGAAGTCGGCGGCGCGGCCGGGCAGGGCGAACCAGGCGGACTCCCCGGTCAGCCAGAGGGAGACCTCCACCCCACTGGCGACGGCGACCGCCGCCACCGTGAACGCCTGCGAGCACCGCTCGGCGGAGTCGGCCCCTGCGGTCACCTTGATCACGAGCTTCTTCGGCATATGCCGAACTGTAACCGGCGGCCGTGCAACCTCCTTTGTGACCTGTGGGTCAGTTGTGTGCGCAGGTAATTGGAACCGGCGCTTCAGGTCTCTTATGGGGGGACCCTTTTGGAACCGAAAGACACCATGTCCGGCGACGCTGTCGAGTCGCCGGACGCGCCGCCCGTCGCGGACGCCGGTGGCCACCCGGCCCCGGCCGATGCTCCCGAGTCCGTCGAGCCCGTCGAGCCCGTCGAGCCCGTCGAGCCCGTCGAGCCCGCCGTGCCCGCCGTGCCCGTCGCGGCGGCCGTGGCGCCGGAAGCCGTGGCCGACTCGGCCACGGAGCCCGACGCCGCCGAGTCCGCCGGGGCGCCGGAGCCCGCCCCGGACGCCGTCCGCCGCCGTCCGCGCGGCCGTACCTCGCTGATCGTGCTCGCCGCCGCGGTGCTCGGCGTGGCCATCGGCGGGGCCGTGGGGTACGGCGTCCAGGCCGACCGCGACCCGACCCCGCTGGGAGTGCTCGCGCAGGAACACCTCGCCTACCCGGCGAAGCCGGCCGCCAAGGCGCCCGACCCGCTGCCGGCCTCAGAGGACCATCAGGTGAAGACGGACGGCGACCTGACCAAGCTGCTGCTGGACCGCCCCAAGGGCGCCAAGACGGACACGTACGCCGGCAGTGGCTGGATCGGCCTCTCCGAATACGCCGCCGAGTACGACAGCCCGGACTTCATGTTCGGCGAGCTGGCGGGCTCGGACATCCGGCGGATCGCGCGGCAGTCCTGGCTGGAGAGCGGGGACCGCGAGACGAAGATCGATCTTCTGCAGTACCGGCCCGGAAGCTCCGTCGGGGCCCGGGACCACTTCGACGGCCAGATGAGCTACCTGCTGGCCGACGACGACGGCGACCCCGTCAAGGGCAGCCTCGACGGCCGCGCCTTCATCCTCCCCGTCCGCCGCGAGGCGGGATACGAGCCGATGTACGAGGCCAGGGCCATCGCCGTGCGCGGCGACATCGTGATGGACATCTACATGTTCAGCCCCGAGCCGATCAGCAAGAAGACCATCCGGAGCCTGGCGGAGCGCCAGTTGGAGCGGCTGTGACCGACGAGAAGAGCGAAGCCGTGACTCCGGAACCGACTCCGGAACCGACTCCGGAACCGACTCCGGAACCGACTCCGGACGCGGCCTCGGAACCGAACCTGGAACCGGCTCCGGTGGCTCCGGCGCGGACCGCGGGACGGGTGTGGAAGGTGGCGCGGTACGTGGTGCCGCCCGTCGTCGTCCTCGGCGTGATCGGCGGCGCCGCCGTGTACACCAAGAGCACCGTCGATTCCGCGGACCGCACCTCGCCCACCACGCTGTGGAGCCAGGAGAACCTTCGGGGTTCGTCCCCGGGGAACACCAAGGACCCTGCCGCGGGGGCGGCGGCCGGCCGGTCCGACACGGAGCTCAGCAGGCTGCTCCTGCCCGCGGACTCCGCCTGGCGCCTCGGCATGGACATCGACAAGCGGGGCAACGACAACGTGATCGACGCCAGGGAAGCGGCAGCGACGATCAAGAAGTCGGCGCACGGCCTCTCGGGCAAGCTGCGCCGCGAGTTCGAGAAGCACGTCGACCGGATGCGGGTCGAAGGGGTGGCCCAGCGCTCCTACTTCGGGCAGGCCGACGACGTGGTGGCCACCGTCGAGATCATGAAGATGAAGGACAAGCAGGCGGTCCACGACACCTGGTCCTCCATGACCGGACTCACGGAGGCGATGCAGGTCTTCCGCGAGGGTCCGAAGATCAAGGGCCACAAGAACGCCCGGTGCTTCCGTTACCCCGAGAACGACGACGTCGAGCTCGACGGTGTCACCTGCATGGCCTACGACGGGGAGCACTACGTCGAGGTCACCGCCGAGGGTCCGGGCCCGCTGAGCATGTCCGACATCGCGGATCTGGTGAAGGACCAGCTCGACCACATCAAGTCCCCGGGGAAGTACATATGACCGAGCAGACCACGCCCCCCGCCCCGCCGTCCGGAGCCCCGTCGGCCGCAGCCCCGGAAGCCCCGCCGGCCACAGCACCGCAGGCCGAAGCTTCCCAGGCCGTGGCGACGCAGGCCGTGGCGACGCAGGCCGTGACCCCGGAAGCCCTGCAGGCCGAAGCCCCGCAGGCCGGGGCGCCCGCGCCGGTACCGCCGGTCGCGGAGATCCCGCCGATGCCCGCGGAGCCGCCGACCGCGCCGCCCGCGGCTCCCGCAACCGCTGTCGACGGCCAGGAGCCCCCTGGTGAGGAGCCCCCCGGTCAGGCGCCCCCCGCGCGGCCCCGCAGGCCCCGGCGGGTCCTGCGTGCCGTCGCGCGCTGGACCGCCGCCGTGCTGGTGTTCGGGGCCGCCTCCACGGGGACCGCGTACGGGATCGCCTCGATGGAGCGGACCGACGTGCCCGGCCTCTCCACCGTCGACGACGGCCGCTGGGACTACCCCGAGCTGTCGCTGCCCGCCCTGCCCCCGCACACGTCCCACCCCTTCGACTTCTCCAACGACGCGGAGATCCACTACGTCGACGTACGGGACCTGCTGCTGCCCGCGCCCGCAGGAGCCGTGGCGGACAAGAAGCTGTCCGGTGGCTGGGTGCCCGCCTCGCAGTTCCTCACGGAGTTCGCCGAGGACGGCCGCTCCCACCTCGGGCAGGTGCTCACCGACTCCGCGCTGCGCCATGTCGCGGCCCGCGGCTGGACCATGCCGGACGGCACCTCGTCCCGGATCTACCTGCTCCAGTTCGACTCGGTGGCCTTCGCCACCGGGCTGAGCGACGAGCTGACCTCGGAAGGCGACCAGCAGGCGCTTCCCGTCGGCGTCACCGGGCTGGAGCTGGACGACTCCTGGCCGGAGGACTCCTTCCCCCGGACGATCCGGGTGGACGCCTACGCCGAGAAGAAGCCGTACGAGAAGGAGCACGTCCGGATCGCGTACGCCCAGGCCGGGGACACCCTCGCGGTGATCGTGCACTCCCGCAAGGGCGGCGGGGAGGCGGCGGAGGTGCCCTTCCAGCAGACCGTGGTCCTCCAGGACCAGCTGCTGGGCTGAGCGCCGGGCCGAGCGCCCGGACGAGCCGCGGCTTGAGCGCCGGGCCGAGGGCCCGGACGAGCAGCGGCCTGAGCGCCGGGCCGAGCGCCGGGCCCCACCCGTTCCGGTGCCGTACCGCCGGGCAGCGCGAGGACCTGAACGAGAGAGCCGGGCCCCCACCCACTAGGCTGGGGCCCGGCCCTGTATTGGCGCCATTGCCGCGATTCGCTCATGACGAGGAGCTCCCGTGCTTGAGGCATTCTTCTCCACCCTGCTGGTCCTGGTCTGCGTCGGCGTCCTCGCTTTCGCCGGTGTGACCGTGAAGAAGCTGTACCAGGGCCAGCGCTGACCCTCGTCGACCTCCGCCCCTCCCTCACAGATCGCCTGAGCCGCTCATGATCTCGATTCCGTCCGACCTTCACCGGGACCTCGTCCCGCTGGCATTCCTCCTGGGCAACTGGGCCGGCGCGGGCGTCGCCGACTTCCCCGGCGACGAGAAGTGCAACTTCGGCCAGGAAGTCTCCTTCAGCCACGACGGCCGCGACTTCCTCGAATACGTGTCGCACTCCTGGGTGCTCGACGCCGAGGGCAACAAGGTCCGGCCGCTGGAGTCCGAGTCCGGCTACTGGCGCATCGACAAGGACCGCAAGGTCGAGATCGTCATGGTCCGCGACCAGGGCGTGGTCGAGGTCTGGTACGGCGAGCTCGCCGACCAGAAGCCGCAGATCGACGTCGTCACCGACGCGGTCGCCCGCACCGCGGCCTCCGGCCCGTACAGCGGCGGCAAGCGCCTCTACGGCTACGTGAACAGCGACCTCATGTGGGTCGGCGAGAAGGCGACCCCCGACGTCGAGCTGCGTCCCTACATGTCGGCGCACCTCAAGAAGGTCGTCACGCCGGAAGAGGTCCAGGAGATGGCGAAGAGCCTCGGCGACCTCCCGGACGACGGCATCGCCTTCTTCAAGTAGGCAGCGCCCACGCCCCACCGGTCCGTACGGGACCGCCGGCATCCTCCTTCGTACCGGGGATGCCGTGCGGGGGCGGCCGTACACTGGCTCCGTGGTGAGCACCGACTGGAAGACCGACCTCCGGCAGCGCGGTTACCGGCTCACGCCGCAGCGCCAGCTCGTGCTGGAGGCGGTCGACGCGCTGGAGCACGCGACGCCCGACGACATCCTCTGCGAGGTGCGCCGGACCGCGTCCGGGGTCAACATCTCCACCGTCTACCGGACCCTGGAGCTCCTGGAGGAGCTCGGACTGGTCAGCCACGCCCATCTCGGCCACGGCGCCCCCACCTACCACCTGGCCGACCGCCACCACCACATCCACCTGGTCTGCCGGGACTGCTCGGACGTCATCGAGGCGGACACCGAGGTGGCGGCCGAGTTCACCGCGAAGCTGCGGGAGACCTTCGGCTTCGAGACGGACCTCAAGCACTTCGCGATCTTCGGCCGCTGCCGCGACTGCGCGGCCAAGGCGGAGCCCACGGACGCCGAGCAGCCCTGAGCGGCCGCGCCCGCCCGGCCCCACGGCCCGGGGGCGCGCGCCGTACGCTGGTCGCATGAAGAGCCCCTTGCTGTCCCTGCCCGGCGCCGTCCCCGCCGAAGGCCGCGACGAAGGTGTCGCCGCGCACTACGGCGACCTGTTCCGCGAGCAACGCGCCCTCGCCGCCGGAGACGGGTTCGTCGACCTGTCGCACCGGGGTGTCGTCACCGTCACCGGCGACGACCGGCTGAGCTGGCTGCACCTGCTGCTCACCCAGCACGTCACCGACCTCGTGCCGAACCGGGCCACCGAGGCGCTGATCCTCTCCGCCAACGGCCACATCGAGCACGCCCTCTACCTCGTGGACGACGGCTCCACGGTGTGGATGCACGTCGAGCCGGGGACCCGCGCGGATCTGGTGGCGTACCTGGAGTCGATGAAGTTCTTCTACCGGGTGGAAGTCGCCGACCGCACCGAGGAGTTCGCCGTCGTGCACCTCCCGGCCGGTTCCATCACCCAGGTGCCGGAGGGCGTCGCCGTACGCGAGGAGCCGCACGGCCGCGACGTGTTCCTGCCGCGCGCCGACCTGGCGGCGTACACCGCCGGGGCGGGCCCGGCCGCGGGCATTCTGGCGTACGAGGCGCTGCGCGTGGAGGCGCACCGCCCGCGTCTGGGCTTCGAGACCGACCACCGGACCATCCCGCACGAGCTGGGCTGGATCGGCAGCGCGGTCCACCTGCAGAAGGGCTGCTACCGGGGTCAGGAGACCGTCGCGCGCGTCCACAACCTGGGGAAGCCGCCGCGCAGGCTCGTCTTCCTCCACCTGGACGGCAGCGAGGTGCACCTGCCCGGGCACGGCACACCGGTCCGGCTCGCCTCGGACGGTGCGGAGGGCCGCCAGCTCGGCTTCATCACCACCTCGGCCCGGCACCACGAGCTCGGTCCGATCGCCCTCGCCCTGGTCAAGCGGAACGTCGCGGTCGACGCGGAGCTGCTCGCCGGGGACACGGCCGCCGCGCAGGAGACGATCGTCGAGCCGTAGGCGGAGTCCGGCGGGTCGCCCGTCAGACCTCGATGAGGACGGTGAACGGGCCGTGGTTGGTGAGCGTGACGCGCATGTCCGCCCCGAACCGGCCCGTCTCCACCCGCGCGCCGAGCGCGCGCAGCTGTGCCACGACCTCGTCGACCAGCGGCTCGGCGACCTCACCGGGCGCGGCGGCGTTCCAGGTGGGGCGGCGGCCCTTGCGGGCGTCCCCGTAGAGGGTGAACTGCGAAATGACCAGAAGCGGTGCGTTCACGTCCGAACAGGACTTCTCGCCCTCCAGGACGCGCACCGACCAGAGCTTCCGGGCGAGTTGCGCCGCCTTCTCGGGGGTGTCCCCGTGGGTGACTCCCACCAGCACGCACAGGCCCTCGCCCATGATCTCGCCGACGACTCCGGTCTCCGGGGCGGCCTCGGTGCCCTCGGACACGGAGACGCTGGCGCCATCCACTCTCTGTACCACTGCACGCATACAGACCAACCTATCTTGGGCTGAACGGGTACAGAACCCCTGCGTCGGCCCCGGGCGGGGTGGCACGATGCACGATGTCGGTGTGCCGACGCACCGGCCGAGGGGACGGAACAGCATGAGTACCTATGGAACGGGACAATCTCCCGGTGCCGTACCGACGACGCCCACCACCATGAGGCCGCCCGTGCAGCGGAGCGTACCGGGACCGGAGGGCGGGCCCGGGGCAGGGGCCTCGGTCGCTCCGGTGCGGGTGCCGTCCGCCGCTTCGGCCGGTTCCGTGCCCGAGCAGGGCGCGGCGCACCCGGGCCCCGAAGGGCTGGGGGCGGTCCGCCCGCAGGCCGGGTTCGGCGGGCTCCGGCTCCCCGCGCTGCGGACGCTGCGCCGGGACGCCCAGCGGGACGAGGCCGACCTCAGCTACGTGCGCCGGCTGGTGCAGGGGCGCATCGACATCCTGCGGGCGGAGCTGGCGCGCCGGCTGGACCCGGAGTCCCCGGTGGTGGACCGGCTCCCGGAGATCCTCGCGGACACCCCGTCGCGCCACCGGACCTCCGCCCGGCACGTCACGCTCCGCACCCCGCGTGGCGACGAGTACGCCAGGCTGGCGGCGGAGACGCTCGCCGAGGTGGAGCTCTCCGACCTCGAAGCCCGTACGGACGAGGAGCTGCACACCGCGATGGGCAGGCTCGTCGGGTACGAGAAGCAGGTCTCGCGCCGCCGTCACCAGCTCCAGCGCACGGCGGACGAATGCGGGGCGGAGATCGCCCGCAGGTACCGTGACGGAGAAGCACAAGTAGACGATCTGCTCGCCTGAAGTGATCCTTCCGGGAGCGGGTCCAGCCCCCGGAAGGCCCTCATGACCAGCAACGACGCCCTCGTTCCCCTCTCCGGCCCCGGTACGCCGGACGTCCGTCCGGTGCTCGCGGAGGTCGTGCGGTCCGGGTTCCTGGAGGGCCGCCACCGGGGCTCGCTGGTGCTGCTGGCGGCGGACGGCAGCGTGGAGTACGCGCTCGGCGATCCGTCGGCACCGGTCTTCCCCCGCTCGTCGAACAAGCCGATGCAGGCCGCCGCGATCCTGCGGGCGGGTCTCGATCTGTCGGGCGAGCGGCTGGCGCTCGCCGCCGCGAGCCACTCCGGGGAGGACTTCCACCTCGCGCTCGTCGCGACGATGCTGGCCGAGCACGGGCTGAGCCCCGCCGACCTGCAGACCCCGCCCGACCTGCCGCTGGACCCGGTGGAGGCGGAGGCGTACCTCGCCTCCGGGCGGGTCCGGGAGCCGATCACCATGAACTGCTCGGGCAAGCACGCGGCGATGCTCGCCGTCTGCGCGCTCAACGGCTGGGACACCGCGAGCTACCTCGACCCGGCGCACCCGCTCCAGCGGCTGGTGCACCAGGTGATCGAGGAGGCGGCGGGCGAAGCGGTCGCCTCGGTGGGTACGGACGGCTGCGGTGCGCCGCTGATGGCGATCGGGCTGACCGGGCTGGCGCGGGCGTTCCGCTCCTTCGTCCTGGCGGAGCCCGGTACGGCGGAGCGGCGGGTCGCGGACGCGATGCGCGCCCACCCGGAGTACGTGGCGGGTACCCGGCGGCCGGACACCTGGCTGATGCGCGAACTGCCGGGCACTCTTTCGAAGATGGGCGCCGAGGCCGTGCAGGCGCTGGCGCTGCCGGACGGCCGCGCGCTGGCCTTCAAGATCGAGGACGGCTCCACCCGGGCGCTCGGTCCGGTGCTGGCCCGCGCGCTGGAACTCGTCGGCGTGGACGCCCCGGTCGTCGCCCGGGTCGGCCGGGCGCCGCTGATGGGCGGGGCCGCCGAGGTCGGCGAGGTGCGGGCGGCGTTCTGACCTCCCGGAGGGCCGGGCTCCGGGGCCGGCTGCGGAAACGATCCGCCTGCCCGGCCTCCGGGCGGCCGGGCAGGCGTCGTGAGCGGAGCGGCGGGTGTCAGCCGCGCTCGACGGACTGCTCGATGAGGGCCACGGTGGCCCGGGGGTCCTCCACCTCGATGACGAGGCGGTCGTAGGTCTCGGCGCCGGCGAGTTCGATGACGACCGCCTTCTCCGGGTTCTTCACGTCCCAGAAGAGGCGTTCGCCGTGGCGGAGGAACCGGCCCGCGGTGATGACCCCGGGGAGGTAGGTGCCGCCGACCCGGACGCCCTTCCCCTCGCGGGCCATGCCGGGGTCGTGGGTGGCGCCCCGGACGTGGTCCAGAGGGATCTCCAGGCGGCTCTTGAGGCTCCAGAGTTTGTCGAAGCCCTGGATTTCGACGGTCATCAGGCCGACTTCACGGTCGATGGAGATCAGGGCCATGTCAGTACTCCTTGGAGGTGGCGGGCTGTGCGCCGGGGACGGCGGGCCGGGCGCGCAGACGCAGCCGGGCACCGAGGACGGTGGAGGCGGTGTGCGGGGCGTTCTCGCCGTGGGAGGGGCGCAGGGCTTCCTCCAGTGCGGTGATGCCCTCCGCGACGAGGGCGGCGACGTCCGGGTCGTGCGGGGCGCGTTCGGCGGCGGCGAAGACCAGGAGACCGGCGGCCGGGCCGTTGTCGAACGAGGCGATCGCCGTCGAGAGCGCCCGCGCCGGGTCGGTGACGGTGGCGAGGACGGCGGTGGCCGGGTGGATCTCGTGGTCGAGATGGTTGCGCAGCACGGTCAGATGCAGGCTCCGCTTGGATCCGAAGACCTTGTAGAGGCTGCCCCGGTGCATGCCGGTGGCCGTGACCAGGTCGTCCACCGAGGTGCCCTCGAAGCCGTGGGCGGCGAAGAGGGCGGCGGCCGTACTGACGGCCCGGTCGGTGTCGAAAGCGCGAGGTCGTCCCATGGCCAGGAGTGTAGGAGTAAGAGAATGATCGGTCAAGAACGACTGTTCTTTTACGGTGGGCGCACGTGTGGGGGGCGTGCGCCGTGGACCGTCGGGGGAAATGAGGACGACACCGCGGAGCCCGCCGCCTAGCGTGGCCGTATGGGCCTGGACGTACGTGTGATCGCCGAGACCGAGTTCCCCGCATGGCTGATGGCCGTCCGGCGGGGGTTCCTGCAGTCCTCGACGGAGGGCCTCGAACCGGAGGCGGCCATGAGGCTGGCGCGCACCGACATCACCCGGCTGCAGGGCGCGTTCGACGACGGGCGGTGCGTGGCGACCTTCCGGTCGTTCGCCCAGGAGCTCACCGTGCCGGGCGGCGCCCGGGTCGCGGCGGACGCGATCAGCGCGGTGACGGTCGCGCCGACCCACCGCAGGCGGGGGCTGCTGAGCCGGATGATGGCGACGGACCTCGCTGCGGCGAAGGAGCGCGGCGAGGTCGCCGCCACCCTGATCGCGGCCGAGTACCCGATCTACGGGCGCTTCGGCTTCGGCCCCGCCACCTCGTTCACCGAGTGGGAGGTCGACCTCACCCGCGCGGGGCTGGATCCCCACGAGCCGCTGGACGCCGTGCTGGACGGCGGCCGGATCGACCTCGTGGAGGGGGAGGACGTACGGAAGCTGGGCCCGGAGATCCACGCCCGGCTGGCCGCCCGGCAGCACGGGGTCGTCGACCGACCGGAGGGCTGGTGGGACCGGCACGCGGGCATCGGCGTACCACCGCTGGACAAGTGGACCGAGCCCTTCTACGCCCTGTACCGCTCCGCCTCCGGCGAGCCCGAGGGCCTGGTCACGTACCGCACCGACGACAACTGGGACGACCGCAAACAGCCCCGGGACACCGCGACCGTGAGCCAGCTGATCGCGGCCGGCCCGGCGGTCGAGCGCGCCCTGTGGCGGTACGTCTGCTCGATCGACTGGATCACCACGGTCCGGACCGGCTACCGCGCCCCCGACGACCTGCTTCCCCAGCTGCTCCCCGACCCGCGCGCCGCCAGGGTGGTCACCCAAGCCGACTGGCTCTGGCTACGGGTGCTCGACACCCCGCGTCTGCTCGCGTCCCGTACGTACGGGCAGGAGGCCTCGCTCGTCCTCGACGTCCGCGACCCCGCCGGGCTCGCCGGCGGGGTGTTCCGCCTGGACGCCTCGCCGCGGGGCGCGGAGTGCGTACCGGACACCCGGAGCGCCGATCTGACCCTGGACGTACGGGACGTGGCGTCCGTGTTCCTCGGCGACGAGTCGGTGGAGCGGCTGCTGGCCCTGGGCCGGATCGAGGAGAACCGGCCGGGCGCGGCGGCGCTGGCCGACGGCACCTTCCGTACGGCCCGCCGGCCGTGGTGCCCGGACATGTTCTGAACCGGCCTGCGGCGAACCGGCCTGTTGTGAACCGGCTTGCGGCGAACCGGCCTGTTGTGAACCGGCCGGGGAGCAGGAGCAGGGGGGCGGCGAAGGCGGTGGCGAGCAGCGCATGATCCGAACGGGAGGCCCTGACCAAGGCCTTTCGTCCGGATCGTGCAACGCTCGCGTGCCCGGGTGCCGGCGCCGGGTCTCTGTGCGTCTGCGCGTCTGCGCCTCTGCGCCTCTGCGCGTCCGGGCGGTTATCGTGCGGGCGTGAACGGTCCGGAGCCCCGCCCCCTGCTCTTCCTCGACGTCGACGGCCCTCTCATCCCCTTCGGGGCGACGGCGCGGGAGCGCCCCGGCGGGTATCCGGTGTACCGCTCCGGCTCCGGGCGGCCGGAGGACCTCGACAACCCGCTGCTGGCCCGGATCAACCCCGCGTACGGGCCCCGACTGCTCGCGCTGGGGTGCGAGTTGGTGTGGGCGACGACCTGGATGGGCGACGCGAACCTCGTCCTGTCGCCCTGGCTCGGCCTGCCCCGGCTGCCCGTCGTGGACTGGCCGGAGGACGTGGACGGCGCGGACGAGCGGGGCGGCCTCCACTGGAAGACCCGCACGCTCGTGGAGCTGGCGGCCGGGCGCCCCTTCATCTGGGTCGACGACGAGATCACCGGCATCGACCGGCGCTGGGTGGCGGACCACTGCCGGGGGCGCCGGCTCCTCCATCGGGTCGATCCCCGGCTCGGCCTGGCGGACGCGGACTTCGCGGCTCTGGCGGAGTGGGTGCGGGCTCTCGGTGACACCACCCGCGACTGAGCCCGTGCGGCCGGTAAGTGGCTTCCTGGCTGCGGAAACAGCGAAGGCAGGAAGATGGGACTCTCCCTGCCACTTTCAAGATATAGCGCACCGGGGGGCTTGCGGCAAGGCCCCCGGTGTCCCGCACAATCACCACTTCCACCGCTCCCGGACGTGCCTCTGTGCGCCCGCACGCCCGGACAACGGTGGCCCGGCCGGGAGACCGGCAACGCACTTTCTCGCTCACTGGGGTGTTCATGACGGACGTGATCGTGGTCGGCGGCGGACCGACCGGCCTGATGCTGGCCGCCGAGTTGCGGCTGCACGGAGTCGGGGTGGTGGTGCTGGAGAAGGAGACGGAACCGACCACCCAGTCCCGCGCGCAGGGCCTGCACGCACGCAGCGTCGAGGTGATGGACCAGCGCGGGCTGCTGGAGCGTTTCCTCCGGCTCGGCAGGCAGGTCACGTCCGGCGGGTTCTTCGCCGGGCTCGGCAAGGTCTGGCCCGAGCACCTGGACACCGCCCACTCGTACGTACTCGCCATTCCGCAGGCCACCACGGAACGCCTGCTGGCCGAGCGCGCCGCCGAGCTGGGCGCCGAGATCCGGCGCGGCCACGAGCTGGTCGGGCTGAGCCAGGACGACCAGGGGGTGACCGCTGAACTCGCCGACGGCACCCGGCTGCGCTCGCGTTGGCTCGTCGGCTGCGACGGTGGCCGCAGCGCCGTCCGCAAGCTGCTCGGGGTCGGCTTCCCCGGCGAGCCCGCCCGGGTCGAAACACTCCTGGGAGAGCTGGAGTTGACGGCGACTGCGGAGGAGGTGGGCCGAGTCGTCGCCGAAGTCCGCAGGACCCAGCTCCGGTTCGGTCTGATGCCGCTGGGCGACGGCGCGTTCCGCGTCATCGTGCCCGCCGAGGGCGTGGCCGAGGACCGTGCGTCCGGGCCCACCCTGGAGGAGTTCAAGGAGCGGCTCCGGCACTACGCGGGCACCGATTTCGGTGCGCACTCGGCGCGTTGGCTCAGCCGCTTCGGCGACGCGACCCGCCTGGCCGAGCGGTACCGGACCGGCCGGGTGCTGCTGGCCGGCGACGCGGCGCACATCCACCCGCCGACCGGCGGGCAGGGGCTCAACCTCGGCGTCCAGGACGCGTTCAACCTCGGGTGGAAACTCGCCGCCGAGGTCAACGGCTGGGCCCCGGCGGGGCTGTTGGACACCTACCACTCCGAGCGGCACCCGGTCGCCGCCGAGGTCCTCGACAACACCCGCGCGCAGATGCTCCTGCTGTCCACCGACCCCGGTCCCGTGGCGGTGCGCAGGCTGCTCTCGGAGCTGATGGACTTCGAGGAGGTGAACCACCGTCTGATCGAGAAGATCACCGCGATCGGAGTCCGTTACGACGTCGGCGACGGCCACCCCCTTCTCGGCAGGCGGCTCCGTGACGTGGGCCTGAAACAAGGGCGCCTGTACGGCCTGATGCACGCCGGGCGCGGTCTGCTGCTCGACCGGACCGGCCGGCTCTCCGTCGGCGGCTGGGCGGACCGCGTCGACCACGTCGTCGACGGCAGCGACGAACTCGACGTGCCCGCCGTACTGGTGCGCCCGGACGGCCACGTGGTCTGGGTCGGCGACGACCGGCGGGAGCTGGACGAGCAGTTGGGCCGATGGTTCGGGACGGCCGCTGCCACCGGGTGAGGGTGGTGGGGCGGCGTCGTGCGGTCGCGGGTCGGACGATGCCCGCGAGCCGGGCGGGATCGCCGAGGACGTCGCGCAGACACGGGGCGCGGACCGCGGGCAGTCGGGCCGGGGCGTGGCGGAACACCTGTCCCGGCCGCGGGCAGTCGGGCCGGGGCGTGGCGGAACACCTGTCCGTCGACCCGGAAGGAACCGGAACGGCCGGGGCGAGGCGGCGGTGAATCCTCGCGGAACAACCGGGCGCACAGCAGCCCTGCGGCGGGGACGGGCAGGTGCGGCGTCGGGAAGGCGAGTTCGCGCCACACGCCCCACGGGCAGCGGCACCGGATGCGCCGGATGGCCCGAGCCGTTCGGGTTCCAACCCCACCCCGTCCACGGGTGCACCGGTACGACGGCGATCGCGGCCTCGTCGTCGGGGTCGGGGAGGCCCGGCCCGGCCAGGACGGCACGCCGGGCGGGCGGGCCGGTCGGCAGCAGGGCGTCCAGGGCGGGCTGGAAGACGTCCCGGACCAGCCCACCCGGGACGACGACCGGATCGCCTCCTCCGGCCGGAGAGCGGCGAGCATCTTCGCAGCTCGGAGGCGTTCGGCCAAGCCGTTCACGGACGGCTCCGACGGGGGCGGCGCCCCGTGGCCCTACGCGGGTCCGGCCGTCGGCTCAGCGGGTGATCTCCGGGTTGGCGGCCATGACGGCCTCGGCGGTGCGCCAGAGGCGGGGGAGGTACCGGACGGTCCCGGCGGCCCGCCGGAGGAGGTCGGTGCCGGACTCGATGCCGAGCAACTCGGCGACGGCCGCCCGGAACGCGGGGAAGCGTGCGTCGGCCAGGTGGGGCGCGTCGGCGGCCAGGACGGTGTGGCAGCGGGCGAAGGTCGCGATGATCCAGAAGACCGCCTCGCGGTGGTCGCCCGCGTCGATGAGGGCCTGGCTCCCGTCGATGGCGATCGGCCGGGCCTCGGGCGTGAGGTCGCTGCTGAAGAAGTACGGGGTCCTGGCCACCCGCGCGGTGGCGTCGAAGGTCCGGGCGAGCGCGTCCAGATGGTGCTGGACGCGCTCGGCGGGCAGGTCGGCGCAGCCGAGGAGCCCGAGGAGTTCGGGATAGGCGCCGAGGTGCCCGTAGTCGGCGAGAACCGCGCGCGCGGCGGGGTAGCGCAGCCGGATGGTGGGGTTGCGCAGTGCGGCGGCGAGCAGCACGTGGCAGGTGACGCCGGTCGGGAACAGCCACCCCAGCACCTGCTCGTGGAACGGCGCCGACGCGTCGATCGCGGCGAGCCGGTTCTCCACCCGCCGCCGGGCGTCCTCGCACCGGCGGCGTACCCAGGGCGCGGTGGCGTGGAGCGGCGCGACCTCGGCCAGGAGCGTGCGCAGCCGTCCGGTGGGGTCGTCGATGAGGGTGTCGGTGCGGAAGCAGCCGGCCAGGTGGTAGGAGCCGAGCACCGCTTCGGCTGTGGACAGTTCGGCCCAGGGGACGTAACTGATCTCCAACAGGGCACCCTGGTGGCGGATCTTGCCCGCAGGGACGGGACGGCTGTCGGCGGTGGTGGCGATGTGGACGTCGACGTCGGAGGTGGGCGGCAGCTCGGTCCCGTCCGCCATTCCCACGGTGGAGCCGCTGAAGTAGGCCCCTCGATACCCTGGTTGGGGCCGGGCGTGCCGGTGGACCCAGTCGATCGCGGCGGCACGCGCCTGCCCGGTCTTCATGGTGCGACTTCCTGTCGGGTGGTGTCCCGGCCCTGTGCCCCGGGACCGCCGAACCCGAACCGTACGCGCTCGGACCCCGGCTCGGCCCGGCTGTCGGCCGAGTTCTGCTCGCTGCCTTCTGCCTGTCGCCTTCTGCCGGCCGTCTTCTGCCTGCCGCCTTCTACCGGCCGAGTTCCCGGACGTCGGCGACCACGCGACTGACGTTGTCGGGACCGCCGGAGGCGTTGGCGAGAGCGACGAGTTCGCGGACCGCCTGCCCGGGCTCGCGGGCCTCGGAAAGCACTCGGTGGATCGCCTCGGCCGAGGCCACGGCCGAGAGGCCGTCGGAGCGGAGCAGGTACCTGTCTCCTCGCCGGGTGTCGTGCAGCCGTGTGTCGGGTGCGTTGTCCTGTCGGCCCAACGCACGCAGCAACAGCGATCGTTGGGGATGTGAGCGGGTCTCATCCGGGCTGATCCGTCCTGCGTCGACCATCGACTGCGCCACGGTGTGGTCCTGCGTGATCTGGAAGAGCTCGCCGTTCCTCAGCAGGTGGATGCGGCAGTCGCCGATGTGGACGAGGGCCAGGCTCGACCCGGTCCAGAGCATCGCGGAGAGGGTGGTTCCCCCCTCCTCGGCCGAAGTGCCGGACCCGGTGGCCGGAAGGTCAACCGCCCTCGCCCCCGCTCCCGCGCCGTCCGCCCGCTCGTACGTACCGCCCCGGCGCTCGCTCCCACGCCGTCCGCCCGCTCGTACGTACCGCCGTCAGCAGCAGGCCGGCCGGGGGGTGAGGCCGTCGATCCGTCGGGAGAGGCGCCCTGCCGGGCCGAGTGCCCGCCGTCACGCAACGCGCACCACACTTTTGCAAGCAACCGCTTGCAATTGTTAGCGGCGTCGTCGCATCATCGAACCATGGCATCACTCAACGTCGGCAACCTGGGCGAGTACCTCCGCGAGCAGCGGCGCAGCGCGCAGCTCTCGCTGCGGCAGCTCGCGGATGCCGCCGGGGTGTCCAATCCGTATCTCAGCCAGATCGAACGCGGCCTGCGCAAGCCCAGTGCGGAGGTGCTCCAGCAGGTCGCCAAGGCGCTGCGGATCTCGGCCGAGACGCTGTACGTACGCGCCGGGATTCTGGACGAGCGGGAGCGGGGCGAGCTGGAGACGCGGGCGGTCATCGTGGCCGACCCGTCGATCAACGAGCGGCAGAAGAACGTGCTGCTGCAGATCTACGACTCGTTCCGCCGGGAGAACGGCTACGTCCCCGATCCGGACGCTTCTGCTGATACCGATACGGCAGACGGCGAAGGACTCGGCGATGCCAGTACGTCCGACGGCTCCGCCAAGAGCGCCCGCGCACCCCGTGCGTCCGGCGGCAGCGATGTCGCGGACTCCGCAGACCCTCACAACGAACTCTGATCCGGGAGGACCACAGTCATGGCCATCACCGATGACCTGCGCAAGACCCTCACCGACCCCACCCCCCTCTACTTCGCCGCCGGTACGGCCGAGCTCGCCGTGGAGCAGGCGCGCAAGGTGCCGGGACTGATCGAGCAGCTGCGGGCCGAGGCGCCCGAGCGGTTCGAGGCGGTACGCAGCACCGACCCGAAGGCCGTGCAGGAGAAGGTCTCCACGCAGGCCCGCGAGGCGCAGGCCAGTGTCCAGGCGAAGGTCACCGAGGTGATCGGCTCGTTCGACACCGACCTGCGCAAGCTCGGCGAGACGGCGCAGGACTTCGCGCTGCGCGGCCTGGGCGTGGCCGCCGAGTACGCGGTGCGGGCCCGGGAGGCGTACGAGAAGGTCGCCGAGCGCGGTGAGCAGAGCGTGAAGGCGTGGCGCGGGGACGCGGCCGACGAGATCGTCGAGATCGCCGCCGTGGTGGAGGCGGAACCCAAGGCAGCCGAGCCCAAGGCCGCGCCCAAGGCCACCGGGCCGAAGCCGGCGGCGGCCACGTCGGCCCCGGCCGCCACGAAGCCGGCCGTCGCCAAGCCCGCTCCCGCCGCCAAGCCCGCCGAGGCGAAGGCCGCTCCGGCGAAGCAGCCGCCCGCGCCCCGCAAGGCGACTGCGAAGAAGTCCACTCCGCCCGCGAAGTAGCGGAGCGGGCCGGGGCGGTCCGCCGCGAAGGCGCGGTCCGCCCCGGAGCCGGTCGACAGCCGCTCGGCAGCCGGTCGGCGGACCGGGCAGCAAGGGCGATGCGGGCCGACGGTACGGGCGGTACGGCGGACGGCACCGGCGGTGCGGGCTTGTTCCGGCGTGGAGCGGGCATCGTGCCTCTGGCCCGTACGCCGTCCCGGTACGGTTGCCCCAGGGGCCGCGAGGCGCTCACCCACGACGAGGCGGTGCACACCCATGTTGCTCAGCGGATTCGGCACATTCATCCAGCTGCTGTACCTGCTCATGCTCGTTCTGGCCGTGGTGGCGCTGGTTTTCGCGTCCATCGCGCGCGAGGACGCCTACCGGGCGGCCGACAAGAAGACGAAGAAGTTCTGGGTGATCGTCCTGGCCGTCGCGGTGGCCGTGAACCTCTTCGTCCCGATGCTGTTCCTGATCCTGGCCGGGACGGTCGCGTCCATCGTGTTCCTGGTGGACGTACGGCCCGCGCTCAAGGCGGTGACCGGGGGCGGGAACCGTCGCGGCGGGTCGAGCAGCGACGGCCCGTACGGCCCCTACAACGGCGGGCGCTGAGCCGGTACGACCGGTACGGCGGTCGCGACGGCCGACGGCACGGGGTGGGTTCGCACGGCGAGCCTGCCCCGTTTGCGTGTCCGGTCCCTGTCCCGTGCGCGTTCCCGGTCGCGGTCCTTGTCGCGGTCGCGGGAGAGCAGCAGGACGGCCACGTCGTCGGTGAGCTCGCCGCCGTTCAGCTCCCGCACCCGGGAGACGGCGGCGTCCAGCAGCTCCTCGCCGCGCAGGCCCCGGCCCAGCTGCTCGTCGACCATGGCGACCATGCCGTCCTGGCCGAGGCGCTGGTTGCCCTCGCCGATACGGCCCTCGATGAGCCCGTCCGTGTACATCATCAGGTGCCAGGCGCCGCCCAGCTCGACCTGGCGCCGGGGCCACCGGGCGCGCGACAGCAGGCCGAGCGCCGGACCGCCGTCCTCGAAGGGCAGCAGGCGCGCGGCGCGCCCCGCCCGGGAGATCAGCGGCGCCGGGTGTCCGGCGAGGCAGAGGCCGGCGCGACGGCCGTCCGGAGCGATGTCGACGGTGCAGAGCGTCGCGAAGATCTCCTCGCTCTGCCGCTCGTGCTCCAGGACCTGCTGGAGCGTGGAGAGCAGCTCGTCCCCGCAGAGCCCGGCCAGCGTGAGGGCCCGCCACGCTATGCGCAGCTCCACGCCGAGGGCCGCCTCGTCGGGGCCGTGGCCGCAGACGTCGCCGATCATCGCGTGGACGGTGCCGTCCGGCGTACGGACGGTGTCGTAGAAGTCGCCGCCCAGCAGCGCGCGGCTGCGGCCGGGACGGTAGCGCGCGGCGAAGCCGAGGTCGGAGCCGTCCAGCAGCGGGGTGGGCAGCAGACCGCGCTCCAGGCGGGCGTTCTCCTGGGCGCGCAGCCGGGATTCGGTCAGCTGGTTCTGGGTGATGTCGGCGCGCTTGCGCTGGACGGCGTACCGGATGGCGCGGCTCAGCAGCCGGGCGTCGAGCTCGTCGCGGAAGAGGTAGTCCTGGGCCCCGACGCGTACCGCCTCCGCAGCCAGCTCCGCGTCGTCCTCGGCGGTGAGCGCGAGCACCGCGTGCTGGGGCGCGATCCGCAGGACGTGCAGGAGTGCGGCGAGCTCGTCGGCACGCCCCGAGCCGCGCCCGTCGTCCGCCGTGGCCCGTGCGCCGGAGCCGCTGGGCAGTGAGAGGTCGAGCAGGATGCAGTCGACGTCGTCGGTGAGGAGCCGTCCGGCCTCGGTGAGGTTGCGGGCGGTGCGGACCCGGACCCGGGTGCCCGCCGCCGCGGGGAGATCCGGGAGGGAGAAGGTGCCCGTGGGGTCGTCCTGGATCACCAACAGGGTGAGGTCGGCTCCAGCGGTGGTCTCCGCAGCGGGTACGGCGCGCTGCTGAGGTACGGGTGCGGGCATCGGTTTCCGGGTTCCTTCCCTCCCCCCGAGGGCGCGGGCGGGACGACGGTCGACGACCTGCCAGACCGGGACCATAGCGTTCGGCGGGCCGGGAGCGGAATGGCGCCCGGAGACGCGCCGGAGTCATATGCGCAGTCATAAGCCGCGTCCTGGCACGGATCCGGCGCGATGCGTCCGTCCGCGGCGGGCCCGGATGCCATGACAAACATCACGCGGGCGCGTACGGGCATGGGGAGTGGATCACACGCCCGCGCACGGGCCGGATCGCACGCCCGGCGCGCGGTGGTCGTACCTACCCCGGCGGGCGTCCACAGCCCCGAACCGGCGCACGCTCCACAGCGTGTGGACAACCCCGGGCGACGGTCGCGCGGCACGCCCGCCCAGGGGCGGGCGCACCCACGCGTCGGGGCGGACCTAGGCGTCCGGGGCGTACCCACGCGTCCGGGCGGGCCTACGCGTCGGGGCGCACCACGCCGCGGATCTCCATCGAGCCGGCCCCGGTCAGTGTGACGTTCCGCCCGGGGCGCGGGGCGTGCACCACCATGCCGTCGCCGACGTACATCCCGACGTGGGTGGCGTCGCTGTGGTAGATGATCAGGTCACCGGGGCGCATGTCCCCGATCGCGATGTGCTTGAGCTGCTTCCACTGCTCCTGCGAGGTGCGGGGGATCGGCCGCTTCGCCGCCGCCCACGCCTGGGAGGTCAGGCCGGAGCAGTCGTACGAGCCGGGGCCCTCGGCCCCCCAGACGTACGGCTTGCCGATCTGGGCGAGCGCGAACGTCACGGCGGCCCTGCCGCTCGGACTCGCCTCGCGGTTGATGTCCTTCAGGGCGCCGGAGCTGAGCCAGGAGGACTGGGCGGCGGCCTGCGCCTGCTTCTCGAGTTCGAGGAGGCGGGCGCGCTCCTTCTCCTCCAGCTGCGCTTCGAGCTTCTTCGCCTCGTCGATCCGGGCGTTGATCTCCTTCTTCGCCCGGGCCTGCTTCAGGCGGCCGGCCTCCAGCTCGTCCCAGTTGTCCTGCGCGTCGTCGGTGTACAGCTCCAGGTCCGCCTGGGCCCGCATCAGTTCGGACAGCGCGGAGTCCGAGGCCTGCTGGCTCTGGCGTATCTGGTTGAGGCCGTACAGGAAGAGCCGGGGATCGCTGCTGAGGGCCAGCTGAGTGCCCGGCGGCAGGCCGGCGTTGCGGTACTGCTCCCGGGCCTGGGCGCCGATCCGGTCCTTCAGGCGGGCGATCTTCGAGCGGCCCGCGTCGATGGCACGGTCGAGGTCGCTCAGCTCGGCGGACTGCTTCTTCACCTGCTCCTCGGCCAGGTTGTACGCGTCGGTCGCGGCCCCGGCCTTCTCGTAGAGCCGGTCGATCTCCTCGCGCACCTCGGCGAGGGACTTCGTGGCGGGGGCCTGTTGGACCGAGGGGGGCGGTTCGGGTGCGGCCCATGCCTGGACCGGTGCGGAAAGCACGGCGAGTGCGCAGACCACGGTGATGGCGGCCGCGGCACAGTGACGTCGCTTCACGAACGAACTCCCCCTCCGTCACCTCGGAGCAAAGGCCCGATAGCGCTCATGTGACTTACTGTCAGTAACTTTTCGGCGACGTCGAGATCGTGCCATGCCGTCCCGAAAAGCAACAGGGGGGACGGGCGAAGGACGCGTCACACGGACGGAACACGGTGTGCCTTTCCTCCCCCTTTCCCCCTCGGTCCCCGGCCCGCCCCCTGCCGTACGCCCCGCGCACACGACGGGCCCTCTCGCGGAGCGTCACGAGGAGCACGCCGGACCGTCCGTTTCTGCGTCTGCCGGGGCGTCTGCCGGAGTGCGCGCCGGGCGGTACGCCCGCCGCTCTCAGCCCCGGTCCGGGACGCGCCCGGTGCCGCCGCCCGGGCGCAGGGCCTCCCAGGCCACGGTGAGTTCGCCCTGGCGCCAGCGGCGCGCGTCGTCGCGGAGCGGCCAGTCGGCGGCGAGCGAGCGGGCGGCGGCGATCCAGCGCTGGCGCGCGCCGAGGGAGGCGTACGGGGCCGCGGTCGCCCAGGCCCGGTCGAAGTCGCGGAGGAAGGCGTGCACCGGCTCACCGGGCACGTTCCGGTGGATCAGCGCCTTGGGGAGGCGCTCGGCCAGGTCGGAGGGGCGGTCCAGCGAACCGAGCCGCGCGGCGAAGGTCACCGTGCGCGGGCCCCCGGGCCCCAGCGCCACCCACACGTGCCGGCGCCCGATCTCGTCGCAGGTGCCCTCCACCAGCAGCCCGTCCGGGGCGAGCCGCGCGCACAGCCGCTCCCAGACGGCGGCGACCTGGTCCTCGTCGTACTGGCGCAGCACGTTCGCCGCCCTGATCAGGCTGGGCGGCTCGGCCAGCGGCACCTCGAAGCCGCCGTGCCGGAAGGTGAGGCCCTCGCGCGCGTACGGCTGGGCCGCGGCGACCCGCTCCGGGTCGATCTCGACGCCGACCACACGGGTGTGCGGGGCGGCGGTACGCAGCCGGGCCAGAAGCTCGACGGCGGTCCAGGGGGCTGCCCCGTAGCCGAGGTCCACCGCGACGGGGGAGTCCGCGCGCCGCAGCGCGGGGCCGTGGGCGGCGGCGATCCAGCGGTCCATGCGGCGGAGTCGGTTGGGGTTGGTGGTCCCGCGGGTCACGGTGCCGATGGGGCGCTGGTGCATGCGGTCGAGCGTACGCGGCGGGGTCCCGGGCCTGTCGGGGAAGTGCCGACCGCGGGGCGACGCCGCTTCGACTCCACGCCCTGGGCTCTGCGGGGCGCTCGTATACGAGAAATGCGCGGGCGTGCGCACGGAACGTGCGCGCCCGCGCGCGATCGCGGGTACGCGGAAGGGGAGCCGGCGCGGCCGGCGCGCGCCCGTCCGTCCGCCGCCTGGACGGGACGGAGAACGGCCGGTGTGGGGCGGAGGCCCACATCCGGCGGGCGGAGAACGACGAAGGTTGACACGGACTGGTAATGATTTGGCAAAGGTGGAAATGAATCGGGCGGGTTTCGCTGTTTCGCGGACGAGGGGACGTCCGTCCCTTACACGGCGTGCCCTGAGCAAGGAGGTCCGGACGACGTGAGTCGTGACGTCTCCCGATTCGGCGGCAGCCGCGTGGCGCCGCGCCTGCGGTTCCCGGGCGGGCGTGGCAGCGGTCTGGCGGCCGGGTTCGCCGGCGGGCACCGGAGGCCGCGCAGGATCGCGATGCTCTCCGTGCACACCTCGCCGCTCCACCAGCCCGGCACGGGCGACGCCGGCGGTATGAACGTGTACATCGTGGAGCTGGCCAGGCGCCTCGCCGCGATCAACATCGAGGTGGAGATCTTCACCCGGGCCACCACCGGCTCCCTGCCCCCAGTGGTCGAGATGGCGCCCGGGGTGCTGGTCCGGCACGTCGACGCGGGGCCGTACGAAGGGCTCCGCAAGGAGGACCTGCCCGCCCAGCTCTGCGCCTTCACCCACGGCGTGATGCAGGCCTGGGCCGGTCACCGCCCCGGCTACTACGACCTCGTGCACTCCCACTACTGGCTCTCCGGCCAGGTCGGCTGGCTGGCCGCGCAGCGCTGGGGCGTCCCGCTGGTGCACGCCATGCACACGATGGCGAAGGTCAAGAACGCCGCGCTGGCGGAGGGCGACACCCCCGAACCCGCCGCCCGGGTCATCGGGGAGACGCAGATCGTCGACGCGGCCGACCGGCTCATCGCCAACACGGCGGAGGAGGCCGACGAACTCGTCCGCTTCTACGACGCCGACCCTGCCTCCGTCGCCGTCGTCCACCCCGGCGTGAACCTGGAGCGTTTCTGCCCCGGCGACGGGCGGGCCGCCGCGCGCGCCCGGCTCGGACTGCCGCAGGACGCGCTCATTCCGCTCTTCGCGGGGCGCATCCAGCCCCTGAAGGCCCCGGACGTGCTGCTGCGCGCCGTGGCGGTGCTCCTGGAGCGCGATCCGTCGCTCAGGTCCCGGCTCGTCGTACCGGTGGTGGGCGGCCCCAGCGGTACGGGCCTCGCCAAGCCGGAGGTCCTCCACAAGCTGGCGGCCAGGCTCGGCGTCGCCGACGTCGTGCGGTTCCAGCCGCCGGTCGGGCAGGACGAGCTCGCCGACTGGTTCCGGGCCGCGTCCGTGCTGGTCATGCCGTCGTACAGCGAGTCCTTCGGACTGGTCGCCATTGAGGCCCAGGCGGTCGGTACGCCGGTCGTCGCCGCGGCCGTGGGCGGACTGCCGGTCGCGGTGCGGGACGGCGTCAGCGGCTTCCTGATCCCGGGGCACGACCCCGAGTCGTACGCGCTGGCGCTCGAACGGTTCGTCCGTACGCCGGAGCTCGTCGACCGGATGGGCGCCGCCGCAGCCGAGCACGCGCAGTCCTTCGGCTGGGGCACCGCCGCCGCCGCGACCGCCGACGTCTACACCGGTGCGATGCAGGACCACCGCCGCCGGGTCCGCTCCCGCCAGGGCTGAGGCCCGGGAGCCGGACCGTACCGGCCGGTAGGTGCGCGGCCGCGCGCTGTCGTACGCTCGCACCATGGCTGAGGCAGTGGACGAGGCGGCAGTGGCGCGGATCATCGAGGAGACCCTCGACGACGCCGGCCTGGAGTGGGAGAGCCCGGAGGCCGGCAACTACGTCGTCAAACTGCCCGGCACCCGCAAGCTCTCCACCACCTGCTCGCTCCTCGTCGGCAAGCACTCCCTCTCCCTCAACGCCTTCGTCGTCCGGCACCCGGACGAGAACGACGCGGCGGTCCACCGCTGGCTGCTGGAGCGCAACCTCCGCCTCTTCGGAGTGAGTTACGCGGTGGACCGGCTCGGCGACATCTACCTCGTCGGCAAACTGCCGCTGAGCGTGGTCACCCCGGACGAGCTGGACCGGCTGCTCGGCACGGTGCTGGAGGCGGCCGACGGGGCGTTCAACACCCTGCTGGAGCTGGGCTTCGCGAGCTCCATCCGCAAGGAGTACGCCTGGCGGGTCTCGCGGGGCGAGTCCACCCGGAACCTCGACGCCTTCGCCCGCCTGACCCGGCGTACGGACGCGGGGACGGAAACGGCGCCGGAGGGGGGCCCGGGCACGGAAACGGGCACGGAAACGGCGCCGGACGGGGATACGGGCACGGACTGACCGCCGCTCCCGGGCGCCCCCGGTGTCCGGACGGTGTGTCATCTCCCCTCCACGGGGCAGATGTCCGTGGGTCCGCCCCCATCTGCCCGGAGCCACCGCGTGCACAGTCAGTCACGTCCTGCCGCGCCGCTCGGCTTCCACTGCGAGCACACCCCCGGCGAGAGCCGGGTCCTCGCACTCGTGGACCACCGCCCGGGTCCCGCCACCCTGCACGCCGTCCTGACCTGCCGCACCCCCGGACTCGCCGACGAGGCAGCCCGCGTGCTCCAGCGAGCCCTCCGGGTCCCGGCCGACGCGTGGAACTCCGGCCCGCTGGAGGAGCTGTGCGCGCGGCTTCCGCACGGTGCGGCCGACAGCCTGCGCACCGCCGTCGGCCGAGCCCTCGCGGGCGCCTGGCCGGTAAACGGCACACCGGTGGACGGCATACCGGTGGACGGCGCACCAGGCCGCGAGGACCACCGCCACGGGGAACGCGGCCACGGGGACCACGACCACGGGGAACGCGGCCACGAGGGCCACGGCCACGGGGACCACGACCACGGGGACCACGACCGCGGAGAACGCGACCACGGGCGGGCCGCCCCGGCCGCCCGGCTCGCCGAACTCTCCGGCCCGGTCTTCCGGATCGCGCTGCTGCGGGAGTTCCACGTCCACGACCGGCGGGCGCTGCTCAAGGCCGCCGCCGACGAGGGCTGGGAACCGCTGCCGGCCGACCAACTGGGCGCGCACGACCGGCAGGACCTCATCGGCGCCACCCAGTGGCTCGCCGAGCACCGGGGAGACATCGCGGGAGCCGACACCCTCGCCGACCGCAGCCAGGCCTACCGGCTCACCGTCGACGAGGACGACGAGCTCGCGGGCTGGAGCCGTGAAGAGGTGGTCGCGGACTTCGGGGCCGGCTGGCTCCGGGGCGCCGAGGCCCACCGTGCCGCTGAGCCAGGAGTGCCCGGCGAACCCGGGGACCCCGAACGGCCGGACTTCGCCGCATTGTTCGAGGTGGACGCCCCGCACTGCGCCGACCCGGAGTGCGGGGAGGAGCGCTGCCGGTGGCACCTCACGCCCCGTACCGCCGCAGCCCTCCACGAGGCGCTGCGGCTGCTGGCCCGCCGTGCCCGCGAGGACGCCGCGGTCCTCGGTGACCGGCCTCTCGCGCCGGGCGGGCTCGGTGAGAAGGCCGGGGTCTTCACCCGGCTGCCCAGGGTGACGTTCGGCGTCGGCGCGGCCTGGCGACTGCGCTTCGCGCGGGCGGTCGAGAGCATCGGGGGCGACCTGCGCGACGGCTGGTGGCCGGAGCCCACCTGCACGGCCGAGGAGGTGGCCCTGCACCTCGCCATCGAGGACGCGCGCGCCGCCGTGGAGGCGGGGGCCGCCGCCGGGACCGGGCCCATCGGCGGCGGAGTCCTGCCGGCCCACCGGGACGACCACGACTTCGACGCGTGCGCCGGGATGTTCTTCCAGGACACCGACGTGCTGATGCTCTACGACGCAGGTCTGGACGGCATGGAGGACCCGGAGGACGAGGTCAACCAGCGGCTGGGCATAGGAGACCTCCGGCCGGCCGCCTGGTTCGAACCCTTTCTGAACGTCACGCCCCGCGACGAGGACGACGACGGCTGAAGGCTGTCCGACTGTTCCCCGACGCCGACCTTGTGGCGCGGGTCACGGGAACCCCCTCGCCGTGGCGTGCCTCGCTGCCCACCGACCCCGGCGCCCTGCTCCGGCGGCTCGCCGCCGAGATCACCCGCGACCAGGACGCGCGCCACACCCCGGCCGAGGAGCGGGATCAGGCTCAGGACGCCTTCGACACCATCGGTGAGCTGCTGCGGGAGACGCTGATGCCACCCGGGACCGCGGCCGCCCTCTACAAGGCCGCCGCGCGAATCCCCGGAGTGACCGTGGACCGCGACGCGGTTCGGCGTCTTCAGGACCCACGCGCGGCCGTCCGTGAGGGTGATCCCGGTGACGGTGTTGGACGTCCCGCCGGTGAGGGCTCCCGCGCGAGGACGTCCTGCGCGGTGACACCTGCGGCGGCCGGGGCGGCAGCGGTGCGGCGGTCCCCGGCATCGGCGAGCTCGGGCCCGGACTCCGCGGGCTCAAATCCTTCAGAGGGCGAAACCTGCTGGTCCAAGGGGTTCCGAGGCATGAACACTCCCGAAACGGCCGCTGAATTCACAGAATGATCACAGTGGAATCACAATCACGTGTGAGGGTGAAGCGAAACCAAGTTCGAGCAAAGGTTCGATCATACAGTGGGCTTCTCCGCGACGATCCCGCTGTGGCCGGTGCGAACTGGCGGCCGAGAAAGGGTTGTTGCTCCCGAAACAGGAGAAATGAACCATGCGCGCTTCCCTCGTCCGCCGATCCGCCCTCGCCGCGTCCGTCGCCTCCCTGGTCCTGCTGGCCAGTGCGTGTGGCGGCTCGTCGGACGACTCGGACACCAAGAGCACGGCGGTGGACACGTCGAAGTCCGCCTCCGCCCCCGCCTCGGCCGAGCCCGAGCAGAGCGCGGTCAAGGCCCTGACCGCGGCGGAGCTGGAGAAGGTCTCCCTGGTCGAGGGTGATGTCGCGGACCTCAAGGTCGAGAAGGCCGGCGCCGGGGACATCGTCAAGACGTCGGACGTCACCGCGGACAAGGCCGAGTGCCTCCCCTTCGCGCAGGCGCTGTTCGTGGCGCCGCAGGGCAAGCCGGTCGCCACGAGTGCCCGCTCCGCCAAGGAGGAGCTGAGCGCCGACGAGAACGCCGCCGATCTGGGCGGTGACCTGACGATGGTCGGCCTGGCGTCGTACGAGGGCAAGGGCGCGGCCGACGTGGTCGCCGCCGTCCGCACGGCCGCCACCGCGTGCGCCTCGGGCTTCACCGCCACGGTGCAGGGCGAGACGCAGAAGGTCTCCGCGATCAAGGAGGACCAGGTGACCGGCGGCGAGGAGTCGGCCGCGTGGAACCTGGTCGTGGATCAGGAGGGCGCGAAGGTCCCGTTCGATCTCGCACTGATCCGCCAGGGCGGCACGGTCGGCACCTTCTCCACCTGCAACCTGGCCTCGTTCATGGGCAAGGAGATCAAGCTGGAGCAGCCGACGGCGGTCGTCGACGCGCAGGTGAAGAAGCTCTCCTGACGTCGCGGCGGACGGCGGACGTCCGGTGGCCCGGTGGCCCGGTGGCCCGGTGGCCCGGTGGCCCGGTGGCGACGCGCGCGGGCGTCGCGGCCGGGCCGTCCCGCATCCCGGTGAGGCCGGGGCGTACCGGCCCGCTCTTCAGGGCCTTACTCCGTGAAGGCCGCCGCAGCCGAGGGGTGTTCATGAGCCGTGGCGGTCCGACGACGGTCCGGACGGCGTCGGCCGGCGCACCGGGGAGACCCGGCCACGGGGCCTCCGGTCGACCGGACGGCTCGCCGGGCATGTCGTCCCTGGCGATTGCCCCGTACCGATCACGCGGAGTCGTATCAGTCGTCGGACAGCGACCCGCAAGTCCCAGGTGTCCGGGCCCGCCGCCGATGTGACCCGTCCGCGACGTGCCGCCGGCGGCGGCTCGTCCGTCGGGTCCGGGTCCGGTCGCGGGTACCCGAGGGATCTCAGGGCAGCGGCACGAGCCGGACCACGGTGAGGGTGAGCACCGAGCCCGAGACGTAGTACAGGACGATCGCGCCCGCCACCGTCGCCTCACGGCGGTCGCGTTCGCCCTTCACGGCCGTGGAACCGTGACCGTACGGAGTCCGCCCCAGAGTGCGGGCCATCTCGTCGCGGAACGGATCGACGTCCCGCATCTTGGCCAGGGTGTCGTCGGCCGGCGGGGCGTAGGAGATACGGAAACTCAAGCCACGCTCCGCCTCTCGGCCTCGTCCCGCGCCAGCCGGTCCAGGATGCGTTCGGCCTCGGGATCGGGGACCGCCTCCAGCATCCAGTGCCGCATCACGGCGTGGATCTGGTGCACGCCCGCCTCGTTGACGGCGCGGTCGAACTCGTCGCGTCTCTCGTCGGGGAGCGCCGCGCGGATGGCCGGGATGCTGTTGGGTACCTCCACCTCGGTACCACCGACGAAAGTCTTCAGAGACTCGCCCACTGTGCTCTCCCCGATCTCCTTGTGCCTCGGCCGGCAAGGTGCGCCCCGTCGGCAAGGCCCGGGTACGCGTCCGCGTGGGGGTGCCGGAAGGCACCCCCACGGTAGTGGGTGGCGCTCCCGGGTCCACGGGCGCGTCCGCTCCTCGCGCGACACCCGAAGGTGTGTCAGCCGGCCGTGACCTCCACTGAAAGCTCGTTGTCCAGCGTGTAATAGGTGCGAGCCGTAAGGCCGTTGAGGGTAACCGCGGGAAAGACGTACACCTTCTTGCGGTCCGCGACATCGTCCAGCAGCCGCCCCACCCGGATCGGCCGCGCGCCCGTCCCCGGACGTACGAGTACGTCCCACACGCCCGGCGCGCCGTCGGGCGTGTCCACCAACTCCCGCTGGGAGAAGGTGAACCGTACGCCGTCGCCGCCCTCCGTGTGGAGCTCCGCCTCGCGTACCTCGCCGGCCGCTCCCCGCAGCCGCAGCAGGGCTGTCGCGCCGACGCCCGGCCGGAGCCCGAAGAGCCGCGCGCGTACGGTGGTCGCTTCGGCGCCGACCTCGATGCGGTCCGCCTCGACGTGCGCGGCCCGCAGCCACGTCCGTACGGCGAGGGTGCCGTCCCCCGTGGCGAACGGCACCCGCACCGCGAGCGGCAGCGGCGTCCGCCCGGGTTCCCGCCCGGCCGGCAGCGCCCGCAGGTCGCGGACGCCCGCGAGCAGTGGCGTACGTTCGGCGTCCGGCTCGGGCAGGACGAAGAGGTCCCACCGTCCCTCCGCCAGCGCCGGCTCCGGTTCGAGCACGGCCCGCCAGGAGTGCTCCGCCCCACCAGCCGGTGCTCCGGCCGGTCCGTCCGGCTCCAGGCCGACCAGCCGGGTGACCGACTCCGGCTTCCCCTTCGGCGGACGCAACCGCAGCAGCAGCTGGGGGCGTTCCGCCGTACGGTGCTCGAAGCCGAACCGCACCACCAACCGACCGTCCCGGTCCACCGAGCAGTCGGCGCGCGGGAGTTGGTCCGGTGCGTGGCGCGTGCCGCCGCCCCGTGCCTGGTCGGAGCCGTCCGTCGCCTTGGTCCCGGTCATCGCCGCTTCGCCTTCCGTACGGTCTTCAGCAAGGTGCGTGCCGCCGTGTCCAGGGTGTCCCGGGCCGCGTACCCGCGTGGTCCGAGCGCGAGAGCCGTGCCGGTGGCCACCGGTGCGGCAGGGTGCCCGGCGACCCGGGCGGCGGTCAGCCCCTCGAACAGGGCCTCCGCCCGCGCGACGACCGGACCCGGCGCGTAGCGGCGGGAGTTGTCCAGTGCGGCGCGGCCCATCCGGCGCCGGAGCTCGTCGTCGCGGACGAGGTCGAGCAGCGCGGCGGCCAGCGCGTCCCGGTTCCCGACCGGGACCAGTCGGCCGTCCTCGCCGGGCCGGATGATCTCGGCGGGCCCGTGCGGGCAGTCGGTACTCACCACGGGGAGTCCGCAGCGCATCGCTTCCACGATCGTCATGCCGAACGGCTCGAAGCTCGACGTCGCGGCAGCGATCGAGCCCTTGACCCACTCGGCCTCCATGGGAGCGGCGGCTCCCATCAGGAACACGTTGTTGTGCAGGGCGAGTTCGTCCACCAGGCGCCGCAGCCGGTCGTGCTCCTCGCCGCGTCCGTAGATCCGCAGCTGCCAGTCGGGGCGCTCGGCGGCCACCTTCGCGAACGCCTCGATGAGCAGGTCGTACCGCTTCACCCGCACCAGCCGCCCGGCCGCGACCACGATCCGCGCGTTGCCGTCGGCGGGCGGGAGCACCGGGTCCGGCACGCTGTTGGGCAGCGCCTCGACGCGTACGCCCGGCAGCCGCATCGTCCGCCGGTAGGCCGCGGCGTCCGCGTCCGTGACGGTGGTCAGCGCGTCCAGCCGCCGGTACGCCCGGCGCAGGACCCGGCGCAGCGCCGGCGGGTGGCTCTCCACCGTGAGGTGCTCCTGCCCGACCCGCACGGTGCGGTCGGGAGCCTGGAGCGCGAGGTGGACGTTGAGCCCGGCGCGGGTACCGATGGCGACGTCGGCGTCCGTGCCCGACAGGAACTCGCCGATCCGACGGTCCGTCAGCGCGCTGTACTCCCCGTACCGGCTCTCCGCGCGCGGGAACGCCTTCGACGGCTGCCCGAACAGGGGGTGGCTTTTCTCCCGCCGCAGGTCGATCAGCGGTCGCAGCCGGATGCGCGGGTCGAGCGCGAACGCGGGCACGTCCCGGTGCCGGTTGACCGAAACGATCTCCACCTCGTGCCGCTCGGCCAGCGCGTGGGCCAGGTTGAACGTGGTGGAGATCGTCCCCCCGATCCCGTACGCGTTGTGGATGAGGAAGGAAATCTTCATGAACGACAAGACAGCGCCGGGGGTCTGGTAGTTGCGCCCGTTACTCCATCGTGAGGGGCGAATGCCGCCGAGTGGCCCCTCGTGCGGAGCACGCCGGGGGCGGCGGCCTCCCCGGCCGAGTCGTGCCCGGCAGGCGTGCGTCGGCCGGCGTTCAGACGCGCCGAAGGTGCCGCGTGAAGAGCGCGCGGGCCCGGACCAGGTCCTCGGGGGAACGCGCGCCGCGCTTGGGCACGACGAAGAAGTACTCCGCGCTGCCCGTGAGGACGAACAGGTCGGGCGTCTCGAACCACCATGGGTAGATGTTCCAGCTGGTGGTGCCGCTGCTCTCCCCGGACGAGCCGGTGGTGGTCAGCCCGTCGGTGGTGAGCGTGGTGCGGCAGTTCCCGAGAGCGGCGTGCTCCTCGTACTGGGTCCGTGTCCGGGTCCTGCGGACCCGCTGCCGTGCGTAGAAGAGGGCGCTGACGCCGATCACGCTGACGCTGATCGTCCGGGCGGCGCCGAAGTGCCAGGACAGTGCGCGTGTGGCGAGTATCGCGGCCCCGAACAACGCGGGAAGCCACAGACCACCGGTGAGCCCGTGCCGGGTCCTGAGGGAGAACCACTTCCGAGCCTGGTCGTAGTCCGCGACGGTCGGGAGGTAGTCGAACAGGACGGTGTCCGATGCCGCGGATTCGGCCTGCCCGGCTTGATCTCTCTTCATGACGGCTGAGAGTAGGGCAGTTCGCGTGTACGGCACAGCCACTCATGAGGCACCGGACCGGCCCCACCGTGGGGCGGCGGAAGCCGGCGGGGCGGTCGCAGCCTCCCGGGGACCAGGACATGCGTCCGTGGCCTGCGGCGGGGCGGGTTGGGGCCAGGAAAACGCCCCCGCCCGCGGCGTACGCGCGGACCGGGGGCTTGATCGCAGAATTTACTTCTTCTTGCCCTGGGTCTGGCGGGCCCGTCTTTCGGCCCTGGTCAACAGAGTGCATACCTCGACTGACCTGCGGTTGTGCTGTTGTTGTCGGTCACTGTTGGCCGTTGCGTGCCACCCGGAGGGCCTACAGCTGACGTTCTGTGCCTGCTCGCCGCGCTTGTGAGCTCGTCCGGAAGCGACCGCGGGCTGACACTCAAGGTGTACGCGCATCTCATGCCGAGCGGCCGGGACCGGGCCAGGAAGGTTCTTGGGCGAGCGCTCCGGCCGCAGGACCCAGGGGCCTGAGGGCCCAACGAGGGCCCAGGCCGTGAAAATGCCCCCGCCCTGCGCCGCGCGCGCAGGTGGGGGCATGATCACGGAGCCTACTTCTTCTTGCCCTGGTTCTTCACGGCCTCGATGGCGGCCTTGGCCGCGTCCGGGTCGAGGTACGTGCCGCCCGGCTTGACCGGCTTGAAGTCTGCGTCGAGCTCGTAGACGAGCGGGATGCCGGTCGGGATGTTGAGGCCCGAGATCTCCTCGTCGGAGATGCCGTCCAGGTGCTTGACCAGGCCGCGGAGGCTGTTGCCGTGGGCGGCGACGAGGACGGTCTTGCCGTCGAGCAGGTCCGGGACGATGCCGTCGTACCAGTACGGCAGCATGCGGACGACGACGTCCTTGAGGCACTCGGTGCGCGGGCGCAGCTCGGTCGGGATCGTCGCGTAGCGCGGGTCGTCGCTCTGCGAGAACTCCGTGCCGTCCTCGAGGACCGGCGGCGGGGTGTCGTAGGAGCGGCGCCACAGCATGAACTGCTCCTCGCCGAACTCGGCGAGGGTCTGGGCCTTGTCCTTGCCCTGGAGCGCGCCGTAGTGGCGCTCGTTCAGCCGCCAGGAGCGGTGGACGGGGATCCAGTGGCGGTCGGCGGCCTCCAGCGCGAGCTGCGCCGTGCGGATGGCGCGCTTTTGGAGGGAGGTGTGCAGGACGTCCGGGAGCAGCCCGGCGTCCTTGAGCAGCTCACCGCCGCGCACCGCTTCCTTCTCGCCCTTCTCGGTGAGGTTCACGTCCACCCAACCGGTGAACAGGTTCTTCGCGTTCCATTCGCTCTCGCCGTGGCGGAGGAGGATCAGCTTGTACGTCGCGTCGGCCATGAGCCCGAGCGTAATCGAACCTGTACCCCCTTCGCGCGCCCGGCCACTGGACGGACAAACAGGTACACAGGCGAGCGGTGCGGGGCGCACATGAGGGGGCCGGGAGGGCGGTCCGGAGGTCCCCGCGGGCCCCCTCCACGCGCCCCGCCCGGGCACCGGGCCGTACGCCCGCCCGGGCGACGATTGACGGCTGCTGTCAATCGACTGGCGATCCGGAAGCCGTCCTTCGTAATGTTCGATCAGCTGCCGTACCGCTTACCGGGCGCGTCCGTGCGGCACCCGTCCCGCACCTGTCCGCGCTCGCGCCACCTGGGGGTACCCGCATGTCTGTCGACGGTCTACGGAGAGCCGCGCGCAGCACGGTGTCCGGAATGCCCCGGGAGTTCTGGTGGCTGTGGACCAGCACGCTGGTCAACCGGCTCGGAGCGTTCGTCGCCACCTTCATGGCGCTCTACCTGACGCTGGACCGCGGCTACTCCGCGTCGTACGCGGGTCTGGTGGCCTCCCTGCACGGCCTCGGCGGGGTCATCTCCTCGCTCGGCGCGGGGGTGATGACCGACCGGCTCGGGCGGCGGCCGACCATGCTGATCGCGCAGCTCTCGACGGCCCTGTCGGTGGCGGTGCTGGGGTTCATGGAGAACCCGGTCGCCATCGCGGGCGTCGCGTTCGTCGTCGGCATGGCGAGCAACGCCTCGCGCCCCGCCGTCCAGGCGATGATGGCGGACATCGTGCCGCCGAAGGACCGGGTAAGAGCCTTCTCCTTGAACTACTGGGCCATCAACCTGGGATTCGCCGTCTCCTCCACCGGTGCCGGGTTCATCGCCGAGTACAGCTACCGGATCGGGTTCTTCGTCGAGGCGCTGCTGACCCTGTGCTGCGCCGTGGTCGTCTTCCTGAAGGTGCCCGAGTCCCGGCCGGACCTTGCCCCGGTGACCTCCGCGTCCGGCGGGCGGACCGCCGAGCCCGCCGCGGTCCGGCTCACGGACGTGCTGCGGGACGGGCGGTTCATGGGGGTGGTCGGCCTGTCGTTCCTGGTCGCGCTGATCACCCAGCAGGGTTACGTGGGCCTGCCGGTGGCCATGGGCGCGGACGGGCTCACCAGTTCCGACTTCGGAACCGCGATCGCCGTCAACGGCCTGCTGATCGTCGTACTCCAGATGCCGCTCTCGCGGTTCATCGACAACCGGGACCCGCGTCAACTCCTCGTCTTCTCCACGCTCTTCGCCGGATACGGGTTCGGGCTGACGGCCTTCGCCGGCTCGGTCGCCGCGTACGCGTTGACGGTGTGCGTCTGGACCCTGGGCGAGATCGTCAACGCCCCGACCCAGTCCAGCCTGGTGGTGAAGCTGTCGCCCGCCCGGGGCCGGGGCCGCTACCAGGGGATGTACACGATGTCCTGGTCGGTGGCGGCGCTGATCGCGCCGCTGATGTCCGGCGTGGTGATAGACAACTGGGGCGCGTCCTGGCTCTGGATGACCTGCGCCCTTCTCGGTACGGTGACCGCCCTCGGCTACTGGCTGCTGATGCGGAACCTGTCGATGGACGAGGAGCCGGAAGGCCGCGAGGCGGAAGACCGCGGGGCGGAAGGCGCCGTCGTGGAGACCGTCGAGCCGGCCGTACCGGCCCCTGCCGCCGTACCGGCCGTACCGGTGATCGCTGTCCAGTCGGCCGTACCGGTGATCGCCGTCGAGCCGGCCGCGCGCTTCGACGCCGGCGACAAGCCTCTTCAGGCACAGGCACAGGCACAGGCGTGACGGGCAGCGGGCAGACGGGCCCTTCGGAGCCGGTTACTCCCACGGACCGGGACATGCTCCCGGCAGGCGAACCGGGCCCCACCTGAGCGATGCGGCCGTACGACGGCGTCCGCGCGCGGGAGCCCGGCGGCTCCGCGCACGGACGCCGTCGCGCCGTCGTACTGCAGTCGGTGGCCGGTCCCGGAACGGGGCCGGTCAGCCGCCGCACTGACAGGGCGAACCGGACTGGCAGCCGCAGCCGCAGCCGGAGCCGCAGCCGCAGGCGCCGAGCACGGTCAGGCGCACCACTTCGGTCGGGGTCTCCTGCTCGGGGTCGGGCAGGGGGGAATCGGCCGCATGTGCCATGAGGTCCTCCTCAACGCGTACCACCGGCCGGGGCCGGAGAGCCGCCGCGCCGGTGTCGTACGCCCGGTGCGCACGACAGGGGCGTACGGGATCGGTCCCGGCCCCCGTCCATTGCATGCCCAGCCGGGCGGGCGCATCAACGGCGCACACGCGCAGAGATTCCGTGCCCCTCCCGGCGGTCCGCCGGCGCCCTTGCGCGCCGGACCGTGCTGCGGTGCGGTACGCGAGCGTGCGCCCGGCCCCGCTCCGGCCCGCCCGCTCCGGCCGTCCGCCCCCGCCCGCGCCGGTTACGCGCCCTCGACCGAGGTCGGGGACTGGAGCTCGTCGGCGTGCTCGCCCGTCACCAGGTAGACGACCCGCTTGGCGACCGAGACCGCGTGGTCGGCGAAGCGCTCGTAGTAGCGGCCGAGCAGCGTCACGTCGACCGCCGTCTCGATGCCGTGCTTCCAGCGGTCGTCCATCAGGTGCTGGAAGAGCGCACGGTGCAGCAGGTCCATCTCGTCGTCGTCCTGCTCCAGCTGGAGGGCGAGGTCGACGTCCTTGGTGATGATCACCTCGGCCGCCTTCGCCATCAGCCGCTGGGCCAGCTGCCCCATCTCCAGGATCGTGGCGTGCAGGTCGTGCGGGACGGCCTTGTCCGGGAAGCGGAGCCGGGCCAGCTTGGCGACGTGCTGGGCGAGGTCGCCCGAGCGCTCCAGGTCGGCGCTCATGCGGAGCGAGGTGACCACGATCCGCAGATCGGTCGCGACCGGCTGCTGCCGGGCGAGGAGGGCGATGGCACGTGCCTCCAGTTCGTGCTGGAGGTCGTCGACCCTCTGGTCCGCGGCGATGACGGTCTCCGCGAGCGTGAGGTCGGCGTCGAGCATGGCCGTGGTGGCCCGCCCGATCGCCGACCCGACGAGCCGGGCCATCTCGACCAGGTCCTCGCCGATCGAGTCGAGTTCCTCGTGGTAGGCGTCGCGCATGGAAGTCCCTCTCCAGTCCTGTGGGCCGGGGTCTCTGGGTCGAACCCCACGCTCCCACGGTGCGCCCGGAACGCGTCGGAATCCGACCGCAGAAGTGAACCGGGCCCATCCCCTCGGTGAACTCTGGGCGACGAGTGTTCGAGATGGCACTCGTATGGCTGTGAGGGCGTGCGCATCGACGCATAACCTGGACGACATGGACGTGAACGCGGCGGTCGCCGCAGCAGCCGGGACCGCCGGGTTGTGCACCGGTGTGATCGCGATGCTGGCGTTTCGCTGGAGCGAGCGCGATCTCAAGAAACCGACGCGCGCTTCCGTGCGGCCGGAGACCGCCGCCACGCTGCCTCCCGGGGTGGACACCGTCCTCTCCGTCCTCAGCTCGTCCGCCGTCGTGCTCGACGAGAGCGACGGCGTGGTGAAGGCCAGCTCCGCCGCGTACGCGCTGGGCCTGGTCCGCGGCGGCCGGCTGGCCGTCGACCAGATGCTCCAGATGACCCGGGACACCCGCCGGGACGGCGAGATACGGCAGGTCGAGCTGGAGCTGCCCCGCCGCGGTACGGGCCGGGGCGACGCGCTCGCCGTCTCCGCCCGGGTCGCCCCGCTGGGCTCCCGGCTGGTGCTGCTGCTGGTCGAGGACCTCACCGAGTCGCGGCGGATCGAGGCGGTACGGCGCGACTTCGTCGCCAACGTCAGCCACGAGCTGAAGACGCCGACCGGCGCCCTCTCGCTGCTGTCGGAGGCGGTCCTGGAGGCGTCCGACGACCGGGAGGCCGTCGAGCGCTTCGCGGGCCGCATGCAGATCGAGGCCACCCGGCTGACCAACCTCGTCCAGGAGCTGATCGACCTCTCCCGGGTCCAGAACGACGACCCCCTGGAGGACGCCGAGGCCGTCCGGGTGGACGAACTCGTCGCCGAGGCCATCGACCGCTGCCGCCAGCCGGCCATGTCGAAGGAGATCACCATGGCCTCCGGCGGGACCAACGACCTCTCCGTCTGGGGCAACCGCGGACAGCTCGCGGCGGCCCTCGGCAACCTGGTCGAGAACGCCGTCAACTACAGCCCCGCCCGGACCCGCGTCGGCATCGCCGTCCGGCGGGTGGCCGGACAGGGCCGGCCCCTGATCGAGCTCTCCGTGACCGACCAGGGCATCGGCATCTCCGAGAAGGACCGGGACCGGGTCTTCGAGCGGTTCTACCGCGTCGACCCGGCCCGCTCACGAGCCACCGGTGGCACCGGCCTCGGGCTCGCCATCGTCAAGCACGTGGCCGCCTCGCACGGCGGGGAGGTCACCGTCTGGAGCTCCGAGGGACAGGGCTCCACCTTCACCCTGCGGCTGCCCGAGACGGGCACCGTACGGGAACGCACCACCGGCGGACCGCTCGTCGTCGACAGTGACGACGAGGGACCGTTCGACACCGCTGCTTTTGAACCCTTTCCTGCCCCGGAGGCCCTTCCGTGACCCGAGTGCTTGTCGTCGAGGATGAGGAATCCTTCAGCGACGTCCTGTCCTACATGCTGCGCAAGGAGGGTTTCGAGGTCGCCGTGGCGGCGACGGGTCCCGACGGTCTCGACGAGTTCGACCGCAACGGCGCCGACCTCGTCCTGCTCGACCTCATGCTGCCGGGCCTGCCCGGTACCGAGGTCTGCCGCCAGCTGCGCAACCGTTCCAACGTCCCGGTGATCATGGTCACCGCCAAGGACAGCGAGATCGACAAGGTGGTCGGTCTGGAGATAGGAGCCGACGACTACGTCACCAAGCCGTTCTCCTCGCGCGAGCTGGTGGCACGCATCCGCGCGGTGCTGCGCCGTCGCGGCGAGCCGGAGGAGATCACGCCGGCGGCCCTGGAGGCCGGCCCGGTCCGGATGGACGTCGACCGCCACGTGGTCACCGTCTCCGGCGGCAAGGTGGACCTCCCGCTGAAGGAGTTCGACCTGCTGGAGATGCTGCTGCGCAACGCGGGCCGGGTGCTGACCCGCATGCAGCTCATCGACCGGGTCTGGGGCGCCGACTACGTGGGTGACACCAAGACCCTCGACGTGCACGTGAAGCGGCTGCGCGCCAAGATCGAGCCCGACCCGGGAGCGCCGCGCTACCTGGTGACGGTCCGCGGCCTGGGCTACAAGTTCGAGCCGTAAACCGGTGGCCGGCCACCGGGCACACGGATGAGTGAAGGGCGCCTCCCCCGTGGGGAAGGCGCCCTTCACTCGTGTACGCGGTCGGCGCTCAGGGACGAGGCCGGCCCGGGCTCACTCGGCGGCCGGGGACTCGCTGTCCGTCGGGGTCGCGGAGGCGTCGGTGCTCGCGGAGGCGTCCGGCGAGGCCGAGGCGTCGGTGCTCGCGGAGGCGTCGGGGCTCGCGGCGGAGGTCGGCAGCGCGCTCGGCCCGAAGCCCTTGAAGAAGGAGACGGAGGGCACGACGGTCGCGCCCAGCGCGATGTCACCGCTGTCGCTGAGGCGGAAGACGACCTGCTCGACGTTGCCGTTCCGGGTGGCCTGGCGGCCGTTCTCGATGACGGCGGAGGCGTTGCCCTCGCCACCGAGGACGACCTTGCCGCCGGCCGGGACCACGAGTGGCCCGTCGCCCTTGGCTGCGTGCAGCTTCACCTCGGTGCTGGACCGGGGCAGCGTGATGGCCTCCAGCGTCTCGTCCTCGGAGCCCTGGTTGAAGAGGGCGCCGGTGACCACGGCGGGGCCCTCGGCGCCGTGGTCGGGCTGCGTGACGACGTTCACGTTCTGGATCTTGATGTCGCCGACCGAGGTGGCCGCGTTGTCCGGCCTGACCTGGAGCGTTGCTGCGTCGTTGCCCGCGGCGCACGCGGACAGCGAGGCGATGGAGATCACGAGGGCAGTGGCGGCGAGGGCGCCGTGTCGAAGGCTGCGGCTCACGGCGGCGGCAACTCCTTGAACGTTCGGACTGCGGACTACGGACGTGGTGCGCAGGTGCACTGCACGACCGCGCAGGGCGGCGGGACCGAGTGACGTAAAGCCGCCCTAAGGGTGTGTCAGCGGCCTTAGGCTACCGAGCCTCCGCTCGCGCCTCGCACCCGACCCGCCCCTTTGCCCCACGGCTCTTCGCCGGGCGGGCCGGGCGGGCCGCCCGGCCCGCGGGCCGGAGCCGCGCCCGGACCGTCCTTCCGCCGGGCGGTTCCGCCGCGTCGGTCACCGCCCGGCATCCCCCGTTCACAAAACGCGAATGATCAAAATTCCCGGCGGGGGCCGCATTCGTCGGCGGAAAAGCGCGAGGAGCTGTTGTCGGGAGTGGCTTGATCAATTTCAATGGGCGCGAAACTTCTGTCGATCGTGTGATCGATCTCCGAACACGCGGAAGAAACCGCAGCTTCATGAATCCGGCAAAACGGGATCTTTAACCCGTTCGGACAGGGTTCCCAGGCGCGGGAGCGGCACGTTTCCGGCCGGTCGTACAACGGCTCCGACCTGCGAATACCCTCTCCGCAGAGCCCCGCGCAGCACGTTCCGGATGCTGTTGTCAAGCCCCGAGATATGCCCTGACCTGCGAAAACGCCATTCAGGAGTAGCCGTTCTCGTGTTACCCTGGATAGCCACGGAAGGGGTACCTGTCACATGACGTTCAAGGTTGGCGACACCGTGGTCTATCCCCATCACGGGGCCGCGCTGATCGAGGCTATCGAAACTCGCCAGATCAAAGGCGTGGACAAGACCTACTTGGTGCTCAAGGTCGCCCAGGGCGACTTGACGGTTCGTGTGCCGGCGGACAATGCGGAGTTCGTAGGCGTGCGCGACGTGGTCGGGCAGGACGGGCTGGACCGGGTCTTCGAGGTGCTGCGCGCACCGTATGCCGAAGAGCCGACGAACTGGTCCCGTCGCTACAAGGCAAATCTGGAGAAGCTCGCCTCTGGCGATGTCATCAAGGTCGCCGAAGTGGTGCGTGACCTGTGGCGTCGTGAGCGCGAGCGCGGACTCTCCGCCGGAGAAAAGCGCATGCTCGCCAAGGCCCGCCAGATCCTGGTGAGTGAGCTCGCTCTCGCGGAAAACACGAACGAGGACAAGGCCGAAGCCCTGCTCGACGAGGTTCTCGCGTCCTGAACCGGATCACACCGGTCGTACGAATATGCCGTGGTCCCCGCTGACCTGCCGTTTTCAACGGCACGTCTCCGGGCACCGCGGCACGTTCGCGTTCTGGGCGTGTGCGTGAGCGCGGTCGTCACTTCGTGAGCACGGTCGGCCCTTCGCGCCTCGGCCCCACCGACTTCCGGTCCCGGTGCGGCGGGTTTCCGATGCGGCGGAACCCGCCGCACCGGATTCACCGCATGCGGGGGGCCGGACACCTGGGCACCCGGCGCTTTTTCAAGATTCTTTTTCGGCCACCCGGATACGGCTGAATTCGGCCGGATACCAAGTGGTGGTCGCGCCGGCCCTTGTGCGGCTAGCGTCCCCCTCGGCCGGTCAACGCACCGGCCGCCCCGCGCCGCCGCCACGACTCGCTCGACCGGGTCACGGAAGGGGTCCGGACCGAGGCGGGCCGTTGTACGGCGGCTCGCTTGGGGCCCTACCCACGTCGGCCGTGGCAACAAACCTGCCGAAGCTTCGGAGTCCAACCGATGTCACCCATGTCACCGCCCGACACGTCGCCACCCGACGGGCTGCCGGGTCCGTCGGGCGCGCCGGCGCCCGCCGTACCCCCCGCGACCGGCGGTTTCGCCCGGACGCCCCGTACCGCCGCAGTCATCCCGGCCGCCGGGCGGGGGGTCCGGCTCGGTCCCGGCGCGCCCAAGGCGCTGCGGACCCTGAGCGGTACGCCCATGCTGGTCCACGCCGTGCGGGCGATGGCCGCCTCGCGCGCCGTCTCGCTCGTCGTGGTGGTCGCCCCGCCGGACGGTGCGTCCGAGGTGAAGAACCTCCTCGACGCGCACGCCCTGCCGGAGCGCACCGACTACGTGGTGGTGCCCGGTGGCGATACCCGTCAGGAGTCCGTCCGCCTCGGCCTGGAGGTGCTGCCCGAGGACGTGTCCACGGTGCTGGTGCACGACGCGGCCCGCCCCCTGGTGCCGGTCGACACCGTGGACGCGGTGATCGAGGCGGTACGCGGCGGCGCCCCGGCCGTGGTGCCCGCCGTGCCGCTCGCCGACACCGTCAAGGAGGTCGAGCCGTCGGCGGACCCGGGCGGGCCGGAGCCGGTGCTCTCGACCCCCGCACGGGCCAGGCTGCGCGCGGTGCAGACCCCGCAGGGCTTCGACCGGGACACCCTGGTGCGGGCGCACGCGACCGTGGTGTTCGGCGGCGAGGGCGCCACCGACGACGCGGGCATGGTGGAGCGTCTCGGCGAGCCCGTCGTCGTGGTGCCCGGCCACGAAGAGGCGTTCAAGGTGACCCGGCCACTCGATCTGCTGCTGGCCGAGGCGGTACTCGCACGCCGGAGGGCGAACGATGGCTTCTGATCCCCGTCCCGTTCCCGATGTCCGCCCGGTGATCCCGCTCGTCGGGATCGGGACCGACATCCACGCCTTCGAGGAGGGCCGCGAGCTCTGGTGCGCGGGTCTGAAGTGGGAGGGTGAGGGACCCGGCCTGGCCGGGCACTCCGACGCGGACGTCGTCGCGCACGCCGCCTGCAACGCCCTCTTCTCCGCCGCCGGCCTCGGTGACCTGGGGCAGCACTTCGGCACCGGCCGCCCCGAGTGGTCCGGCGCCTCCGGCGTGACGCTGCTGGCCGAGGCGGCCCGGATCGTGCGGGCGGCCGGGTTCGGGATCGGCAACGTCGCCGTCCAGGTCGTCGGGGTCCGGCCGAAGATCGGCAAGCGGCGCGAGGAGGCCCAGCAGGTCCTCTCGGACGTGGTCGGCGCCCCCGTGTCGCTCTCCGCCGCCACCTCGGACGGCCTCGGCTTCACCGGCCGGGGCGAGGGCATCGCGGGGATCGCCACCGCGCTGGTCTACCGCACCTCCTGAGGTCGTGTGCCCGGGCCCGCCGCCGTACGGCCGCGAGCCCGGGCACGCGGAGGGCCGTACACTCCCCGGCCGGTTTTTCACTCGTCCGGTGGGACCGGTCCGGGAACGAACGGAGCAGCCGCGTGGTTACGGGGTAGGAGACGCAGATCACGTACCGTCACAGTCCGTCATCGCCACGCGCAGGAGGATGTAGGTCATGACCGCCGCACTTTCCGATGAGATCAAGAACCTGCTGGACAAGCCCGTCTTCGTCAACGTCGCGACCATCCAGCCGGACGGCAGCCCGCAGGTGTCGCCCGTGTGGGTGGCTCGGGACGGGGACGACGTGCTGATCTCCACGACGGTCGGCCGCCGCAAGGAGAAGAACCTCCGCCGCGACCCCCGGGTCACCGTCCTGCTCCAGCCGTTCGACGCGCCGTACTCCTACGCCGAGATCCGCGGCGAGGCGACCCTCTCCACCGAGGGCGGCCAGGAGCTGATCGACCAGCTGTCGCGGAAGTACACCGGAAAGGGATACGTGGACTTCAACCCGGACTCGGTGAACGACGCCGAGCGGGTGGTCGTGCGGATCACCCCGCGCAAGGTGGTCGGCCGCATCTGACGGACGGCCCGCGGGCGGCCGGAGGGACGATCCGCGGGGGCGGTCCGCCGGTGGTGCTTCCGCCCGCGCCGGAATCTCTTTTCCGCGCGGACGGGCGACTGTGCCACACCCGTCCCACGCGTCCCACCTGCACCCCGTGCCCCGTAGCGGCATCCTCGAAGAGCCCTCCAGGGGGCCGTATAGCAGAAAAGTTACCCCGTGACCGCGCAGAGGTCGCGGGGCACTGGTGTCGGCCTACTACCCTTGAGGCGTGACTATTCGCCTGTACGACACCAGCGCCCGGCAGATCCGTGACTTCGTCCCGCTCACCGCGGGCTGTGTCTCGATCTACCTCTGCGGCGCTACCGTCCAGGCCGCACCGCACATCGGGCACATCCGTTCCGGCCTGAACTTCGACATCATGCGCCGCTGGTTCGCGTACCGCGGCTATGACGTGACGTTCATCCGGAACGTCACGGACATCGACGACAAGATCATCCGGAAGTCCGAGGAGCAGGGCCGCCCCTGGTGGTCGATCGGGTACGACAACGAGCGCGCGTTCAACGACGGTTACGACGCGCTCGGCTGCCTGCCGCCCACCTACGAGCCCCGCGCCACCGGCCACATCACCGAGATGATCGAGATGATGCGCGGCCTCATCGAGCGCGGCCACGCCTACGCGGCGGACGGCAACGTCTACTTCGACGTGCGCTCGTTCCCCGGGTACCTGGAACTCTCCAACCAGAACCTCGACGACCTGCGCCAGCCGTCCGGCGAGGGCGAGACCGGCAAGCGTGACCAGCGCGACTTCGCCATGTGGAAGTCGGCGAAGCCGGGCGAGCCGAGCTGGGAGACCCCCTGGGGCCGCGGCCGGCCGGGCTGGCACCTGGAGTGCTCCGCGATGGCGCACAAGTACCTCGGTACGGAGTTCGACATCCACGGCGGCGGCATCGACCTCATCTTCCCGCACCACGAGAACGAGATCGCCCAGTCGAAGGCGTTCGGCGACACCTTCGCGAAGTACTGGGTGCACAACGGCTGGGTCACCATGGCCGGCGAGAAGATGTCGAAGTCGCTGGGCAACTCCGTGCTGGTCAGCGAGATGGTCAAGGCGTGGCGGCCGATCGTGCTCCGCTACTACCTCGGCAGCGCGCACTACCGCTCGATGATCGAGTACAGCGAGGCGTCCCTGCGCGATGCCGAGTCCGCGTTCGCGCGGATCGAGGGCTTCGCGCAGCGGGTCACCGAGAAGACGGGCGAGACGGTCGAGCCCGCGACCGAGGTGCCGCCGGCCTTCGCCGAGGCGATGGACGACGACCTGGGCGTCCCGCAGGCACTCGCGATCGTCCACACCACCGTGCGCCAGGGCAACTCCGCGCTCGCCGCCGACGACAAGGAAGCGGCGATCGCCCGCCTCGCCGAGGTCCGGGCCATGCTCGGCGTCCTCGGCCTGGACCCGCTCGACCCGCACTGGGCGGGCGAGGGCGACCGGGGCGAGGACCTGCACGGCGTCGTCGACACGCTCGTACGGCTCGTGCTGGACCAGCGGCAGGGCGCCCGCGAGCGCAAGGACTGGGCCGCCGCGGACGCGATCCGCGACCAGTTGAACCAGTCCGGGCTGGTCATCGAGGACGGCGCGAGCGGTCCCCGGTGGTCGCTGGGACCGCGCTGAGCACCGCTCCTCGCACCGCGTCCAGGGGCGCGAATGTGCCGCCCGGCCGTCCGGGCGGCACACTTTCACTTGTAGAAGCATTTCTGAAGCAACGAAACAGGTAGGTCATGGCCGGGAACAGCCAGCGCAGGAACCGCCGCACGTCCAACAAGAAGGGCGCGCAGGTCGGCAGCGGTGGGCAGCGACGCCGTGGCCTCGAAGGCAAGGGCCCGACGCCGCCCGCCTCCGCCCGCAAGGGACACAAGAAGAACCGCATCGCGAACGCAGCCGCCAAGCAGGCCGCGGCCCGTCGCCCCGCCCCGCGGCGCGGCGGCGTCAAGGGCACCTCGGAGATGGTCGTCGGCCGCAACCCGGTCTTCGAGGCCCTGCGCGACGGCGTCCCCGCGGTGACGCTCTACGTCCAGCAGTTCATCGACAACGACGAGCGGGTCCGCGACGCGCTCAAGCTCGCCGCCGACCGCGGCAACATCAACCTCATGGAGGCGCCGCGCCCCGAGCTGGACCGGATGACGAACGGCCTGAACCACCAGGGCCTCGTCCTCCAGGTCCCGCCGTACGAGTACGCGCACCCGGAGGACCTCACGGCCGCCGCGTACGACAACGGCGAGGACCCGCTGATCGTGGCGCTCGACGGGGTCACCGATCCGCGCAACCTGGGCGCGATCGTCCGGTCCGTGTCGGCGTTCGGCGGGCACGGCGTGGTCGTCCCCGAGCGGCGCGCGGCCGGTATGACGGCGGGTGCCTGGAAGTCCTCGGCCGGTACGGCCGCGCGCACCCCGGTCTCCCGGGTCACCAACCTGACCCGCGCGCTGGAGGGATACCAGAAGGCGGGCCTCACGGTCGTCGGTCTGGCCGCCGACGGCGAGCACACGGTGGAGGACCTGGAGCAGCTGTCCGGCCCGGTCGTCATCGTGATCGGCAGCGAGGGCAAGGGCCTCGGCCGCCTCGTGGGCGAGACCTGCGACTACCGCGTCCGCATCTCGATGCCGGGTGGCGCCGAGTCGCTGAACGCCGGTGTCGCGGCAGGCATCGTGCTCTACGAGGTGGCCCGCCGCCGCGCGTAAGCACCGCCGACCGCTTGAGCGCCTCCGAGCGGTTGAGCGCCCCTGACCACCGGCCCGGTACCACGCGCCCGGGTCGGTACGTACGACGAACGGCCCCAGGAGAACATCTCCCGGGGCCGTTCTCGCGTTCTCCCGGGCTTCTCTCAGACCAGCGCGCGCAGCCGGGCCAGCAGGGCGGCGGTCCGGCGCCGGGCCGCCCGCTTCAGGCGGAGCACGGTGACAGGGCGGGCGGGCGGGGTGGTGAGCACGGGCGGGGCACCGTCCGTGGCGATGAGGAGACTGAGCGGCAGCGGGGCGTCGCGCTGCCAGCCGCAGCTGTTGATGCGCACCTTGAGATCCCATGTCCCGGCGTTGCGGCCCGAGTTGAGGGTGTCGGGTGCGAGGCGGGCGACGGTGGTGTGGACGGTCCGGAAGCCGCCCGGGTCACCCGGGTCGGGGACCCGGGTGAGGCTGGTCCTCGAGGGGACGAAGAACTCCTCCGCGCCGCCCCTGCGCCGGGCCAGCACGTCCATCTTCGCGTTCCTGAGCGCCTTGGTGACGTCCAGCGCCTCGGCCGGGATGCCGGGGACGGGCACGGCCAGCGCGTCGGCTCCGTCCGCGCGGTGGGTGAAGGTGAGCGGGGAGCCGCCGGAGAGCAGCTCGCCGGTGGCGGTGATCTCCTCGGCGGACGGGGCGGAGACGGTGGCCCGGGCGCGGACCGCCCTCTCCCAGGCGGCGAGTTCGCGTACGGCGTCGATCCGGTCCTGGACCAGGAGTTCGGCCGCCGCGCGCTGGCGGGCGGGCAGCCCGGCGGCGACCCCGGGGCCGAACCGCTCGGCGACCAGGGCGCGGGCCTCGCGGAAGAAGTCCGCGCGCCACTCCTCGGGGGCGTCCAGGAACCGCTTCCCGCTGAGCCGCTCCACCGTCTCGACCCGGAGCCACCTCCGGTGCAGCCGGTCGCGTACGGCGCCGGGTTCGGTGTTCGCGTCGACGATGTCGAGCGCCTCGCGGAGGTTGCCGAAGTACCCGGCGGGGTCGAAGGCGCGGAACCCCGCGTTGGAGTGGTCGGGGCGGGCCACGTGGTAGTAGCAGACGTAGTCGGCGAGGACCGAGATCCGCCGGGCCGCGAAGTAGGCGGCCATCACGAAGACGTGGTCCTCCAGCCGGCGTCTGCCCTCGGGGAAGCGCAGCCCGTGGTCCAGCAGGAAGGACCGGCGGAACATCTTGTGCGGGGTGAGGCTGTCGACGAGCGCGCTCTTCTCCGGCCGGGCGTCGGGGAGGTTCTTCCGGAACAGCTCGCGCGGGACGCCCCGCCCCCGGCCGGCCATCCGGCCGACCACGACGTCGGAGCCGTTCTCCTCGGCGTAGGCGTACAGCCGTTGCAGCGCCTCGGCGCCGAACCAGTCGTCGTTGTCGGCGAATTGGACGTACCGGCCCCGGGCGCGCTCGATCCCCAGATTGCGGGGGCGCGAGGGCCAGCCGGAGTTGGGTATGTGCACCACCTCGAAGTGCGGGTGCTCGGCGGCGAGCCGGTCGAGCCGCGCTCCGGTGCCGTCGGTCGAGCCGTCGTCCACGAAGATCACTTCGAACTCGCCCGGAGCCATCGTCTGGTGCAGCAGCGAGTCGATCAACTCGTCCATGTGCGGGCCCGGGTTGTACACGGGGACGACGACACTGACCTTCGGCGGGGAGGAGGAGGCCGAGCTCATGGGAGATGCCTTTCGGGCGTGCGGACGTACGCAAAGGGGGCTGGTGGCTGGGGGGTTCAGAGCCGGGCGGGGAGCAGGCCGCGGGCGCGCAGCACCCGCCGTTCCACCGGGGTGAAGAGGGCGGACTCCATGACGATGCCGACGGTGAGGACGAGGAGCACCGCGGCGAGTACGAGCGCGGTGTCGTCGTTCTCCTTGCCGGTGCTGAGGAGTTGGCCGACGCCGGGCAGCGGGGTCGCGGTGATCAGCTCCGCCGTCATCAGGGCCCGCCAGCCGAAGGTCCAGCCCTGCCGCAGCGCGGCCACCAGACCCGGCAGTGCGGCCGGCAGCAGGATGTGCCGCACGAGGGCGGGCCCGGTCGCGCCCAGCGACCGCCCGGCCCGTATCAGCAGGGGCGGGATCTGCCCGAGCGCCCCGGCCACGCCGAGGGCCACCGACGGTACGGCTCCGAGCAGCACCACCGCGTACACCGCGGCCTCGGACTCGCCGAAGACGATGACCCCGAGCGGGACGAGACCGGCGGCCGGTAGCGACTGGAGCGCGGAGAGGACCGGGGCGAGTGCCCCGCGTGCGGCGCGCACCCGGTGGATCAGCAGCCCGAGAAGAGTGCCGAGCACCACGGAGACCGCGAATCCCACCGCCGTACGGAGCAGGCTGTGGCCGAGCGCCGGCCACAGGGTGCCGTCCCGCCGCGCGTCGCCCAGGGACGAGGCGACGGCGGCGGGGGAGGGGAGGGTGGCGGAGAGGCCGAGTGCGTACGCGCCCTGCCAGAGCAGCAGCAGGGCGAGGACGGAGAGGGCCGGGGTGGTCACCGTGGTGCGGAGGCGGGCGGCGTACCGCCGGGCGGGGCCGGCGGGCGTCGGGGGGCCCGCCGGGGCGGCGGTGTCCAGGTGGTCCAGGCCCTCGGTGAGCGCCCCGGCCCCGGCCGTGCGCTCCGCCCGGCCCGTGCGCTCCTTCTGGTCCGTCCGCTCCTTCCGGTCAGTGGGCGGGGGCATGGCGCCGGACCTCCTGCCGAAGCCGGGCGGTGATGGCCGCGCTGTCGGCCCCGGGTTCGCCGGTCCGCCACGTGTGGGCGATCCGGCCGGGGCGGGAGGAGAGCAGCACGATGCGGGTGGCGAGCCGGACGGCCTCGGACACCTGGTGGGTGACGAACACGACGGTGAGCCCGCGCGCTTCCCGGACGTCGAGCAGGACCTCGTGCAGCACCTCACGGGTGATCGCGTCGAGCGCGGCGAAGGGCTCGTCCATCAGGAGGACCCGGCTGCCCTGCGCGAGCGCGCGGGCGAGGGCGACGCGTTGCCGCATGCCGCCGGAGAGCTCGTGCACGGGCCGGTCGTACGCGTCCGGGAGCCGCACCAGGGCGAGCAGTCGCCGGGCCTCCGCCTCGCGGTCGCGTTTCGGCGACCCGCCGAAGCGCAGCGCGAGTTCGACGTTGCCGCCGGCGGTGAGCCAGGGGAAGAGCGCGTGTTCCTGGAACATCAGCGCGGGCCGCGGCGAGGGCACCGCCACCGTGCCCGAAGAGGGGTGCTCCAGCCCGCCGAAGAGGCTCAGCAGGGTGGACTTTCCGGAGCCGGACGCGCCCAGCACACAGAGGAACTCGCCCTGTTCCACGGTGAGATCGACACGGTCGAGCACCGGCGGTCCGTCGGGCCGGTAGGTGTGTGTGACCTGTCTCAGGGCGAGGGCCGGGGCGCGGCCCTGGGTCGGCACGCGATCACCGGACCATGCCCGCGGTCAGCGTGGAGCCGTCAGCGGGGTCGATGAGGAGGAAGGAGCCCGTGCGACGGGAGGCGGCGTAGGCGTCGGCGGCGAGCGGTTCGGCCGTGCGGAGCCGTATCCGGCCCAGCTCGTTGGCGGTCAGGCTGCCGTCGGGCCGGCCGGGCAGGTCCTGGACGATCGCCTTGACCGTACGGGTGGTGTGCCGGAGCAGCACCCGGTCGCCGACGCGCAGGGCGCGGTCGTGCAGATGGCAGACGTCGGCGTCGATGCTCCGGGCGAGCGCGGGCGCCTCGGCCACCGGGGCGATGAGGTCGCCCCGTCCGATGTCGAGGTCGTCGGCGAGGCGTACGGAGACCGAGTCCAGGGCGTACGCGGCGTCGACGGGTTCGCCGAGCCGGTCGACGGCGGTGACGGTGGAGGTGACGCCGGAGGGGAGCACCACCACCGCGTCGCCGGTGCGCAGCTCGCCGGTGGCCAGCTGACCCGCGTAGTGCCGGACGTCGCCGTGCCGTATGACGTACTGCACGGGGAGCCGGGCCGGACGGTCCGCCTCCCCGTCGTCGGTACGGACGGTCTCCAGGTGGCCGAGGAGCGTGGGGCCCGTGTACCAGTCCATGTGCGCGGAGCGGTCCACGACGTTGTCCCCGGCCAGCGCGGAGACCGGGATGGCGGTGAACCCGCCCGTCGCGTGCCGGAGTTCGGCCGTGCACCGGGCGAAGTCCTCGGTGATCCGCAGGAATTCCTTCTCCGACCAGTCGACGAGGTCCATCTTGTTGACGGCGAGGACGACGTGGGGGACGCGCAGGAGGGCGGCGACGGCGGCGTGGCGGCGGGTCTGTTCGACGACGCCGTTGCGGGCGTCGACGAGGACGACGGCGAGTTCGGCGGTGGAGGCGCCGGTGACCATGTTGCGGGTGTACTGCACGTGCCCGGGGGTGTCGGCGAGGATGAACCGGCGCCGGGGGGTGGCGAAGTAGCGGTAGGCGACGTCGATGGTGATGCCCTGCTCGCGCTCGGCGCGCAGGCCGTCGGTGAGGAGGGCGAGGTCGGGGGTGTCCTGGCCGCGGTTGCGGGAGGCGTGCTCGACGGCTTCGAGCTGGTCGGTGAGGACCGACTTGGAGTCGTGCAGGAGGCGGCCGACGAGGGTGGACTTGCCGTCGTCGACGGAGCCGGCGGTGGCGAAGCGCAGCAGCGTGGTCTCGGCCGGTATGGCGTTCGTCGGGTGTGTGGTGGTGGTCATTCAGAAGTACCCCTCGCGCTTGCGGTCTTCCATCGCGGCTTCGCTCATCCTGTCGTCGGCGCGGGTGGCGCCGCGTTCGGTGAGGCGGGAGGCGGCGATCTCGGTGATGACGGCGTCGAGGGTGGTGGCGTCGGAGTCGACGGCTCCGGTGCAGGACATGTCGCCGACGGTGCGGTAGCGCACGAGGCGGGTCTCGGTGGGCTCGGTGTCCTTGGGGCCGCCCCAGTCGCCGGCGGTGAGCCACATGCCGTTGCGGTCGAAGACCTCGCGGTGGTGGGCGAAGTAGATGGCGGGGAGCTCGATGCCCTCGCGCTGGATGTACTGCCAGACGTCGAGTTCGGTCCAGTTGGAGATCGGGAAGACGCGGACGTGTTCGCCGGGGGCGTGGCGGCCGTTGTAGAGCTGCCAGAGTTCGGGGCGCTGGCGGCGGGGGTCCCACTGGGAGAACTCGTCGCGCAGGGAGAAGACGCGTTCCTTGGCGCGGGCCTTCTCCTCGTCGCGGCGTCCGCCGCCGAAGACGGCGTCGTAGCGGTGCTGCTGGATCGCTTCGGTGAGGGGGAGGGTCTGCAGGGGGTTGCGGGTGCCGTCGGGGCGTTCGCGCAGGGTCCCGGCGTCGATGTACTCCTGGACGGAGGCGACGTGCAGGCGCAGCCCGTGGGCGGCCACCGTGCGGTCGCGGTGGTCGAGGACCTCGGGGAAGTTGTGCCCGGTGTCGACGTGCAGCAGGGTGAAGGGGACGGGTGCGGGGGCGAAGGCCTTCAGCGCGAGGTGGAGCATCACGATGGAGTCCTTGCCGCCGGAGAACAGGATCACCGGCCGCTCGAACTCTCCGGCCACCTCACGGAAGATGTGCACCGCCTCCGACTCCAACGCGTCGAGGTGCGAGCGCTCCGGGGGCGTACCGGCCTCCCGTGCGCGGCGGGCCGCGGGGGCCGTGAGGGTGCGGTTCATGCGGGGTCCTCCCCGTCGTGCGGGGCCGGGACGCCGTGGCGCTCCGGCCCGTCGCGCAGGTTGTCGGGCGGTCCGTCGCGCAGGTCGTCGGGCACGTTGCCGGGGGGTCCGTCGAGCAGGTCCAGGACGGCCTCGGCCGATTCGGCCACCGTCCGGTGGTGGGCGGCGATCCGCAGATCGGGCGCCTCGGGCGCCTCGTACGGGTCGTCCACCCCGGTGAGCCCGCTGATCTCGCCCGCCGCCTGCTTGGCGTACAGCCCCTTCACGTCGCGTACCGAGCAGACCTCCACCGGGGTCGCGACATGGACCTCCAGATAGCGGGTGCCGCTCCTCACGTGCCGGGCTCGGACCGCCTCGCGGCTGTCGGCGTACGGGGCGATGACGGGGACGACGGCGATCACGCCGTTGCGGGCGAGGACCTCGGCGACCAGACCGATGCGCTGGACGTTGGTGTTCCGGTCCTCGCGGGAGAAGCCGAGCCCGGCCGAGAGGAACGTACGGATCTCGTCGCCGTCCAGCACCTCGACCCGGCGGCCCGCTGCGTGCAGCCGCTCCTCGACCGCGCGGGCCAGGGTGCTCTTGCCGGAGCAGGGCAGGCCGGTCAGCCACACGGTGGCGCCGCCGGAGGGGATGCGGCAGGGGCTCAGCACGGGTACCCCCAGGCCCGGGAGATCTCGCGCAGGCGGGCGGGGACTTCCTCGGCGGTGGGCAGCGGGCGGGCCTGCTGGATTTTCCCGGACTTGATGTTGTCGCTCCAGTCCCCGATGAATGCCTGGAAAGGGCCGTGGTCCTGCTTTCCGTAATTCAGCATGTCCGGGGTCCAGGCGACACCGATGAATTCGCATATTTCCTTGGTGACCGCGGCGGGGTCCTCCGTCAATTGCTCGTACCGCACGGTGAGGCCCGGCAGGGCGGCGCGCGCCTCGTGGACGGCGTCCACGTACGTCTTCACCTCGGACACGGTGGCGTCGAGGTCGCGGTCGGGGCGGCCGCTGATGAGCGAGGTCACCATCGAGGCCGGGTGGCGGAGCAGGAAGACGAACCGGGCGTCGGGCCAGGCCTCCTGGAGTCGCCGCCAGATGAGGGCGTTGCCCGGCGTCTTGTCGACGATGACGTCCTTGCCGCTGTGCACCAGCTCGCGGTGGAGGACCCGGTCCCAGAGCAGATGCTCGAGTTCGGCCTGGTCGAGGCCGAGCTTGTCCATCGCCTTCTCGCTGTAGGTCTTCTGCAGTCGCACCTCCAGGGTGCGCAGGTGCATCTCGTGGGGGGCGCGCACCGAAGGGTGGCTGTTGAGCAGCACCCGCAGCAGGGTGGAGCCCGAACGCACCGAGGAGATGACGAAGACGGGGTCCGGAACCAGCCGCGCGCCCCGGGGAGCGGGCCTCGCGGGTGCCGGTCGTCGGGTGGTCGCCGCGCCCACGCGGTTCGTCAGGGCGCGCAACGTCCGGCGGGCCCGGCGGCCTGCCGCCCTCACCCGTGGGTCGTGCTGGAGCATTCGGTTCGTACCTCCTCGTGGATGCGGAATTCCGCACTGCGTACCCCGATTTTTATTACGGGTTCATGAAATGGGTGTGATTCGGAACTGTGCCGGCCATGAGATCTTTCTGAAAGATCGATGAGAAAGGGAGTTGTGTTACGGTCGCCTGCGTGCGGAGAGAGATAATTCCAGGAAAGAATTTCCGGAACGCGTCGGGAAACCCGGTGCCGACGGGCGGTGGCGGTGGGCGCCCGGCCCCGGCCGGGCCGTCCCGTCTTCTCGTCACCGGCGGCGCCGGCTTCGTCGGCTCCGCGTACGTACGCCACGTCCTCGGCCCCGAGGGGCCCGGCGACGTGACTGTGACCGTCCTGGACAAGCTGACCCACGCGGGCACCCTGACCAACCTCACGACCGTGCTGGCCGATGCGCGGTTCGGGTTCGTGCACGGGGACGTCTGCGATCCTGCGGTGGCCGCCCGGCTGGCCGGCCGGCACGACGAGATCGTGCACTTCGCGGCGGAGACGCAGGTGGACCGGTCGGTGGACGGTACGGCGGTCTTCGTGGCGACCAACGTGCTCGGTACGCAGACCCTCGCGGAGGCCGCCCTGCGTGGCGGGGTCCGCAGATTCGTCCACGTCTCCACCGACGAGGTGTACGGCCCCGGGGGCGCGGGACCCCGCGCCGAGGGGGCCCCGCTCGCCCCCGGCTCCCCGTACTCCGCGTCCAAGGCGTCCGCCGACCTGATCGCACTGGCCCACCACCGCACCCACGGCCTGGACGTCCGCGTGGTGCGGGCCGCGCGGACGTACGGCCCGCACCAGTTCCCCGAGCACACCGTGCCGTCCCTGGTCACCCGGCTGATGGGCGGGCTCGACGTGGTGCGCGGGGGCGGGAGCGGGGACCGGGACGCGGGCGGGAGCGCCCGCGTGCGCGACTGGCTGCACGTCGAGGACCACTGCCGGGGCATCGAACTCGCCCGGACCCGGGGCCGCCCCGGCCGCACCTACAACCTCGGCGGCGGAGCGGAGTTGAGCGAGGACCAGCTGGGCGGGCTTCTGGCCGAGCTGTGCGGTGCCCTCCCGGCGGGCCGCTCCGCCCGTACGGGGGAGGCGGGCCGCGCCGCCCCTGCCGAAGAGGTCCCCGCGACCGGCGCCGCCTGGTCGCGCGCCCGTACCGAACTGGGCTACCTGCCGCGCCGCGCGCTCCCCGAGGCCCTCGCCGAGACCACCGCCTGGTACCGGGAGAACCGCGCCTGGTGGGAGCCGCTCACCTCCTGACCCGGTGTGCCGGGCCTGCCGATACCGGGATGAACCGGGTATGTGGGGGCGTGCGGTGAGCCGGAACGGTGCATGGCACACGAGGTGTTGACGGTTCTCGGACACATAGGCGAGGCCGAGGCAGTGTCCTAACGTCACGTCACTCGGTTAGATGAGTGTGGACACCAGAACGCCTCGGTTCGACGATCAACCCGCCCTGAGCATGACCAAGGTGGACAGCGACCCCGCGCAGGTCATCGTCAACCACGCCAGCTTCCGGGTGCAGCTTCCCCCGGGCCAGCGCGCACGGCTGCGGGGTCCGGCTCCGGTCGGCGCCGCACGCGTCCCGGCGATGAGCGGAGCCGGAGGGCGCAGGCGGGCCCCGGTCGTCTGGAGCGGGAGGTCGGAGCCTGGCGACCCGGGGGCGTCGGGCCTGCTCCAGGCCGTACGCAACTCCTCCGCCGGCCACGCCTCCTCCGGTGCCACCCAGCTCATCCCGCGCCTGGACGAGACGCAGCCCAACCCGGTGCTGCCCGCCCCGCAGCGGGCCGGCGGCGGCCCCATCCTGCCGCCGATGCGGCAGGCGGTCGGCGCGTACGACGGGGCCGGACCCGCGTACGACAGCTTCGACCGGTACGACGAGAAGTTCGGCAAGGACCGCTACGGCGACGGCAAGTCCGGCGACGAGCGGTACGACGACCGGTACGGCGACGACGGGTACGAGGACGATCCGGACGAGGGCCCCGAGGCCCGCGAGCGGCGGACCTCCGGCGACTCCGTCCGGCACGCCTACTACCCGGGCCGCCGGATGAACCTCGGCGTCGTCCTCTTCCCGCTCCGCGTGTTCCTCGGCTTCATCTCCATCTACGCGGGCATGGGCAAGCTCTGCGACCCCGTCTTCTTCGACGGCGGCGAACGCGGCTCCATGGTCAAGTGGCTCAACTCGCTCCACCCGTGGGCGGCGGCCGAACCGCTGCGCGAGGCCGCTCTCCAGCACCCGGTCGGCGCGGGCCTCACCGTCGCCTTCCTCCAGGTCGTCGTCGGTGTGCTCACCGTCCTCGGCCTCTGGCAGCGGGTCGCCGCCGCGTTCGGCGCGCTGCTCTCCGCCGCGCTGCTGGTCACGGTCAGCTGGCACACCGTCGCCGTCTACGACGCCCCGGACATCATCTTCCTGGCCGCGTGGAGCCCGCTCGTCATCGCGGGCGCCCCGGTCTACTCGGTCGACGCCCGCCTGGCCGGCGAGGCGTGGCGCCGGCTCGGCCCGCGCTCCGAGATCTGGGAGCTCCGCAGCCGGGTGCTGCGACGCGGCTCGGTCCTGGCGAGCGTGATCGTCGGACTCACGCTGCTCGTCGGCTCGGTGCTGGGTGGCGCGGTCCGGTCCACCCAGGTCGTGACCGTCCCCGGCCCGGACGAGAAGCCGACCAACCAGCTGCCCGGCATGCCGCTTCCGGAGGAGACCCCGGCGAAGCCCAGGGCGCCGAAGAAGACGGTCCAGGAGCGCACCCCCGTACCGTCCCGTTCCGTCGCCCCGTCGGCCCCGTCCGCGGAGCGCACCGCCCCGAGCACCGAGGCCACCGCCGGGCAGGCCACCACGGGTACGGGCGCCGAGCCCAGCGCGACGCAGGGCACCGTCCAGCAGCCCGCGCAGCAGGAGTCGTCCCCGCAGGCACCCCCGTCCGCCAGCTCCTCCGGCCCGTCCTCCGCCGGTGCGACCACCGGCGGCGACGGAGGCGGCGCCACCGGCGGTGACTCCTCGGACCCGTCCGACGGCGACACCGGTTCCTCCGACTCGACCTCGGGCGGCGGCCGGAACCCGCTCGGGGGGCTCCTCGGCTGAGGGGTGAGGCGGTAGCGCGGCAACGCTGAAGAGGTCCCACCGGATGGCCTGGTGGGACCTCTTGCCGTGTGCGTACGGATGGGGCGGCCGGGCGGATCAGTGGGGCGGATCAGCCGGGCGGATCAGCCGGGCGGATCAGCCGGGCTGTGTGTCTTGGCGGGGGCTGTGCGTCACGGTCGGGCTTCCGGGCCGGCCGGGCTGTGCGTCACGGTCGGGCTTGCGGGCCGGCCGGGCTCCGCGTCTCCCAGCCGGCTGCGCGTCTCAGCCGGAGTGCGCGCCGAGTTCCCTGGCGGCCTCGGTCAGGTCCTTCGCCGTGTCGATCGCCCGCCAGTACGCGCCCTGCGGCAGCGGGTACCCGGCGAGCAGGCGTTCGCGGGCCAGCCTCGGGAAGGTGGTCCGCTCATGGTCGCCCCGGTCGGGCAGCAGCCCCGTGAAGGCCGGGGAGAACACGTACACACCGGCGTTGATCAGGTACGGGGACGGCGGCGACTCGATGAAGTCGGTGATGTGCCCGAACGCGTCCGTCTCCACGGCACCCCACGGAATGCGCGGCCGGGCCAGCGCGAGGGTGGCCGTGGCATCGCGCTCCGCGTGGAACGCGGCCATCTCGCGCAGCGAGAAGCGGGTCCAGATGTCGCCGTTCGTGGCGTACCAGGGCTGTTCCGGATCGGGCAGCCGGGCGGCGGCGTACTTCAGCCCACCGCCACGCCCCAGGGGCTCGTTCTCGACGACCGTCGTCACGTTCAGCGGGAGGACGGCCGAATCCAGCCACTCCTGGAGCACCTCGGCAAGATGGCCGCAGGAGATCACGACGTCGGTGACGCCCTCGGCGGCCAGCCAGGAAAGCTGATGGCCGATGATCGGGGTCCCGGTACCCGGGATCTCGACCATCGGCTTGGGACGGTCATCGGTGTACGGGCGCAGTCGCGACCCCTGGCCACCGGCCAGGACCACGGCCTGCGTCGGATACGTATGCAGCATGGCAGGCACGATATGCCGTGCCTGCCGGTGGCGTTCGGCCGAACTGCGGGTCCGCCGTCCGCAGATCCGATGGACTGCGGGCCCACCGGATCGCGGGGCGGCCGGGCCGCGGTCAGCTGAACTGTGCGACGCCCGAGGCGAACGACGTGTCGCAGACCGGCCGCGAGAAGCGGTGCGCGCGCGTCGGGCCGTACTGCTCGACGGCCGCCTTGCCGAGTGCCTTGGCGATCGACATGCAGTGACGGGCCAGTGAAGGCTTCTGCTCCACCGCTCGCTGAAGGCCCGTCAGGGCGACGCCCGGGTCCTTCTCCTTGAGTTCGACGAGCAGCTTCTCGCGCAGGATGTCCTGCGGCGCGAGGGGCTTGGCCTTCTGCGACACGGTCGCCGAGGCGGTGGTCAGCAGCTGGGTGTCCGTGTTCGGCGCTGACCACGGCACGCGGGTGACCGCGAGCGTCCCGGACAGGACCATGACGACGGGCAGGACGAAGGCGAGAGTACGGCCGATTCGGCGCGCGGTGTGGGTCACGCAGCGAGCGTAGCGGCCCGTGACGATTCGGCGACCTTCCGTCACTCTCGCGGGGGAGAGTTCGAGCGCATTTTTCGAATCGGAGGTTGACGGAGGAGGGGGAATTGCCCCGGCTGGGGCCGGTATTCACCGCTCGCGCCGCTCCCGCGCCCCAAACCTGCCGAACGGTGTACGCGGTTGCGTGGTGGTGACCGGTGGGGGCCGGTGATGGCCGGTGGTGGCAGGTGGGGGCCGTGGGGTGCCCCGTGTACGACGACGGTCCCGCCTCCTCGGAAAGGAGACGGGACCGTCGGTGCGTCCGGCTGCCGGGCGGTCGCGCGCCCGGGCGGTGGTGCGGTGTCGATCAGGCGGTGAGGCGCTCGCCGGTCGAGGTCGCGAAGACGTGCAGCTCGTCCGGGCGCGGGACGACGTGCAGCTTCGTGCCCTTCTCCGGGACGGCGCGGCCGCCGACGCGGACCACGAGGTCCTTGTGCTGGCCGCCGACCTCGGCAGCGCCGTAGACGAAGCCGTCGGCGCCGAGCTCCTCGACCACGTTGACCGAGACGGCGAGGCCGGCCGGGGCGTCGGAGGAGGCCTTGGTGAGGCCGGTCGCGGCGGCGCCACCGTGCTCGACGATGTCGAAGTGCTCCGGGCGGATGCCGACCGTGACGGTGGTGTCACCGCGGTTCGCGGCGGCGGTGAGCGCCTCGCGGGAGACCGGGACGACGCTGTTGCCGAACTTCACGCCACCGTCGGTGATCGGGACCTCGATCAGGTTCATCGCGGGGGAGCCGATGAAGCCGGCGACGAAGAGGTTCGCCGGGCGGTCGTACATGTTGCGCGGCGAGTCGACCTGCTGGAGCAGACCGTCCTTGAGGACCGCGACGCGGTCGCCCATGGTGAGGGCCTCGACCTGGTCGTGGGTGACGTACACGGTCGTGATGCCGAGGCGGCGCTGCAGCGAGGCGATCTGCGTACGGGTGGAGACACGGAGCTTGGCGTCGAGGTTCGACAGCGGCTCGTCCATGAGGAAGACCTGCGGCTCACGCACGATGGCACGGCCCATCGCGACACGCTGACGCTGACCACCGGAGAGCGCCTTCGGCTTGCGGTCCAGGTAGTCGGTGAGGTCCAGCATCTTGGCGGCCTCTTCGACCTTCGCCCGGATGTCCGTCTTGTTCACACCGGCGATCTTGAGCGCGAAGCCCATGTTGTCCGCGACGGTCATGTGCGGGTACAGCGCGTAGTTCTGGAACACCATGGCGATGTCCCGGTCCTTCGGCGGCAGGTGCGTGACGTCGCGGTCACCGATGCGGATGGCGCCGGCGTTGACGTCCTCAAGACCCGCGAGCATGCGCAGGGAGGTCGACTTGCCACAACCGGAGGGACCGACGAGGACGAGGAACTCGCCGTCCGCGATGTCGATCTCGAGCTGGTCCACCGCGGGCTTCGTGGAGCCGGGGTAGATGCGGGATGCCTTGTCGAACGTGACACTGGCCATGCGGATGCTTCTCCTTCACCGGCAGGAACGTGCCGGACGATCCGAGTAACGGAGTGATCTGGTCCACTCGGGTGAACCCGATGCGACGCTACCTGGCGTTTTCCGTTCTGTCTGTAGTCCAGGCCACGTGAATTTCACGTCCTGGACACACGGCGCATTGGTTACACTGCACGGGCATGCGACGGGCCCGCGCAGGGTCCGCACGTGCTCGCCTCCTTAGCTCAGTCCGGCCAGAGCAACGCACTTGTAATGCGTAGGTCGTCGGTTCGAATCCGACAGGGGGCTCCACGGCACGGCTGCCGGTCGGCCGACACATGGGCCCTCCCGAAGATCATCGGGAGGGCCCATGCGCATGCGGTACGTACGCCTTCGGCCGTGACGGGGTCGGCGGGCGGTGTCTCAGTGGGCCCCGGCGGGCACGAGCGTCACGGTGGTGCTGAAAACCCGCCGCTCGCACTGGTGCGCGTCGATCCGTACGCGCGGACGGCCGTGGAGATCGGGTCCCACGGGGGTGGTGGTGAGTACGCACGCCGCGTCGAACTCGACGTACCGGTCGAACGTGGTGTCGAAGCCGACCGGGATCGCCGGGACGCCCAGGCTCACCTGGGCCGCCTGACTCGCCGCCTCCAGGAGCACCATCCCGGGGATGTGGTCGTGCGGGTGGTCGTACAGGACCGAGTGGCTGGTGTCGACGCGTATCTGCCAGCGGTCCGCCTCGTCGGTGGGGGTCAGGACCACGTCGCGCGTGCTGCTGCGCCCCACGCGCTCCGGGGAGACGGCGGGGGTGGGTGCCGGGGCCCGCAGGAAGGTGGCGAGACTGTCGGCGCGCGGGCCGCGCAGCCGGTTGTAGATGGCGCCCGGGTGGGCGCTGTAGTGGACCTCGGCGGACCCCGCGTACGCGCCGTCCACGGCGCCCTCGACATGGGCGACCAGCTGGACCGATCCCAGTCTGCGGCGTCTGATCGCCGAGTGGACGACGCGCAGTTGCACGGTGGTCGGCCGCCGCGTGGTGCGCAGCGCGGAGGCGACCACGTCCGAGCGCAGGTACTCCCAGCCCAGGCGGTAGTCCATGGGGATGTCGAGAGCCGCGTGGCAGGACACGGCGAGCGCCTGGCGCACGCTCTCGGTGAAGAGCAGCGGGCTGTGGGCCTGCGGTGTGGGTGTGTAGAACTCGTGGGCCCGTGGCCACTCGACGGTGACGATCTGCTCGGTGTCGGACAAGCGCAGGCAGTCGACGACGAAGGCCTCCGACAGGTCGCGCTTGCCGACGTACCCCTTGAGGCCGGTTCGTGTGCGGTTCTGCCACAGCGTGGCCGATGATGTTTCGACAATGGTGTGAGACATGAAGCAGCTCCCCCGTGCGTTGCTCCTGCTGCCCAGCCATGCCCGGCTGGACATCTGCCGTGATCTGATAAATAAAATAGTGTGCATTCTTTTTTTTGTCTAGCGGTGGCTGACCAGTGAGTGAGGGATGGCGGATGATGGCAAAACGGGCCGTGAAGCAGGAGCGGGCGGTACGCACGAGGGAGGCGCTGGTACAGGCGGGGGCCGAAGTCTTCGGCGAGCTCGGCTTCGCGGGAGCCAGCGTCTCGAAGATCGCCGACCGGGCGGGGCTCACCCTCGGCGCGATGTACTTCCACTTCAAGTCGAAGGAGGAGCTCGCCCGCGAGATCGTTCTGGCCCAGCCCGAGCGGGTCAAACCGCCGCGCGACTCCGAGGGCTTGCAGCACGCCCTCGACATCACGCTGACCTGGGCGTACGGACTGGCCGACGACGCCGTGCTGTACGCGGGCGCGCGGCTTGTGCTGGAGCAGGATCAATTCGGCGCCGCGGAGGAGAACTCGCACCGGCAGTGGACGGACATCCTCGCCTCCGACCTGCGCACCGCGCAGGCCAGGAGGGAGGTGCGTAAGACGGCCGACGCGGACGCGCTGGCCCGGCTGATAGTCAATGCCTGTACCGGCGCCCAGATGCACTCCTCCATCGAGTCGGGCCGGGCGGACCTGCCGCAGCGCATCGAGGAGATGTGGCGGATCGTGCTGCCGAGCATCGCGGTGCCCAGTGCCGTCGCACGCATGGAGTTCGGGCAGGACCGGGGGACGCGGGACTGACCGCGGGGCCTTCCGGCCGACGGGGTTCACAGGGCGGGCGCCGCTCGGCCCTCCCCGTCCTCCCGGTGCCGCGGCCACCGGTCCGAGGTACACGACGCGGGTCAACTCCCGTTGGTGGCGCGGCGCGAGAGCGTCGCGGGCTGTCCCGGTCGTGGAGGTGATGACAGACTTCTCCGCAACGGGATCCCTGACCCTTGATCGACCTTCGTCGCTGATCGTCGAGCTGTCGGGTGGTCCCGTCGCGCTGTTCGGCAGTGCTTGGCCGTCAGGTCGGGAGCCACACGCAACGGTGTCGCTGCGCTGTGCAGGCCATGACGGGTCCACGGTGAGCGAAGGGTGGGGACGAAGATGAATTCATCGGCGGGGAGAGAGTCCGGGGGGCTCGGCGGCAGGACGGTGATGGTCACCGGGGCCTCCAGCGGAATCGGTGCGGCCGCCTCGCGGCTGTTCGCCGCGCAGGGAGCGAACGTGGTCCTCATGGCCCGGCGGGAGGACCGGCTGCGTGAACTGGCCGCGGACATCGCCGCGGCGGGCGGAACGGCGGTGCCCGTGCCGGGCGACGTGACCGAATCGGCGGACGTCGAGCGGGTCGTGGCCACGGCCGTCGACACGTTCGGCTCGCTGGACGCCGCGTTCAACAACGCGGGCTGGGGCACGGTGGGGACGCCCCTGCACAAGCTGGCCGACGACCTGTACGACCGGATCATGGACGTCAATGTGCGCGGCACATGGAACTGTCTGCGCCACCAGATACCCGTGCTGCTCGCCCAGGGCACGGGGGGCGCGATCGTCAACACCTGCAGTACGGCGGGCCAGTTCGCCACCGGTGCCGTCGCCCCCTACGTGGCCGCCAAGCACGCGGTCCTCGGGCTGACCCGGGCCGCGGCGGCCGAGTACGGCGAGTGGGACATCCGGGTCAACGCGCTGATGGCCGGCAGCACCCGAACCGAACTCATCGAAGGGGCGCTGCGGGAGATGCCCGGACTGGAGGAGGCGGCCGTCGGTCGCGCCGTCCAGAAGCGGCTCGCCGACCCGGCGGAAGTGGCCCGTGTCGCCGTCTGGCTCTGCGGCCCCGATTCGTCGTTCATGACCGGGGCCGCCGTTCCGGTGGACGGAGGCTGCAGCGCCGTCTGACACGGGTCGGTGCGGGGGAGTTCAGGAGCTCGTGGGGCGCTCCACCGCCGGGAGGAGCGTCGTCCAGATCCGGGTGAAGAGGTCCGACACACTGCTCCCCCGGACTTCCCGCGTGCCCGTACGCAGCTGTTGGCGCAGGTCCATCTCCGCGCCGTGCACCAGGTAGACGACGAGCGCCAGGACGACGGAAGGAGCCGCCTGCCTGATCGACGGGGTGGCCGACGCGTGGTGCTCCATGCCCACCGCCTCGGCCAACTCCTCCTGGATGAGGCCCGACCACACGGCGGTCCAGTTCGGTACGGAGGTCTCTCGGTCGCGGTCCAGGCGCGCGGCGGCGCGCACGGCGACGTCGTCCTCCAGGCATCGCACCACCGTGGACGCCATGGAGAACGCGGTCTGGAGCGGAGCGACTCCGCGACCGACCCGCTGCAGCGCGTGCCGTGTCTCCGCCACACCCTGTGCGTGTACCGCGTCGGCCAACTCGGCCTTCGAGGCGAAGTGGAAGGTCACGGCGCCCACCGAGGTTCCCGCGGCCCTGCTGATCCGGGCCAGCGAGGCCGCCGCGTAGCCGTGGTGGTCGAACTCGCGGGCGGCTGCACGGATCAGGGCCTGCCGTGTGCGGGCAGCTCGTTCCTGCATCCCGTTGGCCTTTCGTCATACACGCACAGCACTGTGCGGCGGGATTCCATGGGCTGAACGCGTCCGCGTGGGTGGACGCCGGTGCACCGCCATTGAGCAGGAAACAGTAAAGCCAAGCCCAAGTGGTGGCAAAAACAAGCGAGTTCGAAGGCGTCTCCCGGCCGTCCGGACAGCCGTTCCCGCCGGGTCGGGAGCGCTCGGCCCAGGGTATGCCGAGGTGCCCGCCGATTACAAAAAAAGTATGCATCATTATGTTACGTCTCCCCGAGGCGATCGAAACATGGGTGAGCGGGGAGCGGGCAGCGGGAGGGCCGCGCGGGGTCGTGGGCGGGGGCGCGGTTGCCCGGGAGCCGTCGCGGTTGCCCGGGAGTCACGGCCCCGTTGCTGGTTCCCGGATCGTCGGGTCCGCCGGCGTGGAGCGCCGTCCGCGTCCGGCTTTCGGTCGGACGGGTGCGCGGGGGAGTTGCTGTGCGGCGGCTGCGAGATCGACCGGCTGTTGGGTCGTACCACCGCAACATGCGTGCCTGACAAGCGACATGACGGGGTCTCACATCAGGTGGGGGCCCGTTCGCGAGCGCGTGCGTCCGGGTTCCGGGTCGGTGTCGGAGCGGCCTGGAACCGGTGGATCCGGGCGGGCTGCGGCGGGGTTGCCAGATGCCTCTTCCTAAAAAACAAAAAACCTACTATTATTTATTGAGACGGAGGAGGAGTCATGGCTCTGGGGAGGCACCTCGAGTGGCTGGGGCGGCGGGATGCGGCGGACGCCGCGGGCCTGCACGTCAGCAAGGTCACCGAGGCACTCAAGATTCGTGTGCTGGTGGTCGAGGGAGACGGTGCCGCGGCCGAGGAGCGGGTGCGCTACCTGCGCCGGCAGGGGTACACCGCGGCCACGGTGGCCACCGGGGAGGAGGCGCTGCGCGTGCACGGGAACTCGGATCTGGTCGTGCTCGACCTCGACCTGCCCGACATCGACGGTCTGGAGGTCTGCAGGTCGATACGGGAGGAGGGGGACAAGCCCATCATTTCCATCACCGCACGGGACACCGAGTTGGACCGGGTGCTGGCCCTGCAGGCCGGAGCGGACGACTGCGTGGTCGTCTCCTGCGGCGTGCGCGAGATGACGGCGCGCATCGAGGCGCTGCTCCGCCGGACCAGCGCCCGGCCGGGACCGACCCGGAGCATCTCCATCGGCCCGCTCCACATCGACGGCAAGAGCCGTGGGGTGCACCTGAACGGCGGGCCGGTGAACCTCACGGCGAAGGAGTTCGAGCTGCTGCACATCCTGGCCTCGGACCCCGCGAACGTCATCTCCCGCAAGGAGCTGATGAGCAGGGTGTGGGACACCAGTTGGGCGGACTCGAGCCGCACCATAGACACGCACGTGAGCAGCCTGCGGTCGAAGCTCGGTGCCAGCACCTGGGTGATCACCATCCGCGGCGTCGGCTACCGCATGGGGCACGGATGAGTGCGCGCGCGCCGAGGCCGGTTCGGGTGGCCGGCCGCGTGGGCCTCCGGTGGAACGTGGCGCCTCGCGGGCCGACCGCCCGTTCGTGGGGCGGCCTCAGGACCCGGCGAGCTTCGACAGGTCCATGTCGCCGATGTTCTGCCTGAGCTGCTCGATGAGCCGGGCGATGCGCTCCTCGTCACGTCGGTAGTGGGTCCACTTGCCGACGCGAGCGGACCGGACGAGTCCGGCGCGTTCGAGCACGGCCATGTAGGCCGAGACGGTGGACTGCGCCAGGCCGGTCTTGGCCTGGATGTGGCTGACGCAGACGCCGACCTCGTTGACGGGGAAGTGCTCTTCAGGGGTGCGCAGCCACTGGAGCACCTGCAGCCGAACGGGGTTGGCGAGCGCCTTGAGGGGTTCGGTCAGGGCCGTGAGGTCCTCTGTCAGGGGTGCGTCGTGTGTCGTCATGGGGCCTTCTCCGGCGGGCGCGGGGCGGACTCTTACACATCGAGGATAGGCGATACGTTACGCCATCGCCGTCCGTCCGTCATCGGTCCGCCGACGACTTGACACGTCACATCGAGATACTGCGATACTTCGATTTAGTTACTCAGCGCGGCACGGTCCCGTACCGCACGTCACTGCAACGAAGGGTTCTTCTCATGCCTATCGGGCTCATTGCCCTGGCGCTCGGGGGCTTCGGTATCGGCCTCACGGAGTTCGGGATCGTAGGCCTGCTGCCCGAGGTGGCAGACGACTTCGACGTCTCCGAAGCGGTCGCCGGCTACCTCGTCTCCGGCTACGCGCTGAGCGTCGCGATCGGCGCCGTCGCGCTGACCGCGGCGATCGCCCGCTTCGACCGCAAGAAGTCGCTCGCCGGCCTCATGCTGCTGTTCATCGTGGGCAACCTGATGTCCGCCGTCGCCCCGACCTACGGCCTGCTCATGACCGGTCGTGTGGTCGCGGCCCTGTGCCACGGAGCGTTCTTCGGTGTCGGCGCGGTCGTCGCCTCCGACATGGTCGCCGCGAACAAGAAGGCCAGTGCCATCGCCCTCATGTTCGGCGGCCTGACCGCCGCCAACGTGCTCGGCGTGCCACTCGGCACCTTCGTCGGCCAGCAGTTCGGCTGGCGCGCCACGTTCTGGGCCGTCACGGTCATCGGCGTCATCGCGCTGATCGGTATCCAGATCCTGGTGCCCCGGACCACCTCGACCGGACAGAGCCTGCGGGGCGAGTTCGCCGTCTTCCGTCGCGGTCAGGTCTGGGTCTCCCTCCTGCTCAGCGTCCTCGCCTTCGGCGCCGTGATCGGCGGCTACACCTACATCGCCTTCACGCTCACCGATGTCAGCGGGTTCGCCACCAGCACGGTGCCGTGGCTCCTCGTGGTGTTCGGTGTCGGCACGTTCATCGGCAACTTCATCGGTGGCAAGGCGGCCGACAAGTCCCTGAACGCCTCCCTCACCGGCATCATGGCCGTCCTGGCCGTCGTCCTCGCGGTCTTCGCCCTGACGGCGGAGAACAAGGTCGCCACGATCATCTCGCTGCTGCTGATGGGCACCATCGGTCTCTCGGCGGCGCCCGGCCTGATGGTCCGGATCATGAAGTACGCCGAGGACGCGCCCACCATGGCGTCGGGTGCCAACGTGGCCGCCTTCAACGTCGGCAATGCGATCGGAGCCTGGGTCGGCGGTCTGACCATCGCCGCGGGATTCGGGTTCGTCTCCCCGCTGTGGGTCGGCGTGGGTCTCGCCGCAGCCGCTCTCGTCGTCGCGATCGGCGGTGCGCTGGGTGGCCGGACCACGGCTCCCGGGGGTGTCGTGACGGGCTCGGTGCCTCAGGTGGAAAAGGTCGGAGCCGCCGTCCAGTAAGAGCGTCGGCCGGCAGGAAACTGTCCATTCGATATATCAGGACCGATGGGGCCTCGCGGCTCCCGTCGGTCCTGATTTTTTTTGTGCCCGGGTCATGGTGGAGAAGGAAGGCCGGGGGGCTTCAAAACGGAGGACGAGAAGGCGGATGTCGCGGCTGACCTGGGCAGTTGACAGTCTTCTGAAACGTTCTGACGTTTCTTGAAAATATCTTGTGCGCCTTGAAAAGACATGAATAAGCCTGTATTGGATTCCATTGAATCGGGTGGGGTGTGGCGGACACAATTCTTTCAGCGGCCCGACGGAAATCGTCGGACGCTTCACCGGAACTTGTTTCCGCGGGAATGCAATGCTCCGCGCCCGACGAAGGGCGCGTGACGCACCGCGACGAGGCGACGGAGACCGTCCGCCGCCGTTCACAGCCCTACGCGAGAAGGCGACGCCCATGTCCAGCTCGACCACCACCGTCATGCCGGCTCCGGCCACCGTCCACCCGCCCGTACTCGTCGAGGACGCCCTCGGCACCGAGCACCGCGTCCGGGTGGCCGGGTTCTTCCCCGGTCTGGGCAGCCGCGCCTGCTACCAGGACCTCGGCCGGGCACTCCTCGACTCCGGCATTCCCGAGATCACCGGGATCTACCAGGACGCCGCCCGGGCCCTCGGCTTCCCCACCCGCCCCGACCTGCTGCTCGCGGCATCCGCGAACCTTCCCCCGGGGAAGCTGGAGCGGCAGGGCTTCATCGGGGCGACCCTGCTCGTGCACAGCCTGGCCCTGGACGCCTACCTGCGGGACCGGAGCGAGGGGAACGGGACTCCTCTCGACTTCGTCGCCTACACGGGCGAGAGCTTCGGCGTCCTGACCGCCGCGGTGGCGAGCGGCTCCCTCTCCGTCTTCGACGGCGTGAAGATCGCCCAGGCGTTCACGCCGCTGATGCTGCTCGCGGCCGGCGGCCGGAGCACGGACGAAGCCTTCGCCCGGAGCATCGCCTGCTACCTCCCCGACTCCGTCCGGGAGGGACGACTGGTCCCGGAGCCGTCCCACGTGGTCGCGGTGAAGGCGCAGAGTCCGGGCGCCCTCGCGGCGGTGCTGGCCGCGATCGGCGACACGTACTCCGCCGTCGACGTCGAACTGCACAAGGAGTACTCGCCGACGCAGGGCAACCTCTACGTCCGCTCCGGAATCAAGGCCGAGTTCGACCGGTTCGTCGCCGGCCACCCGGACGTGACCACGCAGGAGCTGAAGGAACCGACCTTCTTCCTGGCGCACTCCGCCCGGATGCTGCCGGCGCGCGAGGCCCTGGAGCGGTTCATCAGGGTCCAGCGGATTCGTTTCGCCGAGCCCCGCGTCCCGGTGGTGTCGAACCACGGCGCGTCGCTGCTCACCTCGGCGGCCGACGTCCGCCAGGGAGTCCTCGCCATGACCGACCGGGTCATGGCGTCCCGGGACACCTGTGAGGTCCTCAACGGCCTCGACGCCGACCTGGTCCTGGAGCTGGGCCTCGGCAACAAGTCCGTGCGGCTGCTGAAGGACAACGACATCGACGCCCCGGTCCTGGCCTACACGGGGAGCGACGCGGACACCGACGGGTTCCTGCGCGTCCTCGGTGTGGTGGACGGCCTGATGCGCGACCTGGAAGAGCTGTACGTCACCGGGGACCGGCTGGAGGACAGGCACTACGCGTCCCTCCGGGAGCTGTTCGGCCTCGCCGCCGGCAGCGCCGGCTGGGACGACCACGTCTCCCGCACGTTCGGGCGCGTCGTCAGCGCGGAGATGCTCAGCCCCGTGCGGGGAGGGGCCCCCGCGTACTACCAGCTGCTGGAGGCCTTCCAGCACACCCGGAACCACCGGGAGCACATCGCCGTCCACGAGGGCGAACTGGTCACCAAGGCGCGGCTGAAGAAGCGGATCACCAGCGAGGACCCCGCGCTGCTCGGCAAGGCCTACGTCGAGCTCCACGTCATGGACCGCACCGGAGAGGTCCGGGTGGCGAACATGGACACCAGCCGTCCGGAGGTGGTCGTCTTCCACTTCGACGGACTCGCCGACCTGGACGAGGAGGAGCTGGCCCGCAGGACCCAGCTGCTCCTCGACACTCAGCCGGCGGCGCTCCAGGCGTACGAACAGATGCTCAAGAGCCTGTGCGGCGGCGGTGAGCGCGCCGTGCCCGCGGTGGACCACCGGATCGTCTACCAGTACCTGCTGTTCCACACCCTCGTGCGGCACCGGCCCGCGCTGTTCAGGCAGAACGACTACTACCTGGAGGGCGGCGACGCGCTGGGCTGGCTGGTCTCCTTGGCCGTCTCCGGCTCGATCTCCCTGGCCGACGCCGTCGCGCTGTCCGCGGCACGGCTGCGCGACGACGCGGTGGAGCTGGTACTGGACAGCATCACCGGCGCGGTGGTCCCCGTCGTGTCGCCCGAGGGCGTGCCGGTCCAGTCGAAGAAGGACCTGGAGGACGCCACCCGCGCCGTGCTCGGCGGCAGCGCCCTCGACACCGACGTGCGGCGGATCCACCTCAACGGCAACTGCCAGATCGTCGCCCTCGGTTCGGAGCTGGACGCCACCTCCGTCGACGTCGGCCCCCATCACGGACACGCGATCCACGTCGTGGAGCCGGCCGAGGTCTGGCAGCGGCGTCTCAACCCCGCGCTGGACGAGTTCGAGTACGCCTGTGTGCTCGCCATGACCGGTGAGAACGAATGCGTCCTGGACAACGCCCAGAGCCGCAAGGTCCTCTCCAGCACCGTCTACGCCTACGTCAACGCCGGTGAGACCGTCGTCAACTTCGGCAAGGGCGGCAGCGAGTCCATGACGATCTTCATCAGGAAGGAGGGTGAGGAGCGCGTCACGGTGCGGAAGATCCTGAGCGAGGCTCTGACGACCGCCCGGTGGGACCCGGACGGCGACGGCGTGATGCTCCCGCCGTTCGCGAAGGCCAAGAAGCAGGCCGAGTACCTCCAGGCCCTGCCCGATCCGGTCCGCGCCCACTTCCCCGAGGTCTTCACCACCCTGGAGCGGGAAGTGCCCGTCCCGTCCCACCTGCGGAGCGACGGCCGCACGACCGACAGGGAGGTCATCTACGAGATGAGCTACGTGGAGGGGGACGAGGTGAGCCGGTTCGTCGAGAAGCGGATACCGCCGTCGGCGGTCGTCGCGCGCCTCTACGAGCAGATCATCCGCGTGCTGAACGAGAACGTGCACAGCGTGCACCGCGTCCCCGCGCCGGGAGAGACGCTGAACGCCTCCTATTTCAGGAAGATCGAGGCCCGTCTCGACCTGTGCCGCCGCACGGCGCCGCAGACCTTCGGCGCTCACCTTCTGGACACCGAGCGGATCGTCATCGACAACGTGTCCTACCTCAACCACTCGGCGCTCCTGGAGCGGTTCCGGGCGGCCCCCGACTTCCTCGAAATCCTCGAACCGGCCTTCCACTCGCTCGTCATGGGCGACACGAACACCGAGAACATCAAGATCACCGACAGCCGTCCGCTGCTGCGCGCCCAGAGGCTGATCGAGGCAGCGGCGCCGCAGCGGGAGATCGACGCGGCGCTGGAGGCCATCACCGCCTCTTCGCTGGGGATCAGGTTCCTCGACCCGCGGGCCATCGGCTACAAGAGCGACGGCGCCGCGACGCGCGACGACGCGATGTACGACAACAAGCCCTGGCACAACTCCATCGGCCACTACGACGAGATCCACTTCGAACACTTCACGATGAACGTCGACGCCGGCGACGGGCGGACCCCCAGGGTCGACATCGCGTTCCTGGAGGACAACCCGTACCGGAGGGCGTACCGGGTACGGGACGTGATCCTCAACGACGGCACGGTCGACACCGAGGACCCCCGGGGCATGGAGGACTGGTTCGCCCCCGTGATGACGGCCGCGCTCGGTCTCGACGACCCGGACTCGGAGTACCTGAAGCACGACCCGTACTGGCTCGTCCGGTTCGTGTTCATGATGGGGCAGCACTTCACCGCCATGCCGCCCTTCCACTTCCAGAAGGAGCTGGACGGCACCCTCGTGGACACCTACCAGACCCAGCGCCGGCCGGTGGCGATCTACTGCGAGGGCATCAAGTGGCTGAACTGGGCCCTCCAGATGCTGGAGGGCAGCAGGACCGAGTTCCTGGGCATCGAGGCGCCCGTCCTTCGCCGCCCGAGCCACTGAACGCCCCGCCCGGGCACAGCCGCCCGACTCCGACTCCCACCCCGTGGAAGGTACCTCGCATGAACACCACTTCGTTCTCCGTCCCGGTGGACGGCCTGTGCCACCTGTCGAACGAGACCCGCATGATCGCCACCCCGTGGAGCCGTATGGTGCGCGGCATCGGGCTGGGCCAGTACCCCGTCGCCTACGACCCCGACGCCGCCGCGCGGATACGCGAGACGTTCGCCCTGCTCGGCGCCAAGGGCGTCGACAGCAGCAACTCCTACACCGCCTTCTCCAGGCTTCTCGCCGAGTTCATCCTGGGCGTCGCCGACCCCGCCCGCCCGCTTCGCCGTGCCGACCTGGAGCAGGACCTCGGCCCGGTCCTGGACGCCGTACGGGCGGAGGAGAACCCGTACTTCCGGCTCATGGCCGGCTGCATCCTGATGGACTCCGTCGCGAAACTGGGCCTGGACAGGACCCTGCTGGTCAACGCCGGGACGGACTTCCCGGCGGAGATCCTCGCCGTCGCCGATGCGATCGCGCCGGACCAGATCAAGGACGAGAACGCCGGACGGCACGGGCACTACGAGAAGCTGTCCGCCTATTCCGCCGTCTTCCTCGCCATGGGCCAACTCGGTTTACAGGAGAGGCTGGTGTCCGGGCAGCGCAACTACGTCAGGGAGGCGCTGGGCCTGCTGGAGAAGATCCCGGCGCCGTTCTTCCGCGGGCGCGGCGGCGCGGTACTCCTGTCGGTGATCTCCATGCTCGGATACGAACGGTTCATCTTCGGCGGGGACCGGGACTACATCAAGGAGGTTCTCGACCATCTCGACCGCGCGGACGAGCTGAACAATCCGCCGGCGTTCCCCCAGCCCATGTCGGAGAGCTTCCCCAAGATCTACCCGCTTCTGACCATGCTCAACGCCATCGCCATGAGCGGCCGTTCGGAGGAGTACCTCACCTACGGCAGGGACCGGCTCGCAGAGGCGAAGGAGCTGATGGGGCGCATCACCCCGGTCGAACGCACCCACATGGGCCTGTACTACCTCATGGCCCTGCACAACCTCGGCCGCCTCGACGACCAAGTCCCCTACCTGCCCGGTCTCGTCGAGAACATCGTGGGTGAATGGGTCCACATCGATCCCGGAGCGAACTACTTCCTCAACGGGATCGCGTACGCCTACGTCATCCAGACGGCCATGCTCACCGGCCGCATGGACCTGATCGGGGACAAGACACTGGAACGCCTCGTGGACTGCTTCCCCGACCTGGACCGGACGGACGACGACCGGGTCAACCGTCCCTATCCGTTCGCCTACGCCGTGAACGTGCTGGGGGAGATCGGCTGTTCGCACCTGCTGTTCGAGCCCAGGGACGCCTATGGCGGCGCCACGCCCATGGCCTGGGTCATCGACCGGCTCTCCGAGGGTGGCGTCGAGGAGCACCGTCTGTACATGCTGAACCACGCCCTGCTCGGGTACGCCCTTCGCATGCGCGGCGCGGACCGCAAGGAAACCCGACTGACCCGGGGCTTCCGGTTCCGCCGGGACGCCGTCGAGCCGCGTTGGCGGTAGGCGGCCGTTCCACCGCCCTGATCGTGGCCCGAGGACCGTGAGCCCGTACGCTCACGGTCCTCGGGCCGTCCCGGGCGGGCCGTCGGCCCCCACCCGGCACGGGCGCCGCGAAAATCCGGCTCGGACGCGCTCCGGGCCGGGGGTTCTCCCTCCGGGGACAGCGGCAGGCACCGCCCCGTGCGCCACGACGGCCGCGTCACTGTCCGGCGAGGCGCGCGTAGTCGCCCTGGAAGAAGACCAGCGGGCGGGGATCACCCGCCACCGCCAGGTCGAGCACGCGGCCCAGGACGAAGAGGTGGTCGCCGGCCGGGACGACGTCCGCCACCTCGCACTCGATCCAGGCGGCGACGTTGTCGAGTACCGGGGCGCCCGTGGCCGACCGCTGCCAGGCGAGCCGGCCGAACTTGTCGCCCCCGCTGGTCGCGAACACCGAGGACAGCTCCGCCTGGTGCTCCGCGAGCACGTTGGCCACGAAGGTGCCGGCCCGTTCGATACGGGGCCAGCTGGTGGAGGTCACACTGGGGAAGAAACCGATCATGGGTGGGTCCAGGGACACCGACGCGAAAGAGCCCACGGTCAGGCCGACCGGCTCGTCCCCGTCCATGGCCGAGACGGCCACCACACCGGTCGGAAAGTGCCCGAGCACCCGGCGGAAGTGAGCCGAGTCGAAGGCGGGGGCATCCAGACGAGTCGCCATCGTTCTCCTCATGAGAAGGTAACCACCGCACAGTCGTACGACAGTTGATCGCTCATGTGGAAATCGTAGGAGCTGATCCGGTCGGTGGAGAGGGCGAGTCTGTGCCGGTTGCCGTTCACCTGGGAGCGGCACCACCACGCATCTGTTCCGTACGTGTTGGTGCTGGCCATATGACGTTTGCGAACTGGTTGGGGCCCGCCTCCCGGTGAATCATTGAGGTCATGTCAGGGATGACCAGGCCCGATCCGGGTTTCCGGCGCACGAGCGTGACGCGGTTCTCCTCTTCCGCCCCGTTCCGGGGCGCACAGGGGCCACGCGTCCGCCCGGCCGCCGCGTCCGTGTCCCGGTCACCGGTTCTTCGGCCGGACATCCCCCTGTGACGACCGGCCCCTTGAAACGATTCGTGGAAGGACCCCCCACCATGCGCGCTGTCGGCATCGAAGAGTTCGGCGGACCCGACGTACTGAAGGTCATCGACCGTCCGTTGCCCGTGCCCGGCCCGGAGCAGGTCCGCATCCGGGTCACCGCCGCCGGGGTCAACCCCACCGACCTGCTGCTGCGCGCGGGGGACCTGGCCGCCGCCGTGGCCGGACAGGAGCCTCCCCACATCCCCGGTATGGACGCCTCCGGAGTGGTCGACGCCGTCGGTGACGGGGTCGATCTGGGCGTCGGCGAACCGGTCATGGCGTTCGTGAACCCCTTCCACCCCACCGGCGGGGCTCAGGCGGAGTACGTCGTGGTGCCTCGGGAACAGGTCGTCGCCGCGCCCAGGGATCTCGACCTCCGGGACGTCGCCGGCCTGCCCATGAACGGGCTCACCGCGCACCTCGCCCTCTCCCTCCTCGGCCTGCCCGAAGGGGCGACCCTGGCCGTCACCGGAGCGGCGGGCGCACTGGGCGGGTACGTGGTGCAGCTCGCCAAGTACCGCGGGCTCCGGGTCGTCGCCGACGCCGCCGACCGCGACCGCGACCTGATCCAGGGGCTCGGCGCCGACGTGGTCGTCCCGCGCGCCGCCGACTCCGCCGATCTCGCCGCCGCCTACCGTGCCGCGATCCCCGAGGGGGCCGACGGAGTCGTCGACGCCGCCATCGTGGGGGCCCACGCCCTGGGCGTGGTGAAGGACGGGGGCGGCTTCGTCAAGTGCCGCCCCTTCGAGCTCGCCTCCGAGCGCGACATCGTCGTCCAGGGGGTGGTGGTGATGACGCACCCTGCCAAGCGCGCCGCCCTGGAGGAGCTCTCCGCCCTGGCGGAGAAAGGGGTGCTGACCCTGCGCACCGCCGAGGTACTCGCTCCCGAGCACGCTGCCGAAGCCCATCGGCGCTTGGAGGCGGGTGGCGTACGGGGGCGTCTGATCCTCGCCTTCTGACCGCCGGTCCCGGTGACCCGGACTGGTTCTTCGCGCGTGGAGGGTGGCTTTCGTGAGTAGCTGTGTCGCATGGGGCCAGGAGGAGACCCGGAACGTCAGAGACGCCGACAGGGAGCGGCGGGCCGCGCTGCGCCACTTCCTCCGGTCCCGCCGCGCCCGGCTCTCGCCCGGTGACGTCGGGCTGAGGGTGGGCGGTCGGCGGAACACGCCGGGCCTCCGGCGCGAAGAGGTCGCCGTGCTGGCCGGGGTGAGCGCGTCCTGGTACACGTGGCTCGAACAGGGCAGGGACATCAAGGTGTCCGAGGACGTGCTCGAAGCGGTCAGCAAGGCGCTCGGCCTGGACCGCACCGAGCGGGCCCACCTGTATCTGCTGGCGGGGATGAATCCGCCGGCCGCCCGGCAGGACATGTCCTCGGAGGAGCTGTGCCGGCTCCGGCTGGCCGTCGAGGTGTGGCAGCCCGCCCCGGCCTTCGTGGTGGACCGGTACTGGAACGTCCTGGCGAGCAACGCGCCCGCGCGGGCGATCCTCGGCGTGCAGGCGTCGGGCTCCAACTACCTCTGGTCGTTCTTCACCGATGGCCGCAACCGGAACCGCTACCCCCACTGGCTGGACGAGGCGAGCCGTCTGGTCGGCCAGTTCCGGGTCCAGGCGGTGCGGTTCCTCGACGATCCGGACTTCGAGCGCCTGGCGCGGAGGCTGTGTTCGGCGAGCAAGGACTTCGAACGCCTGTGGGCGCGCCACGAGACCCGGGACACCGGTATCGCGACCGTCGAGGTGCGGCCCGCGCCCGGCCGCCGGGCCGCCTTCCACCACATGGTCATGGGGCTTCACCAGAGGCCCGAACCGCTGCTCATGCTCTATCTGCCGGCCCAGATCGCCGGTGACCGGGTCGGCTGACCGGACCGGCCGGACCGGGTGACCCACTCGGGCCGGGTGATTCGCGCCGGGTGATTCGCGCGGGCCGGGTGACCCGCGCGGGCTGCCGCCGGGCGAAGCCGGTCCTGCCCGTTACCGGCCCGCCTCGTGGCGGGCCGCGGTGATGATCGCGTCGAGCAGGCCCGGAAGGGCGCGGTCCAGATCGGTCCGGCGCAGGGAGTTCGTCTTCACCGTGCCCACGTACTCCTGGCGGAGGATGCCGGCCCGCCGCAGCACCTTGAAGTGGTGGGTGCTGGTGGAGCGCGTGACGTTGATGTCGAAGGTCCCGCACGCCATGCCGTCCTCGGCGTCGAAGAGCTGGCGCACGATGCTGCGCCTCACCGGGTCGGTCAGCGCGTCCAGCACGCCCTGGAGCGTGATGTCCTCGGCTGCGAGGTGGTCGGTGATGCGTCCGACGGTCTGCGTGTTCACGTGAACTCTGCCTCCTTGCGTTCCGGCGCGGCACCTTCATCGTACGACAGCGGTCATATGATGATGGTTATCAAATTTGACCGCCATCGTCATAGTGGTTTCAATGGACACGGGGAGAGATCCCTGACCGCGGTTGTCGGTGGTGCGGTCGTTCAGCGCCCAGCGAGCCTTCCGGAGGAGACAACATGCCCAGTGCCGAGACCCGAACAGCCCCGCCGACAGGTGACGGGGCGCCGCCACGGCAAGTGTCCCCCGGTCTGCGGCTGACCGCCCTGGCAACCGGTTTCGTCATGGCCGCCCTGGACGTGACCGTCATCAACGTCGCGGGCTCGGCGATCCAGGAGGAGCTGGACGCCTCGCTGTCGGAACTCACCTGGATCGTCGACAGCTACGTCCTGGTGTTCAGTTCGCTGCTGCTGCTGGCCGGTGGCCTGGCGAACCGCCTCGGGGCGAAGAACGTCTACCTGTGGGGCATGGCGGTCTTCTTCGTCGCCTCCCTCGGCTGCGCGCTGGCACCTGACGCGGGCCTTCTCATCGCCGCGCGTCTCCTCCAGGGCGTGGGGGCGGCACTCTTCATGCCGAGTTCGCTGTCCCTGCTGGTGTTCTCGTTCCCGGAGAAGCGGGAGCGCACCCGCATGCTGGGTCTCTGGTCGGCGATCGTGGCCACCTCCGCCGGCCTCGGCCCGACGGTCGGCGGCCTGCTGGTGAGCGCGTTCGGCTGGCAGAGCATCTTCATCCTCAACCTGCCCATCGGCATCGTCGGGATGCTGCTGACCAAGCGCTACATCGTGGCGACCGAGGTCCGCCCCACCAAGCTGGCCGTGCCCGGCCACATCCTGTGGATCGTGGCGCTGGCCGCCCTGAGCTTCGCGCTGATCGAGGGGCCCCGGCTCGGATGGGGAGCCGGCGAGATGCTGGTGGCGTACGCCGTACTGGTGGTCGCCGCCCTGTCGCTGGTGGTGCGTGAACGGCGTGCGGCCAACCTGGTCATGCCGTGGAGTCTGTTCAAGCGTCCGCGGTTCGCCGGAGCGAATCTGGTCGGCTTCCTGTTCAACCTCGCGCTGTACGGCAGCATGTTCATGCTGAGCCTGTACCTCCAGCACGCCCGGGGGTCCAGTCCTTTCCGGGCCGGGCTCGAACTGCTGCCGATGACGATCTGGTTCCCGCTGGCCAACATCGTCTACTCGCGCATCTCCGCGCGGTTCTCCAACGGGGCGCTGCTGACGGTCTTCCTGCTGGTCGCGGGGATCGCGTCGCTGACCATGGTCACCGTCTCCTCGGAGACGCCCTACTGGGTCCTGGCGGTGGCCGTGGGCCTCGCCAACATCGGCGCGGGCATCATCTCCCCCGGGATGACGGCCGCCCTGGTGGACGCCGCCGGCGCCGAGCACACGAACGTGGCGGGGTCCGTACTGAACGCCAACCGCCAGATCGGCACCCTGGTGGGCATCGCCGCGATGGGCGTGGTCCTCGGCACCGCCTCGGACTGGGACCGCGGGCCCGCGCTGTGCTTCGCGGTGGTCGGCGTCGCGTACCTCGTCGCCGCCGTCGGCGCCTGGCTGCTGATCGCACGCGGGGAACACCGTGAGGCCGCCCTCGCCACTGCTTGACCGCCCGACCGCCCGACCGCCCGACCGGCCGGGCGGGCGGAAGTCTCCCCGCAACTCCACCGTCGGCGGTGTCCGCCGCCGAGGACGCCGCTGCCGCACCGGGCGCGGTTCGCCCGGTGCGGCAGCGGCGTTCACGGGCGACCGCTCAGCCGGCGTCGGCGCCGCGCGCCCGCGCTCCGTGGTCGGGCAGCGTGAGCTTGCCGCCGAACAGATCGCGGTTCTCCTGGTACCACCGCGCGGACTCGGCCAGCGGGCGTGCCGAACCGGTGAAGTGCGGTGCCACGTAGCGGGCGAGCAGGTCGTAACTGCGCTTGGTCTGCTCCGGACCGGCCCAGTCCTGCAGGTACACCAGGAGGGTGCCGAAGCCACCGGTCTCCTCCTGCATGCGCTGGATGCCCGCCACGCAGTCCTCGACCGACCCCACGATGGCGCTGCCGGCCTCGATGGCCGCCTCGATGGCGTTCTCCGGATCGACGCCGGGGATGGTCACGTCGAGCCCGCGCAGGTCGCCCCAGTACTCGTGGGCCCAGCGCTGGTAGCCCGCTCGTACGTCTTCGATGGCCTGGGCCCGCGTCTCGGCCACGTGGATCGGCAGGGTGATCCGCCAGTTCCGGCGGTCGACGGTCCTGCCGTGCTCCGCGGCGGCCTCCTCGGCGTAGCGCCACTGCGTCTTCATGTCCGGCGGCCGGTGACCGGGGCGTGAGACCCCGAACGAGACGGTGCTGATGCCGAGTTGGCCCGACAATCGCACACTGTGCGGCGAGGCGACGCTCGCGGCGGCTATCTCCACCTTGCCGCCGCGGTAGGGCTCCAGCTGGAGCTTGGCGTCCTGCAGGGTGAACCACGGGGTCTTCCTGGTGACCGGCTGGTCCCCGTGGAGAAGTTCCACGACAGCCTCCAGGGACTCGCTGAACATGCGGCGCATCTCGCCCCACTCCCGGCCGAGCATGTGCGCGTCCACCGGACTGCTGCCCGCCCCGACCCCGAGGATGAAGCGGCCGCGGGTCAGATGGTCGAGGTGCAGGGCGCGGCCGGCCACCATGAACGGGTGGTGGTAGGGCAGCGTCATCACGCCGGTGGCCAGCTTGATCTGGCGCGTCCGCGCGGCGGCGGCGGCCACGAACAGATCAGGGAACCCGATGCTGTTCCAGCCCAGCGAATGGTGTTCGCCGATCCAGAATTCGTCGTAGTTGAGCCGGTCGAACAGCTCGATCATTTCGAGGTCCCGCTCGAACTGGAGAGTGGGATCTTCGCCGAGCGGGTGGAACGGTGCCAGAAACGCGCCGAATTTGAGTCGTTCCGGATACATCGCATCCCCTGTCTGTCTCGGATGGGTCGACACCTGAACGAATATAGGTGGCGACCGGAGACCGAGGGGGGAGCCCGTTTCTCCTATGGGCCGTACCACCAGCATCCTTGACACGGGTACCAACGCGCACTGGAGCACCGCATTCCGATCCCCTAACGTGGGCGGGGCTGCCGGAAGGATTCCGGCAGGGTCTCGCACTTTCCTTGCCGATGGCATTCCATAGTGGGTGGAGCTGACATATGCGTCTGGGCTTCGGTCTTCCGACATTCGGTCCGGCGGCCAACGAGGTGAACGGTATCGCCCGGTTCGCCGCCGACGCGGAGAAAATCGGCGCGACCAGTCTCTGGGTCGGCGACCGGCTGCTGACGCCGGTGGATCCGGTGGTCGGCTATTCACCGGGCTCCACGGCCATTCCGGAGGAATTCCGGGTTGCCGCGGACCCGTTGACCGCACTGGCGGTCGCGGCGGCGGTCACCGCCGAGGTCCGGCTGGGCAGCAGCGGCATCAACGCACCGTGGTACCCGCCCGCGTTGCTGGCCCGCGCGCTGGCCAGCATCGACGTGGCCAGCGGCGGCCGGCTCGTCGCCGGGTTCGGCAGCGGCTGGTCACCGGAGGAGTACGAGGCCGCGGGGGTGCCGTTCGAAGGACGCGGCGCGCGGCTCGACGAGCTCCTGGACGTGCTGGTGGCCTGGTGGACCACCAACCCCGTGAGTCACCGGGGACCGCTGTTCACGATCCCGGCCGGTCATGTGGAGCTGAAACCGGTGCAGCGGCCCCGTCCTCCGATCTACCTGGGTGCGTTCGGGCCCCGGGCGCTGCGGCGGGTCGGAGAGCGCGCCGACGGGTGGATGCCGGTGTGGTGGGCGCCCGAGGCCTTTCCCCTGGCGCAGCTCACCCAGGGATGGGCGACCGTCCGGGAGGCGGCCGAGAAGGCGGGGCGCGACCCGGCCGCGATCAGCATGATCCTCCGGGTCAACGTGGCCGCGGGCACGCCGGTGGAAGTGGTCGCCGAGGAAGTGCTGAAGGCGCGTTCGGTGCTGCCGGCGGAGGAGGCCTTCGTCGACTTCACCTTCGCGGCCTCCAGCGTCGGCCACACCCTCGACCTCGCCGGCGACCTGCTGGACCTCGTCGCGGCGGAGTGAGGCGGCGAGCGCCCGCATGCCCGGTGCGGGTGCGGGCACTGACGCCGGGCCGCGGGGAGACCCTGCTGCCGGCGGTTCACGCCGCCGCCGGCACCAGGGATCCGTCGTCGGCCAGGATCTGCTGGTGGAGTTCGTGCAGCGCCCGGCAGGGCGCGATGCCCAGTTCCCGGTCGAGCAGGGAGCGCACCCGCTGGAAGACCTGGAGGGCGTCGGCCCGCCGGTCGGAGCGGTACAGGGCGAGCATCAGCTGCCGGTGGAACGCCTCGATCAGCGGATGCCTGCGCACCAGCGCGTACAGCGGCCCCACCAGTTCGCGGTGGGCTCCGAGCATCAGGTCGGCCTCGTTGCCCCACTCGACGCACTCCAGCCGGGCCTCCTCCGCCCAGGTCGCGAACTCGTCCACGATGGGGCCGCCGCGCAGCTCGCCGAGGACCGGGCCGCGCCACAGCGCGAGCGCCCGGCGGCAGGCCGCGGACGCCTCCTGGTACCGGCCGACGCGGAACGCGGACCGGCCCTGGCGGGCGAAGCGCTGGAACTCGTGCGCGTCCAGGCTCCCGTCGCCGAGTTCCAGGACGTAGCCGGGGAACCGGGTGACGATCGGGCTGTGGTCCTGGTCCACGCGCCCGAGCAGTTTGCGCAGCTGCGAGATGTAGACGTGCAGGGTGGCCGCGGCACGGCGGGGTGGCCCCTCGCCCCATATCTCGGTGCTCATCTGGTCCATGGAGACGACGTCCTCGGCGCGTACCGCCAAGGCCGCGAGCAGTGACTCCATTTTCGGTGCCGTGACCGTGAACACGTCGTGGCCGTCGGTGATGCGCAGGCTTCCCAGGATCTCGAATCGCACGATGGTGCCTTCCTCGTGGGGGAGATCCGACGATGCTCGGCACTGCACCGGGCCGGCGCTCGTCGGGGCAATGAGGTGCGGCAGACCGTCGCCCCGGGCCGGCCGGTGGTCCTCGGCGGGCACACGGCAAGGGCCTCCGCGCCTCGCCGTGGTGCCGGAACGCCCGCGTCCTTCCGTCGGGCGGAAATCCTTCCGTCGTCCGGAAGTTCTCCCGCCCCGCGGACGTCCTTTCGCCGCGCGCCGTACCGTCGCGGACGCGCGCGCGTTTCCGCCAGGACGACCTGACAGCCTTCGGCCGCTCAGTGGCGCATGTCCGCCGTGTGCGGCGCTCTGCCTGCCGAATGTCCAAGAACTGCTTCAGCCGCCGGGTGGCCGGCCCTTGTGGGCCGGCGGTCCCGGGGGCGGACCAACGTCGTGTGCGTGCTGTACCCGTAGTGCTCTTTCAGCCTCTCAGTAACGCGGCCTACGTGCATCAGTAGAAATACGTACGGCCATGAGGCCGGCCAACTCGGCGCGGGAAGCGATCTCCAGCTTCCGGTAGATCCGGGCGAGGTGGACCTCGACCGTGCGGGGGCTCACCCGCAGGGTTTCCGCGACCTCGCGGGTGCGCCGCCCGGTCCCGACCAGGCGCGCCACCTCCAACTCGCGGCGTGTCAGGGACGCGAGGTCGGCGTCCGGCCCCGCCGGAGACGCCGGGGCCGGAGCCCGGTGGTCCTCCTGCAGGCCCTCCGGGAGGCCGCCCGACGGTGACTGGGAGAAGAGCGGCATGTGCCAGTGATCGGCCAGCTCCCGTGCGGCGGACCACAGTTCCCGGGCTTCCTCCGGTCGCCGGCCGCACGTCGCGGCCTCGGCGGTACGTACCGCCGCGCGCAGGCTCTGGAGTCTCAGCTGCGCCCCGTCGAAGAGGCGCTCGGCCTTCCGGTAGGCGGCGATCGCGGCGGTCCAGTCGTTCTGCTGGGAGAGCACGTGGCCGCGGGCGAGGAGGGCGTAGGCCCGGGAGTGCGGCAGGGGGCAGTCCTCCATCACGCGGGAAGCGCGCTCGGCCCAGATCGCGGCACGGGCGCCGCTGGAGGCGGAGGCCAGGGTGAGCAGTTCGTAGGCCCGGGCCCGTCGCGGGGGGCTCAGCGCGCCGAAGTCGGGCGCGCCCCGGTTGAGCAGCAGTTCGAGACAGCGTTCCTGGCTGCCCTGGAGCAGGAGGGATTCGGCGACCGTCAGCACGGCCAGGGAGTGCCAGGAGTCGTGCCAGTGGTGCAGGGCCCGCAGTGCCTCCTCCGTACGGGCCGAGGCGCGGCTGCTGCCCGGCGGTTCCCCGTAGGTGACCGCGAGTGCCTCCTGGGCCATCGCGTACGCCCGCAGCCGGTCCGCGCCGAGGTGGCCGGCCAGGTCCGCGGCTTCGGCGGCCGAGCGCAGCGCGCTCTCCAGCCGTCCCTGCCGCAACTGGGCCTCGGCGAGTCCTCCGTACAGGGCGGGCAGCATGGCGTCGGGGTGGTGGCCGGCCGAGACGGCGAGGCCCCGGGCGTAGCGGGCTTCGGCCTCCTGCGGTCGTCCCAGCGCCAGGGCACACGCACCGAGCAGCGAGAAGTACTCGGTGTGGAACCGGAGTTCGCTGTCGGGCAGCTCGTCCAGCTGCCGCACGGCGGCGTCGTAGGCGGCCAGGGCACCCGCGGTGCGGCCGGCGGTCAGTTCGGCGAGCGCGTGCAGCGACAGAGCGCCGGCCAGTGTGGTCGCCCGGCCACCGGTGCGGGCCAGCCGGAGCGCCGCGGAGGCGTGGGTGGCCAGTTCGCCGTCGCTGCACAGGGAGGACAGGATGCCTCGGAAGACCGTCAGCCGGGCGAGCATGTCCGGGTCCGCGGCGGACCCGATCCGGGCGAGCTCCGTGCGCAGCATCGCGTCGGCCTCGGCGAAACGTCCGTGCAGGCACTCCACCAGCACGCAGACGCGTATCACGGCGTGACGGGCGTCGTCCGGCCGTACCCCGACGTCGTGGGCGAGCAGGTGCAGCGCCGTGTCGTCGAGGCGGCCGACGGCCTGGAACGCCCGGGCCAGCGGCGGAATCAGGCCGAGGAGGCGGCCGGGCGAGCGGTCGCCAGGGGCGAGGCCGCGCAGCGCGAGCAGCAGCCAGCGTATGGCGTCCTCGGGGGCGCTGAGCGCCGACTCCTTGCCGGCGAGGGCCAGGGTCTCCAGATCCTCCGGCGTGAACGCGCTGGTGGACAGCTCGATGTGCACGGCGCGCTCGGCGGCGGGTGCGGCGCGGCGGTTGAGGACGGCCAGCGCCCTGCGGTGGGCCTGCCGACGCCGGCACTGGTCCGTCCGCTCGTGCGTCAGCGCGCGCAACACCGGCTGGCGGAAGACGTACTGGGTGACGGAGTGGGGCAGTGGGCGCAGGATGTCGAGCCGGACCAGCCCGGAGACCGTCGCGCACACCTGCTCGAAGGGGAGCTCGCAGACGTCGGCCAGTTCCTCGCGGGTGAAGCGGTCGCCCAGCGCGGCCGCGCATTCCGCCACCAGGCGTTCGAGTGGATCGAGCGACTCCAGTTCCACGGCGAGCGGGGCGAGCGGGCCGGTGACCAGATCGGTGGTGAGGGAGGGGCGCAGTGGTGCCGCTTCGCCGAGCACCAGCAGATCCAGGATGTTTCCCCGGCTCTCCTGGTACGCCGACCGCAGCCAGCCGGTGTCGGGTCGTACGTTCAGCAGGCGGGCGGCCTGTTCCGGGTCGATCGGCCCGAGCGCCACACGGGTCACCCGTCCCTGTTCGGCACCGTAGGCGAGGGCGCCGAGCAGCGACGGATCGGCCTGCCGGGACCGCTGGGCGATGACGACGAGGACGGGTGCCCCGAAGGGGCGGCGTACCAGGTGGTCGGCGAGTTCCAGGGCCTCGGGGTGTGCCCGGTGGAAGTCGTCGAGCACCAGCAGCAACCCCTCGCCGGCGGCGTCGGCCAGCAGCGCGTGCACCGCGCGGGAGAGCGGGAGCGGCGGGGACGGGGGGACCGGGCTGTCGCGGTCGACGCACAGGTGCGTCCGGATCAGCTCGGCGTGGACCGGAGCGAGCCGGGACAGGGCCCGGGGCGTCACCAGGTCGCCGAGAGCCCGGGTGAAGACCCCGAACGCGTCCTGTTCCGTGGGCTCACAACGGCCGTCGAGCACCCGGACTCCCTGGTCCTCGGCCGCCGCCATCAGGAGGGACAGCAGCCGGGTCTTTCCGGATCCGGGGTCCCCGTGCAACTCGACGACGCCGCCGCGGCCTTCGCGGATGTCCCGGAGCGCCTGCAGCAGTCGCAGTGATTCACCGCAGCGCACCGATGTCTTCCGTGAGGTATTCGTGATGGCTAATAATGATCCCACGATGACTGAAACCTTTCCCCCGGACCGGGCGATCCTTTCCAAGGCCGTCCCGTAATTCCTGGTGGATCGGCATGCGGCGCCGAATGGCGTGCGCCGCAGGGCGGAGGGGCGTCCGCATACTGGATGCATGGGACGTTCCGACGCCGGCGTGAGATGTTCCGTAGCGGCCGCCGTGGACCCGTCGGAATGTGCGGGACGGTCTCAAGGTAGCCGCCGCTGTCCGAATAGCGGGAAAGCATTCAGGGGTGCAGACAATCCACAGTGTGCGAAATGTGGATGTCCTGCCCGTATTTCTTGACCAGTTCTTGGTGTCCGACCGCTGGCGGAAGCACCGCTTTTACACTTCCGAAATCCAGGACCGTCCGTCGGCCCCGGAACGCCCCGCGGCGACCGGGAGCAGCCGGGAGATCACCCGCAGCGTGGCCTCGGGGTGCTCCCGGTGGAAGAAGTGGCCGCCCGGCACGGTGTGCACCTCGAAGTCGCCGGTGGTGTGCCGTGCCCACTCCCGGGCCTGCGCGGGCGGGAGGAGCGGATCGTGTGCGGCCGTCAGCACCCGTATCGGTACGGGCAGCGGAACGACGGGACGACGCGGATGGCTGTGCGCCAGGGCCAGGTCGTCCCGCAGCCGGTCGACGCACCGGAGGAACCACTGCGGGTGCCCCGAGGCCTCGGAGGGGACCCCGCCCAGTTCTCCCATCCATGAGCCCAGTTCGGAGTCGGAGGCGGTCCGCGGGGCCACGGCGGTGCGCGGCAGGTGCGGCGGTGCGCACGCCCCCACCATCAGCACCTCCGGTGCGCGCCGGCCCGTGGTCACCCGTCGTCGGGTCAGCTCGTGCGCGATCAGACCGCCCAGGCTGTGCCCGTACACCGCGTGGTGCTGGTCCAGCAGGGGGTCGAGCTGCTCGTCGAGCTCGTCCAGCAGGCGGCCGAAGTCCCGGAACCGAGGCTCACGCACCCGGCGTTCCCGGCCGGGCAGCTGTACGGGTATCACGGTGACGTCCGGTCCGAGCCCGGCCTGCCAGGAGGCGAAGGAGGAGGCGGCGCCGCCCGCGTGGTGGAAGCACAGCAGTCGGATCGACGCGCCGTCGGGCAGCGGTTGGCTCCGCAGCAGGCAGGACGGGAAGGTTCCGGAGGCGGGGCCATGGACGGTGGTCATGTGTTCAGCCCTCCCGGGCTCTGTGGCCGCCGGACGGAGTAGGCGGGCCCGATGCACTCGACGACTTCCGGGGAATCGGAGAACGGAGACCGGGGAGCGGGGAGCGAAAACGGAGGGCGAGGAGGTGACGCCGAACCGCCGCCGCGCTGCCCGGCGTCGCGTCGCCGGTCGCGCCATCGTCGAGGGGCTGTCTAAAGCCGCTCTAACGGCGGCGCGTTCGAGGGCGCGTTCGGGGGCGCTTCGGCGGTGGCACGTCATGCGGAGTGCACGCGCGGACCGCCGCCCGGTCCTCACCCGCGGCTCCGGGCCTCGGCCTGCTTCGATACGCGGGTCCGGCCCGATCCGGACGAGAAGCCCTAAGCGGCGCTTTGGCCTGCCGGGGGAGACTGGCCGCACACGTGGAAGCCATCGGCACCATGGTGGTCACCCGCGCGCAGGGGCGTGGCCCGGACCTGGGACGACGGCGTGGTGCGCTCTGCTGCCGCACGGTGGCGAGCGTCTCAAGTCCCGTTCCGGACACCCGAGTCGGAGCCTGCACGAGCGTGTGTAACTCCCGTCACGTACCAAGCGCGGCCGGGGGCCAGGTGCGTAAGGTGGCGTATATCTCAGCGTCTATGGGTGGACAAGGGAGCGGAGGGCCATGCCGACCGGCCGTCAATTAAAGGAAATCGGACAGTTCTTGAAAGCTCGCCGGGCGGAGGTGAACCCCACCGAGGTGGGTCTGCCGCGAGCGGGTGTGCGCAGGACACCGGGCCTGCGCCGTGAGGAAGTGGCACTCCTGGCCGGCGTGGGAGTGTCCTGGTACACCTGGATCGAGCAGGGCAGAGCCGAGAACGTGTCCGCCGAGGTGCTCGGCGCGATCTCCCGGGTCCTCAGCCTCGACGACACCCAGCGGCAGTACGTGTGGAGGCTCGCCGGCCTGGGCTCGTCCCACTTCGCTCTCTCGTCCCAGCCGGACGGGGAGACCTTCCTGCCCTTCGTCGACAACTGGCTGCCCAACCCGGCCTACATCGCGGACCGGTTGTGGAACGTGGTGGTGGCGAACGACGCCGCCCGCGAGCTGCTGGCTCTGGAATCCGGTTGCGGCAACCTGATGGAGGACTTCTTCCTCAACCCGCAGACGCGCACCCGGTACGCGGAGTGGGAGCAGGACGCCGCGACGATGGTGGCGCGGTTCCGCGCGCACACCGCGAACCACTCCGGCGACCGGCTGCTGGAGTCGATGGTGGACCGGCTGGTCGCGCGCAGCGACCAGTTCGCGAAGCTGTGGAGTGCGCAGGAGGTCCGCGAGGACTCCTGCGGCATCGACCTGCTCCAGCATCCGCGCGCCGGTGAGCTGTCACTGCGGCGGACGACGCTGGACTTCACCCCGAGACTGGGCCTGCGGCTCACCGTCTTCATGGCCGTCCCCGGCACCCGTGCGGAGCGCGCCCTGCCGCTGCTCACCCTGTCGCGGGACATGAGAAGCGCAGCGGCCTGAGACCCGGGTCGCCCGCCGGTCCGGCGGGCGACCCGGGATCCGCCTTCTCCACTCCCCTCTCGCCCTTTCCCCGCCCTCTGCCGCGTCGTTGCGTCGTTGGCTCGTGGGCTCGTCGCCTTGTTTCCCGTCCTCGCCCTCCTCCCCGTCGAAAGTGCCCTGGCCATGTCTGCTGTGCTGCCGCTTGAGCGGCTGACCCGTCCTTCGCCGCTGCGTTCGCTCACCTTCGGGGACTGGCGGCTCACCCATGTTCCCGACGGGCTGGTCCAGTTGAGGCCCGAGGGCTGGTTCACCGGCCTGGGCCCCGACGACCTCGCCGGGCTGGCCCCCTACCGGGGCCCGGACGGTGCGCTGGTCGCCTCGGTGGGGGGCCTGCTGGTCGAGCACCAGGGTCGCGCCCTGCTGATCGACGCCGGATTCGGCCCGCGACGCCTGGCGGCGGCGCAGACGCATCCCGCGCTCGGCGTGCTGGCGGGCGGTGAGCTGATGAACCAGCTCCGTACCGCCGGGGTACCCGCGGAAGCCGTGGACACCGTCGCCTTCACGCACCTGCACGACGACCACGTCGGCTGGGTGCAGGCGGCCGACGGAGCGCACTTCGCGGGCGCCACCTCCTTCGTGATGTCCACCGCCGAGTGGCGGGAGCGGGGCAGTCTGCTGCCGGCGGGACTCGCCGGCCTGGTGCGGACGCCTGCCGATGGCGCGGAGGCGTTTCCGGGCGTCACGCTGCGGGAGTGGCCCGGCCACACCAGCGGTCACGCGGGCTACGTGGTGGAGGTGGCCGACGGGCACTCCGGGGACGAGGGCGTCCGCCGGGTCCTGGTGCTCGGGGATGTGCTCCACTCTCCCGCGCAGACGGCGCACCCCGAGTGGCGGGTCTTCTTCGACGGCGGGGGCGAGGAGGCGGTCCGTACGCGCCGGGCCGTGCTGGAGGAGGCCGCCCGGCCCGGCACCGTCTGCTACGCGGGGCACTTCGCCGACGTGGTCTTCGGGCGGGTGGAGGCCGCGGGCGACGGGTACGTCTGGCAGCCCGTGGAGTGAGCCCGGGGGCCGTCCAGCAGGTCGTCGCGCACCCGCCGGGGGGCGCGACGCGGGACGGCCCGCACGGCGGGGGAGGAGTCGATCGCACGGCCGGCGGGCCGGGACAACCCATGTCCCGGCCCGCCGTGCGTGCCGGGGGACAGCGCCGCGGCGCCCCGGTCCGAGCCTGTTGGGGGGACCAATATGTTGAGCGCGCACTGTTTGGTGAGGAGGATCGCCGTGAGGCTTCTGCCCATGCCGAAGACACACTCCACAGAACTGTCCATGACAGGGAAGCAGAAGACGATCCTCGTCGTCCTGCTGGGCGCGCAATTCATGTTCGCCGTCGACTTCTCCATCCTCACGGTGGCGCTGCCGGAGATCGGCTCGGACCTCGGGTTCGGGCTCGACAGCCTCCAGTGGATCTCCACCGCCTTCGCCCTGACCGCCGCGGGCTTCATGCTCCTCTTCGGCCGCATCGGCGACCTGATCGGCCGGAAGAAGCTCTTCCTCGTCGGCATGGCCCTGCTGACGGTCTCCTCGTTGCTCGGCGGCCTGGCCAACAGTCCCGAACTGATGATCGTGGCCCGGGTGTTGCAGGGTCTCGCCACTGCCATCGTCACACCGTCCGGCATGGCCCTGATCACCACCAGCTTCCCGGAAGGCCCGCTGCGCACCAAGGCGCTCGGGCTGAACGGGGCGCTGCTCTCCCTCGGCTTCGCCGGCGGCGCGGTCCTCGGCGGTGTGCTCACCGACCTGCTCTCCTGGCGCTGGGACTTCTTCATCAACGTCCCTGTAGGCGTCGCCCTGTTCATCGGCGGCGTGCTGGTGATCAGCAACTCGGTCGCCGAGGACCGTCCCAAGCTGGACGTCCCCGGTTCGATCACCGTCACCGCGGGCCTGCTCGCCTTCGTGTACGGCATCACCAGTGCCGAGCGCGAGGGCTGGGACTCCGCGCAGACCTGGGTCACCCTGCTGGTCGCCGCCGTCCTCCTGGCCTCCTTCTACCTGATCGAGCTGAAGGCCGCCGCGCCGCTCGCCCCGGTGCGTGTCCTGAAGGCCAACTCCGTCAAGTGGGGCAACCTGGGCGGGCTGATCACCTTCTCCATGGAGTCGGCGCTCTCCTTCCTGCTCACCCTCTACCTGCAGCAGGTGCTGAACCTCACCCCGTTCCAGACCGGTCTGATGTTCGGGTTCCTGGGACTCGGCGCGTTCATCGGCGGCACCTTCGCATCGAAGATCATCGCCCGTACCGGCGCCAAGGGCGGTCTGGTCCTCGGGCTGGCCGTGCAGGGCGTCATGACCGGTGCGCTGTTCTGGCTGAGTGAGGACAAGTCGGCGGGTATCGCCGCCGTCCTGTTCACCACGTTCGTCGGCGGCTTCGGCCACGTCCTGGCGATCGTCTCGTACACCGTCGTCTCCACCTCCGGCATCGAGGACCGCGAGCAGGGACTGGCCACCGGCCTGGCCGCCATGACCCAGCAGATCGGTTTCACGCTCGGCATCCCGGTGATGTCGGCGGTGGCCGCCTCGCAGTACGGGGTTCTGGACGACGGCGTCGCCTCCGCCGCCGGGGTCCTGGACGGCACCACCTTCGGCATCCTCGTCGACGGCCTGGTCGTACTCGCCGGAGCCCTCGTCATCAGCCTCCTGCTCCGCAGGCCGAAGCCCGCCGCGTCCGCCGGGGTGACCGCGGCCGACGAGTCGGTGGAGCCCAGCCTCACGGCAGCGCCGTAACCGGTGCCGCGCCGGCCGGGTCCACCCGGGCACGGGGCCCGCGCCCCGTACCCGTCCGGCCCGGCGCCCGTACCGAGCGCAGAATCCGGGCGTACCGCCCGACGCCACGTCCAGAGCACAGGGAAGGAACTCGATGCCCGCTCAGTCCGCCTCGTCCGTTCTGCCCGTCGCCTCCCCCTACCTGCCGGACATCTCCGACTACCTGGGCGCGCCCGAACGCCGTTTCTTCGGCGAGGGTTACAAGCGCTCCCGGCACCGCCTCACCGATTTCCACGTACCGGAGCCGGACGGTGCGGCCTCGGACGCGCCCCGGCTGGCCGCCACCGCACAGGTCGACTATCCGAGCGACTGGTCCCGCAAGGGCGACACCGACCAGCGGCCGCACCTCTCCACCGTCGACGTCCTGCTGCTCGGTGCCCAGCTCACGGAGGCCCTGCTCACGAGTCACCTGGGGCTGACCGAGCGGGAACTCGCCACCGTGTGGCTCGCCCGGGTCCGCATCAAGGCCGGGAACCGGCCGGTGGAGGACGACCTGACCGGCTTCCCGGTCTCCGCGCAGCTGGTCGGCCGGCTGTCCTCGCCCCGGCCCGGCCGGGCGCGGACCGCCGTCGAGGCCACCGTGGGCACCCTCCGCATCCGCCTGGAGGCCGACCACCCGGACCTCCCGCCGGGCGCCCGGGCCCGCACCGCGCCCGTCGTCCGTGACGGCGGTTACGGCGACACCCGCCGGCTCGGTGTCCAGCGCGTCGAGAGCATGCAGATCCGGCCCGGCAGCAGCGTCGCCACCGCGGACATCCGGCTCACCGGCGGGCCGGAAGGCACGCTCGGCGGCATGGAGGGCGAGCAGCAGCCGTCCGTGCACCTGGTGGACGCGTTCGTGACGGCCCTCCAGATCGGCCAGGTACTGCTCTACGAGCTGGACCAGGTTCCCCGTGCCGACTCGGACACCTTGTGGATGCGCAGCACCCTGCTGGAGGCGACCACGCCGCACCGGCCGCGCGCGGCCGCCGACGGCGGACCGCTGCCCATGCGGGCGGAGCTGCGGGATTCCGTCCTGCTCAACAACCGCCTCGGCGAGACCTGGCGCCGGGCGGACATCGCCGCGCAGCTCGCCGACATCTCCGTGGTCTGCTCGGTGGTCCACCGGCTGCCGCGGTACTCGTCCTGAACCCCTTCACGACCCACGACCCACGGCGTTCGCGCACCGGAGCCGAGCGCCCCGATCATCACAGGAGACAAGTCATGAAGCTCGCCATCGCAGGCACCTACTCCGTCGGCAAGACCCTGACCACCATGGCCGTCTCGCATCTGGTCGGCCTGCCGCGTTCGTCGGCCAAGACCATGCGGGAACTGCTGCCCATCTCCATCCCCGGCAAGACGCTGGAGGAGTGCACCCCGCCTGAGCTGATCATGCTGATCATGCGGCGCAACCAGGAGCGCGCGGTCAACGAGTCCCACCTGCCCGACGGCTTCGTCTCCGACGGCTCGTCCCTGCACGAGTGGGCGTACGGCACCGTCCGCGTGCTGGTCGGCATCAACCCCAACGAGTCGGTGAACCTGGACGCCATCGAGGTCACCGAGGAGATCGGCTTCTACGGCAAGGTCCTGGAGCAGATGGCGGTGCCCGCCAAGCAGCACGCCCGTGCCACCTACGACTCCTTCGTCCACCTGCCCATCGAGTTCCCGCTGGTTCAGGACGGCCACCGCCCGGTCAACGAGCGCTTCCGGTCCCTCGCGGACGAGTTGATGCTGAGGACCCTGGACGAGCTCAACATCCCGTACCACACGGTGGGCGGCTCCATACCCGAGCGGCTCCAGAAGATCATCGACATCTACGGCTTCAAGCCCGTGGTGAGCATCGACGAGGCGATCGAGCTGGCCCAGGCGGAGTACGCGCTCATCGACACGAGCTCGGAGCTCGTCCGCGCCGCCGGCTGAACCCCGGCGGCCCCGCACGGCCCGCACCCGAGCACCCGTACCGGAGAACCAGAACCACCCCTGCGAGGACCCACAGAACCGGAAGACACCACCCAGGAGAACCGGGGATACCCATGCCGCACGCAGTCCTGCGCGGGCTCGGCACGCATCTGCCGTCCCGACGAGTCACCAACGCCGAACTCGCCGACATCTTCGACACCTCCGACGAGTGGATCACCACCCGCACCGGAATCCGGGAACGGTACTGGGCCCCGCCCGGCCAGTCCACCGGTGACCTGGCCACCGAGGCGGGCCGCGCGGCCCTGAAGTCCGCCGGACTCGGCGAAGGAGCCGAGGTCGGTCTTCTCATCGTCGCCACCACCACGCCCGACCATCACTGCCCCGCCACCGCGCCCGACGTCGCCGCGCGGCTGGGGCTCGGACACGCCGCGGCCTACGACATCGCCGCCGTGTGCTCCGGATTCGTCTACGCCCTCGAAGCCGCCGCCAACGCCATCGTGGCGGGCCGGGTCGAGCGGGCGCTCGTCATCGGGGCCGAGACCTACTCGACCATCCTCAGTCCGAACGACCGCACCACGTCGGTGATCTTCGGCGACGGAGCCGGGGCCGTCGTGCTGAGCCGGGGCACCGGAGAGGAGCCGGGCCGGCTGCTCGGCTTCGACCTGGGCAGCGACGGCACCGGCAAGGACCTCATCAAGATCCCCGCGGGCGGCTCCCGGCAGCCCTCCGGCGACGTGCCGGCGGCCACCGAGGACCACTACTTCACCATGCAGGGCAAGAAGGTGTTCGCCCAGGCGGTCCGCCGCATGGCGGAGTCCTCGCTCGCCGTTCTGGAGAACGTCGGCTGGAGCAGGGACGAGGTGGAGTACCTCGTCGGTCACCAGGCCAATCTCCGGATTCTGCGGTCCGTGGCGGAGCAGATCGGCCTCGACGCCGACCGGGCCGTCACCAACATCGACAAGGTCGGCAACACCTCTGCCGCGTCCATTCCCCTCGCTCTGGCCGACGCGGCGGCGAAGGGGACGTTCAAGACCGGCGACCGCCTGGTGCTCACCGCCTTCGGCGGCGGCCTGACCTGGGGTTCCGCCGCTCTTACCTGGCCGGACGTCGTCCCGGTCTGATCCCGCGTCCCAGGTGCGGCGCGACGCCCGTCACGCGCCCGCGCCACAGCTTTCCCCCACGCGCACCGGTGCCGTTGCGCGTTCCACGCGGCCCTTCGCGCGCCGGTTTCGCCGCGCGCCCTTCGTGGCCCTCCGCGCGCACCACCGCCGTTGCGTGCCCGTACCGCGCGCGTTCCCGTGGGTCCGGGCCCGGACCGCCCTCCCCGGCGGCCCCACCGTCGCCGGGCCGGTCCACGGGCCGGGCCCTCCCACGGCTCACGCGCAGCATCCAAGCGTGCCGAACTCCGCGGAAACCCCGCGCACCCGGCACGGGAACCGTGCATCACACCACCCCGAAACCCCGGAGAGGAAACACAGTTCCATGAGCAATTCCGTCACATCCGCCTCCGCCGCCTCCTTCGCCGACGTGATCCTGACCCTCCTCGTCGACAAGTACGAGGCCCCCGCCGAAACCACCTCCGTCGACACGGATTTCGAAAGCATCGGCTTCGATTCGCTCGTCCTCGTCGAGGTCGCCGTGGACCTCAGCCGCACGTACGGCGTGGAGGTCGCCGACGACGAGCTCCAGGAGGCCGGAAGCGCCCTCGGGGTCGCCGAGCTGCTGGTGGCGAAGGGCGCCGCCGCCTGACCTCGGGGTCGCTCGTCCACCCCCTCCGTCCGCAGCGCGGTCGGCCCGGGCCAGGGCCGACCGCGCTCCTCCTCCGGGATGGCTCCGACATGACCTCCGCCGATCACCGCCCCGCCGCCTTCTTCGACGTCGACGACACTCTGACCCGCGGCACCGCGATCTTCCGCTTCCTCGTCTACTGGTACGCGGCCCGGGGCCGGCCCCCGCACGAGGCCGTGCACGCCCGCCAGCGCCTGAAGGCCATGACGATGGCCGGGGTCAGCCGTGAGGAGACCAACCGCGCCTACTTCCGGCTGCTGACCGGAGCGCCCGCCGTCGAGATCACGAGACTGGCCGAGGCGTGGTTCCTCGCCGAGGTGGCCGGGGGCGGCTTCTTCCACGAACCCGTCCTGGAAGCGCTGCGGGCCCACCGCCGGGACGGCTACCGGGTCGTCCTGGTCTCCGGTTCGTTCCCCGCCGTGCTGCTGCCCCTCGTGGAGCACATCGGCGCCCATCACCTGCTGTGCACCGAGCCCGAGATCGATCCGGTCTCGGGCCTGTACACCGGCAGGCTCCCCGATCGCCCGCACCAGCCGATGATCGGCGACGCCAAGTCGGCGGCCGTACGGGAGCTGGCCGCCGTCCACCGCATCGACCTGGCCTCCTCGATCGCCTACGGGGACCACGTCTCCGACGCGCCCATGCTCGCCCTGACCGACCGCGCCGTGATCGTCGGTGACGACCCGCACCTGCGCCGCCTCGCGGCCCACCACGGGTGGTACCGGCTGCCGAAGGCGCCTTCACCCCTCGCGGTACCTCTGCCCGAACCGAATCCCACCCCACCAGGAGCACTGCTGTGAGGATCGCCCTCGTCGGCGCCTACGGAGCCGGAAAGACCACCCTGATCAGCGCCGCCACGGCCCGCGTCGGGCTGCCCGCCGCGCACGGCACCCCCATGCGGGACCCGGTGGGCAGCCGCCGGCCCACCTCGCTGGAGGAGGCCACCGAGCCCGAGCTGGTTCAGCTCGTCGTGCGCCGTCACGCCGAGCGGCTTCTGGCCGAGGCGGCGTACCCGAAGGGGTTCCTCTCGGACGGTTCCCTCCTGCACGAGTGGGTCTACGCGACGGTCCGGCTCGCGGTCGGCCTCCACCCCGCCGCCGGCCCGGACGTGTGGGACGTGGTCGCCGACGGGGGCGACGGCGACCCCTACCGCACCGTGCTCGACCATCTGGGCCGCGAGTTCCTGCACCGCGCGCTCACCTCGTACGACGTCTTCGTCCACCTCCCGGTCGAGTTCCCCCTGCGCGACGGCACACCGCCCATCGCCGAGCACTTCCGCGTTCTCTCGGACCGCCTTCTGCTGGACACCCTCCGCGCGGCGGGCGCCCCCGTCCGTACGGTCTCCGGTCCTCTCGACGACCGTCTGGCGGCCCTGGTGGCCCTCACCGGCGTGTGAAACGGGGCACCACCGCGGTCCGGGGCTCCGAGGCGTACGCGGAGCCCCGGCGGACAGGGAGCGTCGGTCTGCCCGCTCAGGCGCGGGCGGGACCGGCGGTGAGGTAGTCGGCGAGGGCGTCGAGCAGCAGGTCGACGTCCTCCTCACTGCTGTACGGGGCCAGGCCGACGCGCAGTCCGCCCGCGTCGCCGAGGCCGAGGTGGCGGGAGGCCTCCAGGGCGTAGAAGGAGCTCGCGGGGGCGTCGACGCCCCGGGCGGCCAGGTGGCGCGAGGCGTCGGCGGCGGAGCGGCCCGGGAAGGTGAGCAGCAGGGTCGGGGTGCGCAGTGCGGCGCGGGAGTGCACGGTGACGCCGTCGAGTGCGGCGAGTCCGGTCTCGATGCGCACCCGCAGGGCGTCCTCGTGGGCCTCGATCGCCTCGAACGCGGCGACCAGGCGCTCCCGCCGAGGGGCCGTCGCGCCTTCGGCCGCCGGCGCCAGGCCGGCCAGGAAGTCCACGGCCGCGTGGGCGGCTGCCAGCAACTCGTAGGGCAGTGTGCCCAGTTCGAAGCGTTCGGGGACGGCGTCCGTGGACGGCACCAGCTTGTCGGGGTGCAGGGTCTCCAGCAGTTCGGGCCGGCTCGCCAGTACGCCGCAGTGCGGGCCGAGGAACTTGTACGGCGAGCAGGTCAGGAAGTCCGCGCCGATCGCGGCGAGTTCGACCGAGGCGTGGGCGGCGAGGTGCACGGCGTCCACGTGGAACAGGGCGCCGGCGCCGTGCACGAGCTCGGCGATCGCGGGCAGGTCCGGGCGGGTGCCGGTGAGGTTGGAGGCGCCGGTGACGGCGACCAGCCGGGTCCGTCCGCCGAGTGCGTCCCGCACGTGGTCGGGGGTCAACTCGGTCGTCTCCGGGTCGAATTCGATCCAGCGGACGGTTGCTCCCGCCGCCTCGGCGGCCTGTATCCAGGGACGGATGTTGGAGTCGTGGTCGAGGCGGCTGACCACCACCTCGTCGCCGGGGCCCCACTCCTTGGCGAGGGTCCGTGCGAGGTCGTAGGTGAGCTGCGTGGAGCTGCGGCCGAAGACGATGCCGCGCGGGTCGGCCCCGAGCAGGTCCGCGAGCGCGGAGCGGGCACCGGCGACGATGGCCTCGGCGTTGCGCTCGCCCTCGTTCTGGACGCCCCGTACGGCGAGGGGGTGGGCCAGGGCGTGGACGATCGCGTCGATCACCGGCTGCGGGGTCTGGGTGCCTCCGGGGGCGTCGAAGCGCGCCGAACCGGACTTCAGGGCGGGGATCTGCGCGCGGACCGCGTGGACGTCGTAGGACATGCGTGCTCCGGTGAGGTGGGTGGCGGACCCGCAGGGCCCGGAGGCGGCGTACGGGTGCCGCCCCGGACACCGATGGTGCCTGGTGGGAGCGGGGACCGCGCGCCCGGGGGCGGTACGGGTAACGGGTACGGAAGCGGGCGCGGAAGGCGTCAGCCGGCCGCGAGCAGCCCCGGCAGGGCGCGCATGTCGTCGAAGACGACCGTGCCGGGACCTTCGAGGCGGGCCGGCGGGGTGAGGCCGCCGCTGTACCCGAAGGCGCGCATCCCGGCGGCGCGGGCCGCGGCGATCCCGTACGCGCTGTCCTCGATCACCGCGCACCGCGCCGGGTCGGCGCCCAGGGTCCGTGCGGCGTGCAGGAAGAGGTCGGGGGCGGGCTTGCCCCGGGCGACGTCGGCGGCGCTGAAGACGCGGCCCTCGAAGTGGTGGCTCAGCGCGGTGGTGGCCAGGCTGCGCCGGATGGAGCGATGGGAGCCGTTGGAGGCGAGGCAGTACGGGACGGTGAGTGCGGCCAGCACCTCCGGGATGCCGTCCACGGCGGTCAGTCCGGCGAGCGCGGTGCGGTAGAGGTGGGAGTACGGCGCGTCCCAGTCGTCGGCCAGCGGCCTGCCGATACGTTCCTCCACCGCCGCCCGCAGCACCTCCACCGAGGAGCCCACGAACCGCTCGATGATCTCCGCTTCGGTGAAGGGCGCGCCCAGCTCCGCCATGACGACCGCGTCCACCTTGACGTAGATGCGTTCGCTGTCCACCAGGACGCCGTCGCAGTCGAAGATCACCAGGTCGAAGGGGTGCGCGGGGTTCACCGTCATGGCCGCAGCGTAGGTGCGCCGGCCGCGCGGCGGAAGCCGCGCGACACCGGACCGGTACCTGTCCGGCACCCGTCCGGCGCCCGCACGCCCGATGCCCCCCAGCGCCCCCGTTCCCGCGCCCCGGCCCCGCTCCCGCGCCCCGGCCCCGTTCCCGCGCCCCGGCCCCGACCGGGAACGCCCCCTCAGCGCCTCCCAACGGTCGGCGGCGCGGTGGGCCGCGTGCGAGCCGTGGGCGGGAGGTTACTGGGCCGCGGCCCGTCCCGGCGCCCGGGGTCGGCGTGCCCGGGGGCGGGGTCTTCGGGTCAGCGGGAAACAGGCCAGTCCCGCCAGGGCCGCGGCGAACCGGCCGAGGTCGGTCACGTCCGGTCCGGCGCCCAGCGGGACCCCGCAGAAGACGAGGACGGCGAAGGCGTACGCGTACCGCCACGCGCGCGGCAGCCGGTAGGTGAGCACCGCCGCGATCCCCGCCAGCCCCTGATCGGTGCCGTACACCAGGGAGTCGGTGGCGGACAGGGACGCGTGCCCGTGCCGTGCCGCCCAGAGCAGTACGGCCTCCGCGAGCAGCCCGGCGGGCGCGTACGCCACGGCCACCACGGCGCACCACCGCAGGGTCCCGAGCCACTGTTCGGCGGGCGCGTGGAAGAGGGTGAAGAGCACCGCGCAGAGCACCCAGTGACCGCCCTCGGGCAGCCACAGCAGACCGGCGAGGAACACCCGGAACGGGCGGTCCGCGAGTGTGTGCGGATCGGCGGGTGCGGGCAGCCGGACGAATCCCTCGGCGGCGGGCAGCAGCGGTCCCAGCAGGTGGGAGGTGACGAGGAGGACCGTCAACCAGACGTATGTACCCGGGGATCGGGCCATCCAGCGGCCGATCGCGGCGGCGACGGCTGCTGCTGCCGGGCGGTTTCGCTCCATGGTCCCGATTGACGCACGGTCCTACGATCGGTGGCGTGATCGACATCCCGGAAGAGCTGATCGCCACCCAGACCATGTTCCACGGGGCGGTCGGCCGGGCGTTCACCGACGCCCTGCCGGAGCTGGCCGCCCGCTGCCTCCGGGAGTGGGGGCTGCGCGTCGACGGGCCGTCGATGTACGGCATGTGCGCGCTGGTCCTTCCGGTGGTCCGGTTCGCCGACGGCCGCCCGGCGGCGCTGAAACTCCAGCTGGTGGACGAGGAGTCGGCGGGCGAGGCGCTCGCGCTGCGGGCGTGGGGCGAGGCGGGGGCCGGGGCGGTCGGGCTGCTCGCCCACGACCCGGAGACCGGCGCGATGCTGCTGGAGCGCCTGGACGAGAGCCGCCCCCTGTCGGCGGTCCCGGACGCCCGGGAGGCGGTGGGCGTCCTCGCGCGGGTGCTGGCCCGGCTGGTGGCGGTGCCCGCGCCGCCGGGGCTGCGCACGCTGGCGGACATGGCGGACCGGATGCTGGCGGAGACGCCCCGCGCCCTGACCACCCTCGCCGACGAGCAGGAGCGGCGGCTGGTCGCGGACTGCGCGGCGGCCCTGGGCGAGGTGGCCGGCGAACCGGGCGACCGGCTGCTCCACTGGGACCTGCACTACGACAACGTCCTGGCCGGCCGCCCGGGCACGGACCGCGCCCACGAGTGGGTCGCGCTGGACCCGAAACCCCTGGCGGGCGACCCGGGCTTCGAACTCTTCCCCGCCCTGGACAACCGCTTCGACCCCGCGGAGGTCCGCTGGCGCTTCGACGCCCTCAGCGAGGCGCTCGGACCCGCCTACGACCGCGAGCGGGCGCGCGCCTGGACCCTGGGCCGGGTCCTCCAGAACGTGCTCTGGCACAGCAGGGAGGGTGCGCACACCCTCGCCCCGGACCACGCCGAGATCGCCCGGCGGCTGCTGGGCCGGTGACGGCCGGTCACCGTGGCGCGAACCGCAGTCGCTCGCCCGGGGGTTGCCGGCACCCCACCCGCCACGGCATCCAACTTCGTGTCCACGGTGCAGCGTTATGGACACCGCGCGAGACGGCGTGTTCTCCTGCATGCCGGACGGCCGATTTTGCAACGTGGGAAAAAGTGGCCGGCGCGGCCGGGACGAGCCGTGGACCGGCTTACAGGAGAACGGAGTCGCATGTGAAAGCCGCATCGAAGAGCCGTGGCGGAAGTCCACGTGTGCGCCGGAGAGTGGGCGCCGTGGCCGCCCTGGCCGTGGCCGCCTCGACGACCCTGACCGCCGGTGCGGGTACCGCCACCGCGGGCGGGAGCCACGGAGCCCGGATACCCACCGTCACCTCCGGGGGTGCCCGCTTCGAGATCCTCTCGCCGACCCTCGTCCGTACCGAGTACGCGGGCGACGGCAAGTTCACCGACGACCCGACCTTCAACGCGATCGGCCGGGACGGATTCACTCCGACCGCCTACACCGCGCGGACGAAGGACGGCTGGCTGACCGTCCGGACGAGCGCGATGACCCTGCGCTACCGGGTCGGCTCCGGGGCGTTCGACTCCCAGAACTTCTCCGTCCAGCTCGACGCGGGCAAGCAGCCCGTCGCCGCCGCCCCCTGGCAGCGGCTCGTCTGCGAGCTCGGCGCGCTCTGCGAGGCGGAGAGTCTCCGGCTCGCGGGCCTCGGCACGGCGTCCGACCACAGCGGCCACACCGGAGCCGCCTTCGCCGCCGGCTTCGAGGCCACCGGCAGTTCGGTCTCCACTGACATCGATGTCACCGCCGACGGTGCCTACCGGTTCGCTCTGCGTTACGCCAACGCCCAGGGCGGCGACGGCAAGGCGGAGACCCGCACCCTCTCGCTCTCCGTGGACGGCGGCGCCCCGCAGAAGGTGGAACTGCCCACCACCGCCGACTGGGACACCTGGGCCAAGGCCACCGCGCAACTGAACCTGGCCAAGGGGCAGCACACGGTCGCACTGACCCGGACCGCCACGGACTCGGGATCGGTCAATCTCGACAGCGTCGCCCTGCTGGCCGCCGGCGACGACTCGTACCCTTCCGCCAACACCACCGCCGTCAAGAGCTGCCTCTACGGGACGAGTTGTGAGGCGGAGGCGGCCCGGCTGGCCGGTTCGGCCACCGGCGCCCTGGACCACCAGGGGTACGCGGGCACCGGCTTCGTCGCCGAGCTCAACCAGGGGTCCGGCCTCACCACCCACCTCGTCGGCGTCCCCGCCGACGGCGTCTACACGCTCCGGGTGCGGTACGCCAACGGCCAGGGCGGCGACGGCCTCCACCGGGCCCGCACCGCCACCGTGACGAGTGCCGGGTCCTCGGCCGGGGCCACCGCGTCGACCGCGACCCTCGAACTGCCCGCCACCAAGGACTGGGACGACTGGCAGACCGCCTCCGTCTCCGTCGCCCTCAAGGCGGGCGCCAACGACATCGCCCTCGGCTGCCCCGACGGCGGCAGCTGCCACATCAACGCGGACACCCTCTCGGTGGCCTCCCCGAAGTCGCCCGCACCGCAGCCGCACCTCGCACTCGGCGGCTACCGCCGCGGCCTGGACGGCGTGAACGGCGACAACGCGGCCCCCGTCACCACCACGCCGGGCCTGCTCAGCCAGGACGGCTGGTACCTCCTCGACGACTCCCCGTCGGCCCTGTACGACCTCACGTCGAAGAAGGTCCGCCCCCGTCCGGCGCACGGCGGATCGTCCTACCAGGACGGTTACGTCTTCGGGTACGGCCACGACTACAAGCAGGGCCTCGCGGACCTCGCCACCCTGACCGGGCCGCCCGCCCTGCTGCCCGCCTGGGCCTACGGGGTCTGGTACTCGGAGTACTTCGACCGTACGGCCGCCGACTACCAGGACACGATCCTGCCGGCGTTCCGCGCGGAGGGCGTCCCCCTCGACGTCCTGGTGACCGACACGGACTTCAAGGCCGGTGACACCTGGCGCGGTTGGGAGATCGACGAGAACAAGTTCCCGGACGCCAAGGGCTTCTTCGACTGGTCGGAGGACCAAGGCCTCCACAACACGCTCAACACGCACCCGAGCATCCAGGGTTCCGACCCCCAGTTCGCCCAGGCGCAGGCCACCGCCAAGGGGAAGCTCGCCAAGGGCGCCTGCGGAAGCGACTGCTACACCTTCGACTTCGGCGACGCGGACCAGCTCAAGGCCTACATGGACCTGCACCGGACCATGGACGAGCAGGGCGTCGACTTCTGGTGGCTCGACTGGTGCTGCGACTCCTCGCAGTCCTCGCTGCAGGGCGTGACCCCCGACGCGTGGATCAACCAGAGTTACGCCGACGACTCCGCCCGGGCCATCGGCCGCGGCTTCGTCATGTCCCGCGCCTACGGCTCGCTCCAGGCCGGCGGCTACAGCGGCCAGCAGGCGCTGCCGACCGGGCCGTGGGCGGACAAGCGCACCACCCTCCACTTCACCGGTGACACCCTCTCCACCTGGGGGACGCTGCGCTTCGAGGTCGGCTACACCCCGGGCGAGTCCGCGGCGACCGGCATGGCCTCCATCACCCACGACATCGGCGGGCACGTCGACACGACGGGTCTCGCCGGTTCGGAGAAGGGCACCAACAAGCTCCCCGACGACCTGTACGCCCGCTGGGTCCAGCTCGGCACCTTCCAGCCCGTCGACCGCCTGCACAGCAACCACAGCGACCGGCTGCCCTGGCAGTACGGCCCGGCGGCCCGTAAGTCGGCCGACGCCTTCCTCAACCTCCGCGAGAACCTGGTGCCTTACACCTACTCCCTCGCCGAGGAAGCGAACCGCACCGGCGTACCGATCGTGCGCCCGACCTACCTGGAGTACCCCGAGGACCCGGCGGCCTACGCGGCGGCCGACAGCGAGTACTTCTACGGCTCCGACGTCCTGGTCGCCCCCGTGACCACGCCCGGCGAGAGCACCACCACCCCGGTGTGGTTCCCGTCGGGCAGCGAGTGGACCGACTGGTTCACCGGCAAGACGTACCAGGGCGGCACCACGCAGAACGTGGCCACCACCCTCGACACGATGCCCGTCTTCGTCAAGTCCGGCGGCATCATGCCCACCCGCACCAAGAACGTCACCGACAACGACCGCAACCCCCTGACCGACGTCACCCTCTCCATCGCCTCCGGCGCCAACGGCTCGTACCAGCTGTACGAGGACGACGGCACCACCGCGACGACGAAGGCCCGGAGCGCCACGACGACCGTCACCTACAAGGAGAAGGCTTCGGGGAAGGGCTCCGGCAAGAGCGTGCTCAGGACCGTGAAGATCGGCGCGGCCAAGGGCTCCTACGAGGGCCAGGTCAAGAACCGCAACTGGACCCTCTCCCTCCTGGGCACCACCCACGCCCCCACCGAGGTCACCGCCCACGGCAAGCGCCTCTCCCACGACGCGTACCACTGGGACAGCGCCACGGGCATCCTCACGGTCAGCCTTCCGAAGCAGTCCGTACGTGCGGGGGTGGAGGTGACCGTGCGGTAGCGGCTGCTCAGCGGCTCTCCAGCGGTTGTTGAACGCCTGCTCAGCGGCCGGCTCGCGGCAGTTGAAGGCCCCTCGCGGCAGGTGAAGGCACCGGCGGCCCCGCGCGCACCGGGTGACCAACGCGTCAGCGTTCGGTCACCCCGGTGCGCGCGGGGCCGCTGCGGTTGCGGGGGTTGGCGGCGGTTGGCTCACTCCGGGGCCTGTGGTGGCCGGGAGGTGCGCGGACTTGGCGGACTTGGCGGACTTGGCGGGGGTGGTCGGGGGAGACTGGGGGCGGGGATGCGCTGGATTGCGGATGTGCGGAATGGCCGGTATGTCGGAGTCGTTGAAGTTGGTCGGTTCCGGGCTTTGGGCGCGATGAACTTGCAGGTCAGGAAGAGTGCTCCCCGCGCGTGCGGGGATGGTCCCGCCGCCCGGGGCACGGTGGCCCTGCGGGTCGCGTGCTCCCCGCGCGTGCGGGGATGGTCCCGCCGCGCAGTGGCCGAGCAGCGCAGCGGCTTCGTGCTCCCCGCGCGTGCGGGGATGGTCCCTTCGCGCCCTTGCCGTTGCTGCTGTTCTGCGGGTGCTCCCCGCGCGTGCGGGGATGGTCCCGGCGCCCGGGTGTGGCTCCTGGTCTCCCGGATCGTGCTCCCCGCGCGTGCGGGGATGGTCCCGTCATCCACCCCGGTAGGTCGTTGCGGGGCGCGTGCTCCCCGCGCGTGCGGGGATGGTCCCGTGCCCGCCAACCTCACAGCGGAGAACGAGCGGTGCTCCCCGCGCGTGCGGGGATGGTCCCCATCGGCATGGCGCTCTGGACCCGCAATAGCAGTGCTCCCCGCGCGTGCGGGGATGGTCCCTGCGCCTCCATCGCGTCCGCCAGCTCCGCCGGGTGCTCCCCGCGCGTGCGGGGATGGTCCCTGCGCCTCCATCGCGTCCGCCAGCTCCGCCGGGTGCTCCCCGCGCGTGCGGGGATGGTCCCCCGACCGCCACCCGGAGAACTGGGCGGCCATCGTGCTCCCCGCGCGTGCGGGGATGGTCCCCAGAACTCACACAGCCAGGGGCCGGAACTCCCGTGCTCCCCGCGCGTGCGGGGACAGTGCCACCCCTCAGCCACCCCGGGCATCGGTCCTGCCCAGCCGCCGCGTCTACGCTGCCTCCATGATTCGCACCGCCACCGCAGCAGACGTCCCCGCCATCCACGCCATGATCCGTGAGCTGGCCGACTACGAGAAGGCACTCGACGAGGCGCAGGCCACCGAGGAGCAGTTGCGCGAGGCTCTCTTCGGCGAACGGCCCGCCGCGTACGCCCACATCGCCGTCTCGGACGAGGACGGAGAGACGGTCGGCTTCGCGCTCTGGTTCCTCAACTTCTCGACGTGGCGCGGGGTCCACGGCATCTACCTCGAAGACCTCTACGTACGCCCCGAGCGCCGAGGCGGTGGCCACGGCAAGGCCTTGCTGACCGAACTTGCCCGGACGTGCGTGGACCGGGGCTACGGCCGCCTGGAGTGGTCGGTGCTCAACTGGAACACCCCGTCCATCGGCTTCTACGAGTCTCTGGGCGCCCGCCCGCAGGACGAGTGGACCGTGTACCGGCTGACGGACGCGGCGCTGGCCAAGCTGGGTTCGCCGGAGTCGATCGGTTAGGGACGCGGGCCTGGCCTGCTCCCCGGGCGGGCGGGGATGGTTCCGAGACGGCCTCGAAGTCGGGCCGGCCTGCGAGTGCTCCTCCGCCCGTGCCCACCGAGCATCAACTCAACCCGCGAACACCCGCACCCGCCAGGTCAGTTCTGCGCTCCGCCGGTCACTTTCGCCAGAACAAGTGGTGGGTCACCCCACTCGGGCTGGGGACCACGTCCAGGTGGAAGCGGTCGCGCAGGTCGTCGGGGGAGTCCCAGAGCCGGATTCCGGAGCCGTACTTCACCGGGGCGACCGCCACGTGCAGGGTGTCCACGAGGTCGGCGTCGAGGAACTCGCGGATGGTGGTGGCTCCGCCGCCGAGGCGTACGTCCTTGCCCTGGGCGGCATCGCGGGCCTGGGCGAGAACCGTGGCCGGATCGGCGTCGACGAAGTGGAACGTGGTGTCGGAGAGCTCGATGGACGGGCGCTCGTGGTGGGTGAGGACGAACACCGGTGTGTGGAAGGGGGGTTCGTCGCCCCACCAGCCCTGCCACTCATGGTCCGTCCAGGGGCCGCGCTGCGGGCCGAACTTGTGGCGGCCCATGATCTCGGCACCGATGTTGTGGGAGAAGTCGCGTGTGAAGTAGTCGTCCAGGCCGCGGCTGCCCTTGCCGTCGGTGCGATTGGGCCAGCCTGCGGTGGCCCCGGCCCAGGCCATGAGGTTCTGAGGGTCCACGTGGCCGAAGGGCCGCTCCAGGGTTTGTTCCTCGCCGGCGGCGATTCCGTCGCTCGACACGGTGAAGTTCTGCACGCGCAGAAGCTGGGTCATCTGTTCCTCCTCGAACGGGCGTCGCTCACAGTAGGGGGACTCGACCGGCTGGTCGAACTCATCGGTCCATGCGGCCCATGCGGGTCGGCCGGGCGGGCTGACGGGGGCGGCGCCCAGGGGGGACTCCGGACTGTCGGTCCCGTACGCCACGATGGGCCCATGGCAGCGAGCGCGGGCAGGAACAGCAACAGCAGGAACAGCACCAGCGGGAACAGCAACAGCAGGGGCGGCACCGGCAAGGGTGTCGGCGGCCGGAAGGAGGTCGCGGCGGCGCGGCGGCCGGAGGTGCGGCTGCCGCCGCTCGCCCCGTACGAGGACGCCGGGCTGGAGGCGGACGGCGACTACGACGGGCTGCGGTTCTCCTCCGTGGACCTCGCCGACCAGTCGGGGCGCGGGGCCCGGTTCATGGACTGTGCGCTGGACGGCTGTGCGCTGGACCGTACGGAGCTGGTGCGGGCCCGGTTCCTCGACTCGGTGCTGACCGGCGTACGGGGTGTGGCCACCGAGCTCGCCGAGGCGTCGCTGCGCGACGTCGAGATCGTGGACGCGCGCCTCGGTGGGGTGCAGATGCACGGGGCGGTGCTGGAACGCGTCCTGGTGCGCGGCGGGAAGATCGACTACCTGAACCTGCGCGGGGCCCGGCTCACCGATGTCGTCTTCGAGGGGTGCGTGCTCTCGGAGCCGGACTTCGCGGACGCCCGGCTGGTACGGGTCGAGTTCCGCGACTGCGTGCTGCGCCGGGCCGACTTCAGCAACGTCACGATGGAGTCGGTGGACCTGCGGCCCGCTGCCGAGCTGGACATCGCGCGGGGTGTGGAACGGCTGGCGGGCGCGGTGATCAGCCCGGTGCAGCTGATGGAACTGGCCCCGGCGTTCGCGGCACAGATCGGGGTCCGGGTCGAGCCGTGATCCTGCCCGAGCCGTGGTCCTGCCGGCGGCCTGGGCCCGTGGTCAGAGGCGGGGGAAGCGGGCCTGGAGGTCCCAGATCACCGGGTTGTCGGCGAGGCCCTCGTGCATGTCGGAGAGGTCGGCGATCAGGTCCTGGAGGAAGTCGCGGGCTTCGCGGCGCAGCAGTGAGTGGCTGAAGGTGAGCGGCGGTTCGTCGGCGTGCATCCAGTCGGCCTCGACGTTCACCCAGCCGAACCGGCGTGCGAAGAGCATGCGGTCGCTGGACTCGGTGAAGTCCAGCTCGGCGTACTGCTCCTTGTGGGAGCGGTTGCCGCGCGGGTCCTGGTCGAGCTGCTCGACGATGTCGCAGAGCGCCCACGCGAAGTCGAGCACCGGCACCCATCCCCAGGCTGTGGATACTTCGCGGTCCGCCTTGGTGTCCGCGAGGTACACGTCCCCGGAGAACAGGTCGTGCCGCAGCGCGTGGACGTCCGCGCGGCGGTAGTCGGTCTGCGGGGGGTCGGGGAAGCGACGAGAGAGGGAGTAGCCGATGTCGAGCACGGTTCGATGGTGTCATGCCGGGAGCGGGCGGCGGGACGGCCGGACTTCAGACCCCGGGTGACCTGCGGCACCACCTATCCTGGCCCGGAAGCCCTGGCCTTCGGAAGCGCTGGCCCGTAAGCCCTGGCCGGGAGCCCTGGCCGGAAGCCATGGCCCGGATGTCCCGGTTCAGGGCAGCAGACGTTGCTCGTTGGCCTTGGCGACCGCTCCGGCGCGGGTTTCCACGCCCAGCTTGGCGTAGATGCGCCCCAGGTGGGTCTTGACCGTCGCCTCGCTGATGAAGAGCGTGCGGGCGATGTCCCGGTTGCCGAGCCCTCGGGCGAGCTGCCCGAGGATGTCCCGCTCGCGGTCGGTGAGCGCGGGTGGCGGGGTACGCAGCCGGGCCATCACCCGGTCCGCGACGGGCGGGGAGAGCGTGGTGCGGCCCTGCGCGGCGGACCGGATCGCGGTGAACAGTTCCTCGGGGCGCTCGGCCTTCAGCAGATAGCCGGTCGCGCCCGCGCCGATCGCCCGGGTGATGTCGGCGTCGGTGTCGTACGTCGTGAGGACGAGCACATGGGGCTCCGCGCCGCTTCCCCCTGCGCTGTTCCCTCCCGTTCCGGCGGTGATCCTGCGGGTGGCTTCGACGCCGTCCATGCCCGGGCCGAGCTGGAGGTCCATGAGGACGACGTCGGGGGCCAGCCGGGCGGCCAGGACGACGGCCTCCTCGCCGCTGCCGGCCTCGGCCACGACGTCGAGGTCCGGTTCGCTGCCGAGGAGGGCGAGCAGTCCGGCGCGGACGACGGCGTGATCGTCGCAGACCAGGACGCGTACGGTACGGCGGGTCATACGGGCTCCTCGGGGGTGTCGGGCTCCCCATGACGGGCGGGCTCCCCATGACGGGCGGGCTCCGCGGAGGTGCCGGGTACCTCCGGGTCCGTGTCCGGGTCCGTGTCCGGGTCCGGGTCCGGCAGCGGGATCTCCGCCGAGAGGACGGTGCCCTCGCCGGGGGCGGACTCGACGGTGAGCCGCCCGCCGAGCTGTCGTACCCGGGCACGCATCGCGGGCAGCCCGTGGCCCCGGCGCTCAGGAGCGTCCCGGTGCTCCGCCCCTGCCTCCGGTGCGCCGGTGACGAACCCGCGGCCGTCGTCCGCGACGTCGAGGACGACCCGGTCGTCCAGGTGGGTCAGGGTGAGCGCGGCGGTGGCGGCGCCCGCGTGCTCGGCGACGTTGGCGAGCGCGCCCTGGGCGATGCGCAGCAGCGCCGACTGGACCCGGTCCGGCAGCGGGTACCGCGCGGCGCCTTCCACGTGGCAGCGCACGGCGGGCCCGCCCGTCGTGGTGGCCCGTGCGGCCAGGGCGCGGAGGGCGGCCTCCAGCCCCGCGCCCTCCGCGAGGTCGGCCGGTGCCAGGTCGTGGACGAAGCGCCGGGCCTCGGCGAGGTTGCGGGCGGCGATGCCCGCCGCCGTACGGACATGGGCGCGGGCGGTGCCCGGCTCCGTGTCCCAGGTGCGGTCGGCGGCCTGGAGCAGCATCTGCTGGCTGGAAAGGCCCTGCGCGAGGGTGTCGTGGATCTCCATGGAGAGCCGTTGGCGCTCGGCGAGGGTGCCCTCGCGGCGCTCGGTCGCGGCCAGCTCGCGTCGCGTCCGGACCAGGTCTTCGATGAGTTCGCGCTGGCGTACGGCGAGTTCCTGCTGGCGGTCGGCCTGGCGGCGGACGTGGACGAGAACGGCGGTCGCCACGGCCGCGACGGCGGGCGGTGCCAGGACGAGGTTCGGGTCGAAGCCGGTGGCGAGCCGCAGTTGGGCGGCCACCACGAACGCCGTGAGCAGGGCGACCAGGACGAGCGCGGCACGGGGCGGGAGGAGGCGGAGTCCGGTGGAGAAGAGCGGTACGGCGCACCACGCGAAGCTCGGCGCGAGGACGACCAGCACCATCCAGACGGTGACGAGCCCCGCGAGCCAGGTGAACCGGCGCGGGGTGGGCCGCGAGCCGAGTACCGGGCCGAGGGCGTAGACGACGGCGAGAGTGACGGACAGACCGATGATCCACGGGGTGCGGGCCTCGCCGGGGTGGCGCATCAGGAACCGCGTGAGCGAGGCGCCCAGCAGCAGGAAGAACGCGGCGTGCAGCAGGAGCGCCAGCCACCGGGCGTCCGGATCGGGCGTGCGCGCCACGGACGACCCGGGTCCGGCCGGAGCACCGTCCGCCGGTCCGTCCCGCCCCGGGCCGGTTCTCCGCCGCACCTCGTACCCGCCTCACGCTTGTCGTCGTCGGTGCTCCCGGCCGTGCGGCGGGCTCCGCCGCGTCTGCCGTGAGCTGGGCGGACGCGCCCATGCCTCCACCATGGTGACCCGGCAGGGCGGGGCCCGCATCAACCGATCGGCCGACAGGAAGGTCCACGGGACCGCGCCGGAGGCCGAGCCGGTACGACGACGGTACGGGCCGTGTTCCGGCCGGAGCATCGATACCGGAGCGCCACCGCCGACCGGCCGGGCGCCGCACCGAACCCGGAGGAACCCGTCATGAACGTCACTCCCCCCGCCGCCCCCTCGTCCCCCGCCTCCGCCGCCCGCAGGTTCTCGCTGCGGGCCCGGGTCCTGACCGGTGCGGTGGCCGTCGCCGCCCTGGGCGCCGGCACGTTCGGCGCGGTCTCCGCCAGCGCGTCGGCCCCCTCGTCCGCCCCCGTCGCCGTCTCGGCCGACGCCGCGAACCGGAACCTCCAGCAGACGAACCACCTCACCGTCGCCGCAGCCACGAAGGCCGCGCAGGCCGTGCTCGACGCCGCGGGGAAGGAGAACCAGCGCGTCTCCGTCGCGGTCGTCGACCGGGACGGCAACACGATCGTCAGCCTGCGCGGCGACGGCGCCGGGCCGCAGTCCCCCGAGTCCGCCGAGAAGAAGGCGTACACGGCGGTCTCCTGGAACGCCCCCACCTCCGAGCTGGTGAAGCGCCTGGACCAGGCCCCGACGCTGAAGGACATCCCCGGCACCCTCTTCCTCGCGGGCGGCGCCCCGGTCCAGGTCAAGGGCGCTCCCGTCGCGGCGGTCGGTGTCGCCGGAGCCCCGAGCGGCGACCTCGACGAGAAGTTCGCCCGCGCGGGAGTCGCCGCCCTCACCCGTTGATCACCGCGCCCGCTCCCGTTCCCGTCCCGCGCCCGCTCCCCTCGCGCGGGAGCGGGCGCGCCGCGTACCCGGTACATAGGATCGCGCCGTGCATCCGCCCGTCCCCGCTCGCCGGAGCGGTCCCGCCGGTCCTCGCCGTACCCCCGTGCGCCGACGCCCGGCCCGGGCCGGTGCGCTGCTGCTCGCCTGCGCCGTCCTCGGCTGTACCGCCTCGGCCTGTACGAACGCGGGGGCCGGGGTGGCCGGGACGCCGGGCGCGGCCGGGGTGCGCGATCCGTACTTCCCGAAGCTCGGCAACGGCGGCTACGACGTCACCCACTACGACCTCCGCCTCGCCGTCGACCGGAAGGCCGAGCACCTGACGGGTACGGCGACGATCACCGCCCGCGCCACCCAGGACCTGAGCGCCTTCCACCTCGACCTGGTCGGGCTCGACGTCACCGGGGCGACCGTCGAAGGGCGGCCCGCTTCCGTGAACCGGGCCGGCGGCGAGCTGGTCCTGCGCCCCGACACGGAGGTGGCCGACCACCTCCGCGAGGGCCGTACTTTCGAGACCGTCGTGCGCTACTCCGGCGCGCCCCGCACCCTGACGGACGCGGACGGCACCCACGAGGGCTGGCTGCGGACGGCGGACGGGGCCGTCGCCCTCGGCGAACCGGCGGGCGGGCCGGCCTGGTTCCCCGGCAACCACCACCCGAGCGACAAGGCCACCTACACCGTCGCGGTCACCGTCCCCGAGGGGCTGACGGCCGTCTCCAACGGCGAACTCGCCTCCCGCCGCACCACCGAGGGCGCCACCGGCGACCCCACCCTCACCACGTACACCTGGCGCACCACCGAACCCATGGCGAGTTACCTCGCGACCGTCGCGATCGGCCGTTTCGCCACGAAGGAGTCCCGTACCGACGACGGCCTCACGGTCTTCACGGCGGTGGACCCCGAGGTGGCGGCGGAGGCGGAGCCCGGACTCGCCCGGATTCCGCGGATCCTGGCGTGGGAGGCGGAGCGGTTCGGGCCGTACCCGTTCCGTTCGGCGGGCGCCGTCGTGGACCGGGCGGAGGACTCCGAGTACGCCCTGGAGACGCAGAACCGGCCGTACTATCCCGGCCCGCCGACCACCGGGCTCCTCGTCCACGAGATGGCGCACCAGTGGTTCGGCGACTCCGTCACCCCGGCCACCTGGCGGGACATGTGGCTCAACGAGGGGCTCGCGACGTACGCGGAGTGGCTCTGGAGCGAGGACCACGAGGACACCCCGGCCCGGGAGAGCTTCGAGGCGGCGTACGCCGACGACGCGAACTGGGCCTTCCCGCCCGCCGAGCCGCCGACCGCCGCCGGCGTCTCGCAGCCTCCGGTGTACGGACGCGGCGCGATGGTCGTGCACCGGCTGCGGCTCGCGGTGGACGACGACGAGAAGTTCTTCGCGCTGCTCAGGGGCTGGACCAGAACCCACCGGCACGGCAACGCGTCGACGGCCGACTTCACGGCGTACGCGGAGAAGGCGACGGGCCTGGACCTGTCGCGGCTCTGGTCGGTCTGGCTGTACGGCGACGGGCGCCCGGCCGACCCGGCGGAGCCCGACCTGCCCTGATCACGCCGAGGCGACGGCTCCGGACCCCCTCGGGCACCGGCCCGAACCACTCAGGGCCTCCGCCGCGTGCGCGGGGGAGGCCCTGAGTGAGGTGTGACTGCTGCGCGGGTGGGCGCGGGTCGCGTCAGAGGTTGACGCCGAAGTCCTGCGCGATGCCGCGCAGACCCGAGGCGTAACCCTGGCCGACCGCGCGGAACTTCCACTCGGCGCCGTTGCGGTAGAGCTCGCCGAAGACCATGGCGGTCTCGGTGGCGGCGTCCTCGCTGAGGTCGTAACGGGCGATCTCGGTGCCGCCGGCCTGGTTGATGATGCGGATGAAGGCGTTCCGCACCTGGCCGAAGTTCTGGCTGCGGGACTCGGCGTCGTAGATGGAGACCGGGAAGACGATCTTGTCCACGTCGGCCGGCAGGCCCGCCAGGTTGACGTTGATCTGCTCGTCGTCGCCCTCGCCCTGGCCCGTGACGTTGTCACCGGTGTGGACGATGGTCTGGTCCGGCGTCGACTTGTTGTTGAAGAAGACGAAGTGGCCGTCGGAGACGACCTTGCCCGTCGGGTTCACCGCGATCGCCGAGGCGTCGAGGTCGAAGTCGGTGCCGGTGGTGGTGCGGACGTCCCAGCCGAGGCCGACCGTGACGGCGGTCAGGCCCGGTGCCTCCTTGGTGAGCGAGACGTTGCCGCCCTTGGACAGGCTTACTGCCATGGGAAGTCCCTTTCCTCGTCATGTGCGGGCTTCGTGCCATCACGAAAGCTACCGTCACCCGTCATAACGCGAGGAGGAGGCCACGAGGTTCCAGGTCCCTTTACTTTCTTTGCCGAACTTTCGTCCCGGTACGTCCCCTCGGTATCGCGCGGGGGCTCCGCAGGCCCTCGGCGGTCCGGTCCCGTCAAAAGAAGGTGACGGACCGCCCGGACGCCGGGGAGACTGGGTGTCATGTCCGGGCCCTATGTCATCCGCGGTGCGGTCTCCCTGCCGGAGGCCGAGCTCATGTGGCGTTTCTCGCGGTCCTCCGGGCCCGGGGGACAGCACGTCAACACCAGCGACACCCAGGTGGAGCTGCGCTTCGACCTCGCCGCCACCGAGGCGCTGCCCGAGGTCTGGAAGGAGCGCGCGCTGGAGCGGCTGGCCGGCCGGCTGACCGACGGGGTCGTGTCCGTACGTGCCTCCGAGCACCGTTCCCAGTGGCGCAACCGCGAGACGGCCGCCGTGCGGCTCGCGGCGCTGCTCGCGGAGGCGACGGCGCCGCCGCCCGCCCCCCGCCGGAAGCGCAAGATCCCGCGCGGCATCAACGAACGCCGGCTGCGGGAGAAGAAGCAGCGGGGCGACACCAAGCGGGGCCGCTCCGGCCGCGACTGGTGACTTCGGCCGGGCTCCCCGGCCCCTGGGCGGTCCCGGTCCCCGGCGTGGCCCCGGCCTCCGGGCGGCCCCGGTCCCTCAAAGGCGCCCGGACCCTCCGGCCCCTCGGCCCAGCGTCCGGTAGTTCCCCTTGAAGTAGAGCAGCGGCTCGCCGCCGTCCGCCCCCGCCGGCACGTGCGCGGTGAGCACCCGTCCGATCACCAGGGTGTGGTCGCCCGCCAGGACCCGCTGCTCGGTCCGGCATTCCAGGGTGGCCAGCGCCCCGTTCACCAGTGGTGCCCCGGAGACCTCGCCGCGCACGTGCGGGACGTCCGCGAAGAGCAGCCGGTCGCTGATCCGGCCCTTCATCGAGAACCGGGACGCGATCTGCCGCTGCTCCGCCGCGAGGACGGAGACCGCCCAGAGCGGCTGTTCGGCCAGCAGGTCGTCCATGCGGGAGTCGTTGCGCAGGCTCACAAGGACCAGCGGCGGGTCGAGGGAGACGGACAGGAACGCCGTCGCGGTCATCCCGGCCTCTTCGCCGCGCTCGTCCTCGTCGTCGGTCGGCTCCTCGGCGGTGACCAGCACCACGCCTGCGGCCAGCCGCGCGAGAGCGGCCCGGAACTCGTCGTTGCTCACCCCCTCAGCATGGGGGACGGCGTCGGGGCTCGGGGTGAGGGTCTTCGTCTGCGGCACACTCGCACGCTAACCGCGCCCGACGGGGACCCGCATCGGGCCAGGGGACCAGTCGAGACCTAGGTCTCCGGCCAGGAAGGCGCATGGCGTGTGGATCGGCGCCACCGGTGGCGCCGTGTCCGGAGCCCGCGTGCGCGCCTCGCGAGCAGGGGGCGCGCGTCGGTCGTGCGTCGGGGCGGCGAACACGGGCCCCACGGCGGTGCACGCCTGTCCCTGCGCGAGTGCGCCGGTGGTGCGCCGGAGTGGATGGGACACCATGGGGAACAGCCTGACGCGCTCTCACGTTCTGTTGTGACATGGCTCACAGAGAGCGATATTTGTTGACCCTGTGTACCGGCCGCACAGCTCACTGTGATTCAGTGGCGAGGACACTGCGATAAGTACGTCGATATGACATCTGGAGTTGCTGTCGAGGTCTCGGGGAGAGCGAGCAATGGAGGCCGAGTCGGAGCCCTACGTCCGTCTTGCGACCATGCGGCAGCTGCACCAGGCCGTCGCTGATCTCAATTCGGCGCGCAGCCTTGCCGACACACTGCAGACCGTGGCGGACGGACTCGTCACCGGTCTCGGCTACGAGCTGGGCTGTGTGAATCTCGTCCAGGCGGACGGTGAGCTCGTCGTGGCCGCCTTCGCGGGCAACAACGCAGCGGAGGCGCTGATCACCGGTCGTACGGGTTCCCGCGACGCCTGGGAGCGCCGGCTGTCCATGGGGGAGGCCTGGGAGGACCTGCGGTTCATTCCGCACACCGAGGGCTGGATCCTCCTCGACGACGACGTGCCGCAGTGGCACACCGAAGGCCCCGAGCCCCGCTTCGCGGACGAGTGGCACCCGCTGGACCGCCTCTACGCCCCGATGTACGCCAACACCAACGGCACCGGCCGGGGCCGCGGCGACCGCCGGGACCTCCTCGGAGTGCTCTCCGTGGACCGCCCGGGCAACGGCCGCCGCCCCGGCGCCTGGGGCCGCGAAGCGCTCCAGATGTACGCCTCACAGGCCGCGATAGCGATAGGCAACGCCCGGCTCCGCGCCAACATGCAGCGCGCGCTGGTCCGTCTCGAACGCGAGCAGCAGGCGCTGCGGGCCAGCGAGGAGTCCTTCCGCCAGGCCTTCGAGTACGCCCCCAGCGGCATGGCCATCGCGGAGGTGGGCGGCGAGCAGCACGGGCGGCTGCTCCGTACCAACGACGCGCTCTGCCGACTGCTCGGACGCCCGGCCTCGGTGCTGCGCCGCCACTCCTTCGCCGATCTGGTCCACCCCGAGGACATCGGCACCCTGCTCCGTACGTCCGCCGAGGGCGGGCGCGCCGAGCTGCGGCTCGGCCGGCGCGACGGTACGTACCTCTGGGTCTCGCTCCGCAACTCGGTGGTGGCGGACACCACGGACGGGCCGCGCTTCCTCCTCACGCACGTGGAGGACATAGAGGAGCGCAAGCGGCACGAGCTGAACCTCGCGCACCGCGCCTCGCACGACGCCCTCACCGGGCTCCCCAACAGCGCGGAGCTCCGGTCCCGCCTCAGTGAGCGGCTCTGCGAGCGCCCGCACGCCACCGCGGCCACGCCGATCGAGGCGCTGGACGCCGCGTACGGGGACGTGGAGGCCCGCGGCCACGGGTACGACCTCGATCCGGGGCTCGCGGGCCTCCCCTACGACCACCATGTCCACACGGCGGCGCCGGACCCGGAGCGCGACGACGGCGCGAAGGGGCTCGCGGTCCTCTTCTGCGACCTCGACGGCTTCAAGTCGATCAACGACCGTTTCGGCCACACCACGGGCGACGCGGTGCTGATCGAGGTGGCCCGCCGCCTCAGCACCTGTGTGCGGGACGGGGACACCGTCGCCCGTCTCGGGGGTGACGAATTCGTCGTGCTCGCGGACGGACTCGGTGCGGCGGACGCCGCCGACCTGGCGGTACGCCTGCGGAACGCGATCATCCCGCCCATCCGGGTGGACGGCAGGGCGGTCCGGGTCGGCGCGAGCTTCGGCATCGGCTGGGCGGAGTGCGGGATGAGCGTGGAAGAGGTCCTGGCCTCGGCGGACCAGCGGATGTACGTGGAGAAGCGGTCCAGGGCGAAGGTTCACCGCAGGGCCGGGTGACGTTCACCCGGCGGTCCGGTGCCTGGCCCCGTACGGGGTGCGAGCAGGGGGGCGGAGACCTTCGCACATTCGGCGGATGCTCCGTACGAGGTAGGCTCGCCCGGTCGGCGACGGCTGGCGACATGGTGAGGAGTGACCCAGGGATGACGGCCGGGAACAACGGCGAGAGCAAGCCCGAGGACGACGATCCGTTCGGCTACCTGTACGAGGACGGGCAGGCGGCGGGCGCCCAGCCGCCCGGCGGTGGCGGCTACGGCTACCCGGGGCCGGCGGCTCAGCGCGGTGTCCCCCGGACCTCCTACAACCAGGTGCGGGCCGTCGGTGAGCGCCAGTACGGGCAGGTCCCGCCGCAGCAGGCGTACGGCCAGCAGCCCCCGCAGCAGTACGGCCAGCCCCAGCAGCCCTACGGCCAGCAGCAGCACGGCCAGCAGCAGTACGGCCGGCCCACCGCGCAGTACGCGGCCCCCGAGACCTACCCCGGCGGTGCCGGCGCCGTGACGGCGTCCGGCTCGGTCGGGCACGGCGGCGGGGCGGGGCGGGGCGCCAACGGTGGCAACGGCGGCCGTGGCGGACCCAACACGAAGGCCATCCTCGCCGGTGCCATCGTGGTGGTCGCGGTCGTGCTGATCGGTATCGGCGTCGCTCTGACCACGGGCGACAGCGACGACAAGGACAACAAGAAGAACCAGGCCTCGTCCTCGGTGGCGCCCACCGGCGACCCCGGCACGTCGGCGTCCCCGGAGCCCACCACCTCGGACGAGCCGGTCGAGCTGCCGAAGCAGGACGCGGCGGCGCTCACCCTCGGTGGCACGGCCACCCTGGACAACACCGTCCCCGGTGCGAAGAGCGCCAGCGGTAAATACATCAGCCTCAACGAGGTCGGCCGTTCGGCCACCTGGACGGTCGACGTGCCGAAGGCCGGTCCGTACACCCTGTACGTGACCTACGGCGTGCCCGGCAAGGACGCCAAGACGACCCTGACGGTCAACGCCGAGGCGCCCCGCTCCATCAACATGAAGAACTACGCACAGGCGGCGGAGGGCGACGCGGCGAAGGGCTGGACGAACACCTACGCCTACGTCAACCTCACGAAGGGTTCCAACACCCTGAAGCTCTCCTGCGAGGTCGGCGACCAGTGCGACGCCAACCTGGACCAGCTCTCGCTGAAGGCCGGACAGCAGCAGTAGGGACCGCGCCGGGACCGCGGCGCCGGTGGGTCAGAGCGCCGACGTGAGCGGTTCCACGCCTACGCGTGGCAACAGCTCCGCATAGGCGTCCGCGTCGAACTCCCCGGCCGCCGGGGCCAGTACGGTCGCGGCGGACAGCGCCACCGCGCGGGCCAGCCGCTCCGGCCAGGCCAGCCCCTCGGCGAACCCGGACAGCAGCCCGGCCACCGCCGAGTCGCCCGCTCCCGTCGGGTTTCCCCGTACGACGGACGGCGGCACGGCACGCCAGGTCCCTTCCTCGGTGGCGGCGACCAGGCCCTCCGCGCCGAGCGAGGCGACCACCGAGCGGGCACCGCGGCGGCGGGCGTCGCGGGCGGCGCGCAGGGGCTCCCGGGAGCCGGTGAGGCGGGCGAGCTCGTCGGCGTTCGGCTTCGCGAGGTCGGGCCGGGCGGCCATCCCCCGGCGCAGCGGTTCCCCTCCGGTGTCCAGCAGCACCGGTATCCCGGCGGCGCGTGCGCGGCGGACGAGTTCCGCGTAGGCGCCGACGTGTATGCCCGGTGGCAGGCTGCCGCAGAGTGCCACGGCCGTGGCACCGCCGAGCAGCTCCTCGTACGTGTGCAGCAGGGCGGCCCACTCGGCGGGTCCGACCTCGGGGCCGGGCTCGTCGAGCCGGGTCGCGCGTCCGCTGGAGCGTTCGACGACGGTCACGGTGCGGCGGGTGTCGCCGGCGACGGGGACGAGCGCGTCCTCGGGGCCCAGCGGGGCGAGCAGTTCGCGTACCAGCGCTCCGGTGCGGCCGCCGGCGAACCCCGTGACGACCGTGCGGTGTCCGAGCTCGGCGAGCACCCGGGCGACGTTGACGCCCTTGCCGCCGGGCCGTTCGATCACGTCGCTCACCCGGTGGCTGCCGTGCGGGACGAGATCCGCGACGGTGTAGGTCACGTCGAGTGCGGTGTTCAGCGTGACGGTCAGGATCACCTGGACTCGCCCCCCGGTCCTTCTCTCTCGTTCGCCGGGCCGCTTGCCGGTCCCGCGTACTGGAATGCGGCGTTCCGGAGGCAGGGCGTGCCGTGCCGAGGGAGCGTCGTCATTCCCGTGATCATGCCAAAGAGACGGCAACGGGCCCAGAGGGTGTCCGGAGGGCGAGCAGCGGTCGTCCACCCCCTCGTACGCCTCGTACGCCAAGGAGCCGCCGAAGGAGCCGCCGAGGGAGCCGCCGAGGGAGCCGCCGAGGGAGCCGCGCGGGCGGTCGGGATCGTCCCGCCCCGCTCAGAGCCGCAGATGCATGATGTGCAGCCCGACGTACCCGTCCTCCGGGTGCCTGAATCCCTCCGGCAGGGTGCCTATGACCTCGAACCCCAGTGACTCGTAGAGCTTCACCGCGTGGACGTTCGTCTCCACCACCGCGTTGAACTGCATGGCGCGGTACCCCTGTTCACGCGCCCAGTCCACGGTGTACGCGCACAGCGCCCGCCCCACGCCCCGCCCTGAGTGCGCCGGGTCGACCATGTAGCTGGCGCTCGCGACGTGCGAGCCGTTGCCCTGGTGGTTGCGGTTCATCTTCGCGGTGCCCAGGACGGCTCCCGAGTCGTCCACGGCGACGACCGTGCGGCTCGGGAGCGCCGGCAACCACCAGTCACGGCCCTGGTCCTGGTCGAGGTCGACGGGGTAGGTGAAGGTCTCGCCGGCGGCGACGATCGTCTGGAAGAAGGGCCAGATGGCAGGCCAGTCCTCCGCGGTGGCTTCCCTGATCAACATGTGGACAGCGTGACCCACGGGACCGGTGGCGGCAACGCCCTTTCGCGCGTGGCGATTTCCGGTCATACGAGTGGGATGAGAGGGTTTCCGGCTCCCTGTGCGAACTCCCCCTGCGAACCCCCGTGCGAGCCCCCGTGCAAGCCCCCGCGCAGAAGCTCCCGTGCCGGTCCCCCCGTTCAGGCCCCCTTGGGCTCGACGATCCACTCGCCCCTGCGCATGACGCCCGTGAGGGCGAACGCCTCGTCCAGCACCACCAGGTCGGCGTCCTTGCCGGTCTCCAGCGAGCCGATCCGGTCGTACAGGCCCAGCAGCCGGGCGGGGTTGACGGAGATCGACCGGACGACGTCCTCGACCGGGATGCGGTCGATGGTCACGGCCCGCCGGAACGCGGTGTCCAGGGTGAGCGTGGACCCGGCGATCGAACCGCCCTCCACCAGCCGGGCGACGCCGTCCTTGACCTCGACCGCGAGCGGGCCGAGCTGGTACTGGCCGTCGCCGAAGCCGGCCGCGTCCATGGCGTCGGTGATCAGCGCGACCCGGGCGGCGCCCGCGTGGTGGTAGGCCATCTCCAGCGCCGCCGGGTGCAGATGGGTGCCGTCGTTGATCAGCTCGACGGTGATCCGCTCGTCCTCCAGCAGCGCCGCGATCGGGCCCGGGGTGCGGTGGCCGAGCGCGGGCATCGCGTTGTAGAGGTGGGTGGCGACGGTGGCGCCCGCGTCGATGGCCTCGACGGTCTGCTCGTAGGTGGCGTCGGTGTGGCCGATCGCCGCGATGACGCCCTGTTCGGCGAGGAGCCGTACCGAGTCGAGCCCGCCGGGCAGTTCGGTGGCGAGCGTCATCATCTTCGCCGTGCCGCGCGCGGCCTTCAGCAGGGCTCCGACGGAGGCCGGGTCGGGGGCGCGGAGCAGGGACTCGCTGTGCGCGCCCTTGCGGCAGGGAGAGATGAAGGGGCCCTCGAAGTGGATGCCCGCGATCTCGCCCTGTTCGGCCAGCTCGGAGAGGGCCCCGGCCCAGCGGCCGAGGAAGTCCAGGCTGTCGGTCACGGTGGAGGCGACGACCGTGGTGGTGCCGTGCTCGCGGTGCGTCCGTACGCCCGTCAGCACCTGGTCCACCGAACCGGCGGTGAAGGACGCGCCCCCGCCGCCGTGGTTGTGCATGTCCACGAAACCGGGGACGACCCAGTGCCCGGTCAGGTCGAGGGTCCGGGCGTCCTCGGGGGCCGCGTCGGCGATCCGTGCGCCCTCGACGGCCAACCGGCCGTTCTCCTCGATGCCGCCGGGCCGTACGACCCGGGCACCGGTGAGAACCGTGCTGTCTGCGCGTCCGGCCATCAGACGGATACCTCCGTGGCGAGTAGGTCCCAGGCGAGCATCCCCGCGCCCAGGCATCCGGCGGTGTCCCCGAGGGCCGCCGCAACGATGTGGGGCAGTGTCTGGAACGTGATGCGTCCCTCGACGGCCGCACGCAGTGGTGTGAACAAGGTTTCCCCCGCCTCGGCGAGACCGCCACCGATGATGAGCGTGCGCGGGTCCAGCAGGGTGATCGCGGTGACCAGCCCGGCGGCCAGTGCGTCGACGGCGTCGGCCCAGACGCGCAGGGCGTTGGGGTCGCCCGCGTCGACGGCCCGCGCGCAGTCCGCCGCGTCCTGGGCGGGGTCGCCGCAGGCGGCGGCCCAGGCACGGCTGACGGCCGCGGCGGAGGCGAGCGTCTCCAGGCAGCCGCGCTGCCCGCAGCCGCACTCCGGGCCGTCCGGCCGGACCACGACGTGACCGATCTCCCCCGCGCTGCCGTGCGCGCCGGCCTCGACGACCCCGTCGATCCCGATGGCCCCGGCTATGCCGGTGCCGAGGGCGACGAAGAGGAAGCGGTCGGCGCCGCGTCCGGCCCCGCCGCGGCCCTCGGCGAGCCCTCCGGTACGGACGTCGTGGCCGAGCGCGACGGGGATGGAGCCGAGCCGTTCGCCGAGCAGGTCGCGCAGGGGCAGGTCGCGCCAGCCGAGGTTGGCGGCGTAGACCGCGATCCCCCGGTCGGTGTCGACGATGCCCGGAACGGCCACCCCGGCCGCCACCGCGGCCTCCCCGAAGTGCTCCTCGCCGTGAGCGCGCAGCTCCGCGGCGAACCCGAGGATGGTCTCGACCACCGCTTCCGGGCCGCGCTCCCGCCCGGTGGCCCGTCGCTCCTCGTGCAGGAGGGTGCCGTCGGCTCCGACCAGCGCGGCCTTCATTCCCGTGCCGCCCACATCGAGGGCGATGACATGTCTCACGGGGGACAGTTTCGCCCGCTGAACTCAAAAGGTCTAGTCCACTATTCCGCTTTGTATCGTGTGCATACAAAAGTCCGCGCGTGGTGGGGCCGCTCCGGTGGCACTGTCCGGGGTGCGCGTTAGGTTGGTCGGCATGACCGCCCCCGAGCACGGAAACGGAATCTCCGGCACCCCCGAACCCGAGGCCACCGGCGGCGATGCCACCGGCGACGACGGGAGCGCCCGTAGCGAAGAGAGCGCGAACACCGGCGCGCTCTCCGACCGCGACCGCGCGCTGCTGGCTCTGGAGCGGCGTTCCTGGGCGGGCCCCGGCGCGAAGGAACGCGCCATCCGCGAGGAGCTGGGCCTCTCGCCGGTCCGGTACTACCAGCTGGTGAACGCCCTCATCGAGGACCGCCGCGCCCTGGAGGCGGACCCCGTCACGGTCAACCGCCTGCGCCGCGTCAGGGAAGCCAAACGGAACCGGCGCTGAGGGCGGGCGCCCGGGCTCCCGCCTCACCCGCACGAGCGACCCGTACCGGGGACAGTGCCGGCGCCCCGCGCCCGCGCACGTCCTACGGACGGGGCCAGGGCCGTCCCGAGAGCCGCTCGATGTCGGTGTTGAACCGCTTGAGGTAGGCGGCGAACGTCTCCACGTCCTCCACGGACCACTTCTCCAGCACGAGCCCGAGTCCGCTCGCGTTCTTGTCGCGCTCCACGTCGAGCCGCTGCGCGCCTTCCGGCGTGATCCGGAACTTGCGGGCCATGCCCCCCGACGGGTCCGGGATGCGCTCCACCAGACCGGCCTGCATCGCGGCGGCGGTCTGCCGGTTGAGGGTGGACGAGTCGAGCCCGAAGGCGTCGCTCAGCTCCTTGATGGACATGGGCCCCTGTACGCGGATGCGGCTGAGCAGGACGTAGGCGCTCCGCTCCAGCACGTCGTCCTTGCGCCGCCCGTTGGCGGTGCGCAGGAAGATGTGGCGGCTGAGCAGCATCTGCTCGTACTCGACCTGCTGGATGGGGTCGTCCATGCTCGTGCTCCTTGCTGCTGTCCCACGCACCCTCCCTCCGAGCCTACGGGGCGGGGCCGGGCACCCGTCCGGGCGTGCGGGGATGCGGGGTGCGGCCTCGGCAGGCCCGCACGTCCCCCGCTAGGGTCGGACCATGGGCAGCCACCTGGACCACGTACCGACTCCGACCACCGACGCGGGCCGCGAAGGGCTCGCCGCGCTGCTGGCCCGTCCGGACCGGGCGGTGGTGGCGCTCGACTTCGACGGCACTCTGGCCGACATCGTGCCCGATCCCGAGCAGGCCCGGGCCCACGCCGACGTGCTGCCCGCGCTCGCCGCGCTCGCGCCGAAGATCGCGTCCGTGGTCGTGATCACCGGCCGCCCCGCCGCCGTCGCGGTCGCGCACGGCGGATTCGCGGGGGTCCCCGGCCTGGAGCACCTGGTGGTGCTCGGCCACTACGGCGCCGAGCGCTGGGACGCCGCCTCCGGCGAGGTGGCCGCCCCGCCGCCGCACCCCGGTCTCGCCGCCGTCCGCGCGGAGCTGCCCGCCCTGCTCGACGGGCCCGAGGTACTGAAGGGTGCCTGGGTGGAGGAGAAGGGGCAGGCCGTCGCCGTCCACACCCGCCGCGCCACCGACCCGCAGGCCGCCTTCGAGCTGCTGCGCGAGCCCCTCGGCCGGCTCGCCGCGCTCCACGGGCTGATCGTCGAGCCGGGCCGCCAGGTCCTGGAGCTGCGCCCGCCGGGGGTCGACAAGGGCGTCGCGCTCACCGAGTACGCGGCCGAGGTGGGGGCCGGGTCGCTGCTCTACGCGGGCGACGACCTCGGCGACGTCGCGGCCTTCGCGGCCGTGGAGAAACTGCGTTCGGGCGGTCCGGACCGGGTGCCGGGCCTGCTGGTGTGCAGCGGGGGCACCGAGGTGCCCGAGCTGGCCTCCCGCGCCGACCTGATCGTGCCGGGTCCGGCACAGGTCGCGGCGCTGCTGGCGGCTGTGGCCGAAAACGTCTGAGACCGGCAGCCGCCCCGGGCCAGGGGCGTCTCACCCCTCCCGCAGCGCCTCCAGCTGCTGGAGGAACCACGCCTGCGGCGGCAGCGCCGTCGCGGCCTCCGCGAGGCGCTCCGACCGCGCGGCGCGTTCCGTGTCGTCCATCGTCAGCGCCTCGTGCAGGGCCTCGGCCGTGGCGCTCACGTCGTACGGGTTCACCACCAGCGCGTCGGCGCCCAGCTCCTCGTACGCCCCGGCCTCGCGGGAGAGCACCAGGGCGACCCCGTGGTCCGAGACGACCGGGACCTCCTTGGCGACCAGGTTCATGCCGTCCCGGATGGGGTTGACCAGCGCCACGTCGGCGAGCCGGTAGGCGGCCAGCGAGCGGGCGAAGTCGTCCTTCACGTGCAGGACGACCGGGGTCCAGGTGTCGGTGCCGTACGTCTTGTTGATCTCGTCGGCCAGCTCCTGGACGGCGGAGGTGTATGCGCGGTAGACCGCCAGATCCTGGCGGGAGGGGTAGGCGAAGGCGATGTGCACGACGCGTTCGCGCCACTCGGGGTGGTTGTCGAGGAGGGTGCGGTAGGCGTGCAGCCCGCGCACGATGTTCTTGGACAGCTCGGTCCGGTCGACCCGGACGATCGTCTTCCGGCTGCCGTCGCCGCCGACCTGCTCGCGCAGCGCGGCCATCCGCTCGTCCACGTCCGGCTCGTGCGAGCGGGCGAGCAGGAAGTCGCCGTCCGCGCCGAGCCCGTGCACGCCGATGCGGGTCCCGCTGGTGCCGCCGAGGATCTCGGTGCAGCAGCCGATGAACGCGTCGGCCCAGCGGCGGGTGAGAAAAGCCGCCCGGTCGGCGCCCAGGATGCCGCGCAGCAGCTGTTCGCCGATGTCGTCGGGGAGCAGCCGGAAGTAGTCCACCGGCGCCCACGGGGTGTGCGAGAAGTGGCCGATGCGCAGGTCGGCGCGGAGCTCGCGGAGCATCCCGGGGACCAGCGCGAGGTGGTAGTCCTGCACCAGCACGGCGGCGCCCTCGCCCGCCTCCTCGGCCAGCGCCTCGGCGAAGGCCCGGTTGTACGTCTCGTACGCGGCCCACTGGCGCCGGAACTCGTCGTCGAAGACCGGCTCGACGGGGGTCTGGTAGAGCAGGTGGTGGACGAACCAGAGCACGGAGTTGGCGATGCCGTTGTACGCGTCGGCGTGCACGGCGGCGTCGATGTCCAGCATCCGGACGCCCTCTTCGCCGACCCCGCGCCGGACCGCCTCGCGGTCGCCGTCGCCGAGTGCGGCGCAGACCCACACCTTGTCGTCGACGGCGCTCAGCCCGGAGACGAGCCCGCCTCCGCCGCGGCGTGAGTCGAGGGAACCGTCGTCGTTCAGCGTGTACGACACGGGGCCGCGATTGGACGCGACGAGGACCTGGGCGGCGTGCTCGGAGACCATGTAGCGGAACCTAGCCCGATACGTAACCCCCCAAACGTGTTCGAGGCCGGTCCGGGTCGGGGGGTGCGTCTCGCGGTGTGCTCGACGCGGGGCCGCGCCGGGTGGGGCGGCACCTCGTGCCGTGCAGCCGGGCGGGAGAACCCGGGCCGGGTCAGGCGGCGCGTCTCGCGGTGTACTCGGGGATCTCCCGGACCGGCGGCCGTTCCTCGGTGTCCACCGCGTAGGTGTGTGGCCGGAAACCGTCCTCGTTGCGTTCGAACTGGGTCAGCACCGGGCGCACCAGATGTCCCACGGAGAGCCGCAGCTGCGCGGTCCGGTAGATCGCGGCGGCCATCCGTCCCAGCGCCTGCCCGTCCTGGTGGCGGTGGCGGCGGACCCCGACGTCGACCTGGGCCAGGGCGTCGAGCCCCACGGTGTGCAGCGCGTCCACCAGGAGCCCCAGCTCCACGCCGTAGCCGACCGGGAACGCGAGCTGTTCCAGGAGCGGGCGCCGGACCGCGTACTCGCCGCCCAGCGGCTGGACGAAGCCGGCCAGTTCCGGCCAGTGCAGATTGAGCAGCGGGCGTGCGACCAGTTCGGTGACACGGCCGCCCTGCGCGGGCGCACCGGCCGGCGCGTGGCCGTCCGCCGTCTCCAGCGGCCGGTCGTACATCGCCTTGACGAACTGGATGCCCGGGTCGGTGAGCAGCGGGCCGATGATGCCGGAGACGAAATCGGCGGAGAAGTCCTTGAGGTCGGCGTCGACGAAGCAGACGATCTCGCCGCTGGTCACGAAGAGCGACCGCCAGAGCACCTCGCCCTTGCCGGGGACGGCGGGTATCCGGGGGAGGATCGCGTCGCGGTGCACCACCCGGGCTCCGGCCGCGCGGGCGACGGCGGAGGTGGCGTCGGTGGAACCGGAGTCGATCACCACGAGTTCGTCGACGAGCGGGACCTGCTCCATGAGCTCGTGGCGGATGGTCCGGACGATGTCGCCGACCGTCGCCTCCTCGTTCAGCGCGGGCAGGACGACGCTCACGGAGGAGCCCCGCGGGTACCGCCTCCTGGCCGCCAGGAGGCGGTCCAGCGGACGGTCGGAGACTGCCCAGGAACGGCGGTTCAGCCAGCTGTCGACCTCATCCAGCACGGGCGATACTCCCTGCGTGTGATCCATCTCGCGGTTCGGACGACTACCTCAACCGTCGGGTGCTTCGGTTACAGTCTTGAACAACGCTCACCGCCTTCGCATCTCGGGGTCGGAGGGCGGACAAACGCCTGGATCGCACGGTCCAGTGCCATAGCGCTCATCCAGAGGGACTGAGGGAACGGCCCGTTGAAGTCCCGGCAACCCTCCCGCCGGCCGCGAGGCCACGGTGGGGAAGGTGCCAATTCCGTCTTGCGGCGAAATGCGTCGCGAGGAAGATGAGGAGAAAGGGCCTCCGCCATCATGGCTGTTCAGACCATTGCAGCGAATTCCGGCACGTCCGTGGACCTCGGTCCCGCCACCGCGCTTTCCTGTCGCGAGTGCGGCGAACGCTTCGAACTCGGTCCCATTTTCGCCTGTGCGTCCTGTTTCGGGCCACTCGAAGTGGCGTACGACCTGCCGGGCGGCTCCCCCGAGGAGCTGAAGAAGCGCATCGAGGCCGGCCCGAACAACATCTGGCGCTACGCGCCGCTGCTGCCGGTGCCCGCCGACGTCGCCGACAAGCCCAACATCAACCCCGGCTTCACCAAGCTGGTCAAGGCCGACAACCTCGCCCGCGAGCTGGGCGTCACCGGCGCCCTGTACGTCAAGGACGACTCCGGCAACCCGACGCACTCCTTCAAGGACCGTGTCGTCGCGATCGCCGTCGAGGCCGCCCGCGCCTTCGGTTTCACCACCCTCTCCTGCTCCTCCACCGGCAACCTCGCCGGCGCGGTCGGTGCCGCCGCCGCGCGGGCCGGCTTCCGCTCCTGCGTGTTCATCCCGCACGACCTGGAAGAGGGCAAGGTCGTCATGGCCGCGGTGTACGGCGGCGAACTCGTCGGCATCGACGGCAACTACGACGACGTGAACCGGTTCTGCTCCGAGCTCATCGGCGACCCGCTGGGCGAGGGCTGGGGCTTCGTCAACGTCAACCTCCGCCCGTACTACGGCGAGGGCTCGAAGACCCTCGCGTACGAGATCTGCGAGCAGCTCGGCTGGCAGCTCCCGGACCAGCTGGTCATCCCGATCGCGTCCGGCTCCCAGCTCACCAAGATCGACAAGGGGCTCCAGGAGCTGATCAAGCTCGGTCTCGTCGAGGACAAGCCGTACAAGATCTTCGGCGCCCAGGCCGAGGGCTGTTCCCCGGTCTCCACCGCCTTCAAGGCCGGCCACGACGTGGTCCGCCCGCAGAAGCCGAACACGATCGCCAAGTCGCTCGCGATCGGCAACCCGGCCGACGGCCCGTACGTCCTGGACATCGCCCGCCGCACCGGCGGCGCGGTGGAGGACGTCGACGACGAGCAGGTCGTCGACGCGATCAAGCTGCTCGCCCGCACCGAGGGCATCTTCGCGGAGACCGCGGGCGGGGTGACCGTCGGCGTGACGCAGAAGCTGATCGAGGCCGGCCTGCTCGACCCGACCCTGACCACCGTCGTCCTGAACACCGGCGACGGCCTGAAGACCCTGGACGCCGTCTCCCCGACGACCGGCCTGACGGCGACCATCCGCCCGAGCCTGGACGCGTTCCGCGACGCGGGTCTCGCAGCCCACTGACCACCCGAGAACCGAGGAAGGCAATCCCCATGAGCGTCAAGGTCCGCATCCCCACCATCCTGCGCACGTACACCGGTGGCCAGGCCGAGGTCTCGGCCGAGGGCACCGTCCTCTCCGAGGTCATCGAGTCCCTGGAGAAGGACCACCCGGGCATCGCCGCGCGCGTCCTGGACGACCAGGGCAAGCTGCGCCGCTTCGTCAACGTGTACGTCAACGACGACGACGTCCGCTTCGAGGGCGGCCTCCAGGCGGCCACGCCGGACGGCGCCGGCGTCTCGATCATCCCCGCCGTCGCCGGCGGCTGCTGACTCCGGCGCCCGGTCCCGCCCCGCCCTGCGGCAGGGCCGCGACCGCCGTTCCACAGCGCACCGTTGCCCCCTTCGCGTACGACGCGGAGGGGGCAATTCCGTAGGGTTGAGCGGGGTACAGTTGGGGAAGCCCCCTCCGCCGCCCGTGCCGGGCGTGCGTGAGATCGCGCCGCCGCGCGACAAGATGCAGCCAAAGTCCGGAAGCCCTCTGTGCCTTAAATGGCCTTTGTCTGGCCCGACTTGCCCAAAATTCTTAACAAATCTTCATGTTCGGGCGTTCCGCCGCGACCAGAATTCTCGTCCGATTGACCTGTTGCAGAGGGCAGTTGGGCAGATACATTCGGCCGCGGTCGACGCGTTCCGGCGCACGCACCCTCTCCTGTCGGAGGGTGAGTTCTGACCCGGGTCCGCGAAGTGCGGTCCTGTGCAGGGGCCAGAAATAGGGGAGTTAGGCATGGCTCAGGGCACCGTCAAGTGGTTCAACGCGGAGAAGGGGTACGGCTTCATCGCGGTCGACGGTGGTGCGGATGTTTTCGTCCACTACAGCGCGATCCAGATGGACGGATACCGCACCCTCGAAGAGGGTCAGCGAGTTGAATTCGAGATCTCGCAGGGCCAGAAGGGGCCGCAGGCGGACATGGTCAAGCTCGCCGTGGGCTGAGATCGGACGCGGTCGGCAACGACACTTCTCACGCACGCAGGGCCCGTCCCCCGTCAGGGGTGCGGGCCCTGCGTGCGTTCGTGTTTCGCGGGCGGGGAAGGGCCTCTTGGGGCCCGGAGGCTGTCCGGAGAGCGGCTGCGGGCCGCCCGCGGCGTGGCCGGAGCTTGTCCCCAGGACGTGGAGGACGCTTGCACTCGCAGGGGTCGAGTGCTAATCATTGGCGTTAGCACTCTCCAGGTGAGAGTGACAGAAACTTGGACCGGGCCGGTGAGGCCCGCAGGCGCGGCGGGGCAAGGAACCGCCGGGCACGCAGGCCGTCCGTCGCGGGCGCCTCTCGGTCCGGAGCAATCCACCCCTGTCCGGGAGGACCACTTCACATGGCCAAGATCATCGCGTTCGACGAGGAGGCACGGCGCGGTCTCGAGCGCGGGATGAACCAGCTCGCCGACGCCGTCAAGGTCACCCTCGGCCCCAAGGGCCGTAACGTCGTCCTCGAGAAGAAGTGGGGCGCGCCCACGATCACCAACGATGGTGTTTCCATCGCCAAGGAGATCGAGCTCGAGGACCCGTACGAGAAGATCGGTGCGGAGCTGGTCAAGGAGGTCGCCAAGAAGACGGACGACGTCGCCGGCGACGGTACGACCACCGCCACCGTCCTCGCCCAGGCGCTCGTCCGCGAGGGTCTGCGCAACGTCGCCGCCGGTGCCAACCCGATGGCCCTCAAGCGGGGCATCGAGAAGGCCGTCGAGGCCGTCTCCGCCGCTCTGCTGGAGCAGGCCAAGGACGTGGAGACCAAGGAGCAGATCGCTTCGACCGCCTCCATCTCCGCCGCCGACACCGAGATCGGCGCCAAGATCGCCGAGGCGATGGACAAGGTCGGCAAGGAAGGCGTCATCACCGTCGAGGAGTCCCAGACCTTCGGTCTGGAGCTGGAACTCACCGAGGGTATGCGCTTCGACAAGGGCTACATCTCGGCGTACTTCGCGACCGACATGGAGCGTATGGAGACGTCCTTCGACGACCCGTACATCCTCATCGTCAACTCGAAGATCTCCAACGTGAAGGACCTCCTTCCGCTGCTGGAGAAGGTCATGCAGTCGGGCAAGCCGCTGCTGATCATCGCCGAGGACGTCGAGGGCGAGGCCCTGTCGACCCTGGTCGTCAACAAGATCCGTGGCACCTTCAAGTCCGTCGCCGTCAAGGCCCCGGGCTTCGGTGACCGCCGCAAGGCCATGCTCGGTGACATCGCCATCCTCACCGGTGGCACCGTCATCTCCGAGGAGGTCGGCCTCAAGCTGGAGAACGCGGGTCTCGACCTGCTGGGCTCCGCGCGCAAGGTCGTCATCACCAAGGACGAGACGACGATCGTCGACGGCGCCGGTGAGAGCGACCAGGTCCAGGGTCGCGTCAACCAGATCCGTGCCGAGATCGAGAACTCCGACTCGGACTACGACCGCGAGAAGCTCCAGGAGCGTCTGGCGAAGCTGGCCGGCGGCGTGGCCGTCATCAAGGCCGGTGCCGCCACCGAGGTCGAGCTCAAGGAGCGCAAGCACCGCATCGAGGACGCGGTGCGCAACGCCAAGGCCGCCGTCGAGGAGGGCATCGTCGCCGGTGGTGGCGTGGCTCTGCTCCAGGCGTCCGCCGTCTTCGACAAGCTCGACCTGACGGGCGACGAGGCCACCGGCGCCAACGCCGTCAAGCTCGCGCTCGAGGCCCCGCTCAAGCAGATCGCCGTCAACGGTGGTCTCGAGGGTGGCGTCGTCGTGGAGAAGGTCCGCAACCTGCCGATCGGTCACGGCCTCAACGCCGCGACCGGCGAGTACGTCGACATGATCGCCGAGGGCATTCTCGACCCGGCGAAGGTCACGCGCTCCGCTCTGCAGAACGCCGCCTCCATCGCCGCGCTCTTCCTCACCACCGAGGCCGTCATCGCCGACAAGCCCGAGAAGGCCGGCGCGGCCGCCCCGGGTGGCATGCCGGGCGGTGACATGGACTTCTGATCCCCTTCAGGGATCGGTGGTTCCACCCCCGCAGCGTCCAGCTGTGATTTCGGCCCCCAGGATTCGTCCTGGGGGCCGAAGTGTTTCTCCGGGTGCTCCGAAGGATGTCCCGTACTTCCTGGCGGGGTGTGCGAGGGACGACCCGCCGCGCCGTCTACTCCGCGTCCAGCGCCGACAGGTGGCGGGTGAAGTCGTCCACGAGCCGCCCCAGCAGCCGCCCCAGCTCCCGCCGGTCCCGGTCGGACCAGTCGGCGAGCGCTCCGCCGAACCAGCCGAGAATGGTCCGCATGTAGCGTTCGGCGCCCGCCGCGCCTTCCGGGGTCGGCTCGATGAGCCGGGCGCGCTGGTCGTCGGGGTCGGTGACGCGGCGGACCAGGCCGCGCTTCTCCAGCCCGTTGACCTGGCGTGTGACGTGCGGCCCGACCACCTGCATGCGCGCCGCGATCTCGCCGATGCGCAGCGGGGCCCCGGCCATGTGCAGGGTGACCAGGACGGACATCGACGGCCGCTCCAGGGCGAGTCCGGCGGTCTCCATGGCGTGCTCGGGCAGTCGCCCCTTGTTGAGCGTGTTGCTGAGCTGAGCCATGCGCGGCAGCATCTCGGCCACGAGATCGAACGCCGCGTCGGAACCGCTTTCGGGGTCGTCGAGGTCTGCCGCGTGCGGCTCCTGGGCGCTCATGCCACTCCTTTGAATACCTAAGTTAGGTATATGGTTGGGTCCGCAGCATCACTTCACGGGCTTTTCGCGCCCGCAAGGAAGATACCTAAGGTACGTAGATGGTGACCGCCCGCGTACCTGTCGAGAGGGGACTCCTCATGACCAGCACCTACGGTACGGAATCCGGTCGCGGTACGGCCGCCGGTACCGGCACCCCCGCGCCCCGCGGACGCGGCGTCCTGATCTCCGGCGCCAGCATCGCGGGCCCCGCGCTGGCCTACTGGCTCCACCGGTACGGCTTCGCGGTCACAGTGGTCGAGAAGGCGGACGCGGTACGCGGCGGCGGCTACCCCATCGACATCCGGGGCACCGCCCTGCAGGTCGTGGAGCGGATGGGGCTGCTGCCCCGGCTGCGGGACGCGCACGTGGACAGCCGGCAGGTGTCGTTCCTGGACCCGGACGGTTCGGTACGGGCCGCGCTCCGGCCGGAGACCATGACGGGCGGGGTGGACGGCCGGGACGTGGAGGTGCGCCGGGGCGATCTGGCCGACCTCCTGTACGGCCTCGTCCGCGACGACGTCGAGTTCCTCTTCGGCGACTCGATCGCGACGCTGGACGACCGGGGCGACGGGCCCGACGGGGGCGTGGACGTGGTGTTCCGGGGCGGGGCCCGACGTACGTTCGACCTGGTCGTGGGGGCGGACGGCATCCACTCGCACACCCGGGGGCTGGTGATGGGGCCCGAGGAGCGCTACCACCGCTCCCTCGGCCAGAGCTTCGCCGGTTTCACCCTGCCCAACGACTTCGGCCTCAGCCACGAGGGTGTCATCCGCAACACCCCGGGCAGGGGCGCGGTCCTGTACGCCGTCGAGGAGACCGAGGACCTGCACGGCTTCCTGGTGTTCGCCTCGGACCTGGTGCCGGGGACCGTGCCGACGGCGGCGTTCCGCGACCCGGCCGCCCAGCGCGAGCTCGTCGCCTCCGTCTTCGCCGACGAGGGCTGGGAGGTCCCGCGCATGGTCGCCGCGATGCGCGGGGCGGACGACCTCTTCTTCGACGTGGCCGGGCAGATCCACCTGCCGTCCTGGTCCACGGGGCGGGTCGCGCTCGTCGGCGACGCCGCGTACGCCCCGTCCTTCTTCTCCGGGCAGGGGTCGAGCATCGCGTTGATCGGTGCGTACGTCCTCGCCGGTGAACTGGCCGCGCGGGAGGACCACAGGGCCGCGTTCGCCGCGTACGAGAGCGGGCTGCGGGAGTTCGTGGAGGCCAACCAGGCGCTCGCGCACAGCGGCCTCGCCGTCCTCGCGCCGCGTACGGCCGAGGCCCTCGCGGCGCGCAACAGGGCCCTGGCCGAGCCGACGCTCGCCTCCGGCGAGGAGGGGCGCGGCATCAACGCGGCGCTGGAGCTGCGCGACTACGCGGCGGGCGGCCGTGCCGGCGCGGGTGGGCCGGTCGGCTCCGCCTGACCGGAACGGCCGGGCGTCGTACCCGTTGTCCGTGGCGTTCGTTGGACACGGGAAGGACCGGGCACCACGCTGGGAGGGGTCGCGGGAGAGGCCCGGGCGAGGTCGGGGAAAGTTTCCTGCCCGGCGATGTCGAGAACCGGTGACCGGCTCCGTCCCCGTAGTGAAAGCGACGAACGCGGCCGAGGACGAACACGGTCGCCGCAGCGAGGAGAGAGACCATGGCCAAGTACCTGCTGCTCAAGCACTACCGCGGCGCCCCGGCACCGGCCAACGACGTGCCGATGGACAAGTGGACCCCGGAGGAGATCTCGGCCCACATCCAGTACATGAACGATTTCGCGGCCCGGCTGGAGAAGACCGGCGAGTACGTCGACAGCCAGGCGCTCGCACCCGAGGGAAGTTGGGTCCGTTACGACGGTGAGGGGCGCCCGCCGGTCACCGACGGCCCGTTCGCCGAGACCAAGGACCTCATCGCGGGGTGGATGGTGATCGACGTCGACAGCTACGAGCGCGCCGTCGAGCTGGCCGGGGAGCTCTCGGCCGCCCCCGGCGCGGGTGGCGCACCGATCCACGAGTGGCTGGAGCTGCGCCCCTTCATGGGCTCGCACCACCCCACCATCACGGAGTGACCTCGCCGATGGGCGAGGCGGCGGGCGAGGCGTTGGACGAGGCTCTGCTCCGGAGTCTCACGCCCGGCGTGCTCGCCGTCCTCGTCCGCCGCGGAGCCGACTTCGCGGCGGCCGAGGACGCCGTGCAGGAAGCGCTGCTCCAGGCGGTACGCGTCTGGCCGGCCGACCCTCCTCGCGATACGAGGGGCTGGCTGGTCACGGCCGCCTGGCGCAGGTTCCTCGACGCGACCCGGGCGGAGACCGCCCGCCGCCACCGCGAGGTCCGGGTGGAGGAGGAGCCCCTGCCGGGGCCCGCGCCCGCGGTGGACGACACGCTCCAGCTCTACTTCCTCTGCGCCCATCCCTCGCTGACCCCGGCGTCGGCGGTCGCGCTGACCCTGCGTGCCGTCGGGGGCCTCACCACCCGGCAGATCGCCCGCGCCTACCTGGTGCCGGAAGCGACCATGGCGCAGCGCATCAGCCGGGCGAAGCGCACCGTCTCCGGCGTGCGGTTCGACCGGCCCGGCGACGTCGGTACCGTGCTGCGCGTCCTCTACCTGGTCTTCAACGAGGGCTACTCCGGCGACGTCGACCTCGCCGCCGAGGCCGTCCGGCTCACCCGGCAGCTCGCGGCCCGTATCGACCACCCCGAGGTGTCCGGGCTGCTCGCGCTGATGCTGCTCCACCATGCCCGGCGCGCCGCGCGCACCGCGTCGGACGGCAGCCTGGTGCCGCTCGCCGAGCAGGACCGGGGGCGGTGGGACACCGGGGCGATCGCCGAGGGGGTGGGAATTCTCCAGGCGGCCCTGTCCCGCGACCGGTTGGGCGAGTACCAGGCCCAGGCCGCCGTCGCGGCTCTGCACGCCGACGCGCCCACCGCGGAGGAGACGGACTGGCCCCAGATCGTCGAGTGGTACGACGAGTTGGCGCGCCTGACCGACAGCCCGGTCGTCCGGCTGAACCGTGCGGTCGCCGTCGGTGAGGCCGACGGCCCGCGCGCGGGGCTGGCGGCACTCGCGGCGCTGGACGACTCGCTGCCCCGTCACACCGCCGTGGCGGCCTACCTCCACGAGCGCGACGGCGACCTCGCGAAGGCGGCACGGCTGTACGCCGAGGCGGCGCACAGGGCCCCCGACCTCGCCGAGCGCGACCACCTGACGCGCCAGGCCGCCCGGCTCAACGCGCGTGGTGGTCGCTGACGTTGCCCGTCCGGGTGGTTCGCGGCGGCGGGTGGCCCCTCAGCTCGTCCCGGCCGGCGGGGTGGCGCGGTTCTGGCCACCCCGCCGGCGGACGGTCACACCGGCGCGGCCCCGGGGACGGTCCTGGCGGGGGATCAGGGCCGCGCGGACCTGGGACATGCGGCTGCGCACGTCGTCGTGGGGGACCGTACCCGGCGGGCCTTCCAGGGGTGCGAGGTCGCCCCGGCAGGGTCGGCAGAGACCGCCGAGCAGGGCGCCCTCGGGGCCGGGGGCCTTGCACTCGCGGCATTCGGCGGCGCGTCGGGCGGACGGTGCGGGCGGGGGCGGCGGCGCGGCGATCCGGACCGGCGGAAGCTTGTCGATCAGCCGGCGCCGGACGAAGGAGGGCGCGTGGTGGACGGGGGACGGCAGCCCGCTGGTGAGCGCGTGGAGCAGGTCGGCCTCGTCGGCGCCCCGCTCGAACCACTCGGTGACCTGCGGTTCCAGCATCGCGCAGGCGGCCTCGGGGAGCGCCAGCGACCGGTTGACCTCGCCGAGCGCCGCCAGCAGGATGAACGCCCGCGAGCGCGTCGACCGTCGGGGCTCCGCCGGTACGTCGCCCCGGAGGAAGGTGTTCCACCAGTCGGCGTCGCGGGCGGTACGGGAGAAGTGCGTACGGGTCACCCAGAGCAGCGAGGTCTCGTTGGCGACGACGATCTCGTCGCGGTGCAGGTGCCCGGCGGCCTGGAGCCTCCTGAGCGCGGTCCCCATCGCGCACTGTCCGTAGGGGAGGAGCTTGGCGAGGGTCTTCACCGAGATGTCGGAGCCGTCCGGCAGCTGGTCGATGTACGTGGCGATCGCGGCTTCTCGGGGCTCCAGGTGTGCGAAATCGCGTGCGGAAGGCGGCTTTTGGTTCGGGGCGGAACGCTTGCCGTACCCGGGGTTGGACATCGGGTGCGCGGTGCGGGGCAAGGGGCCGTGCGGGGCCACGGGTGCGGCACTAAGCTGGGCGGCAGCCATCTGGATCGCCTCTTTCGATCTTGCTGGTCAGGCCCCTGCCCGGTATTGCGCACCGGCAGGGGTCGACTTGTGAGGTCTGGTTGAGGCGAACGCTAGATCGCCGACACAGTGTGTCGCAAGCCGATCACCAATTGTCACCCCGGGGGATTAGGTGCGTGCGCGGGGGTGACGCGTGCGGGGTCTGGACCTGGGCGATTGCCGCCCCGGGGCGGGGTGTTCGGCCCGTCGGTCCGGGCGGGCGCGCTGTCCGCGAGGGGCCCCTGCGAGGGGCTCCTGCGAGCGGCCCCGTGTGAACGGCTCCCCGTGTGGGGCTCCCCGTGACCGGCTTTCGGCGGGCGGCTGCGGGTGGCTGTGGGTGGCTGTGGATGGCGCTCCGCGAGCGGCTTCTCACGGCCAGGGTGGGTGGGTGGGAAAACAGTCCCCTCCAGCCATTCCTTGTTAAGAGCGCTCGGATCCCGACGCTTGAGCTCCGGGTGCTCGGTGCGGGGCGCGGGGTGCGGGGCAGGGGGTACGGGGTGCGGGGTACGGCCCCGAAGGGGCGAGCGCACTCGACGGTGAAGAGGGTGCGCGGGCGCGCATGGCGTGCGCCTGCGGCGTGAAAGGCACCGTCTGCGCGCGTGGTTGAAAGGAAAGCCCCCGGATCACCCGATGGGGGTTGGCTCACGCAGCGTCGTGGTCATGCTGTGACTCGACCTGCTGCTGCCGGTTGGCGCTCCCCGCGCAGGCGGACACGGTCAGGGCAGTCGGCCGGGATGTCGGCCTGTCTGCCGGTGTCGGCCGGTCTGCCCGAGCGGTCGGCCTGCCTGCGGTGCGCGAGCGGCGCGGCCCGGGTCTCGGTGGTGCGGCTCTGGGGAGCCCGGGTCTCGGGCGTCGGGATCCGGATCGTGGGGAGCAGGTGGAGCGGGGCTCAGAGACCTGCCTTGCCGGTGGCCCAGTACGGCTTGGTGGTGACGGCGCGGCGCGGCAGTATCCGGCTGTCGACCAGGGCGGCCCGCTGGCGCTGGATGGACTGTGCGTGTCCCAGCAGCATCGCACCGTCGAGCCGGGAGAACTCACCCTCGCCCGCGGCGCGTTCGAGCCAGGCGAAGAGCGCGTCGCCAGGAGCCTTGGTGACGGGCAGGAAGTGGTACCGGGGCCAGCGGGCGGCCAGGGCCCCGACTGCGGGCGGCGGTACCTCGATGGCCACGAGGGACTGCTCGTCCGCCCGCGCGTAGGCGTCGAGGGTGCCGAGTGCGGAGCCGTCACCGAGGTAGAGGCGTCGGCCCCCGGTCTCGCGGAGGGGGCGGTGCCGGCCGGCCAGCATCACGGTCTCGGTACCGGAGCGCAGTCGGCCCACCCAAGTGGCGCCGGGGCCCTGGGACTCGGTGTCGACGAGGATGCGAATGCGCTCGGCCCCGGCCGCCCCACGGCCGGTGTCTCGGGTGCCGTCGGTGCCTCGGGTGTCGCCGGTTCCGGTGCCGGGCTCACCCACGGTCCGTACCGTGTAGCGGCGGCTCAGGGTGGGGGTGACCCGGAACTGGATCTCGTGCCCGGGATGCCAGCCGCCGGGCGGCGACTCCGCGCTCAGCGTGAGTTCGAGGAAGCCGGGGGCGGGCTGCTGGACATCGAGTACGCGCGCACGGCGGCCCATGGCGGATTCCGCGAGTTTGCCTATGAGGGCGGGCGCTTGGGGCATGGTGGTCTCTTCTCGGGAGAACGGGCGGGGCTGACCGTTGGCTTGACCGGAGCGGGGAGGGCCGAGGGCACCGACTGGCGACGCGTGCGCGCGGGACGAGTCCCGTGCGGTGTGCGTGACCTGCACAGTAGGGCCTGTTCGACGGGTACGTCTCCCGACCGGACGTCGTCATCCGTCACCTACCACCAGACACACGTTCACCAACCTGCCGGAGCGGCATTGATCACTGGAACGGGAAGGGCGACCGGTGCGGTGGGCACCCCCCTGCGGGCGCGAACCGCCGCGACGAGGCCCGCCCATGAGCGATCCGTGAGCGACCCGTGAGCGAGCAGGCCGCTGCCGGTGGGCCCCGGGCGACGCCGGGGCAGGGGCGGGGGCGGGGCTGGTCTTCGCTGGTTGCGCCCGCCTCTCAGAATGGGGGCATGGCCCCGCTTCCCATCGACCCGCGCCCGCTGAACGCCGACGAGCGAGCCGTGCTCGAACACGTCCTGTCGGCGGAGTTCGCGGGCGCGTCGCACCTGCGGAGTCAGCTGGACGGCGCCGAGGTGGTCGCCCTCTGGGCACCCGACTCCGTGAGCGTCGACCTGCGGGTCCGGGAACCGTGCGCGCACGCGGGGATGCGGGAGGAGATCGTGCCCGTGGATGCTCACGTCCACGATCCGTCCGGCGCCTTCGTCGGCGAGATCCTCGTGTGGACGGACCGGGGAGGCACGCTCGCGGCCCTGGAATTCGCCTGGGTCACCGACGAGATGCCCACGTCTCTTCCGGCCGTCGTGAGCGGCCGGCTCGTCAGGCCGGCCTGACCTCCTGCGCTGCGGCCTCCGCCCCCGCCCCCCGTTTCGACGGGAGGAGGAAGGCGAGGAGGAGCGGGACCGTGCTCAGCCCGAAGGTCCACCAGAACGCGCCCGAGAACGCGGCGAGCCTCTCCGACGCGGTGGTCGCGCCCCCGAGGCGGGTCTGCAGGACGACGGCGACCACCGCCACGCCGAAGGGCGCCCCGACGCGCTGTACGACACTGAACGCGGCACTGCCGCGCGGGGCTTCGTCGTGGCTCAGGTTCGAGAAGGCGAGCGTCATCACCGGGAACGTGGTCGCGGCGAAGCCGAGTCCCTGAGCGAACTGCCCGGCCAGCAGCAGCGGCGTACCGCCGTGGGTGTCCGCGAGGGCGAACGGCACCGTACCGAGCATCGCCAGCCCCACCCCGGCGGCGACGACCAGGCGTCCGTCGAGCCGGGCGGCGACGGTACGCAGGGCCACCACGAAGAACATCGTGCCGAGCCCCTGCGTGACGAGCAGCAGACCGGTATGGAGCACCGTCGCCCCACGGACCTGCTGGTAGAAGAGCGGGAGCAGGAACGACAGCGCGTAGGTGGTGAACCCGCTCGCGAAGGTGATGGCACTCCCCAGGCCGAAGCTGCGCCGGGCGAACATCCGCACGTCGACGAGAGCAGGGCGGCGGGCCCGCAGCGAGTGCACCGCGAAGACGGCGAGCAACGCGGCACCGGCGGCGAGCGGCAGCCAGGCGGAGGCGTCCGCGAAACCGTCGGCCCCCGACGTCCGGCTGATGCCGTACGCGACGGCGACGACCCCGGGCGTGAGCAGCAGGAACCCGGGCACGTCGAGCCGGTGGCCCCGTCGTCCGGCGGTGGCGGGCAGCAGGACCGGGCCGAGGACGAGGGCGGCGAGGCAGACCGGCACGTTCAGGAAGAACAGCCAGTGCCAGCTCAGCGACTGCACGACGGCGCCGCCGAGCGCCGAACCGAGGAGCGGCCCGAGCAGGCCGGGGAGCGCGACCGCCGCCGTGGCGCGGTCGATCCGCTCCGGGCCGGCCGCCCGGGTGATGAGCGAGAGCGTGATCGGCATGACCATGCCGCCGCCGATCCCCTGGACCACCCGGAACGCGACGAGTTCGGGCAGGGAGTCCGCGAGACCGCAGAGCAGCGAACCGGCGAGGAAGGCGCCGATGGCGAACATCCACGCGTCGCGCGCGCCGAACCGTTCGGAGAGCCAGCCGCTGACCGGGATCACCGAGACGAACGCCAGCAGGTAGCCCGTCGACACCCACTGGGTCTGGGCCACCGTGGCGTGGAAGACCGTGTGCAGGTGGTCGAGGGCGATGGTGACGATCGTGGTGTCGAGGAGCGTGGTGAACGTACCGAGTGCCAGCACCAGGCCGATGAGGGTCAGTCGCCGATCGGTCACCTCGGGCGTGGCCGTGGAGGCCACCGGGGTCGCAGTCATGCGGGGACACTACACCGTGCAGTGTAGTGACGGCTACACCGCCCGGTGTAGCCTGTTCGGGGAGGCAAGGATGAGCGCAGGCGGTACGAGAGCGGCGAGCGCGCCGGGCACGGTCGGCCCGGCGGGCCCCACGGGCACGCCCGCGGCCACGGCCGGCGGCACGGTGAAAACGGTGCGGGAGGGATCCCTGGAGAAGCGGCGGGCGATCCTCGCCGCCGCGCGGGACCTCTTCGTGCACCAAGGCGTGGACCGCGTCAGCATGGACGCCATAGCGGCCCGTGCCGGAGTCTCCAAGCGCACCGTCTACGACTACTTCGGGGACAAGCGGAGCCTCTTCCTCGCCATCCTCTCCGACGTCTCCCAGTCGCTGCTGGTGACCGTGGGCCGGGCGCTCGACGAGCACCTCCCGGAGGGTGCACGGATCGCGACCGTGCCCCAACTTGAGGAGACACTCACCGCGTTGGCGATCGAGCTCGGCACGACGATCGTCGGCTCCGCCGACTACGCCGCCGGGTTCGCCCTCGTCGCCCAGGAGCGCCTGCGGACACCGGCCACCGAGGACGACATCGCCACGGAGGCCGTGGCGAGGGCGTTCACGGAACGCCTCGCCCACTTCGCCGCCGCCGGACTCCTGGACGCGGACGATCCGGGCCTGGCCGCCGACCACTTCTTCGCCCTCACCGTGCTGCTGGCCTACGACCGCCAGCCGGTCCCCGCCCACCCCGACCCGCAGCGCGTTCGGCAGACCATGGTCGACGGGGTCCGTGCCTTCATCCGCGCGTACGGCGCGCGCTGAGGGCCCGGCGGAGCGGAGCCGCCCGGTACGCCCGCGTACCCGAAGGCGCCGGTCCGCCGGACCCGTCGCCGTGCTCCGGGCCTGCCCTGGGGCGGTCAGCCCAGTCCGCCGGTGGCCCGGATGTTCTGGCCGGTGATCCAGCGGCCCTCGTCCCCGGCGAGGAAGGCGACCACGGCCGCGATGTCGGCGGGCGTTCCGAGGCGCCCGAGCGGCGTCATGGCCGGGATCGTGGCCAGCGCCTCGGCCGGGTTGGTGCCCCGCAGCAGATCGGTGTCGGTGGCGCCGGGGGAGATGGTGTTGACGGTGATCCCGCGCGCGCCCAGCTCGGCCGCCGCTCCCGCGGTGAGCTGCTCCAGCGCGCCCTTGCTGACCAGGTACGGCACGATGCCGGGTGCGGTTCGCAGGGTGTTGAGCGTCGAGATGTTGATGATCCGGCCGCCGTCCGGCATGTGCCGGGCCGCGTACCGCAGGGTGAGGAACGCGGCCTTCGTGTTCACCGCGAACGCCTGGTCGAAGACCTCCTCCTCGGTCGCGGCGAGCGGGGCCGGCGTGAAGGTCAGAGCCGCGTTGTTCACCAGGATGCCCACGCCACCGGACGACTGCTCCTCGGCGGCCTCCATCAGCTTCTCGGCCGCCCCGGACGCCGCCAGGTCCAGCTTCAACGCCCGTGCCCGGCCGCCCGCTTCCTCGACGGCGCGGACGACCGCCTCGGCCGCCTCGGTGTTCTGCGCGTAGTTGAACACGACCTCGGCGCCCTCACGCGCGAGCCGCTCCACGATGCCCCGGCCGATCCCCCGGGAACCGCCCGTCACGACGGCGGTTCTGCCTTCCAGCGTTCCCATGGCGCTCCCCTGTCTTCCGCACACTCCGGACACTTCGGTTCAGCGCTCCGAAGGTACGGACGCCCCACCCGCCGGACGTCGCCTCTCGCCGACAGCGAAATGCCGTGTGAAGCCCGGTAGAACCTGATTCCGTACCGTGAACCGGAATCGCACCTCCCGGAAGAGGCCCGTCGTCCCGCACGGGTGGGGTGGCGGGAGACGGCGGGGTCGGAAGGGGCTGCGGAGAGCGTCGAACGCGTGGTGGCGGCCCACTGCTCGGGGCGGGACGAGGCGTCGATCGCACCCCGGAAATTCACTCGTATGTGTCATGTCTCGACGGTCGGTTCGGTGGGCGGTTCGATGGCGGAGCCAGCTGGGGCCGTCAGGTGAGGACGATGGGGCATCCCCGCCGCACGGAGTGCTGTGCCGCGCGCAGGTACAGGGCGACGTGGAACGCCGTGTCGAGGTCCTCGCTCCACGGTCCCGGCCGGGCGGCGGACCGCCCCTCCGCTCCCTCCTCGCCGAACCACGAGGTCGGATCGAGGTTGTCGCTCGTCGCGGGGGTCTCGGGGGGCAGGCCGACGGCGTCGACCGGCTTCTCCGCGAGCCGGAGCGCTTGAGGAGCACCCACCACCAAGGTCTCGTCGGCGCAGGAGGCCTGCACCGGCAACCGGATGACGTGGCCCTGCGGGGGACGCTCAGGTCAGTTCGTCGGCGAGCAGGTCCATCAGCAGGCCGTCCTCCCAGGCGCCCGTCCGCTCGTTGTGCCAGTACGCCCGCATGATGCCCACCGGCTTGAACCCGACCTTGCCGTAGCAGCGGATCGCCGAGGTGTTGGCCGCCGCGGGGTCGATGGTCAGCCGGTGGTGTCCGCGTTCGCTCACCAGCCACCGGGCCAGTGTGCGCACCGCGTCGGTACCGAGCCCTCTTCCGCGCAGCCTCGTCGTCAGGAAGACGTCGATGCCGGCACGGCGGAACTGCGGGTCGTTCTCCTCGCTGAACTGGATGGCGCCGACGACCTCGCCCTCGAAGACGATGGCCAGCTTGTCCCGGTAGCTGTCCGGGGGCGGTGACCACCAGGCCGCGACCTCCGGTTCGCGTACGACCCGGTGGAGTGTCCCGGTGTCGCCGTCGGTCGTCGGCCGCAGCAGGACCTGTTCCCCGCCCAGTTCCATGCCGTCCTCGCCGCCGTTCGCCCCGGGCCGGTGTCAGTGCTCGATGGAGTCGATCAGCTCGCGGGCGCCCTGGCGCAGCAGGGTGACCGCGACGGAGGTGCCGAGGGTGGCGGGGTCGAGCGGGCCGGCCCACTCGTGGGCGTTCAGGACCGTCTTGCCGTCCGGGGTGAACACGCAGGCGCGCAAGGAGAGTTCGCCGTTGCCCCCGACCGTGGCGTAACCGGCGATCGGGCTGTTGCAGTGTCCCTGGAGCACGTGCAGGAACATCCGCTCGGCGGTCATCTCCCGATACGTGTCGGAGTGGTTGAGGTCGCTGACCGCGTCGATGGTGGCGCTGTCGCCCTCACGGCACTGGAGTGCGAGCACCCCGGCCCCGATCGGCGGGCACATCGCCTCCGTGGAGAGCACCTCGGAGACGGCGTCGGAACGCCCGATGCGCGCGAGCCCGGACGCGGCGAGCAGCAGCGCGTCCGCCTCGCCGGCCGCCAGCTTCTCCAGCCGCCGGTTGGCGTTGCCCCGGAACGGTACGCACTCCAGGTGCGGGTGGGAGGCCGACAACTGCGCGATCCGGCGTACGGACGAGGTCCCGATACGGGTCCCCTCCGGCAGCTCGTCGAGCGCGAGGTCACCGGGGTGCACGAGGGCGTCCCGTACGTCGTCGCGCTTCAGGAACGCCGCGAACACCGTCCCGGCCGGCAACGGCCGGTCCGCGGGCACGTCCTTCACGCAGTGCACCGCGAGATCGGCCTCCCCGGCGAGCAGCGCCGCGTCGACCTCCTTGGTGAACGCACCCTTCCCGTCCACCTGCGAGAGGTCCCCCAGCCACTTGTCCCCGGTCGTCTTCACGGGGACGACCTCGGTGGCGATACCGGGGTGCAGCGCCGCCAGTTCGGCCCGTACGCGTTCCACTTGGGCCAGGGCCATGGGTGAGTCGCGGGAGACGATACGGATGAGTTCGGGAGTGGCCATGTGTTCACGATAGACCCGCGCCCCGGGGCCGTGGGGCACGGCGCGAGGGGCGAGCGTCCGCGCCCCGGAACCTTCGACATGGCCTTTCCGGAGTCGCCGACGCCGTTCCACCGGCTCCCGCCTGCGGCCGAACGCATGAAGAGGGAGATCGACGGGGAGAACGGGCAGGTGAAGGAGGGTGTGGAACATGTCGGTCGAAAGGCTTGAGCCGTGTGTGCCGGAGCGGGGATCGTTCGCGGTCGACGCCCGGACGGGCGAGGTCGGGCGGGTGGTGGGCCGGGTGGGCCCGGATGTCCGGTTGCGTCCGCCGGGCGGCGGTCCGGAGTGGGACTGCCCGCTCGACGCGGTGCAGCCGGCGCCCCCCGGCGTGGTGCTCCGCGCCCGGGTGACGGAGATCAACCGGCAGCGGCAGTTGCCCCGTTGAGGGACCCGGCGGCCGGGTAGGAACCGGTGTCCGGGCACGCGTCGCGGGGCGAACCCTCTTCGGGCCCGCCCCGCTCTGTGCGACGTGCTCTGTTCCAGGTGTTCAGTGGTGCGTACGGCAGACGACGTCACGGACGCGAAGCGTCAGATCAGCCGGTGCATCCCGTAGTAGACGGCCAGGTCCGTGTAGTAGGCCGGGTCGCCCGCGTGCGTCTGCCGTTCGAACTCCGGGGAGTCCTTGATCTGTTCCTTGGTGAGGTCCACGTGGACCTCACGTTCCTCCGTGTCGATCCGGGAGACCGCGCCTGCGGGCAGCAGGATCTCCCGCCCGAAGATCCATACGCCGGTGTCCACCAGAAGGTGGGCGGAGCCCACCTCGTCGGAGTGGCTGTCGACCTTGCCGACGTGCCCGTCGACTGCTTCGACCGCGAATCCGGTCAGGTCGATTCCGGAGAGGTGGCCGCTGGCAGGGTGGTAACCCCACGGGTCGGTGCTCATGGGTCGCTCCTTCCTCGGCGGTCCTTCGGTCGCGCTCCCGCCCGGCGATGCGTACCTCGATGCGTTCCGCGATCCGTACAGCCGGTGGGATGCGCTCACCGGTTCGCGTGCCCGCGAACACCGCCTTCACACACCCGCACGGCGAACCGGAGAACTCCCCGGCCAGATATGAAGCTCGTACGACCCTCGTACCGCCGAGGTGCTACTCAGCCCGGAGTGAGTGCGTGGGCTCAGGGCCGGCGGCCCGCCGGGGGCGAGGATCGGTGCAACGGCGCGCGGTCGAGGCGCCGGTCCCGCTGAGACGATGATGGAGATCTCCCATGTCCCGACGTATCGCCCTGTCCGTGGCCGCCGGTGTCGTCGCCCTCGGGGGCGCCGGGGCGTTCGCCCTCGCGTACGCCGACGAGGCGCGGCCCCTGGCCCTGGCGCACAGCACCGCGCGTTACGAGGCGCCGAGCGGCGACCGCGGCGGTTCGCTGACCTTCACCACGGACGTCACGGCGTCCGAGGGCGTCAGGAGCGTGAAGGTGCTGGCCTGGCCGGGGGACTCGACCTTCGCCGAGCAGGGGCTGACCGAGAAGGAGATGGCCTCCGCGGAGCCGGCGGTCTGCGAGCCCTCCGGCACGGACGCGGACACCGTCCGGTGCACCTACGAGGTGACCGTCACCGCCGAGGACGCGAAGGACTCGCCGCGCGGAGCCTGGCACGTGGCCGTGCTGGCCACCGCGAAGGACGGCACCACGGTGCTGGACACCGAGGCCGCAGGCTTCACGATGGAGTGAGGGGCGGAAGACGTGCACGGGCCGCCCTTCGCGCAGAGGGGCGGCCCGTGGCGCGTACAGGTGGTGCGGGTCTCAGACCTTCGCCGGTGCCGGACGCTGGCCGGGGTCGGTCGGCCCGGGGTCGGTCGGTCCGGGGTCGGTCGGTCCGGGGTCCTTCGGTCCCGTACCGGAATCGCCCGCACCGCCCCCCGATGCGGCCACCACCGTGGTCGCACCGGCGCCCGCCACCGCCTGCTCCACGTTGAACTCGGCCAGCAGCTCCTTGCTGAAGCCGAAGAGGTACGTGGCGGCGAAGCCGGCGACGTACCCGACGAGCAGCCCGCCGGCGTAGATCGCGAGTGTGCCGCCGAGGCCGTGGTTCCCGTCGAGGAGCGGGAAGAGGGCCCAGCCGGACGGGCCGATCGCGGTCGAGCCGACCGAGCTGCCGAGCTGGTTGAAGAGGCCGACGAAGGCGCCGCCGAACGCGCCGCCGACGCACGCCGTCACGAACGGGCGGCCCAATGGCAGCGAGACGCCGTAGATCAGCGGCTCGCCGACGCCCAGCAGACCGGCGGGGAGGGCCGACCTGATGGTGCGGCGGATCGACTCGTTGCGGGGGAGGCGTACGTACACGGCGACCGCCGCACCGACCTGCCCGGCACCCGCCATGGCGAGGATCGGCAGCAGCACGGTGTACCCCTGCTGCTCGATCAGGGTGGTGTGGATCGGGATCAGCGCCTGGTGCAGGCCGAGCATCACCAGCGGCAGGAAGAACCCGCCGAGCAGGAGTCCCGCGCCCGCCCCGCCGTGCGAGAGCAGCCAGTCGGCGGCCGTACCGATGGCGGAGGAGACCTCGCCGGCCACGTACATCAGGCCGAAGATCGTGACCAGCCCCGAGATCAGCACCGTGAGGGTCGGCGTGACCAGGACGTCCAGCGCCTCGGGCACCCAGCGGCGGCACCACTTCTCCACGTACACCCCGAGCACCGCGGCGCCGAGTGCGCCGAGCACACCGCCCTGGCCGGGCGAGAGTTTCTGCCCGAACGCCTCGATGTCGGCGACCCCGGGAAACACGATGATCGCGGCGACCGCGCCGCCGAGGATCGGTGTACCGCCGAACTCCTTCGCCGTGTTGTAGCCGACGAACACCGCGATCAGCGCCATGAACCCGGACGCGATCGCCGCCAGCGCGGGCGTCACGCCGGGGAGCCAACCCAGGTTGACCAGCAGGCCGTTGAGCCCCGCGATGATGCCGCAGCCGATGAGGGCCGGGATCAGCGGGACGAAGATGTTCGCGATCCTGCGCAGGAAGAGTTTGAACGGGGTGGCGTTTCTCGCCTTGCGCGCCGCCCGCAACTCGGCGCCCTGGGCGGCGAGTTCATCGGCGGTCGTGGCGGTCGTGGCGGTCGTGGCGGTCGTGGCGGTGGCGGGGGGCGCCGGGGTGGGCGCCGGGGCCGTGGCACGGGCCGCCTCGACCAGGGCTTCGAACTCCGGGGTGACCCGGGCGACGCTGCCCGGGCCGAGGACGATCTGGTACGTGTCGTCCTCGACCACGCCCAGCACGGCGGGCAGCGCCTTCAGCGCCTCGTCGTCCACGAGGGACGGGTCGAGCAGGCCCAGCCGGAGCCGGGTCATGCAGTGGGCGACGGTACGGACGTTGGAGGCGCCACCGACGAGCGGAAGAATCGCGGCGGCGGTGGCGCGGTGCTTGTCATCTGTTGCCATGGTGCGTGGTGCCTTGCTGTGCGGGGGGTGGGGGGTCGCGCCCCGGGGCCCGGCCCCCGGGTGGGGCAGGGGGCCGGACCGGGGGTCAGGGGGAGGGGACGGCCGCGAGCGCGGCGCGCAGATGGCCGTCCGAGGCGGTCAGCAGCCGGACGGCGGTGGGGCCGTCGACCTCGCCGAGGATGGTGAGGATCGCGGGCTTCACCTCACCGCCGGTGGCGGCGAGGGCGGCCTCGATCTCCTGGTCGGAGGCGCCGGTCGCCAGGGCGACGATCCGGCGCGAACGGGCGTGCAGCTTCTCGTTGGACGCCCGCACGTCGACCATCAGGTTTCCGTAGGTCTTGCCCAGCCGGATCATCGTGATGGTCGAGATCATGTTGAGGACCAGCTTCTGTGCCGTGCCCGCCTTCAGCCGGGTCGAGCCGGTCAGCAGCTCGGGGCCGGTGACGACCTCCACGCCGTGTTCGGCGGCGGCGGCGAGCGCCGAGCCCTCGTTGCAGGAGAGCCCCACGGTGAGCGCGCCCCGGGACCGGGCGTGTTCGACCGCGCCGATCGCGTACGGGGTGCGGCCCGAGGCCGAGATCCCGACGACGGTGTCGTCGGCGGTGAGGCCGAGCCCGTCCAGGTCGGCGGCGGCCAGCTCCCGGCTGTCCTCCGCGCCCTCGACCGCCGTCACCATCGCGGACGGGCCGCCCGCGATCAGCCCGACGACCCGGGACGGGTCGGTGTTGAAGGTGGGCGGGCACTCGCTGGCATCCAGTACCCCGAGGCGCCCGGCGGTGCCCGCGCCCATGTAGATCAGCCGGCCGCCGCGCGCCATGCGCTCCGCGATCGCGTCGATCGCGGCGGCGATCCGCTCCAGCTGTCCGGCGACGGCGTCGGGCACGGTCCGGTCCTCGCCGTTCATGACCCGCGCGATCTCCAGGGTGGGCAGCCGGTCGATCTCGGCCAGCTCGGGGCGGAACTGCTCGGTGGTGAGGGTGGCGAGCTGGGCGAGGAGGCCGTCGCGGCCGGTCGCGGAGGAGGACATGAGGCGTGGCTCTGCTTTCTCGTGGTGCTCGTGCGGAGTGCGGGGTGCGTGCCTTCGCAGGTGTACGGCGGACGGGGTGCGGGTGAACGGGTGCGGGTGCTCGCGCGGTTCCGTGCGGGGTTCGCGTACCGGGCGCGCGGCCGGTCAGTGGCGGCGGTGCGTGTGGCGGTGCGCGAGGGCCTCGTACGACGCGGAGAGTGCGGGCGCCGCCGTCTCGTAGGTGCGTTGGGCGATGCCTATGAAGAGGCAGTCCACGACGAGGAGCTGGCTCGTCCGGCTGGACATGGCGGCCGGGCGCAGCTCGCTCTCGCGGGAGGTGGCGGTGGTCAGCACGTGGTCGGCGTACTGGGTGACGGCGCCACCGGGGCGGCCGGTGATGGCGACGGTGGTGGCGCCCCGGTCGAAGGCGGCCCGCAGCGGCTCGATGACGTCGCTGGTCGAACCGGAGTGGGTGATGGCGATGGCGAGATCCCCGGGGCGCAGCTGCACCGCGTTGGTGACCGCGAGGTGCGGGTCGGTGTGGGCGTGGGCGATGAGGCCGATCCGGAGCAGCTTCTGCGCCAGGTCCTGGCCGACGAGGGAGGAGGCGCCCGCGCCGTAGATGTCGATCCGGCGGGCGGTGGCAGCGGCGGTCACGACGGCGGAGAGCTGCCCGGTGTCGAGTCCGGCGGCGGTGTCGGCGAGGGTCTGCTGCTCGTCCTGGGCGAGCTTGGCGACGACGTCGGCGATCGGGTCGTCCACGGCTATGTCCGCGGTGACCGCGGGGGCCCGTCCCGACTGCTGGTGGGCGGCGAGCCCGGCGAGGGCGAGGCGCAGGTCGCGGTAGCCCGGGTAGCCGAGGAGCCGCGCGGTGCGGACCACGGTGGCCTCGCTCGTACCCGTCCGCTCGGCGAGACCCGTGACGGTGAGCGCGGCGCACCCGGCGGGATCCCCGGCGACCGCCTCGGCGACGCGCTGCATGGAACGGGTCATGGAAGGGGCGAGCGTACGGACCTTGGCGGCGAGGGCCGCCGGGGCGGGTGGGGCGTCGCCGCTGAAACTTTCCTTCAGTTCACTGGTCACTCCTGAAAGGTATTTTCATCACACTCGCCCGTCAACCCCCCATTGATCCCGCTTGGCGCGACCTGTGGACGCGCCCCCGCGAAGTGGCCGGAACACGACGACGGCTCCCCCTCCGGGCGGAGGGGGAGCGGTCGTCGGTATGTACGCGATCCGTGGCCCGGAGGCCGCCGGATCAGGCGTGGCGGTGCGAGTGACGGTTGCCGGTGACCAGTCGGTAGAGGGCCAGCAGGATCACCGAACCGGCGATCGCGGCGATCCAGGTGGAAAGGTCGAAGAAGCCGTCGATCGAGTCGACGCCGAAGAGGACCTTGCCGAGCCAGCCGCCGAGGAGGCCGCCCGCGATACCGATGAGCATCGTGATGATGATGCCGCCCGGGTCCTTGCCCGGCATGAGCGCCTTGGCGATGAGGCCGGCGAGCAACCCGATGAGAATCCAAGCGATGATGCCCATGATGCGTCTCCTACCTCGTCATGCGAGCCCCCGCCGTGGGAAGCCCCGGTGTGTAAAGCCCTTGTGAGGTTTCGTCTTTACCGGTTCGCCGGGACCAAACCTGGGTTTTCCGGGGGAACTTCGGGGCTGCGCGAACCCGCGCACGGAGGGCATGAGAGGGCGGGACGGCGGGCATACGAAGCGGCCCGCACGCCCGGGCGGGCGTGCGGGCCGGTCGTGGACGGCTCGCGCGTCAGAGGGGGCGGACCTGCTCGGCCTGCGGGCCCTTGGGGCCCTGCGAGGTCGAGAACTCCACCCGCTGGTTCTCCTCCAGCGACCGGTAACCGGTGGAGTCGATCGCGGAGAAGTGCACGAAGACGTCCGGAGTGCCGTCGTCCGGCGCGATGAACCCGAACCCCTTCTCCGAGTTGAACCACTTCACAGTCCCCTGAGCCATGCCATGCCTTTCCTGTGGGCGCCGGACACATGATCGTGTCGGCGATGCGGCGATCCTCTCCCGGTCGCCGGGAGGAGAAACGGATCGGCACGCACCACACACGGACGAGTGACGGCCCCGGTGTCCCCGGCCGTGATCCGGCTGCGGGCCGGCCGTGATCCGACGGCTGTCACGACTGCCCTCCCCGCCGCCCTCCGGCCCGCGCGCGGAGTCGCGGCCGCAGGTGCGGGCGGCGGGGGAGTGGCCGGGCGCGCGGGGTGACAATGGAGCCATGGAGCTGAACCCCCTGGAGCAGGCACTGCACACCGCCCGAGCCCTCGTCGTGGCCGACCTGGCGGCCGGCGACGTCGCGGACGCCGACATCGTGTCCCTCGTGGAGGACGCGGTGACCCAGCGGCGGTGGTGGGTGGAGCAGTGGCCGGACGGCCTCGAATTCCTCGTCGGACTCGTCGCCCAGGACGTGCAGGACGCCCTGCTCGAACGGTACGGGCGGTGGCCGCTCTGCCCGGTCTGCGACGAGGGCGGCCCGCACGCGCTCGACGTCGAACCCGAGCTCGGCGCCGACCCGCACTGGGTCTGCACCCGCGCGACCGTGTCGGTGGCACCGGTCGGGGCGCTCGCCGGAGTGCTGCGGCGGTGACCGTCTACATAGACCCCCCGACCTGGCCGGGCCACGGCCGCCTCTGGTCGCACCTGGTCAGCGACGAGTCCTTCGACGAACTGCACGCCTTCGCCGCCGCGATCGGCTGCCCGCCGCGCGCGTTCGAGCGCGACCACTACGACGTCCCGCAGTCGAGCTACCCGGACGCGGTACGCGCCGGGGCGCGGGAGATCGGCTCCAAGGAGCTGGTCCGCCGCCTCACCGAGGCCGGCCTGCGCCGCCCGAAGCACCGCCCCGCGCCGGGTCGTACGGCCGCGGGCTGACACGCCCCGGCCGGCTACTCGCCGGTGGCGCCGTCGACGTCAGGCGCTGGGAGCCTCCGCCCGCTCGTCCGCGAGCGGGACCCGGGGGCGTACGACCGCCGCGTCCGCCGCGCCTCCCGCTTCGACGGGTACTGCCCCCGTGACCAGCCGGGACCGGGAGGCTTCGCCCCGCTGGACCCGCAGGGCGAAGCCCACTGCCGCCAGGCCGACGACCAGCATCGCGGCGCCCGCCCACGCGGGGGAGGAGTAGCCGAGGTCGGCGTCGATCACCGCACCGCCGAGCCACGGTCCCGCGGTGTTGCCGAGGTTGAACGCGGAGGTCGTCGTCGCTCCGGCGAGCGTCGGCGCCGCACCGGCCACGTTGAACATCCGGGCGTTGAGCGCGGGGGCCGTGTAGAACGCCGAGAAGCCCAGCAGGAAGGCGAGGAGCACCACGGCGACCGGGCTGGACGCGAAGAGCGCGAGCGCCACCAGGAAGACCGTGGAGGCCGCGATGCCGCTGAGCAGCACGCCGAAGAGGTGTGCGTCCGCGACGCGGCCACCGATCGTCGTACCGGCCAGCGCACCGGCCCCGAAGAGCGCCAGCACCCACGGCACCCACCCCGAATCCAGCCCGGCGACATCGGTCAGCAGCGGGGCGAGGTAGCTGAACGCGCAGAACACCCCGCCCGCCGCCAGCGCGGTGACCACGATCGCGAGCCACACCTGGCGGTCGCGGTAGATGGAGAGCTCCTGCCGCAGCTGCGGGCGCTGCTCCGGCACCGGGATGCGGGGGATCTTCAGGACGACGCCGACGAGTGCCACGGCCGACGCCGCGCCCACCGCCCAGAACGCCGACCGCCAGCCCAGGCTCTCGCCGAGGAACGCGCCGAGCGGCACGCCCAGCACGTTGGCGATCGACAGTCCGCCGATCATCACCGCCATCGCCCGGGCCCGGGCGTTCCGCGGCACCATCGCGATGGCGACGGCCGCGCCCACCGCCCAGAACCCGGCGCAGGCGAGCGCGGCGACCACCCGGGAGACGAAGAGGATCTCGTACGTCGGCGCGAGCGCCCCCGCGACCTGGCTGACCCCGAAGACGGAGATCAGCGCGATGAGCGTGGTCCGGCGCGGCAGCCGGAGGGTGGCCACGGCGAGCAGCGGGGCGCCCACGACCATGCCGATCGCGAAGGCGGATATGAGCATGCCGGCCTGCGGAATCGATACGTCCATGTCGTCGGCGATCGGAGGGAGCAGACCGGAGAGCATGAACTCGCTGGTCCCGAGGGCGAAGACCGAGAGGCCCAGGATGTATACGGCCAAGGGCATACGGAGTCGACCGGTGTCGGTTTCAGGCATGACTGTGGCCAACGGGCCCGGAAGCCCGCACATTCCCGGTCGCGGTGAATGATCCCCGTTTGTTGTCGCGGCGTTCACGCCGGACGCTGGGAGTGTGCCGCGATGTGCTCATGAGACACGGGATGCGTCTTGAGCCGGGGTTTGGGACGGCGCATGGCGGTCACACGGACCAGTGTTCCTGGAAGTCGAGCACAGCGAAGGTGGGAGTGATCATGGCTGCAGATGAGAAGGCCCAGGCCAAGGTGGAGCAGACCAAGGGCAAGGCCAAGGAGGCCGCCGGCCGGACCGTGGGCAATGAACGCCTCACCGCCGAGGGCCGGGCCGACCAGGTCAAGGGCGACGCCCGCCAGGCCAAGGAGAAGACGAAGGACACCTTCAAGCACTGAGCGTCCCGACCGGGGGCGCCGGGTGCCCCGGTGTCCCGCAGTGAGTGCCCTCCGCGCCGCACCCCCTTCCCCTCAGGTGCGCCGCGACGCGTGGCCCGGCCGATCCGGCCGGGCCACGCGCATGCTCGCCGGGCGCGGTCCCCGCGCAGGTGCTGGCATGGGAGGGAGACGTGCAGGTCCACGACCGAAGGAGTACGTGTGCGCACGACCGTCACCACGGATCAGGAACCCGTGTCCGAGATGCCCGTGACCCCGGACGGGGTCGCGTTGCGCCGCGCTGCGGCCGACCGGTTCGCGGCCTGGGTCCGCGACAGCGCGGCGGACGTGCCGCTGCCCGGGTCCGGCCGCACCTGGGAGAGATTCCAGGCGTTGCACGGGCTGGGCCGCGAGGACCTGGCGCTGGCCCGGCTCGCCGAGGGCCACGCCGACGCGGTGGCCATCCTCGCCGAGCTGGGTGCCCCGGCCCCAGCCCCCGGTGAGCGCTGGGGCGTCTGGGCGGCTCAGCCCCCCGGTGCCCGGCTGACGGCCCGGCCCGGGGCGGACGGCCTCTGGCAGCTGGACGGAGTGAAGCCGTACTGCTCCGGAGCGCACAGCTGTACACACGCGCTGGTCACCGCCGACACCGAGGAGGGGCGCCGGCTGTTCGCCGTGGCCACCGCCGTACCCGGGTACGCCCCGGTGCCCGGCACCTGGCAGGCGGTCGGCATGGCGGGCAGCGACACCCCGGACGTGCGGTTCACCGGGGTGCCCGCGATGCCGCTGGGCGGCGTCGACGCCTATGTCGGCCGTCCGGGGTTCGCCCACGGGGGCATCGGAGTGGCCGCCTGCTGGCTGGGCGGCGCACGCGGGGTGGCCGACACCCTGTTCGCCTCCGCGGTCCGCCGCGCCCCCGACCAGATCGCCGCCGCCCACCTGGGCGCGGTGGACGTCGCCCTGCACGGAGCGGAGTGCGTGCTGCGGATCGCCGCCGCCGAGATCGACGCCGACCCCGCGGACCGCGGCGGCGACGCCGCGCTGCGGGCCATGCGCGCCCGGGCGGCCGTGGAGCGGGTCGGCACCCTGGTGCTGGAGCACGTCGGCCGCGCGCTCGGGGCCGGGCCGCTCTGCCACGACGCCCGGCACGCCCGCCGCGTCGCCGACCTCACCGTCTACCTCCGCCAGCACCACGGGGACCGCGACCTCGCGGCCCTGGGCACCTCCCTGGTGGCCCCGCCCGAGGACACCCCCCGATGAGCACCACCGGGACCGGCCCGGGGCCCGTCCCCGCGACACCGCCGGGTCCCGCGGTGCCGCCCGCGCCCGGAACGCCGCCCCGCCCGGTGGCGGGGCCGACCGGGCGCGAGCGGGCCGCCGCCGCACTCCGGGCGGAAGGCACCCCCGAGGCCGAGTGGGCGCGCTGGGACGGCTGGCGGGCGGTGGCGGACGCCCCCCGGATCGACGGGCCCGTGGTCGTGGTCGCCGCCCACCCCGACGACGAGGTGCTGGGCGTCGGCGGCACCCTGGCCCGGCTCACCGCCGCGGGCACCGAGGTCCACGTCGTCACCGTCACCGACGGGGAGGCCTCCCACCCGGGCAGCCGCCGCGTGCCGCCGGACGCCCTCGCCCGGCTCCGCGCCGCCGAACTCGCCGCCGCACTCGACGACCTGGGCGTCGACCGCCACCGACGTACCCGCCTCGGAGTGCCGGACACCCGGGTGGACGCGTACGAGAACGAGGTGGCCGCGCGTCTCGCGGACGTGCTGCGGACCTCCGGAGCCCAGCTCTGCCTGGCACCGTGGACCGGCGACCTGCACGCCGACCACGAGGCGGCGGGCCGGGCCGCGCGCACGGCGGCCCGGGTCACCGGTACCGCGCTCTGGTTCTACCCGGTGTGGACCTGGCACTGGGCCGAGCCCGGTGACCCCCGGGTGCCCTGGGACGCGGTCCGGCGGCTCTCGCTGACCGCCGCCGAACAGACCCGCAAGGCGGCGGCCGTCAGCCGGTTCCGTACCCAGATCGCCCCCCTCGCGGACGACCCCGACGACCCCACCGTCATCCTGCCGCCGGCCGAACTGCTCCACCACCACCGCGCCTTCGAGGTGATCCTGCTGTGAGTCCCGACCGATCCGGGCCGGTCCAGGAGGCGGGCGCCTCCACCCCGGCCTCGTACTTCGCCCGGATGTACTCCGGTACGGCGGACCCCTGGGACCTCGCCGGCCGCTGGTACGAACGGCGCAAGTACGCGCTGACCCTCGCCGCCCTGCCCCGCCGCCGCTACCGCAGGGCCTTCGAACCGGGCTGCTCGGTGGGCGTCCTGACCCGGCTGCTCGCCGAGCGGTGCGACACGGTCCTGGCCACCGACCGGGTCCCCGCCGCCGTCGCCGAGGCCGCCGCGCGCAACCGCGACCTGCCCCAGGTGGAGGTGCGTGCCCTCACCGTCCCCCAGGAGTGGCCGGAGGGCACCTTCGACCTGATCGTGCTCTCGGAACTGCTCTACTACTTCGACGCGCCCGCGCTGGCCGAGATCCTGGCGCGTGCGGCCGGCAGTCTGGAGCCCGGCGGTACCCTGGTGACCGTGCACTGGGACCACCCCGTCCCCGAGCACCGGCTGACCGGAACACAACTCGCGCCGCTGCTGCGGGAGGTACCGGGACTGGTGGCAGGGCCGGAGTTCCACGACCCCGACTTCGTCCTGAGCATCCACCACCGCCCCCTGGCGGACGGCTCGACGCCGCCCTCCCCGGCCCGCGCCGAGGGGCTGGTGTGAGGCGGCGTGTCGACGGGCTCGTCGTCGCCGTGCCGGCGCACGACGAGGCCGACACCCTGCCCGCCGCGCTGAGTGCCGTCCGCGCGGCCGAACGGTACGCGCGCGGCCGGCTGCCGGACATGCCCCCGCTGACCCTGGTGGTCGCCGCCGACGCCTGTGCCGACCCGACCGCGGCGGTGGCCCGGCGGGCGGGCGCGGACGTGGTGACGACCGCCCACCGGTCGGCCGGAGCGGCCCGGGCGGACGCCGTCGCGCACGGGCTGCGAAGGGCGGCCACCCCCGCCGCGCACACCTGGATCGCGACGACCGACGCCGACAGCCGGGTCCCCGCCGACTGGATCGCCCACCAGCTGACCTGCGCCCGCGACGGCTGGGACTGCGTGCTGGGCACGGTCCGCCTCGCCCCGGCCCGCTCCCTGGAGGAGGCGGTCGTACGGGACCTGCACCGCACGTACTACTTCGCGCAACGGCCGGCGGGTACCGGCCCCGAGTGGGAACACCCGCACGTGCACGGCGCCAACTTCGGCGTGGCGGCGGACGTCTATCTGGACGCGGGGGGCTTCCCCCGGGTCCCGCACGGCGAGGACCGCGCGTTGGCCCGCGCGCTCGGTGACCGGGGCGCCCGGGTGCTGCGGACGAACGCCTGCGCCGTCGAGACCTCGGGCCGGCTCACACCCCGCGCCCCGCACGGATTCGGCGCGTTCCTGGGCGCGCTCCGGGCCGGGGGGCCCGCCGCGGACGCGGAGAGTTCCTGAGGAAGAACGACGGCGATCCCGGGGAGGGTGGTCCGGTGCGCCCCGGCGCGGGCCGCCAGGCGGAGCCCACCACCCCCCCCACCACGCCCCATCACGCCCCCACCACCCACCGGCGTCCCAGGGTTCACCTGCCCGGCGCAGCCGGGGCGGGTGAGTTTCCGGCCGGGGGCGGTCGGGCGGGAGGGCCACCGCGTCCCGGGCTTCCCCGGCCACGCGGCGCCCGGGGCTTGCCCGTCTACGCGGCGCCGGGGGCTTCCGCCTCGTCCGCCTCGTCCGCCTCGTCCGCCGCGCCCGGCGACGGGACGAGCCGGTGGGCGATGTCACGGGCCACCCGGGCGATCTCGGCGTCCGAGACCTCCAGCCCCCGTGAGGCGAGCAGGGCGAGGTTCACGCTGAGCAGGGCGGACCGCAGACGCAGCTTCTCCTCCACCGTGGCGTCGGGGCCGCCCATGACCTCGCTCAGCTCGGCGAACTTCTCCAGGGCGCCGCCCTTGTCGGGGCGCAGCTCGTGGATCACGCGGTGGTTGGCGGTGGCGAACCGGATGGCGGGCATGCCCTCGGCGATGAAGACATCGACCATCCGGTCCACGATCCGGGTGGCGAGATCCGGGCCGGGCGGCTGCTCCTTGGCCCACTCCACCAGGGCGTCGACCGCCTCCAGGTAGGTGGTGAAGAGCGAGAGGACGATGTCCTCCTTGCTCTTGAAGTGGTAGTAGAGGGCCGCTTTCGTGATGCCCAGCCGCTCGGCGATCTCCCGCAGCGAGGTCGCGTCGTACCCCTGCTCGGTGAAGAGTTCCAGGGCCACCTCGCGGATCTCGGTCCGCGTGTCGATGCCCCGTCGGCGTCCTGCGGCTGTCATGGCTGTGCGTTCCTTTCGCCCCGAGCGTCTCGTCTCCGCACGGGAGCGCCCTGCGTCGATCGTGGTACCCCCGCCCCCCTTTGCCAACTTACCGTACGGCAAGTAATCTACTGACCGCCCGGTAAGTGGATTCCGGGATCAGTTGGCCCTGCCGCCGAGCCGATGACACCGCTGTCGTCCCCGGACAGGGCTTCTGCCGCCAGAGTTCGGGTCCGTCGAGCGACCCCCTTCCTGACCGAAAGGCATTGCGCCGTGACGCAGACCTCCCCCGCCCCGGCCGCAGCCGGGGCGACCCCGGAACCGCCACGCTTCACCCATCGCGAGATCATGGTCACGATGAGCGGCCTGGTCATCGCGATGCTTCTCGCGATGCTCGACAACATGATCGTGGCGCCCGCGCTGCCCACGATCGTCGGGGACCTCGGCGGCCTCAAGCACCTCGCGTGGGTGACCACCGGCTACATTCTCGCTTCCACCGTCGCCACCCCGATCTGGGGCAAGCTCGGCGACCTGCTCGGGCGGCGCATCACCTTCATCACCTCCATCGCGATCTTCCTGATCGGCTCCGCGCTCTGCGGCCTCTCCCAGAACATGGGCGAGCTGATCGGCTTCCGCGCCCTCCAGGGCCTCGGCGCCGGTGGGCTCATGGTCGGTGTGATGGCGGTGCTGGCCGAGATCGTGCCGCCCCGCGACCGCAGCAAGTACCAGGGCGTGATGATGGCGGTCATGCCCGTCGCCATGATCGGCGGCCCGCTCGCCGGTGGCTTCATCACCGACAACCTCAACTGGCGCTGGGCCTTCTACGTCAACCTGCCGCTCGGCGTCGTCGCCCTGTTCGTCTGCTGGTTCGTCCTCGCCAAGCTTCCGCGCAGGACCGCCGCCCGTGTCCGTATCGACTGGACCGGTGCCGCGCTGCTCAGCGTCTGGATCACCACCCTGGTCCTGATCACGAGCTGGGGCGGCAGCGAGTACGACTGGGACTCGGCCATGATCCTCGGCCTCGCCGCCGTCACCGTGGTCGTCTTCGCCGCGTTCGTCCTCGTCGAGCGACGCGCCGCGGAACCGATCATGCCGCTGTCGGTCTTCGCCGACCGCAACTTCTCCCTCGCCGGTGCGCTCAGCTTCATCGTCGGCTTCGCCATGTTCGGCGGGATCACCCTGCTGCCGCAGTTCCAGCAGTACGTCCAGGGCTCCTCCGCCACCAACAGCGGCCTGCTGCTCATGCCGATGATGCTCGCCGCGATGGTGCTTTCCCTCGCCGGCGGTACCTACATCAGCAAGACCGGGCGCTACCGCATCCTGCCCATCGCGGGTACCGCCCTGATGGCGGTCGGCCTCGCCCTCTTCGCCACCATGGGACCCGACACCACCCGCTTCACCACCGGGCTCTTCATGGTGGTGCTCGGCCTCGGCATGGGCTGCCTGATGCAGACCACCATGCTCATCGCCCAGAACAGCGCCCCGCTGCGCGACATCGGCGCCGCCACCGGCGCGGCCACCTTCCTCCGCAACATGGGTGGTTCGCTCGGTGTCTCCCTGCTCGGCACCCTGTACGCCAGCACGCTGACCGACTCCTTCACCTCGGCCGCCGGCTCGGCGGCGGGTGCCGCCGACGCCGGTTCCTCGGTCTCCGGCATGACCCCCCAGGCGCTGCGCGCCCTGCCCGAAGCCGTCCAGCACGCCTTCGCCCAGGCGGTCAGTGACGGCGTCGACACCGCCTTCGCCTGGGGCGCGGGCGCCGCGGCCGCCGGCATCGTCATCGCCCTGTTCGTCCGCCAGGTGCCGCTGCGCGGCTTCACCGGCACCGACGCGAAGAAGACCGAGGCGGCGGAAGCGACGGCCGGGACCGGCACGGCGGTCGCGGCCCCGGCAGCAGCCGCCGAGTGACCCGCTGACGTCCCCACCCGCTCGTGACCGCGGCCCCGTACGGAACGTCCGTACGGGGCCGCGGTCGTCGTCGGCAGGACCGTCACGGCAGCGTGGCCTCCAGCAGCTCCAGTTCCGTCGTCAGGTTCCGCCGCGCCCGCGCCTCCCAGTGCTCGGCCCCGTACGGCGTACGGAACAGCCTCGGCAGCCCCAGCAGTTGCCGCAGCACCCCGGCGCGGCCCTCCCGGAAGAGGTCGTCCGGCACGAAGCCGTACTCCTCGCGGACCTGGGCGGTGTAGTGCGCGTACGCCTGGGGGCCCGACGCGAGGATCGCCAGATCGGCGTCGCACAGCACCTCGCCGTTGCGGTCGCCCTCCGCCGGGTCGTGCGTCACGGTGAGCCGGACCAGCCGCGCCACCTCGGCGGTCGCCCCGGCCGAAACCCCCGCCTCGGGCAGCGCCCGCTCGGCGAGGGCGGCGCTGCGCTCCTCGTTCTCGGAGCGGTCGGGCCGGTAGACCGCGTCGTGGAACCAGGCGGCCAGCCGGACGAGCTCCGGCTCACCGGCGTGCGCGGCGAGAACGCCGATCCCGTCCAGGACCGCCGTCAGATGGGCGGTGGTGTGGTACTTCCGCTGCGGCTCGGCCCACCGCTCCAGCAGGTTCTCGGCGTACGGAAGCGGATCGGGGCCGGCCGCGCCGCCCCGGGCGGCCACCAGGGCCTCCCGCCAGCGGATGCGGAGATCGGGCGTGTGCGCGGTGTCGTCGGACATGCGGGAACTCTAGGCCGTTTCCGACCATTCCCGTCGGGTGAGCTGTGCCGTGAGGGCTCCGGCCGGGGGCCCGAACGGGGGAGCGCATTGCGCAAACGCTTCCGATGTGCGGCAAACCTCCGGGACGGGTCGTTGGCCGGGGACTTCTCACATGATCGTCTCGGCCCGTGCACACTCGCCACGCGCTCGTACTCGCGTCCGCATTCGCCCTGGCCCTCGCGGGCCCCCTCGCCACCAGTGCGGCTTCCGCCCCCACTCCGCCGAACCCGGAACCCGCGCCGCTGATCCGCGCGGGGGACCCGATCCCCGGCCGGTACATCGTCACCCTCGACCCGCTCGTGGACGCGGCCAGGACCGTGAAGTCGCTGGGCCTGGCGCCCACCTTCACGTACAGCAAGGCGCTCAACGGCTTCGCCGTCCCCCTCACCCCGGCCCAGCTGACCACCCTCCGCGACACGCCCGGCGTGACGTCGGTGGAGGAGGACGCGAAGAACTCCGTCCCCGTGTCGGAAGCGGTCCCCGCCTACAGCCCCGTCCCCGCCTCCCGGGCCGCGAACACCCAGGGTGCCGCCGCCGGCCTCGTACCGGCCTCCACCTGGGGACTGGACCGCATCGACCAGCGGAACCTCCCGCTCGACGGCGACTTCACCACCGGCGGCAACGGCGCCGGGGTCACCGCCTACATCCTCGACTCCGGCATCGACTACGAGCACTCCGAGTTCGGCGGAGCCGGTGGCAGCCGTGCCTCCTTCGGCTTCGACGCGGTGAGCGACGGCCGCCGCGGCGCGGACTGCCACGGCCACGGCACGCACGTCGCGGGAACCGTCGCGGGCAGTACGTACGGTGTCGCCCGCGAGGCGAACCTGGTCAGCGTCCGGGTCCTGGGTTGCGACGGTTCCGGCTCCAACTCGGGGCTGATCGCGGCCCTGGACTGGGTCGCCCGGAACGCCGTGCAGCCCGCCGTCCTCAACGGCTCCCTGGGCGGCGGCATGTCGCAGACGGTCAACCGCGCCACGACCGCCCTCGCCGCCTCGGGGGTCCTGCCCGTCCTCGCGGCCGGCAACGACGCCAAGGACGCCTGCGACGTCTCGCCCGCCTCCGCCGACGGGGCACTGACCGTCGCGGCCTCCAACCGCTCCGACGTGCAGGCCTCCTTCTCCAACTGGGGCGACTGCGTCGAGCTCTACGCCCCGGGCCAGGACATCGTCTCGGCCCGGCTCGGCGGCGGATCGGTCTCCCTGAACGGCACGTCCATGGCGGCGCCCCACGTCACCGGCCTCGCCGTCCTCTACAAGCAGGCCCACCCCGACGCCGCCCCCGCCGAAGTCGCCACGTGGATCGACGAGGTGTCCACCCGGAACGTCCTGACGGGCGTCAGCCCGGGTACCCCCAACCACCTCCTCTTCACCGACGGCCTGTAGGCCCGACGGACCCGGGTCCGTCGGGCCCGGGTCCGGCCACTCCGTCCGGCCGCCCCGTCCGCCCGGCACCGGAACCCCTCGGTGCCGGGCGGACTTCGCGCGTCCCGTGTGCGGGCGGGCGCGGGGCCGGGGATTGGCCGGTACCTACCCGGCGGCCGGAAGGCGGACGGCGAGGAGGTTCGGGTCCTCGTTGGTGGTGTACGCGCCGCTCGCGACGTACGCCGTGGTGCCCCGTACCGCCAGCGAGGTGGGGTTCTGCAGACCGTCGGCGCCGGTCAGCACGGTGGTGTGCGTGCCGTTCCGCCGCACCAGGGCGACCGTGTTGTCCGCGTTGACCGCGGCCAGCAGGGTGTCGCCGTGGCCGGTGAACGCGATGTCGTCGATGTTCACCAGTCCGGTGGCCCGGGTCTCGACCGCTCCGGCCGTGCCCCGCCGGGTGATCGGGATGCGCAGGACGGTGCCCCGGTCCAGGTTGGTCACCCAGGCCGCGCCGTTGTGGATCTTGATGCCGTTCGCCCCCAGGAACCCGGAGGCGTCCAGCTCGGCGGCCTTCGCCCAACGGGTGGGCGTACCGCCGGCCGCGTGCACCCGCCACACCGTGCCCAGGACGGAATCGGCGGCGTACAGGAAGCCGCCGCGGTCGTCGAGGGCCAGTCCGTTGGGCAGGCTGTCGGCCGGGAGCGCGGCGATGCGCCGCGCCGTGCCGCCGGGGCGCAGGCGCCACAGGCCGGTCAGGTCGCTGCTGCCGGTCGCGTAGAGGAAGTACAGCGTCCCGTCGTCCGCGCGGACGACGCCGCCGAGGAACGGCTGCGTCAGTGCGGGAGTCGTGGCGCCCGCCGGGGGTGCCGGCAGGGTGGCGAGGACACGCACCCGGCCGTCGGGGGCGATGCGGGCGATCTGGCGGCTGAAGGCGAAGGTGACGTCGGCGCTGCCGTCGGGCTCCAGGGTGATGTTCTCCGGCCGCTGGCCGTCCGCCATGTCCAGATGCGCCACGAAGCGCGCCCGGGGGGCGGGAGAGCCGGAAGCGGCGGCCGGGCCCGCGGCGGTGGCGGCGAGAACGGCCAGGGCCACCACGCCGAGGAGGCGGGCGCGCTTGCGTTTCACGGGTGTCGTCATCGTTGGTTCTTCCTCTGATCTCGGAGGCCGGTGTCCGCCGGCGTCCGGACGCACCGGGCGTACGTCCCCTCCGCAACCTAGGAGGGAGGGACACGCCCGGCTGTTCTCCTGGCGCACCGTCAGTTGCCTTCCGGTGCCGTACGCGGCGCGGGCGGCGGGTGGCCCGGCGAACCCGTCACCGTGCTCTCGCGGACCACACCTCGTTCGCTTCCCGGCAACTGCCGGCCGGTCGTCGCCCTAACGTCTCGCCAGGAGCGCTGTCAGACAGCGGAAGGACGAACCCGACGAACGGACCCGACATGACTCACCCGTCTTTCAGCACCGCCGGGGCCTCGGTCGCGCACGAGGTGGTCGCCCACGTCCACGTCGCGGACGAACCCCCGGTGTCGTTGCCCGCCGAACTGCGCTACGAGAGGTCCGACCCCTATGCCGTGAGCCTCGCGCTCGGGACCATGCCGACCAGCACCGTCGACTGGGTCTTCGCGCGCGGCCTGCTGTCGGAGGGAACGATCCGCCCGGCAGGTACCGGAAGCATCCTGGTCAGCCCCCGCCGGGGGTGCCCGGGCGACGTGGTGCGGATCGTCGTCCGCTCACCGGCGGGCTCCGCCGTGATGGACATCGCCGCCCCGGCGGTCACCGCGTTCCTGGAACGGACCGCCCGGGTGGTGCCCCCGGGCGAGGAGGGGCGTCACCTCGACCTCGACCGCCTGGTGACCGAACTCCTCGCCGACGGCGGATGACGGCGGATGACGGCGGACGCCGACGGACGACGGCGGACGACGGCGATCGACGAGAGTCCTGAGGGCGTTCGTCCGACCCGGTACGGGGGCGGCGGGGCGCGCTAGCGTGCTCCACGTGACCACCACCATGGACCTCAACGCCGATCTCGGCGAAGGCTTCGGCCGTTGGACGCTCACCGACGACGACGCGCTGCTCTCCTGCGTCACCAGCGCCAACGTGGCCTGCGGCTTCCACGCGGGCGACCCGGCGGTGATGCGCCGCGTCTGCGAGGGCGCGGCGGCCCGGGGCGTGACGATCGGGGCGCAGGTCTCCTACCGGGACCTGGCGGGCTTCGGGCGCCGCTCGATGGACGTCCCGGCGGCCGAGCTGACCGCCGAAATCGCCTACCAGATCGGCGCGTTGCGGGTCTTCGCCGAGGCGGCGGGCTCCCGCGTCGCGTACGTCAAACCGCACGGCGCGCTCTACAACCGCGCGGTCCACGACGACGCGCAGGCGCACGCCGTGATCGAGGGGGTGCTGCTGGCCGGCGGCAGCCTCCCCGTCCTCGGCCTGCCCGGCTCCCGGCTGCTCGCCCACGCCCGTGAGGCCCGACTGGTGGCCGTGGAGGAGGCGTTCGCGGACCGCGCGTACACCCCGCAGGGCACCCTGGTGCCGCGCGGCGAGGCGGGCGCGGTGGTGGAGGACCCCGACGAGGTCGTACGTCGCGCGGTCCGGATGACGGTGGACCGCACGGTCGTCGCCGCCGACGGCGGTACCGTCCCCGTCGCCGCCCGCTCCCTCTGCCTGCACGGCGACACCCCCGGCGCGGCGGCGCTCGCCCGGCGGGTGCGCGCCGCGCTCGAAGAAGCGGACGTCGACGTACGGGCGTTCGCGTGAGCGGCACGGGAAGCGCGGGCGGCACGGGAAGCGTGGGCGGCACGGGAAGCGTGAACGGCACGGGAAGCGCGGGCGGTACGGGAAGCGCGGGCGGTACGAGAAGCGTGGGCGGCACGGGAAGCGTGGGCGGCACGGGAAGCGTGAACGGCACGGGAAGCGCGGGCGGCGCGGGGAGTGTGGGCGGCGCGGGGAGCGCGGGCGGCACCGAGCCGGGGGCCGGGCGTGCGCGGGTGCTGCCGGCCGGGCGGGACGGGCTCCTGGTCGAACTGGACACCGGGGAGGCCGCCGAGGCCTTCCACGCCGAGGTGCTGCGCCGTCGTGACCGGGGCGAACTGCCGCCGGTCCGCGAGGTCGTGCCCGGTGCGCGTACGGTCCTGCTCGACGGGATCGGCGGTTCGTCCGGGGAGGTGACCCGCCTCGCGCACGAGCTGGCCGGGTGGACCGTGGAGCCGCTGCGCCGCGCGGACGGCCCCGCCGTGGAGATCCCGGTGGTCTACGACGGCCCGGATCTCGACGAGGTCGCCGCACTCTGGGGCGTACCGCCCGGGGAAGTGGCCACCGTGCACTCCGCTACGGCGTTCCGCGTCGCGTTCTGCGGGTTCGCCCCCGGGTTCGGGTACCTCACCGGACTGCCCGAGCGCCTGCACGTACCCCGGCGCGCGACCCCGCGCACCCGGGTCCCGGCGGGGGCGCTCGCGCTGGCCGGGCCGTACACCGGCGTCTACCCGCGTGTCTCGCCCGGCGGCTGGCAGCTGATCGGCCGGATGCCGGACCCGGCCCGGCTCTGGGACCCGGCCCGCGACCCGGCAGCCCTGCTGGTCCCGGGGGCACGGGTGCGCTTCGTGCCGGCGGAACCCGAAAGCCGAGGCGAGCGGGCATGAGCGGGTTGCTGCGGGTGGTGCGCGCCGGCGCGCTGACCACCGTCCAGGACGCCGGGCGTACCGGCTGGGCGCACCTCGGCGTCCCCCGGGCCGGGGCGCTGGACGCGCCCGCGCACCGGCTCGCCAACCGGCTGGTGGGCAACCACGCCACCGCCGCCGTACTGGAGACCACGGTCACCGGCTGCGCGGTCCGCCCCGACCGGACCGTGGTCGCGGTGGTCGGCGGCGCCGCCTGCCGGGTGACGGTCGACGGCCGCCCCGCGGCCTGGGGTACCCCCGTCCGGGTGGCGGCGGGCTCGGTGCTGGAGGCGGGCCCCGCCCTCAGCGGCCTGCGGAGTTACCTGGCCTTCGCGGGCGGCCTGGAGCCGGACGTGGTGCTGGGCAGCCGCTCGGCCGACCTGCTCTCCGGGCTCGGCCCGCCCCCGCTCGGCGACGGGGATACGCTGCCGCTCGGCGAACCGCCCGCCGCCGCCCCGGCGCTCCCGGGTGCCGCACCCTGGCCGGCGGCCCCCGCCGCGCCCGGCGGGCTCGTCCTGCCGCTCCACCCGGGGCCCCGGCGCGCCTGGTTCACCGAGGACGCCCTGCGGACCCTGACCACGGCCACGTACCGCGTCTCCGCCGCGAGCAACCGCGTCGGGCTGCGCACCGAGGGCCCCGCGCTGGAACGGGCCGTCGGCGGCGAACTTCCCAGTGAGGGCATGGTGCTCGGCGCGGTCCAGGTCCCGCCGGACGGCCGTCCGGTGGTGTTCCTGCACGACCACCCGACGACTGGCGGCTACCCGGTCGTCGGGGTCGTCCCGGCCCATGCCCTCGCGGCGGCGGCCCAGGCGGTCCCGGGGACCCCGCTGCGGTTCGTACGGATGTGACACACCCAAGGGCTTTGCCGAGGTCAGGGTCACCCGCAAGGTCCCCGGAGGGCTGCGCCGCCGCGCGATCGACCGTAGGCTGGCCCGGATATTGGCCTAGACCTCTTGACGGTCCCCTCCGATCCGGTCCCATCCGATCCGATCCGATCCGAGCCGGTCCGGTCCGAGGGGCGTCATCCCGAGAAGTGGGGACACATGAGCAAGCGCGCACTCCTGGAGGTGATCGCGCTCGACGCCGAGGACGCGGTCGCGGCCCAGGCCGGTGGGGCTGACCGACTCGAACTGGTCACCGACATGGCCGCCGACGGCCTCACCCCGCCCCGGGAGACCTTCGCCGCCATCCGGGCGGCCGTCGACATCCCGCTGCGCGTGATGCTCCGGCAGGAGGACGGGTTCGCCGTCGGGGACGTCGACCGCCTCCTCGGGCGGCTGGGCGAGCTGCGGGAGGCCGGCGCCGATCAGTTCGTCTTCGGCTTCCTGGACCCGGACGGCCACGCCGACCTGGTCACCGTCGAACGGCTCGTCGCCGAACTCGACGGCTGCCCCTGGACGTTCCACCGCGCGATCGACCGGGCCGCCGACCGGGGCTCGCTGCGCAAACAGCTCGCCGACCTGCCCGGACTCGACACCTACCTGACGGCGGGCGCCGCGACCGGGGTCGACGACGGCGTGCCGACCCTGGTCGACGAGGCCGCCCGCTCCCGCGAACCCGGGTACGAGCCGAAGATCCTGGTCGGCGGCGGCCTCCGCCTCGAACACCTGCCGAGCCTGCGGGCCGCCGGACTCGACGCGTTCCACATCGGCGGCGCCGCCCGCCCGGACGGCTGGACCGGCCCGGTGGACGAGGCCGCGGTACGCACCTGGCGCGAGGCCATCGACGCGTAACACCCGGTGGGCGGTGTCCGCCGGAGCGAACCCGGCGTGGACACCGCCCTCCACGCGGGGGCGACCCGGCGTGGACACCGCCCTCCACGCGGGGGCCGACCCGGCGCGGACACCGCCCACCGCCTCTCAGGCGGCCAGCGCCTGGGGCAGCGGGGCCGCGTGCACGACCGTCAGGCCGGACACCGCACGGGTCAGCGCCACGTACAGCCGGCGCAGCCCGGTGCGCTCGTCGGGCTCGCCGTCGACCACGGCCGCCGGCTCGTCCAGCACCACGTAGTCGTACTCCAGGCCCTTCGCGAGCGAGGCGGGGACCAGCGTCAGCCGCGACGCGGCGCTCGTCTCCTCGCCGGGCGACAGCACGGTGTGCCCGGCCGCCGCCAGCGCCTCGGCCAGCGCGGGGACGCGGGCGTCGGCGGCGATCAGGCCGATCGACCCCTCCTGCTCCAGCGCCTCCTCGCACGCGCTGACCGCCGCCGCGACCAGCTCCTCGGCACCGTCCACCGCACGGACCGCCAGCGAACCGGGCGACTCACGCACCGACTCGACGGCCGCGAGGCCGGGAGCGATCGCGGGCAGCAGCCGGGAGGCGTACGCGATCACCTCGCGCGGCACACGGAAGCCCGCCGTCAGCTCCTCCACGTGCGCCTCCCGCTTGCCCAGATGCCCGAGCGCGTCCGCCCAGCTCCGCGTCGACCAGGGCGTCGTGCCCTGCGCGAGGTCGCCCAGTACGGTCGCCGAACCCGTCGAGCAGCGGCGGCCCACCGCCCGGTACTGCATCGGGGAGAGGTCCTGCGCCTCGTCGAGCACCACATGGCCCAGCGAGTGCGTGCGCTCCACCAGATCCCGGGCCTCGTCGATCAGCACCGCGTCCGCCGTCGACCACTTCGCCGACTTCACGCTGCGGGCCGGTTTCGTCCACACCACCGCCTTCTGCTCGTCCTCGGTGAGCAGCCCCTCCGCGTGCGCGGCCAGGAACTCCGGATCGGAGAGCAGCCGCAGCACCAGCTTCGCCGGATCGACGGCGGGCCAGACCGCCTTCACCGCCGCCTTCACGGCGGGCGTACGGGCCACCGCGTTCTGCACCCGGTCGTCCGGTGCCTCCCCGGCCTCCTCCATCCGCACCAGCACCCGGTGCGCGATGCGCTGCGGCAGCGCCTCGTGGGCCGCGCCGTACCGCATGTCGCGGGCGAGCAGCTCCTCGACCAGCTCCGCCACCTCGTACGCCGGGACCCGCCAGCGGCGCGAACCACGCACCACCACGATCCCCTCGGTGGGCGGGGTGACGTGCGAGCGGATCGCCCGCCGCAGTACCTCGGCCATCCGCGCGTCGCCCTTCACCAGCGCCGCGGACGCCTCGTCGGTGCCGCGCACCTCGACGTCCTTGGTGACCAGGTCCTCCACGGTCGCCTGCTGCACCTCCATCTCGCCGAGGGCGGGCAGCACCTGCTCGATGTAGTGGAGGAACGACCGGTTCGGCCCGATGACGAGCGTGCCGGTACGCGCCAGCCGGTCCCGGTGCGCGTACAGCAGGTACGCGACACGGTGCAGGCCCACCGCCGTCTTTCCGGTACCAGGGCCTCCCTGCACGCAGATCGTGCCGCCCAGCTCGCTGCGGACGATCTCGTCCTGCTCCGGCTGGATCGTCGCGACGATGTCCCGCATCGGGCCGACGCGTGGCCGCTCGATCTCGGCCTGGAGCAGTTTGCCGGCGGTGCCGGAGCCGGCGGCGTCGGCGGGGGCCGTGAGGTCCTCGTCCTCGTACGCGGTCAGCTCACCGCCGGTGTAACCGAAGCGGCGGCGGAGCCACACGTCCTGTGGATCGAGTCGGGAGGCCTGGTAGAACGACTGCGAGACCGGCGCACGCCAGTCGATGACCATCGGGTCGCCGTGCGCGTCGTGGACGTGGCGCCGGCCGATGTAGAACCGCTCGCCCTCCGCGCCCTCGGCCAGCTCGCCGCCGACGGGGTGCTGGAAGTCGAGGCGGCCGAAGAAGAGCGGGGTGTGCGAGAGGTCGGCGAGCGCCTTGATGCGCTCGTCGATCTGCGCCTGAAGCACGGCGGCGTTCACCCAGTTGGCGGTGACGTCGCGGATGTCGAGGGCCTGGACGTCCTCGCGCATGACGCGCAGGGCCGCCCGGGACGAGGCGAGATGACCCCGCTCGCGAGCGAGCGGATCGGTGGGTGGATCGGTGGGGGTGTCACTTTCTGCGGTGTGCGGCGCGGACACGGGTATGGCCTCCGGCAGTTCGACGCAGGGCGACGGCCGCACGGCGCGAAAGGGCGCACGGCCGGGTCCCGGTGGGCGATCACGAGGGGATACGCGCGAGGGCGCGCGTACCGGCCGCGCACGCGGTGGCGCGCACGGCAGTCGGCCGGTTTCCGTCCGGTCGGCGGCACTCCCCCGGCTGCCGGCGTGCGGAGAGCCGGTACCACGGTGCGGGAGGGCGGGGCAGACCGGCGATTGTATCCACGCTGCGGGGACCGGGCGAACCGGATTCTTCCCGGGCCGGGCGAACCGGATTCCTCCCGGGCCGCGCGAGCCGGATTCCTCCCGGGCCGGACGGGCGGCTTGCGGCCCGTGAACGGAGTGTGCGTGCCCGTGGGCAGACGGTTCCTGGCCCGGGAGCGGGTGACAGGAGCACCCTGGAAGACATGAGCACCGCGATCCTGAACCCCCGCAGGACCGGCCCCGCGCACGGCGCGACCGCGGCCACCGGTCACCCTCGGTCCCACCCCCTCGGCGACGCCCTGCGCGCCGTCCGCGTGTACGTCACCACCGCTTTCGACATCGCCGTCCGAGGGGAGTACGCCGTCGGCTCCGGCATCCGCCGCGCCCGGTGAGTGCGGGAGGGCCTGTTGAGGACGGGTCGGGGCCGGCGAGTACGGGACGGGCCTGTTGCGTACGGTCGGGGCCGACGAGTACGGGACGGGCCTGTTGCATACGGACGGCGCCGGTGAGTACGGGACGGGACCCGGATGAGTACGAACCCGGAGTTATCGGCTCCGGTTCCGCGATGGGCTGGTCCCATGCCTTCCCGTCGCCCCCGTCACCATCCCCCCGGCCGCCGCCCCGCAGGACCCGCCCCGCGCCGTCTCCCCGGTGGCCGCTGGTCCGTTCCGGCCGCCGCCACGGCCCTGCTCCCGCAGCTGGCACCCGTGGTCGTCGGCCTGCTCTGGGTCGCCCTGCTCGCCGGCACCGGCTGTGACGAGGGATGTGACCCCGCCGTGCGGGCCCCGCTGGACGTGGTGACCCTCGGCTACTCGCTCAGCCGCACCCTGACCCCGGCCGCGCTCGCCCTCTGCTGGCTCCTGGCGGTGCGCCGCTCCTGGTCCACGGCACGCTGGTCCGCAGCGCGCTGGGCCGCCGCCGGGCTCGCCTACGTACCGCCGGCCATGATCGCGCTGGGCGTGATGCTGCTCTTCGTCCCCCAGCCCTGAAGAAGGCCGCGGGCGCCCGTACCCCCAGGGCACGGGCGCCCGCGATCCCCACTCAGCTCTCGGTGCTCTCAGTGCTCTCGGTGTTCCCGGTGTTCTCCGTCAGCAGCTCGTCCGCGTCCACGATCCGGTACGCGTACCCCTGCTCGGCCAGGAACCGCTGCCGGTGCGCGGCGAAGTCCTGGTCGATGGTGTCGCGGGCGACCACCGAGTAGAAGCGGGCCTCGTGCCCGTCCGCCTTCGGCCGCAGCACCCGGCCGAGCCGCTGCGCCTCCTCCTGGCGGGAGCCGAACGTACCCGACACCTGGATGGCGACGGTGGCCTCCGGCAGGTCGATCGAGAAGTTCGCGACCTTCGACACGACCAGGACGTTGATCTCGCCCTGCCGGAACGCCTCGAAGAGCTTCTCGCGCTGCGAGTTCGGCGTCTCACCCTTGATGACGGGCGCGTTCAGGTGCTCGCCCAGCTCGTCGAGCTGGTCGATGTACTGCCCGATGACGAGGGTCTGCTCGCCCGCATGCTTGCGGACCAGCGCCTCCGTGACCTTCCGCTTGGTCACGGTGGTCGCGCAGAAGCGGTACTTCTCCTCGGGCTCGGCCGTGGCGTACGCGAGCCGCTCGTGGTCGGTGAGGTTGACCCGTACCTCCACGCAGTCGGCGGGCGCGATGTAGCCCTGCGCCTCGATCTCCTTCCACGGGGCGTCGAACCGCTTGGGGCCGATGAGCGAGAACACGTCCGACTCACGCCCGTCCTCACGGACCAGCGTGGCGGTGAGGCCGAGCCGGCGGCGGGCCTGGAGGTCGGCGGTGAACTTGAAGACGGGCGCGGGCAGCAGGTGCACCTCGTCGTAGATCACCAGGCCCCAGTCGCGGGAGTCGAAGAGCTCCAGGTGCGGGTAGACGCCCTTACGCCGCGTGGTGAGCACCTGGTACGTCGCGATGGTGACCGGGCGGATCTCCTTGCGCGTGCCGCTGTACTCGCCGATCTCCTCCTCGGTCAGCGAGGTGCGCTTGATCAGCTCGTGCTTCCACTGGCGGGCCGAGACGGTGTTGGTGACCAGAATCAGCGTGGTGGCCTTCGCCTCCGCCATTGCACCGGCTCCGACCAGCGTCTTTCCGGCGCCACAGGGGAGCACGACGACTCCGGAACCACCGTGCCAGAACCCCTCGACGGCCTGCTTCTGGTACGGCCGCAGCGACCAGCCGTCCTGCGCCAGCTCGATCGGATGGGCCTCGCCGTCGACGTACCCGGCGAGGTCCTCGGCGGGCCAGCCGAGCTTCAGCAGCGTCTGCTTGATCTGCCCGCGCTCCGAGGGGTGCACGGCGACCGTGTCCGGGTCGAGCCGCGCCCCGACCAGCGGAGTGATCTTCTTCGACCTCAGCACCTCTTCGAGGACCGGCCGATCGGTGCTGGTCAGCACGAGACCGTGCACCGGGTGCTTGGACAGGGTGAGACGGCCGTACCGCGCCATCGTCTCGGCGATGTCGACGAGCAGTGCGTGCGGCACGGGGTAGCGGGAGTACTCCACGAGCGCGTCGACGACCTGCTCGGCGTCGTGCCCGGCGGCGCGGGCGTTCCACAGCCCGAGCGGCGTCACGCGGTAGGTGTGGATGTGCTCGGGTGCGCGCTCCAGCTCCGCGAAGGGTGCGATCACCCTGCGGCACGCGTCCGCCAGCTCGTGGTCGACTTCCAGCAGAAGTGTCTTGTCGCTCTGGACGATGAGGGGTCCGGTCACGCGCTGCGGCCCTTTCTCCGGGGTACGGCCGCCCATGCGGCCAAACGTCCAGTGTGCCGCATCCCCGCGCCCGGCGGGGGTGGTGGCGGGTGTGAGGTGGGGGGCGTGCGGTGCGGGAACGCGCGGGACGTCGCCCCGTGGTGCTCAGGTCCGGGCCGGTGGCGGAGGCGTACGGGGTTCCGGGGCCCGGACCGTCCCCCGTTCCCACAGCTCCTCGCCGTGCTCCGCGAACCGGTCGAACACTCCGCCCTCGCCCTGTCTGCGCAGGTCATTTCTCGTCCACCCACTCCCGGCGCCGGGCCTTTCCGCGACCGTGGCGGGGAACGCTCCACACCGTCCCCGGTTCGATGCGGACACGCCCCGGAAGGGACGGCACGGTCCGCACGGTCCGGACGTCACCGTGCGGACGACGCCTCGGCCCGGCCGCCCCGGATCACGTCACGGATGCAGCAACGACCCCAGCGGGCACCCCTCCGCGTCCGCCGCCGGGCGGGACACGTACAGCGCGGTGTGGAAGGAGCCCTCGGTCTCCTTGCCGAGCGGGTCCTCGCCCGCGGCGAGGGTGGCTGCGACGGCGTACCGCTGTTCCTGCTCGCCGGTGAAGCGGCGTTGCGGGTACGTCTGCGCGGTGTGCTTCTCCGTGGTCAGGCCGTGCGCGTCCAGGCAGTCGGCGATCGGCCGGTAGCTGCCGGTACGCAGGACGAACGCGGCCACCCACACCGGGGCGTCCGCCGCGCCGAGCAGCGGCCCGAAGGTGCGGGGGGAGAGGAAGCTGACGCCGCCGGTGACGGTGATCAGGCGCACGTCCCGCGCGGCGCGCAGCAGGGCCGGGCTCGGGGGCGCGGTCTCCAGGTTCTCGGCGAAGCCGTCGTCGAGCAGGCCCACGGCGCGGGCGTAGGCGATGGCGCTGGGGGCGGCGTCGAGGCCGAGGACGCGGACCGCGTCGGGGCGCCGGTGGGCGGCGTAGAACTCCTGGTCCCAGGCGACGAGCTCGTCGGTGGTGGACGCGGTGGCCCGGCCGGACGTGTAGTGGGTGTAGAGGTCGCTCAGGGTGAGGTGGTGGTTGAGCAGGGCCGCGTTGATGCCGTACGAGCAGCAGAGGTCCAGCACCGTGGTGGCGGACGGATCGGCTCCGCCGTCCCCGGGGCCGAGGGCGGTGAGCAGGCGGCGGAAGACGCTCTGCGCGTGGTGCGGTGTCTGGTAGCCCCAGGGACCCAGCCCCCGGAAGAACGCGCGCGGGTCGGGCTGGTCGTAGGTGTCGTCGAACGGGGTCATGGCGTCGGCCGGCTGTGCGGAATGCGCAGAACTCATCAGGCGTCCCTTCCCGAGCGTCCCTGCGGGCCCCGCGCCGTCGTCCGGCGCGGGCGCCCGGACGCCGGGGCCGGTGCGGTCCGGCGTCCTTCCGGGCGAGTCAACGCCGGAAGCGGCCCCCTGGGAACAGGGCGGTGAGGTAACCGGCCACCCCGAGGGGCCCCGATCCTCCGCCGCCTACGTCACCCACGTGGACTCACCGGAACCGAGGTCGCTGTGCTGGCCGTCACACGTCTCTGATGAGGACGCGCTCACCGCAGAGCTTCGACCAGTCGTCGCGGTCGGAGGTCAGCACGATCGCGGGGCTGGGGGAGCGGAGCGCGAGTGCCGCGACGAGGGCGTCGATGGCGTATTTGTGGCCGTGGAGTCCGCCCGCGTCCCGGAGCAGTGCCACCGCGGTCAGGGAGTCCTCCTGGCTGACCGGCTCCACCCGAAGTCGGGAGAGGAGCCAGTGCAGCCGGGCCATGTCCGTCTTGCCCTGGACGGCTTCGACGATGGTCAGCGCGGACACGATGACGGGCACCCCGGCCTGCCGGGAGGCTTCGACGCGTGCCGCCATCCTGCGGTCGTTGCGGAGAAGAAGGGAGAGTGCCTGCGAGTCCAGCACCACGGACCGGGCCGGCTGTTCCTTCACGCGGCGTCCATGCCGGCGGTCCGTGCGCTCTCTTCCCCGAAGAGCTCCCGCCGGGCGTCCTCGACCTCCTGCTCCGTGAGCGCACCGTGCTCCTCTTCGTGCGAGGCCACGATGTCCGCGAGTCCGTCCATGGCGAGCTGATGCCTGACGGCCTCGGTGATGTAGCCGGACAGGCCACGGCGGCCTGTCCGGGATCGCAACTCACTGATCAGCTCTGTGGGCATGGACACGGAGATGTTCTCGGTGGTGCCGGCTCGTGTCGGCTTCATGGACCCACTGTACGACAGCCACTATTACAGTGGCGGGCGTTCGCCGCGTACGCGATGCGGGCCGCCACGGCAGGTCGCGGCTCTACTCCTCCGCCAGCTCCGCGACTCCCGTGATGCGGTGCAGCGGATACGTGCGGACCTCGTCGGCGGTGTGGTCGTACGCGGTGACGAAGCCGCCCTCCACCCGCACCGGAGCGATCACGCGCTGGCTGGCCGCGCCCTCCGCGTTGACGTAGCCGATCCAGAGCGTGGACCCCGTCATCGCGGCGGCCTGGACGGTGGCGAGGGTGTCCGCCGGGGTGGTGCGTGGGAGCGTGCCGGACGGGGCTCCTGCCTCGGCGGCGGGCTCCTTGCGGACGACCGTGGCGGCCGTGTCGCCGGCCCGGATGGCCCGTACCGCCGCGCCGAGCAGCGTGTCGTCCGGGACCGGCGGGCCCTCGGGCACGGGGACGGGGGCGGTACGCGGCGGGGTGCGGCGGGCGCCTGCGCGGGTGATCAGGACGTCGCCCTCGGCGGACTCGGCGGCGGGGGCGTAGCCGAGGTCGCGCAGCGCTTCGAGGAGGGACGCGGGGTCGGTCTGGGAGGCGAGGACGGTCGGCGCGAGGCGGCGCAGCCGCAGGACGGCCGCGCGCTTGTCGGCCAGGATCTCGTTGAGTACGGCTTCGTCGTCGCAGCGTACGTACGAGGACGCGGCGCCGATCCGGAGGTGGCCGTGGCGCCGGGCCACGTCGTCGATGAGGTAGGTCAGCGGCTGCGGCACCGGGGTGCGGCTGTGCGCGGCGAGGAAGGCGTGCAGGTCGGAGGCGCTCTGCCCGGCGTCCAGCGCCCGGCGCACCGAGCCGGGGGTGAAGCGGTAGACCGTCGCGCCGCCCTTGGACTCGACGTCGGCGAGGACGTGCAGGACGTCGGCGAGCGGGCGCTCCAGCGGCCCGGGGGCGACGGCCGTCAGGTCGGCCTGGAGGAGTACGTGGTCGAGGGGCTCCGGCAGCAGTGGGGCGAGCAGGGCCGCGGCGCGGGCGGAGTCCTCCGGGGTGCGCGGGAGCAGGGCGCGGGCCTGGGAGGAGAGCGCGCCGCGGCCGGTGATGCCGAGGAGCTCGGCCTCGTTGACCGTCCACAGCGCGATACGCGACCGCAGGTCCGACGTGTCTCCGGGGGCGCTCGAACCGGTCCCCTCCGGCCGGGGGTGGATGTCGCCGCGCGATCCGCCGCGCAGCGGGCGCTCCCAGCGCAGCCGGGTGAGCAGGGTGGCGGGGTCGGGTGCGGTGCCGGGCGGCAGCGCGGCGAAGAGGGTGAGGACCCGGCGGCGTACGTCGGGGGCGGCGGAGCGGTCCAGTTCGGGGCCGAGCGCGGAGAGGGCGCGGCCCTTGGCGTCCTGGCCGCCGACGAGTCCGGCGGTGCGGGTGGCCGCCAGCCAGGCGAGCGCGAGGCGCGTCCACCGCTGGGCGGCGGGGAGTTCGAGCCAGTCGTCGTACGCGGGGGTGGCGCCGTACCGTTCGTCGGTCTCGCCGTCGGCGGCGAGCAGCCCGGTGGCGTAGGCGAGTTCGACCCAGAACGCGGCGACCGGCTCCGTGGTGTCGAGAGCGCTCGCGACCCGCTTCAGCTCGCGCACGCTCAGCCCGCCGGAACGCAGTACGGCGGGGCCACCGCCGTTCCAGAGCTTCAGCAGGTCCTCGACGGTGGAGAGCGCGAGGAACGCCTGCCCGGCCGCCGCCCTGTCCACAGCCTGGGGATCGCGTTCGGCGACCGGCTCGACGACCGGGGGCAGCGGTTCCGGTACGCGGTGGGCGCGCCCGGCCCGCAGGTGCAGGGCCGCTTCACGGGGCAGTACGACGGTGCGCGCCGACACCGGGAGCAGCAGGCCCCGGTCGCGCAGCCAGCGGACCGGCGGGGTCGGGTTCGGCGTGATCTCGCCGTACGGCGGGCCCCACACCAGCCGGTCCAGCACCGACAGCGCCTCCACGGGCGCGGAGTCCAGGAGTTCCGCCATGCGGGTGCGGTCGGTGAAGAGACCGGTCAGCGCGGCCACGGCGGAGACCGGATCGTAGGTGGCGGGGAGCCCGGCGGCGGTCAGGATCTCCTGGAGCCGGCCCGGCGACATCCCGGCGGTGGCCTCCGAGACGGTCGGCCCGAGCCCGGTGGGGGAGGGGTGCTGCGGGGACGGCGCGAGGAGCTCCCGCGCGGTGCGCACCAGGTGCAGCCGCTCGTCCTCGCCCCAGACCAGGGCCTGTTCGCGCAGGGTGTCCAGGGCGCCCGGCAGTGCCGCGGTGATCGCTGCCCCGGCGTCGTCGTGGTGGGCGCCGTCGTCCTGCCCGTCGCCGGTCAGCAGCCGCAGCAGCGTCTCGTACGGGGCCGGGTCGGGGGCCACCGCGAGGGCCTCGGCGGTCTGCAGCGCGAACCGGTCCAGGTGCTCCAGCGCGCGCACCACGGAGGCCCGGGTGCCGGCCCGGGTCGCGAGCTGGGTGATGTCGCCCGGTACCGGCGTGAGCAGGTCGGGACGGGCGCGCAGCAGCCCGGCCAGCGCTTCGTCGCCGCGGGCACGCAGAGCTTCGGCGAGCGTGCGCGGTGGTGTGGTCGTCCCCATCCGTCCCACGGTAGCCCCTGGAACGCTACGGTCGGAGCAGGTCAGCCGGAGGGAACCGAGGGGACGGGTCACGTGGGGATCGAGAGCGACCAGCTCGTCTACGAGTTCTTGAGCCGTGTCGGGGACCTGGCGCAGCGACAACAGCTGTCCTCGGGAGCCCGGATGAGGCTCGTCGGCCAGGTGCGCGACGAGATCGAGAAGCAGCGCGGGAAGGCCGGGGCGGACTCGCCCGCCGCCGTGCGGCGCATCATCGGGCGCCTCGGCGATCCTGGCGAACTGGTCGCCGCCGCCGCCGAGTCGGCCCCCGGCGCACAACCCGCCCCGCCCTCCGCCCCGCCCACCGCCCCGCCCTCCGCCCCGCTGCCGCCGCCGCGTTCGAGCGCTGCCGCGCCGGAAACGGCCCACGGGCCCCGTGACACTCCGGCAGGTCCGGTACCGGGGCCCCGGCGTGGCGCGTCGCTGTTCCGGAAGAACCGGGGCGGCGGCGAGCGGGGTACGGACGCCGCGGGAGACGCAGGCGATACGGACGGCGCACACCGGCCGGACGCGGCGCACGGGCCGTCCGGGCCGCACGATCCTTCCGGGTCGCACGGGTCGCACGGGTCGCACGGGTCGCACGGGTCGCACGGGTCGCACGGGTCGCACGGGTCACACGGGTCGCACGGGTCGCACCGGCCGTCCGGGCCGTCCGGGCCGTCCGGCTCGTCCGGAGTGGACTGGGCGGCGGAGACGAGCGACTCCGGCTACTGGCCCGACCCCTCCGCCCCGCACGTGATCGGCCTGGACCGGCTCGGCGAGACCGTGGGCGAACGCGACTGGTGGCGGGTCGAGCCGGGACCGTTCGGCGAGTTCGGCGACGGGGTGCAGGTGCCGGGGTTCGTCGGCGGGGTGGAGATCCCCGCCCTGCTGAAGCCCCCTCCCCGCCCCCGCCAGGACGGCGAGGACGGCGAGGACGGCAAGGACGGCAAGGACGGCGATCCGGACGGGGCGGGCGGCCCGGCCGGTACGCGGCGGGCCGCCCGGCCCGGCGACCTCGGCGACTCCGGCGACCCCGGGGACGCGGAGGGCGCGGTGGAGGGCGCCCCGGCCGTGCGCGCCCGGCGGCTCCTGCCGCTGCCGCGGATGCGCCGGCGCGCCCCGGCGCCCGCTCCCGCCGCGCCCACGGCCGCCCCGGCCGGGCGCCGGATCGGCCATCCGCTGCTGCTCGTCGCCGCCGCTCTGCTGGTGGCCGGTGCGGTGATCGGCTCCTGGCTGGCTCTCGCGGGCGGCTGGCTGCTCGCCTACAGCTCCCGCGCGTTCTCCCGGGCCGAGGCGAAGTGGGTCGCCCTGGGGCTGCCCGGCACGGTCGCTGCGGGGGCGGTGGTGTGGGTCTGGGGCCGGGTGCGCGGGCGCTGGGGCGAGCCGATCGCCGAGGGCGCCATGGGCGACGTACTGACCGGTCTGTGGCCGGTGGTGCTCCGCACGGCGGCGGTGGCCTCGGCGCTGTACCTGGTGTGGCGGGCACGGCGGGCTCGGAACTGAGGAGCGGCGCCTGTCCGCACCTCCGCGTCCCGCGACCGGCCCGCCCCGGCAGCCGGGCCCGGCGGATCGGCACAATGGACGGCATGGCTTCGCACATGGTTTCGCACACGCTGACGGTCGGCTTCGACCTCGACATGACGCTCATCGACTCCCGGCCCGGCATCAAGGCCGCCTATGTGGCCCTCTCGGCGGAGACAGGGGTGCCCATCGACGCCGACCTGGTCGTCAGCCGGCTGGGGCCGCCCGTCGAGGACGAGCTGGCGAACTGGTTCCCGGCGGACCGGGTGGCCGCCACCGCCGACCACTACCGGGAGAGCTACCCGCGCCACGCGATCACCCCCACCACGGCGCTGGCCGGGGCGCGGGCCGCGATCGAGGCGGTGCAGGCGCTGGGCGGCCGGGCGATCGTCGTCACCGCGAAGCACCAGCCGAACGCCGAGCTCCACCTCACCCACCTCGGCCTCACCCCCGACCTGGTGATCGGCAACCTCTGGGCGGAGGGGAAGGGCAAGGCGCTGCTGGCGGAGGGCGCGCAGGTCTACGTCGGCGACCACGTCGGCGACGTACGCGGGGCGCGGGTCGCCGGGGCGGTGTCGGTCGGCGTCACGACGGGGCCGTGCGACGCCGACGAGCTGCGTGCGGCGGGCGCGAACGTGGTCCTCGCCGACCTCACGGCCTTCCCGGACTGGCTCCAGGGGTACGAGGCCGGGCGCGCCGCGCTCACGTCGTAGCGGGCAGGCCCCTGCGGGGCGGAGAGCGGCTCCACGGGCGGCTCGCCGCCCTTCCGGGCACCCTGCGGGCGGCCTACGAGCGGCTGACCGCCCTCCTCGGCGAGTTCGCCCACACCGAGCGGACGACGCCCGCGGCGGCGATCAGGAAACCGACCCCCATGAGCATGCAGACCGCGTACGCGATCGACGGGAAGGGGTCGGTGCCGAGGAACAGCGGGGCCACCGTGACCAGGGTGGCCAGTGCGCCGACGAAGAAAACGATGGCGCCGATCCGGACCAGTCGGTCGCCCGCGCCTGAAGGAGTAGTGCTCACCCGGCAAGGGTAGTTCCCGCTGACAGACAATGGCCCGGCGACGTCTTGTCCCGGGCCCAGGGGCCACTAGCCTGAAGATCGGCGGGTCCTGGCGGCCCGCTCTCCTGCTATCCGGAGCCGTTCACCGGCTCCCCGCGCATCGACAAGCGACGAGGACGAGGACGAAGTGCCCACCGGCAAAGTCAAGTGGTTCAACAACGAGAAGGGCTTCGGCTTCCTCTCCCGTGACGACGGCGCGGACGTGTTCGTGCACTCGTCGGTCCTGCCCGCCGGAGTCGACGGGCTCAAGCCCGGCCAGCGCGTCGAGTTCGGTGTGGTCGCCGGACAACGCGGTGACCAGGCGCTTTCCGTCGCGATCCTCGATCCGACCCCGTCCGTCGCGGCGGCCCAGCGCCGCAAGCCGGACGAGCTGGCCTCGATCGTCCAGGACCTGACGACGGTCCTGGAGAACATCACGCCGCTGCTGGAGCGGGGCCGCTACCCCGACAAGGCGTCCGGCACGAAGATCGCCGGCCTGCTCCGCGCGGTCGCCGACCAGCTCGACGTGTAGCCGGACGACAGCCGGTACGCCACGTACCCGGTACGCCGACGACGGCGGCCCCTTCCCGGGACCGCCGTCGTCGTACGTCTGGCCGGAAACCGTCTCAACCCCGGACACGGTCCGGGCGACGAGCCGTCAGCTGGCCCCGTGCCCGGCCCTTCAGGCGGCTTCGGGGAAGGCCAGCGCGTCCGGTGCGAGGGCCGGTACGAGCCCCTCCGCCGCCGCGCGGGTCAGCAGGCCGCGGATCGCCGCGTACCCGTCCTCGCCGAGGTCGGCCGTGAACTCGTTGACGTACAGCCCGATGTGCTGGTCGGCGACGGCCGGGTCCATCTCCTGGGCGTGCTCCAGGACGTAACCGCGGGAGGCCTCCGGGTCGTCCCAGGCCATCCGGACCGAGGTGCGGATGGAGTCGGCCAGCGCGTGCAGCTTCTCCGCGCCCAGCGAGCGCTTGGCGATGATGGCGCCCAGCGGGATCGGCAGCCCGGTGGTGGACTCCCAGTGCTGCCCCATGTCGGCGAGGTTGTGCAGCCCGTAGTTCTGGTACGTGAAGCGCGCCTCGTGGATGACGAGTCCGCCGTCGACCTTCCCGTCGCGTACCGCGGGCATGATCTCGTCGAACGGCATGACGACGATCTCGCCGACCCCGCCCGGCAGGGTCTGCGCGGCCCAGAGGCGGAAGAGCAGGTAGGCGGTGGATCGCTCGCTCGGGACGGCGACCGTCCCGCCGGTCAGGTCGGTGCCCGGTTCACGGGTGAGGACGAGCGGGCCGCAGCCGCGCCCCAGCGCCCCGCCGCACGGCAGCAGGGCGTACTCGTCGAGAACCCACGGCAGCACCGCGTAACTGACCTTCAGCACGTCGCCCTCGCCGCGCTCGGCGAGGCCGTTGGTGATGTCGATGTCGGCGAAGGTGACGTCGAGCGGGGTGGCGCCGGGGACCCGGCCGTGCGCCAGCGCCTCGAAGACGAAGGTGTCGTTGGGGCAGGGGGAGAAGGAGATCTTCAGCGCGGCGTCCGTGCCGGTGGTGGCGGCGCCGTCAGTCGTTGCGGTCATGGTGGGTCCAACCTTCCAGTACGGGGATGAGCTTCCCGAAGGCTCCGGTGAGCGCGGCCAGGGCGTCGCCGATGCGCCAGGCGTCCCGGTCGCGGGGGCCGACCGGGTTCGACACGGCCCGGATCTCCAGCACCGGCAGCCCGAGCGCGGTGGCCGCCTCGGCGACCCCGAACCCCTCCATCGCCTCGGCGAGGGCCCCGGGGTGGGCGGCCGTCAGGGCGGCGGCGCGCTCGGCGCTGCCGGTCACGGTGGACACCGTCAGCACGGTGCCGGCCGCCGCGCCGGTGGCGGCGGCCACCTCGCGTACCAACGAGCGCGGCGGCACGTGGAGCACCCGGCCGAAGCCGAGGCCGGTGACGGGGACGAAACCCTCGGGGGTCTCGGCGCCCAGGTCGGCGGCGACGATGCCGCGCGCCACGACGAGGGAGCCGACGGGTGCGGCGGGCGCGAACCCGCCGCCGATCCCGGCCGACACGACGAGGTCGTACGGGCCGGAGGCCAGGGCGAACGCGGTGGCCGCGGCGGAGGCGGCCGGGCCGACCCCGCCCGCCAGCACGTCCAGCGGGCCGGTGCGGTGCAGTTCGGCACCGGGCGCCCGGCGCACCTCCGGAACCTCCCCGGACGCACGTGTGACCGCGTCCCGTTCGGCGGGAACAGCGGTCACGACGAGCACACGCACGAGAGGACGTCCGGGGTGAGAGGGCGGAACAGGGACCGGAACGCGGACTAGTCGGTCTTCTTCAGCTTGAAGTGCCAGATGCCGACGAGCTTCGAACCGTCGGTCTCGACGACGCTGACCTGGGTCTCGTTGCTCGTCTCGCCGGTCTGGCTGGAGAAGAAGGCGCTGCCGGTGATGGACCGGTAGGTCTTCTTGTACGGCTCCTGCTCGGCCTGCTGGCCCTCGATGAAGAGCGTCCAGCCGTGGTCCGCGACCTCCGGGTCGACGCCGAAGCGGACCCGGTCGTCCATCGCGACGTCGATCGACTTGTCGGCCTTCTTGTTCAGGCAGCCCTGGATCAGCGATTCCTTGATGGGATCGCCGTCGTTGTAGCAGGCGGCCTCGGTCGACACCGAGGTCGTGCCGACCGTCACGGTGGCGAGCGGCGTCGGCTTGTCGCAGGCGGACAGGACGAGGAGTCCCGCGGACACGGCACCAAGAGCGACGCCGATTCGACGGCTCTTACCTGAGAAGAACGCAACGGTCATGGGCCGAAGGCTATCGGTCGCTCCGCTTCACGCCACGCGGGGGTGCGGTGAGCCGCGCCGCGCGGAGGCCAGGAGACCCCGTACGGACGTCGCGGCACCCAGCGCGAGGATTCCGGCGGCGACCGACATGCCCAGTACTCCATTGAGCGGCAGCGCGATCCCGATGCCGCCGCCGACCACCCACGCCATCTGAAGGATCGTCTCCGACCGTGCGAAGGCGGAGGTCCGCACCTCCTCGGGCACGTCGCGCTGGATCATCGCGTCCAGCGACAGCTTCGACAGTGCCTGGGTGAAGCCGGCGACCGCACCGAGCACCGCGACGAACACCGTCGAGAAGAACAGCGCGGCCAGCACCGCCGCTCCCAGCGCGATCCCCAGCACCGTCGCGACGATCACCTCCGGGCCGCGCGCCCGGAGCAGCGAGCCCACCGCCGTACCGCAGGCGTTCCCCGCGCCCGCCGCGACGCCGACGATGCCGAGCGAGACGGCGGCGCTCTGCCCCGACAGCGGCTCGTCCCGCAGCAGGAACGCGAGGAAGAAGATGAGGAAGCCGGAGAGCGCGCGGTGCGCCGCGTTCGCCTGGAGGCCGTGCAGCACGGAACCGCCCACCGACCGCAGCCCCGGCCGCCGCTCACGCCTCTCCCGCTTCTCCCGGAGCCGGCGTGTCCCGTCGGCTCCCCGGCGTCCGATGCGCGTACGCCCGGCACGGAGCAGGGTCGAGCCGGTCCCGGAGCCCCGGTTGCGGGAGGCGGGGGCAGCCCCGCCGGCCCCACCGGCCGTGCGGTGCTCCTCGGCGAGGCGGGCCCGGCGCTCGCCCTTCGCGGAGTCCACCTTGGGCGGCAGCGTGAAGGCGAGGACGGTGCCGCCGAGGAAGATCACACAGGCGCCGACGAGTGGCCACGCCGAACCGGCCATCTGGAGCGCGGCGCCGATCGGGGCCGCGATCCCGGTCGCCAGCAGCCCGGCCAGGGTGACCCGCGAATTCGCCTTCACCAGCGAGAACCGCGGCGGCAGCAGGCGCGGTACGACAGCGCTGCGCACCACTCCGTACGCCTTCGAGCAGACGAGCACCCCCAGCGCCGCCGGATACAGCTCCAGGCCGCCGGTGGCGACCGCGCTCGACATGGCGATCGCGAGCACCGCGCGGACCAGCATCGCGCCCGCCATCGCCGCCCGGCGGCCGTGCGGCAGCCGGTCCAGCAGCGGACCGATCACCGGCGCGAGCAGGGTGAACGGCGCCATGGTGATCGCCAGGTAGAGCGCGACGCGGCCCCGGGCCTCGTCGGTCGGGACGGAGAAGAACACCGTGGAGGCCAGTGCCACCGTGATCATCACATCGCCCGCGCCGTTGACGGCGTGCAGTTCGATCAGCTTGCCGAGCCCGGACTCACCGGCACCGTGGGCGTGCGTCACCTTGCGGATGGACCGGCCGGTGCCGGAGAAGCCCGAGTGCAGCGCGCGACGCATCGACCGGCCCGCCCTGCGGAGGGGGCCGGAGACGTCGTGCGACCGGACGGAAGCCACTTCGTCATCCTGCCCCAACCTTTCTCCGGCGAACCGATGACGGCACGGGGTGTCCGCGGACCGGGGCGCGGACGGCGGTACGGAACGGTCTTCCGGGGCGGGTGAGCCGGACGGGAACCGGGAATTTCCCGGCCCTGAGACCCGGAGAATCCATCGCGTCACGCATCGGAAAGGTCGCGTTTGGGACGGGCAGGTGGGCGCGGGGCGACGGAGAGGGTAGCGTGCGTTACGCGCCACCGGCGGTTGTTCTTGGCCGCGCGCCTCTCCGCGATCCCGCAGAATGGGTTACGAGAAGCACGCCCGAGGCAGGCAACAACGGGTGTGGACGTCGACGCGGTCCCCAGGTCCGCTCCGCCCACAGCCGTCATGGCTGAAATCGGACATCGATGGAGCCATCGGCGCGCTCGTGAGACTGCGTAGGAGAGAAGCGAGACCTGTGAGTGCTGCGACGACGACGCGAAGCCGTACGGCCCGTACCCCTGTCCCCGACCGGCTCTGTGCCGAGGCGGTAGATCTCGCGCGCGCCGCGGCCGAGGAGGCCGCCGCACCCGGCGAGGTCGGCGAACACGTGGCCGTGGTGGCCGAAGGGGACCGGGTCGTCACGCACTACTTCGAGTGCGAGATGTTCGGGTACCGGGGGTGGCGCTGGGCGGTGACCGTCGCCCGGGCCTCCCGCGCCAAGAACGTCACGCTCGACGAAACGGTGCTGCTGCCCGGCTCGGACGCCCTGCTCGCCCCGGAGTGGGTGCCCTGGAGCGAGCGGCTGCGCCCCGGCGACATGGGCCCCGGCGACCTGCTGCCCACCGAGGCCGAGGACCTCCGCCTGGAGCCCGGCTGGACCGGCGAGACCGTCGACGAGACGGAGCCGCCGGCGGTCTCCGACGAGCTGGCCGCTCTCGCGGACACCGAGGACGCCGAGCTGACGGGCCGGCGGCCGTCTCCGATCGGCCGGGGCTCCATCGCCTCGGTCGCCGAAGAGCTGGGCATGCGGCGTGCGCGGGTGCTGTCCCGGTACGGCCTGCACGCGGCGGCCGACCGCTGGGACGAGGAGTTCGGCCCCAAGACGCCGATGGCCCAGGCCGCCCCCGCGACCTGTGTGAGCTGCGCGTTCCTGGTCCCGCTGACCGGATCGCTGCGGCAGGCCTTCGGTGTCTGCGCCAACGAGTTCGGCCCCGCCGACGGCCATGTCGTCTCGCTGGCGTACGGCTGCGGCGGCCACTCCGAGGCGGCCGTGATGCCGAAGCCGCCGACGCCCGCCCCGCACGCGCTCGACACCATGCGGGTGGACACGTACCAGCTGCACCCCGAGCGGGACGGCGGCTCCGTTCCCGACGAGGCCGACGCGCACGCGGACGATCTCGGCCACTCCTGACGCGACGGCACCGCGCGGCGGACCCCGGCCGGACCGGGACCGCCACGCGGTGCCGCACGCCCGCTGCGGCCCGTTCCGCCCCGCTGCGGCCCGTTCCGCCCCGCTGCGGCCTGGTTCGCCTGCTCCGGCCCGTTCCGCCTCGCTGCGGCCTGTTCCGCCTGCTCCGGCCCCGCTGCACCGGCCGTTCCCGCTCCCGTGGACCGCGCTGTCGTCCGCGCGCGGTACGTTCGGGCGCACACTGGGCGGCAACGGCCGACGGGGCAGCGGAACAGAGCGGAGTCGAAGCGTGAGCATGAAGGCGACCGAGGGGGCCGATCCGTTCGGGACGGCACGGCTGCGGCGCGGCGTGCTCGACGCCTGGGGGGCCGGGCCCGCCCGGTTCCGCGAGGACGCCAACGCCGAGGAGGACCTCGCGCTCGGCGGGTACCGCGACCGCCTCGTCGTGGAGCTCGCGCAGAACGCGGCCGACGCCGCCGCCCGCGCGGGGGTGCCCGGCAGGCTCCGCCTCACCCTGCACCCCGGCGGGGACGGCACGCCCACCGTGCTGGCCGCCGCCAACACCGGCGCCCCGCTCGACGCCACCGGCGTCGAATCCCTCTCCACCCTGCGGGCCTCCGCCAAGCGCGAGGGCCACGAGACGTCCGTGGGCCGCTTCGGCGTCGGCTTCGCCGCCGTCCTCGCGGTGAGCGACGAGCCCGCCGTCCTCGGCCGCCACGGCGGAGTCCGCTGGTCCCTCGCCGAGGCCCGCCTCCTCGCGGAGGGCGCGGCCGTCGGCAGCCCCGGACTCGGCGACGAACTCCGCCGCCGGGACGGCCACGTACCGCTGCTGCGCCTCCCGCTGCCCGCCGAGGGTGCCGCGCCCGAGGGGTACGACACCGTGGTGGTGCTGCCGTTGCGCGACGGCACAGCCGAAGACCTGGTGGAGCGGCTGCTCGGCTCCGTCGACGACGCGCTCCTCCTCACCCTGGCCGGACTCGACGAGATCGTCATCGAAACCCCGTCCGGTGTACGGACGTTGAGGCGATCCGCGCACGGCCCGTACATCCACGTCGAGGACTCGGCGCACGGCGTCAACCGCTGGCGCACCGTCTTCCACCACGGGCCCGTCGAGCCCGCGCTGCTTGCCGACCGGCCGGTCGAGGAGCGGCTGCGCCCGCACTGGTCGGTCACCTGGGCGGTCCCGGTGAACGAGGACGGCTCGCCCCGCCGCCCCGCCACCGCCCCCGTGGTGCACGCCCCGACGCCCACCGACGAACCGCTCGGCGTGCCCGCCCTGCTCATCGCTTCGCTGCCGCTGGACCCCACCCGCCGGCACCCCGCGCCCGGCCCGCTCACCGACTTCCTGGTGGAACGCGCCGCCGACGCCTACGCCGAACTCCTCGCCGACTGGCACCCCGTCTCCACCGGCACCCTCGACCTGGTGCCCGGACCGCTCGGCCGGGGCGCGCTGGACGGGGCGCTGCGCGGTGCGATCCTCCAGCGGCTGCCCCGGGTCGCGTTCCTGGCCCCGGCCGCGCCCGCCGACCCGGCCGCCGCGGTCACCGAGCGCTGGGCCGCCGAGGACTGGGCGGAGCCGGAGGCCCCGGACGCCGTACGCCACCGGGACTCCGCCGCGCTGCGACCCGTGGAGGCCGAGATCGTGGAGGGCGCCGGGGCCGAGACCGTACGGGTGCTCGCCGAGGTCCTGCCGTGCCTGCTCCCCGCCGGGCTGGAGCGCCGCGCCGAACTGCGCACCCTGGGCGTGGGCCGGGTCCCGCTGACCGAGGCGATCGACCGGCTCGCCGGTCTGGAGCGCGAGCCCCACTGGTGGCGGCGGTTCTACGACAGCCTCGCCGGGGTCGACCCGGACCGCCTCTCCGGGCTGCCCGTCCCGCTGGCCGGGGCGTCCGACGCCCCCGAGGGGCAGCCGCCCCGTACCACCATCGGCCCCCGCCAGGTGCTGCTCCCGCTGCCCGACGCGCTGACCGGCCCGGTGCTCGCCCGCCTCGCCCGGCTCGGCCTCAAGGTCGCCCACCCGGACGCCGCACACCCGCTCCTCGAGAAGCTCGGCGCACTGCCCGCCACGCCGCGTGCCGTGCTCACCACCCCTCAGGTGCGCGCGGCCGTCGCGGGATCGCTGGAGGCGGGCGAGATCTGGGACGAGGACGCGCTGGACGGCGACGAGCTCGTCGAGACCGTGCTCACCCTCGTACGCGAAGCCGAACTGAACCCCGGCGACGAACCCTGGCTCGGCGCCCTCGCGCTGCTCGACGAGGACGGCGAGACCGCGCCCGCCGGTGAACTCGTGCTGCCCGGCAGCGAATTCGCCGAGATCATGCGCGAGGGCGAACTCGCCCACTGCGACCAGGAACTGGCCGAGCGCTGGGGCGAGCAACCCCTCACCGCCTGCGGGGTCCTCGCCGGCTTCGCGCTCGTGCGCACCACCGACGTGGTGCTCGACCCGGACGAACTGGAGCCCCGGGACGGCGACTTCGCCGAACCCGACGACGCCGGGCTGCTGGACGCCGTCGACGTCTGGTGCGAGGACCTGCTCGACCAGCTCCCCGACACCCCGGTACCGCCGGTGGCCACCGAGATCGTCGCCGTACGCGACCTCGACCTCGTCGCCGACGACGCCTGGCCGCAGGCGCTCGCCATGCTCTCCCGGCCGCCGCTCCGCGACGCCCTGACCCAGCCCGTCCGGGTGCTGCTCCCGGACGGTACGACCCGCTCGGTGCGCCCGTACACCGCCTGGTGGCTGCGCGACCACCCGGTGCTGGACGGCCGCCGCCCGGCCGGTGTCCGCGCCGCGGGCGGCGACCCGCTGCTGGCCGGCCTCTACGACGCGGTGGACGCCACCGGCTTCGACGACGCGCAGGTGCTCCGCGCCCTCGGGGTGCGCACCACGGTCGACGCCCTCCTCGACGAGCCGGGCGGGGCCGCCGAACTGCTGGGCCGCCTCGCCGACGAGGACCGGCCGGTGACCGCCGTACAACTGCACGCGCTCTATACCGCGCTGGCCGACCTCGACCCCGAACAGGTCACTCTGCCGGACGCGTTGCGGGCCGTCGTGGACGGCGAGGTGGAGGTGGTCGACGCGGCGGACGCCGTCGTGGCCGACGCCCCCGACGTGACTCCGCTCGCCGAAGGGCTGGCGCTGCTGCCGGTCGCCCCGGCACGCGCCGCCGAACTCGCGGAGCTCTTCCAGGTCCGCCGGCTCGGCGAGACGATCGAGGCGGAGGTGGAGACCGAGGGCGAGGAGCACGAGGTGCCCGAATCCGTCCGCGTCCTGCTCGGCGACCGCACCCCCGAGACCTACGTCGAGCACGAGGAACTCCGCGCGGGCGGCGTCGAACTGGACTGGCGCCGCACCCCCGACGGCACCGTGCACGCCTCGACCCTGGAAGGCGTGGCGGCCGGACTCGCCTGGGCGGCGGGCCAGTGGCCCCGCCGATTCGAGGTCGCGGCCCTCCTGGAGGACCCGTCCCGTACGGAGGAGCTGGCCCGGGACCGCTGGTTCGACTGACCCCCCCCCGGTGCCTGGTGGGCCCGCGGTCGCGGGGCTCACGCCCCGAAACGGCGGCCCACCAGGCGCCAGACGTACTCCAGCAGCACCGAGGCCGCCGCCGCGACGGCCACCGCCGCCCACGGCATGGTGGTGCCCACCAGCTTCAGCGCGAAGAAGTGCTGGAGCCACGGCACCGCGAGGACGATCAGGAACGCCGCCCCCATCGAGGCCACCAGCAGGATTCGCCACCAGGTGTACGGGCGGGCGATGATCGCGAGCACCCACATCGACACCAGGAACAACGTCAGCGTCGCCGCGCTGGTCTCCGCGTCGAGGGCCCCGGGCCCGGAGTAATGGCTCCCCGCCAGCATGTACGTGAGGAAGGTCGCCGCCCCCGCGATGACCCCGGACGGGATCGCGTACCGCATCACCCGGCGGACGAAGTACGGCTGGGCCCGCTCCTTGTTCGGCGCGAGCGCCAGGAAGAACGCGGGGACGCCGATCGTCAGCGTCGAGAGCAGCGTCAGGTGCCGGGGGAGGAACGGGTACTCCACCTGGAAGCAGACCACCAGGATCGCAAGCAGCACCGAGTAGACCGTCTTCGTCAGGAACAGGGTGGCGACCCGGGTGATGTTCCCGATCACCCGGCGGCCCTCGGCGACCACCGAGGGCAGGGTCGCGAAGCTGTTGTCCAGCAGCACGATCTGCGCCACCGCCCGGGTCGCCTCCGACCCCGAGCCCATCGAGACCCCGATGTCGGCGTCCTTCAGAGCCAGCACGTCGTTGACGCCGTCGCCGGTCATCGCGACCGTGTGGCCGCGCGACTGGAGCGCCGCGACCATGTTCCGCTTCTGCTGCGGGGTGACCCGGCCGAAGACCGTGTTCTCCTCCATCGCGGTCGCCATCGCGTCCCGGTCCTCCGGCATCCGCCGGGCGTCCAGCGTGTGCTCGGCGCCCGGCAGCCCGAGCTTCCCGGCCACCGCTCCCACCGAGACGGCGTTGTCCCCGGAGATCACCTTCGCGGCGACCCGCTGGTCCGCGAAGTAGCGCAGCGTGTCACCGGCGTCCGGCCGCAGCCGCTGCTCCAGCACGACGAGCGCGGTGGGTACGGACCCGGCGGCGGCGTCCGGCCCGTCCAGGCCGCCCCGCGCCCGGGAGAGCAGCAGCACCCGCAGCCCCTGCCGGTTCAGCTCCTCGATCGAGGCCAGCTCGGGGGCGCCGTCGGGGAGCAGCACGTCGGGCGCGCCCAGCAGCCAGGCGGAGTCGGAGGAGCCGGCGGACCCGCCGTCGGTGTCGTCGGTGGAACCGTCCTCGCGGAAGGCGGCGCCGCTGTACTTGCGGGCCGAGGAGAACGGCAGGGTGTCGGTCACCCGCCAGCCTCCCGGGTCGGGGTGGGCGTCCACGATCGCCTGGAGGCTGGCGTTCGGCCGGGGGTCCGAGCCGCCGAGGGCGCCGAGCACCCGGGACACGTAGGCCCCGTCGGCGGAGCCCAGCGGCCGGACCTCGGTCACGTCCATGCCGCCCTCGGTGAGGGTGCCGGTCTTGTCGAGGCAGACGACGTCGACCCGGGCCAGCCCCTCGATGGCGGGCAGCTCCTGGACGAGGCACTGCTTGCGGCCGAGCCGGATGACGCCGATCGCGAAGGCGACCGAGGTCAGCAGCACCAGCCCCTCGGGGATCATCGGCACGATGCCGCCGGCGCTCCGGGCCACCGACTCCTTGAAGTCGTTCTCCTTGACGACCAGCTGGCTGACGACGAGCCCGATCGCGGTCGGGATCATCATCCAGGTCACGTACTTCAGGATCGTGGAGATGCCGCTGCGCAGCTCGGACTGGACGAGGGTGAACCGGGACGCCTCCTCCGCGAGCTGGGCCGCGTACGCCTCGCGCCCGACCTTCGTCGCGGTGAACGCGCCACCGCCCGCGACGACGAAGCTGCCCGACATCACCGGGTCGCCCGCGCGCTTGAGCACGGGGTCGGCCTCGCCGGTGAGGAGGGACTCGTCGATCTCCAGGTTGTCGGCCTCGCCGACCGTGCCGTCCACCACGACCTTGTCGCCCGGACCCAGCTCGATCAGGTCGCCGAGGACGATCGCGGAGGTGGAGATCGCGGCGGCGGTCCCGTCGCGCCGCACGGTGGGTTTCGCCTCGCCGATGACGGCGAGGCCGTCCAGGGTCTTCTTGGCCCGCCACTCCTGGACGATGCCGATGCCGGTGTTGGCGATGATCACGAAGCCGAAGAGACTGTCCTGGATCGGCGCGACCGCCAGCATGATCACCCAGAGCACGCCGATGATCAGGTTGAACCGGGTGAAGACGTTGGCGCGGACGATCTCGGTGACCGAGCGCGAGGAGCGGACGGGCACGTCGTTGACCTCGCCGCGCGCGACCCGCTCCGCCACCTCGGCGGTGGAGAGCCCCCGGGGGTCGTACGGCGGGGGCGCGGCCTCGTCGGAGGGGGAGCGATCGGGGGGCTGCCCCCCGGAGGTGTCGATGGCCCGCTGCGTCATGGTTCAGACGGTACGGGCGGAACGCCGGGCCAGCCCGGTGGAACGGGGCTGGACAGGGGGCCCTGGGCCGTGTCCGGCAGGGGGAGCGGTCAGCCGGTGGTGCCCGGCGCGTCCGGACCGGCGTCGCGCGCCGCCGCGGCGGCGTCGGCCTCGCGGGCGGCGGCGTGGCGCTTGATGGCGGCGTCCCGGCCGCGTACGTACCAGATGCCGATCAGTCCGAGTCCGGCCCCGGCGAGGCAGGTCCACACCCACCAGAGGTGGCCGTGGTCGTCGAACCAGCCGTAGAAGGGGAGCTGCACGAGGAAGAGGACGAACCAGAGGATCGTGCCGCCGGTGATGGTGGCGACGACGGGGCCCTCCAGGGGCTCGGGCGCCTCGTGCTTCGGTGTCCACTTCTCCATGGCCTCAGTCTATGGGCCACCCGGTCGGGTGCCGTGACGCAGGCCGGACGCTTGTAGGGGCCGGGTACATAAGTGCGCCGGGCCCTGATGCCGCATGGGTCTACGCGCGGAGATAGCGATCTTCGCCTTATGTATTCATACTTAATCCGTTCGGGAATGGCGTGATTTGTTCGTGTAAAAGTCCAAAGACGGCCTACTTTCCCCACCTTGTTCATGGCTCCTACGTACGTCTGAGGTCATACATGTCCGGCACGGCCACCGCAGAGGTCGACCCCAGCCCGCCCCAGGGCGGGCTCGACCGTTTTTTCAAGATCTCCGAGCGGGGTTCCACGGTCGCCCGTGAGATCCGCGGCGGATTCGCCACGTTCTTCGCGATGGCGTACATCATCGTGCTCAACCCGATCATCCTCGGCAGCGCCAAGGACATGTACGGGCACCAGCTCGACGGCGGCCAGCTGGTCACCGCCACCGTGCTCACCGCCGCGTTCACCACGCTCCTGATGGGTGTCATCGGCAACGTGCCGATCGCGCTCGCCGCCGGTCTCGGCGTCAACACCGTCGTCGCCCTCCAGCTCGCCCCGCGTATGAGCTGGGCGGACGCGATGGGCATGGTCGTCCTCGCGGGCATCGTCGTGATGCTCCTCGTCGCCACCGGGCTCCGGGAGCGCGTGATGAACGCCGTGCCCACCTCGCTCCGCAAGGGCATCTCGATGGGTATCGGACTCTTCGTCCTGCTCGTCGGCCTGGTGGACTCCGGGTTCGTCTCGCGCATCCCCGACCTCGCCCAGACCACCGTCCCGCTCCAGCTCGGCAGCGGCGGTCACCTGCACGGCTGGCCGGTCCTCATCTTCGTGCTGGGCGTGCTGCTCACCCTCGGGCTCATCGTCCGCAAGGTGCCGGGCGCCATCCTGATCTCGATCGTCGCCATGACGATCCTCGCGCTGATCATCAACGCGGCCGTGGACCTGCCGGCCGGCGCCTGGGGCCTCACCGTCCCGGAGTGGCCGGGCAACCCGGTCGCCTCGCCCGACTTCGGGCTGCTCGGCGACTTCAGCCTCTTCGGCGGCTTCTCCAAGGTCGGCGTGCTGACCGGCATCCTGTTCGTCTTCACCGTGCTGCTGTCCTGCTTCTTCGACGCGATGGGCACCATCCTCGGCGTCGGCGACGAGGCGAAGCTGACCGACGCGAACGGCAACTTCCCCGGCATCAACAAGGTGCTGTTCGTCGACGGCATCGCCGTCGCCGCGGGCGGCGCGACCTCCTCCTCGGCCTCCACCTGCTTCGTGGAGTCCACCGCGGGTGTCGGTGAAGGGGCGCGTACCGGTCTCGCGAGCGTGGTCAGCGGCCTGCTCTTCACGGTGGCGCTGTTCCTGACCCCCCTGGCGACCATGGTCCCCTCGCAGGCCGCCACCCCGGCGCTGGTCGCGGTCGGGTTCCTGATCGTCGCGAGCTCGGTCCGGGGCGTCGACTGGAGCGACTTCACCCTCGCCATCCCGGCGTTCCTCGCCATGGTGATGATGCCGTTCACCTACTCGATCACCAACGGCATCGGCATCGGCTTCATCGCCTTCAGCGCGATGCGGCTGGCGGCGGGCCGGGGCCGGGAGGTGCCGGTGGCCATGTACGTGGTGTCGGCCGTCTTCGTCTTCTACTACGCGATGCCGGCCCTCGGCCTCACCTGATCCCGCCCGGCCGACCGGATCACCGGCCCCGCCCCCCTTCCTCCGGGCGCCCGGTCACGTGATCCGGTCCACCGGGTCCTGCCGGCCCTGGGGCCCGTAGAACTTCTCCGTCTCGTCGACCGCCGACTTGAAGCGTTCGTCGAAGTCGTCGCGAATGAGCGTCCGGACCACATAGTCCTGGACGCTCATTCCGCGTTTTGCGGCGTGCTGCCGGAGCCGGTCGAGCAGCTCACCGTCGATCCGCAGGCTGAGCACTGTCGATCCCATGCCAAGCAGGGTCGCCGCCCCGGCGCGCTTTTGGTGTGACTTTCCGCGCCTGACTCACTCGTTCGGGTGAGGAGATTCTCGCGCGTACCACCGATTGGTCTTTAGTTAAAGTAATGAGTTACTCTAAGGACCATGCCTGACCTGATCCACGACGGCGACAGTGCCGCCGCCGTGAGCTCCCTCCGCTCCGCCGTGATGCTGCTCGGCCGACGCCTGAAACACCAGCGCGTCGACGAGTCGCTGAGCCCCACCGAGATGTCGGTGCTCGGCACCCTCGCCCGCTGCGGCTCGGCCACCCCCGGTGAGCTGGCCCGCAAGGAGCACGTCCAGCCTCCCTCGATGACTCGCATCGTCGCGCTGCTGGAGGCCAAGGGACTGGTCAGTCTCGAACCGCACCCCGATGACCGTCGCCAGAAGAGGGTCAGCCAGACCGAGCAGGCCGAGGCCATGCTCAGTGAGAGCCGCACCAAGCGGAACGCCTGGCTGGCCGGACTCGCCGAGGGCCTGGACGAGGACGAGTGGGAGAAGCTCAGGGTCGCCGCACCCGTGCTCGAGAAGCTCGCCCACCTGTGACACCCCGGGCCGGCCGGACCACGGCCGCCGCGCCCGACGCCACCGTTCCCGTCACCTGCCAGCATTCACCCACGCCGAGGAGGCGAACCCTTTTGAGTACGGGATCCGGAGCAGACTCCGCCCCCGCACCGACCGCCACCCACGACAGCTCGACCGGCGGGACCTTCTCGTCGCTGAAGATCCGCAACTACCGCCTGTTCGCCACGGGCGCCGTGATCTCCAACACCGGTACCTGGATGTCCCGCATCACGCAGGACTGGCTGGTCCTCAGCCTCACCGGGTCCGCCGCGGCCGTCGGTATCACCACGGCCCTCCAGTTCCTCCCGATGCTGCTCTTCGGCCTGTACGGCGGCGTGGTCGCCGACCGCTTCCCGAAGCGCAAGCTCCTGCTCGTCAGCCAGACGCTGCTCGGCCTCTGCGGCGTGCTCCTGGCCACCCTGACCCTCGCGGGCCTCGTACAGGTCTGGCACGTCTACCTGATCGCGTTCCTGCTCGGCATGGTCACGGTCGTGGACAACCCGGCCCGCCAGTCCTTCGTCTCCGAGATGGTCGGCCCGAAGCAGCTCCGCAACGCCGTCAGCCTGAACTCCGCGAACTTCCAGTCCGCCCGCCTCATCGGCCCCGCCATCGCGGGTGTCCTGATCACCACGGTCGGCAGCGGCTGGGCCTTCATGTTCAACGGCCTGTCCTTCATCGCTCCCCTCGTCGGCCTGCTGATGATGCGGACGAGCGAGCTCCACCAGACGGTGATCGTCCCCCGCGCCAAGGGCCAGCTCCGCGAGGGGCTGCGGTACGTGAAGGGGCGGCCGGAGCTGATCTGGCCCATCGCGCTGGTCGGCTTCGTCGGAACCTTCGGATTCAACTTCCCGATCTGGCTCACCGCCTACGCCGACGAGATCTTCCACGGCGGCGCCGGCATGTACTCCTTCTTCAACATCCTGATGGCCTGCGGCTCCCTCATAGGAGCCCTGCTGGCCGCCCGACGCCGCTCCTCGCGGCTGCGGATGGTCGTCGCGGCGGGCACCCTCTTCGGGCTGCTGGAGGTCGCCGCCTCGCTCTCGCCGGCCGTCTGGATCTTCGCGGTGCTGCTGGTGCCGATCGGGATGCTCGGCATGACGACCAACATCAGCGCCAACACCAGCGTCCAGATGGCCGCCGACCCGGCCATGCGCGGCCGGGTGATGAGCCTCTACATGATGGTCTTCGCCGGCGGTACGCCCGTCGGGGCCCCGATCGTGGGCTGGATCAGCGACACGTACGGCCCCCGCACGGGCTTCGCGTTCGGCGGCGGCATATCGCTGCTCGCCGCCCTGGCCATCGGCTTCGTCCTGGCCCGCCTCGGCGGCCTGAGGGTGAAGGTGGACCTCCGCCCGGGGCGCCCTCACGTCCGCTTCGTCCCGCGCGAACAGCTGGCGACGGCGGCGTAGATCGAGCGATCGCTGACACCGTTCCGCCCTCCTTCCCGCGCGCGGGGGAAGGAGGGCGGAACGGTTTTTCGCGCCTGGTTCCCTGCGTTCGCGCCCGGTTCTCCGCGGGTCGTCGTTCCGCCGTCCAGCCGCGGGGGAAAACCTCCGTCCCCAGCACGGTCATCGTGGCACTCCTCCCCGGCAGCCTCCTGCGTCGGGGCAGCCACGCCGTACGACGCCGCGTACGGCCTCCCGGGTACGCGGGCAACTGCGAGACTCGCCCGCATGAGCAGCCAGCGAGCCGCCACCGGCAGCCGACACCAACGCCTCTTCGCCGCCGTCCTGCCGCCCCCTCCCGCCGTCGAGGAACTGCGGACCACCGTCGCCCCGCTGCACGCGCTGCCGGGGGCGGGGAGCCTGCGGTGGAGCGGGACGGAGGGGTGGCACTTCACGCTCGCCTTCTACGGGGAGGTGGACGAGGCGCTGCTGCCGGAGCTGTACGAGCGGCTGGAGCGCGCCGCCCACCGGAGCGAGCCGTTCCCGCTGCGGGTGCACGGCGGCGGCCGGTTCGGCGGGCGGGTGCTGTGGGCCGGGGCGGCGGGCGGGCTGGACGCGCTGCGGCTGCTCGCGGAACGCGCCCACGCCGCCGCCCGCCGGGCGGGTGTCCCGATGGAGGAGCACCACCGCTACGCGCCCCACCTCACGCTCGCGCGCAGCCGCACGGACGTGGACCTGCACCCGTTCACCAGCGCGCTGGAGGGGTTCGAGGGGGCGGCCTGGGAGGCGGACACGCTGAGCCTGGTCCGCAGCCGTCTGCCGGTCTCCGGGGTGCCCGGGGAGCAGCCGCGGTACGAGGTGGTGCGGGCCTGGCCGCTGGGGCGGTGAGCGGGGCGGGTCGGCCGGCGGGTGACCGGGGCGGGTGACGGGGGAGGCCGGTGGGGCGGTTAACCTCGTCGGGTGGATCCGAAGACCAGAAACCGCATCATGGCCACCGTTCTCGTGCTGATGTTCGTCGTCGTCGCCGTGGCGGCGGCCGTGGGCAACTGACGACACCGGGGCGCCCTTCCGCGAGCGCCTGCCGGGCTCCCCGTCTCCCCGACGGCTGACCGCCGGCCGGGGAGACGCACCGGGCCTGCCGGACTACCAGGCGAAGCTCTCCGGGGACGGGCCCGGGCCGGGGAAGATCTCCTCCAGCGAGGCCAGCACCTCCTCGGACAGCTCCAGCTCCACCGCGCGCAGCGCGGAGTCGAGCTGCTCGCGGGTACGCGGGCCCGAGATCGGGCCGGTGATACCCGGGCGGGTCAGCAGCCACGCCAGGCCGACCTCGCCGGGCTCAAGACCGTGCTTGTCGAGCAGGTCCTCGTACGCCTGGATCCGGGCGCGCACCTTCGGGTCCGCGAGGCCGTCGGCGGAGCGGCCGGTGGTGGACCGGGCGCCGCCGCCCTCGCGCTCCTTGCGCAGCGCGCCGCTCAGCAGCCCGCCCTGCAGGGGGGACCAGGGGATGACGCCGAGGCCGTACTCCTGGGCGGCCGGGATGACCTCCATCTCGGCGTCGCGGGCCATCAGGTTGTACAGGCACTGCTCACTGACCAGGCCGAACGAGCCGAGGCGCTTGGCCGTCTCGTTCGCCTGGGCGATCTTGTAGCCGGCGAAGTTGGACGAGCCCGCGTACAGGATCTTGCCCTGCTGGATCAGTACGTCGATGGCCTGCCAGATCTCCTCGGCCGGGGTGGACCGGTCGACGTGGTGGAACTGGTACAGGTCGATGTGGTCCGTCTGGAGCCGCTTGAGGCTGGCGTCGACGGCCCGGCGGATGTTGAGCGCGGAGAGCTTGTCGTGATTGGGCCACGCCTCGCCGTCCGGGCCCATGTTCCCGTAGACCTTGGTGGCGAGGACGACCTTGTCGCGGCGGTCGCCGCCCTGGGCGAACCAGGTGCCGAGGATCTCCTCGGTGCGGCCCTTGTTCTCGCCCCAGCCGTAGACGTTGGCGGTGTCGAAGAAGTTGACGCCCGCGTCGAGCGCGGCGTCCATGAGCGAGTGACTGTCGGGTTCGTTGGTCTGCGGGCCGAAGTTCATCGTCCCGAGAACGAGGCGGCTGACCTTGAGGCCCGTGCGTCCGAGCTGCGTGTACTTCATGACTCCCCACCCAACGCCTTCGAGTGCGCTCGAAGCAAGGGGACTCGGTGGCCTTTCGGCCGGATCATTCCGGGCTCGCCCCGCTCCCCGATCCAGCCTGGTCCCGAGGAAGGCCCTGGCCGGTCACTCGGGCTTGCCCGCGAACCGGTCCAGCGCGGGCTTCCCTCCGGGCCGGGGTTGCCGCAGACCTCCCAGTGGACGAGGTTGCCGTCGCCGACGTCGAGCAGGCCCTGGTCGTACGGCTCGACGGGCGGGTAACTCGCGCCGGGTTCGCGGTGCATGGGACTCCTTGTCGTGACGGGAAAGGGCAGCCTAGGAGTGGGAGAGGGCAGCCGGGCGACCCGTTCCGCGTACGCTCGGATGCGTGACCGCCGTGCCCCGTAACCTCGCCGTACTCGCCGACGCCCTCGCCCAGGCGGGCCCGGACGGCCGGGGCGCGCTCTGGCGACTCGCCGAGCAGGGGCGGGAGCTGGACGCCAATCTGGTACGGCTGCCGCCGGACGCGGAGGTCGGCGGGCACCAGGAGAACACCCTCGACGTGCTCCTCGTCGTGCTCGCGGGCAGCGGTGTGATCGTCACCGGGGACACCGCGCTGCCGCTCACGCCGACCACGGTCACCTGGCTGCCCCGCACCTCCCGCCGGGCCGTCCAGGCCGGACCCGAGGGCCTGGCGTACCTCACCGTCCACCGCCGCCGCCCCGGCCTGACGGTCGCGCCCGCACCGCCCGGGACCGTCGCCCGGGAACCCGAAGGCGGCGAGCCCGAAGGCGGCGAGGCCCCGTGCGCGCTGGACCGGGTCTGCCCGGGGTGCGGGCGTCTCGCGGAGGGGCGGGCGCCGAAGTTCTGCGCCGAGTGCGGGGAGCGGCTGGGCGGGCGGTGAGCGGGGACTCCGCTAGTGCCGGCGGGTGCTTCAGGCGTCCCCGCACTCGGTCAGCTTCGGCCGGTTCGGCGCGGACTCGTTGGCCATCAGCTTCGCCAGGTGATCGGTGTACAGGTCCTCCCACTCAGGGCTGTTCACGATCTCCCGCAGCGCCTCGCACACCTCCTTCTTCAGCTCGGGCTCGCCCGGCACCATCGCCACGCCGTACCCCTCGGCGCCGCCCGCGTTGCTGATCTGCTGGAGCTTGTCCGGGTCCTGTCCGACATAGCCGGCGAGGATGATGTCGTCGGTGGACACGGCGGAGATCCCGCTCCTGTCGTCCAACAGGTAGTCCACGCACAGCTGGTACGAACTCTGCCGCTTCGTGAGGTTGTACCCGGCCTCCGCCAGCCACCCCTCGTACGTCGAGCCCCGCACCGTACAGACCTGGGCCTTGTCGTTGATCAGGTCGGCGGCATCGGTGTACGCCGGCTTCTTGTCCTTGCGTACGAGGAAGCTGCGCAGCGCCGTGTAGTACGGCCCCGCGAAGACGATCCCCTGCTGCTTGCGTTCCGGGGTGATGCTGTAGCTCGCTATCACCAGATCGACACGTCCCGCGGAGAGCATCGACGCCCGGTTCTCGCTGTTCACCGGCACGAAGCGGATGTCCTTCGGCGCGTAGCCCATACGCCGCGCGATCCGGGAGGCGAGGTCTATGTCGTACCCGGCGTAGGAACCGTCCGGCTGCCGCTGGCTCAGTCCGGGCTGGTCGTCCTTGACGCCGATCTTCAGCTCGGCGTGCCCCTGCTTGTACGTGGGCGCGTGCGCGGCTTCCTGCTGCCAGGTCAGCCAGCCGCCACCGGCCAGCAGCGCCGCACAGCCGACCGCCGCCGCACCCAGCACGGTGCGCCGACGGCGGGGCTTCGGCGCCCGGCCGGCACCCTCCTCGGAGTCTCCGGCGCTGTCGTCGTCGTGCGGGGGGAGCCGGAGGGGCTGGTTCTGGCGGTGGGTCGGCGGGTCGAGCGCCGGGGGGTCGCTGGTGACGGCCATCAGCATCGCCTCGGTCTCCCGGGCGGACGGCCGTTCCTCCGGGTCCTTCCGCAGCAGCGCCCGGATCACGGGGGCGAGCGGGCCGGCGTGCTCCATCGCGGGCAGCGGCTGCTCGTACACGGCGATGAAGACCTCGTACGAGCTGAGGCCGTTGAAGGGGGCGTGGCCCTCGACCATCTCGAAGAGCGTCACCCCCAGCGACCACAGGTCGGACGCCGAGGTGCCCGGCTTCGGCAGCGCCTCGCCGCCCCGGTGGACCAGCTCGGGCGCCAGGTACTTCGGCGTGCCGATGATCTCCTGCGACTTGGTCAGCTGGACGGCGCCCTCGAACGTGGCGATCCCGAAGTCCATCAGCAGAGCGCGGCCGTTGGGCCGGAAGAGGATGTTGTGCGGCTTGACGTCCCGGTGCAGCACCCCCGCCTCGTGCACCGCGCGCAGTCCGCGCAGCACCTGGAGGGCGATCCGGGCCGCCTGGGCCACCGGAAGCCGGCGCTGCTCGCGCAACAGGTCCGCCAGGGACCGGGCGTTGAGCAGCTCCATCACGATCCAAACCTGGTTACCGGCCTCGATCACGTCGTGCACGGCCACCACGTTCTGGTGCCCGATCCGGGCGATGGCCTGCGCCTCGCGCCGCGCCCGCTCGACCCACTGCGCCTGCGTCTCGGGCTCCACGGCACCCCGGTAGAGCAGCCCCTTGACCGCGACCCGCCGCCCCAGGCGTCGGTCCAGCGCCTCCCAGACGACGCCCATCCCGCCCCGGCCCAACTGGCGTTGGAGCTCGTAGCGGTCGGCGATCACCATGTGCGGCCGGAGCTCGGGCTCCGGTTCGGTGGCGTCCCCGAGAGGCTCGGGCGCGCCCGCGGGGTGCCCGTCCGCCGGGTGCGGGTCTGCGGGATGCGCGTCTGCGGGACGGGCGTTTGCGGGACGGGCGTTTGCGGGATCGCCGTCGAAGCCCCCTTCCGGCTCGTCGGCCGTTCCCTCGCTGTGCATGCGACCCCCTGTGCACTACATGGAAGCAACAGGGTAGACGGTCCGTCAGCGCGTGATCGTGCGCACCGACTTGCGGTTCTGTCACGCTTCGGTGGGTGGTGGGGGCATCGACTCGTCGGCCCTCACCCCTCCTTGTTCTCCTTCTCCCCGCTTCTCCTGCTCCTTCGGCTCCTCCTGCTCCTTCCGCTCCTCCTGCTCCTCCTGTTTCCGTTCCAGCGTCTCTTCGAGGCGGGCGGTGTCGTCCCCGGTCCACCCGGGCGGCCGGGTCACAGCGGCCCAGGCCGCGACCGGGAGGGTGCCGAACCGGTGCCCGTACCCCACCGGGACGGAGTCGGACACCGCGAGATCGCAGGTCACCTGCCAGAAGGTGACGAGCGGGTACCACCGCATCCCGGGCGAGACGTCCGGCGCCTTCGGCCCCACGAGCCACTGCGGCCGAGACGTCAGCAGATCGGGGGACCACCACGTCACCGGGTCGGAACCGTTCTGGAGGTACACGATCCGGGGCGCGTCCCAGGCGGCGCCGGCCGGCCGGTCGAAATCGGGCTCGCGGCGGGCGTACCGCACGGTGCGCCCGTCCCGGTAGACCGGCAGCCAGAGCGGACTTCCCCGGTCGCGGGCCGTGCCGAGCTTCTCCCACATCGGGTTCCGCAGCGTCGGCCCGACCAGCAGAGCGCCGTCGCTGCGGGCGGTCATCCGCGCGAGCCCGCCGTCGAACGCCCCCTCGGTGGCGTACGAACCGAGGGACTCGCCGGACACCAGCAGCCGGGGGCGTCCGTCCGGAGGCAGCGCCGACCAGTGGTCGTACACGGCGTCGAAGAGCGCGGAACCGGCCACGGCGGCCTCGCTCTCGGTGAGGAACGAGAGCCAGCTCGGCAGATACGAGTACTGGAGGGCCACCTCCGCGCTGTCCCCGCCGTACATGTACTCCAGCGGCTTGGCGAGGCTCTCGTTGACCCAGCCGCTCCCCGTCGTGCCGAACACCACCAGCACCTTCCGACGAAAGGCGCCGGTCCGCTCCAGTTCCCGTACGGCGAGGTCCGCGCGGCCCCGCAGGGTCGGAGAGGACTCCAGCCCGACGTACACCCGGACCGGGTCCGTCGCCGGGGCGCCGGTGAACGCGGAGACCTCCGCCCGGGTGGACGCCTGACCGACGAAGTCCCGGCCGTTCTTGCCCAGCGAGGACCAGCTCTCCAGCGACGACGGACTGCCCGAGAGCGTCGGCAGCAGCGGGCGGGCGATGCCCTTGCTGGTCGAGCCGTTCGTCAGAGACGCGCTGCTCTCGACCAGGTCCACCAGCCCGCGCAGCAGGAAACCCTGGACCACCCCCACCACCACGACCACCGCCACCGCGGCCGCCACCATCAGCGCCCACGGCCGGGGCACCAGCCGCTCCAGCGGACGCGCCAGGGTCCGCGTACCCAGCCGTACGGACCGGGCCAGCGCCACCAGCAGCCCGCAGAGCAACAGCGCCACGAAGGGCACCAGCGCCCACTGCCACCACACCACCCCCGGCTCCATGTCGACCGCCCGCCGCGCGTCGCCCTGCCAGTGCACGCTCCGTGCGGTCACCGCGACGACCGCCGCGCCCCCCAGAGACACGAGCATCAGCCACGCCCACCGGCGCGTAGCCCCGCCCGGCCGCACCCCGCAGCGCCGCGCGAACCACCCGAGGATCGCCCCCACGCCGTAACCGGCCGCCGCGGTGACCCCGGCCGCCAACGACTGGACCAGCCACGAGCGGGGGATGAGCGAGGGCGTGAACGAGGCGGCGTAGAAGAGCACCGCCACCAGGACCCCCGTCCAACCCGGCCGCCGCCGCACCACCGGGCGCCGCACGAGACGCGCGGCCGGGCGGAGCCGGTCTCCTGCGCGGGGCGACCTGGTCGATCCTGTGGGCCCTGTCGGCCCTGTCGGCCCTGTCGGTCCTGTCGGTCCTGTCGGTCCTGTTGATCCGGTCGGATCGTGCGGTCCGGTCGATCCGCCACTGTCGGTCATGGGGCCTCCCGGGTCGCTTCGGCCGCAGTCACCCGGCCGCTCCAGAGGCACGCTAGGCGGAACGTTGGGCCACCGGTCGACGACACCCTGTGACGGTGGCTATCCATGGGCGGCGGTGGTGGGGTGCTCCTGCTGCTCCTGCTGCCCCTGCTGCCCCTGCTGCTCGTGCACGAGTTGCCCGGGCAGGGGGCGGCGCCGAGAGTGGACGCACGTACGGACGCGTACGGAGAGGAACAGGGAGCGGGAGTGGGCGAGGGCGCGGGAGGCGGCATGACCGAGGGGCGGCGGCTTGCCCCGAGGCTTCCCGTGAACGGGGCGATCGCGCTGACCATCGCCGTCCTGGTCGCCACCAACCTCGTCAACCACGTCTTCCTGCACGGCTGGGGCCTGGTCGTCTCCCTGGCCGTCACCGCGGTCCTGCTCGGTGTGTGGAAGTGGTCCGGCGGCACCTGGCCCGAGGCAGGCCTCGGGTGGGGCACCTGGGCGCGGGGCGCCCGCTGGGCCGCCGTACTCATCGGTCTGGTCGGACTCGTTTACGTGGTCGGCGCGCTGCTCCCCGCTACTCGCGACCTCTTCGAGGACCAGCGCAACAGCGGCCTCTCCGGCGCCGAGGTCGCCTGGCGCATGCTGATCCAGGTCCCCGTCGGCACCGTGCTGCTGGAGGAGGTCGCGTTCCGCGGCGTGCTGTACGGGCTCCTCGTACGCGCCCGGGGCACGGTCACCGCCACCGTCGTCTCCTCCGCCCTCTTCGGGATGTGGCACATCCTCCCGTCGCTGCACCTGGCCACCGACAAACCCGCGCTCGCCGGCATCTTCGGCACCTCCTCCGCCGGAACCGTGATCGCGGCGGTCGTCGCCGACATCGGCGCGGTGCTCTTCACCGCCGCCTCCGGAGTCCTCTTCTGCGAGCTCCGCCGACGCAGCGGCAGCCTGCTTCCGCCGATGGGGCTTCACTGGGCGACCAACGCGCTGGGGTACCTGACGGGATTCCTGCTGCGGTAAGCCGGTCATGCCGTTGCGGGTGTCGGCTTGCCCGGGTACGTTTCCCCGGCCCGCTCATGCCACGGGGGACGTACTCGACGGAGGCTCCCTTGCCCCTGCGCATCACACCGCTCGCCGAGCCGGACCACGGTCGGTCCTCGGGATCGTCGTCTGGCCCGCCCATCGGATCGCCCTCCGGATCGTCCTCGTACCGCCTCGTCTGGCTCGCGGAGGAAGTGCCGGGCGGTGGTGGCGGCCCGGCGGCCGTCGATCCTCCCGGGTACCCGGTGGGATCGGCGTACCTGCGGCTCTCCACCGCACCGGGCCGGGACCACCTCGCCGAACTGGACCTCGCCGTGCACCCGGCAGTCCGCCGCACCGGCATCGGAACCCGCCTGCTCGACGCGGCCCTCGCGGGCGCCCGGGCCGAGGGCCGACGCACGGTGACGGCCCAGGTGGCGGTGGCGGGCGGGGCCGAGGCGGGGCAGGAGGGCGGCGGCGTGGCGGTGGACTTCCTGACGGGCCGCGGCTTCCGGGTGGTCCTCACCCTGACCTTCGCCCGTCTCGCGACGGCCGACGCCGACCCGGTCGCCCTCGCCGCCCTGGCCGCCGAGCCCCACCCGGAGTACCGCCTGACCTCCTGGAGCGGAACCGTCCCCGACGAGCTGGCCGAGACGTTCGCCGGGTCGCGCCGGGCGATGGACGACATGCCGATGGACGAGATGGACCACGGTACGGAGACCTGGGACGTGGACCGGGTACGAGCCGTCGCCCGCGCCGTCGAACAGCGCGGCGAACTCCTGCACACGGTCGCCGCCGTCAGCGAGGCGGACGGCACGATCGTCGGATTCACCGAACTGGTCGTCCCCGGCGGCGGTACGGGCGAGGGCCTGCACTATGGAACCGGCGTCCTGCCCGCCCACCGGGGACGCGGCCTGGCCCGCTGGATGAAGGCCGAGTCGATTCGTACCGCCCTGACTGCTCACCCCGCCCTCACCGGCCTGGTGACCGACACGGCCGACGGCAACGCCCCGATGCGCGCGGTGAACGACGCGCTCGGGTACGTACCGACGCACCGGTCGGTCCTCCTCCAGCGGGAGTTGGGGGACTGAGAGGCCTACGTCAGCTGCGTCAGCTGCATCAGCTGTGGGTGAGGGCGCGGCGCAGGGTCGCCACCACGTCGAGGTGCGGGAAGCTCCGGCCGATCGTGCTCCCCGCGCGCGGGGATGGCCCCCGGCTTGCCGCCCGCCGTTCGTGACCGCGCATCCGCGTTGCCCGCTCCGGCCCGCCGCCCCAGGATGGCCCCATGACGACGCAGCCGACCATCGAGCTCGTACACGGCGACATCACCGAGCAGCACGCCGACGCCCTCGTGAACGCCGCCAACTCCTCGCTGCTCGGCGGTGGCGGGGTGGACGGGGCCATCCACCGCAAGGGCGGCCCCGCGATTCTGGATGCCTGCCGTGACCTGCGCGCTTCCCGGTACGGCAAGGGGCTGCCGACCGGGCAGGCGGTGGCGACGACTGCCGGGCGGTTGCACGCGGACCACGTGATCCACACCGTGGGCCCGGTCTGGTCACGGGAGGAGGACCGTTCCGAGCTGCTGGTGTCCTGCTACCGCGAGTCCCTCCGGGTGGCCGCCGAACTGGGCGCGCGCTCCGTGGTGTTCCCGGCGGTCTCGACCGGCATCTACGGTTGGCCGATGGACGACGGCGCACGTATCGCCCTGCGTACGGTCCGCGAGGAGGCCCGGGTCCCGGTCGCCGAGGTGCGCTTCGTCCTCTTCGACGAGGACGCGTACGACTGCTTCGAGCGGGCGCTCGCGGAGCTGGAGCGCCCCTCCCCGTAGGCCAGGCCGTTCCGGGGGACGAGGTTCCCGTGTCGGGGGTGGCGGGAACCGGCGCCCCTTACGGATGAGTACCTGACGTCCCCCTTCCGCGTCCCACCTGCGGAGTGAGGGAGCCGGCGAGGGGCGCGCGTCGGGGCGGGAGGTGGTGAATACCGCCACATGTGCGGGGACGCTTGTGGCCGTCGTGCGGGACATCGTTGAATCTGGTGCGTCCCACTCCCTCCCCACGAGCCCTTGTCGCCGACGGCGTTGCCCGACGCGGCCTGCCGGCGGACGCTCGCCCTTCAGGAAGGAAGCTCACGGATGTTGAAGGGCTACTTGCTCATCGGGCTGTCCGCGTCCTGCTTCGGGTTCATGACCGTCTTCGCCACGTTCGCCTACCGTGACGGGCTGACCGTCGTCACGCTGCTCTTCCTCCGTTTCGCCCTCGCGGCTGCGGTCTTCCTCCCGTACGTGGTCCGCCACGCGCGCGGCAGCGGCCTTCCGAAGCGGGCGGACCTGCTGCGGCTGGTCGTGCTGGGCGGGGTGATGTACACGGCCCAGTCGGCGCTCTACTTCTCGTCCGTCAAGCACATCTCGCCCGCGCTGGCCGCCCTGTTGCTGTACGTGTACCCGGCTCTGGTGGCCGTCGTATCCGCCGCCGTGGGCCGGGACAAGCCCTCGCCGGCCATCGTCGGCTCGATTCTGGCGTCCTTCGCGGGGGTGTCACTCGTACTGGGCCGCATCGGGTCGGAGCTGAACGCCGTCGGCGTTCTGCAGGTGCTCGGTGCGGCCGGGGTCTACACCGCCTACATCATGTACGGCGACCGGGTGAGCGGCAGCGTGCACCCCGTGGTGATGACGGGCTGCGTCTCGGCGGCCGCGGCGGGCTCCTTCCTGCTGTACGGGGTGGCCACGGGGGAACTGAGGTTCGACTTCACGTTCCGGGGCTGGCTCTGGGTGCTCGCCCTGGCCCTGGTCTCCACGGTCGTGGCGATTCTCTGCTTCTTCCTCGGGATGGCCCTGATCGGTCCGACGCGCGCCTCCATCGGCAGCATGCTGGAGCCCGTGGTGGGCATCGTCGCCAGCGCGGTGCTGCTGAGCAGCGGGCTGACGTGGCTGCAGATCCTGGGGGCCACCCTGGTCCTGGCCGGTGCCACCGCCGGAGTCCTCTCCCGCCGCCCCGCGTCCCCCGTTACGGAGCCCGCGTCACCGCCACCGCTGCTCTCGCGCGACCACGACCCGGCCCCGCAACACCCGCAGTCCTCCTGAAGCCACGGCCCCAGCTCGGCGAGGGCCCCCGCTACGAGGTTGCCGCTCGTCGTCGTAGGACCGCCGCGTCGGAGGCGACGGTCGCGGCGACGGCCAGGCCCATGCCGAACACCGCGCCACCCAGGCCCAGTCCCAGGGCGGGGCCGGCGAAACCGAGCGCGAGGACCACGAGAGCGCCCGTCGCCACCACCACGGTGTGCTCCACGCCCCCGGTTCCGGTCATCCGGTGCAGGGCGCCGAGCAGGACCAGAACGATAGCCACCGGTACGGCGACGGCCAGCGAGGCGGTGCGCTCGGGAAGGTGCGCGTGGTGCTCGGTGGCGTCCACGGCCGCCTCCAGCCCGGCGCCGAGTGCGGCCAGTGAGGCGAAGACGCCGTAATGGGCGTACCCCCAGGTCAGGGCGGAACGCAGGGTGGGCAGGCCGATCTCACCGCCGGTGAAGTACATCCACCACAGGCCGAAGACCAGCAGCAGCCCGCCGATCGCGATCAGCAGGACGGCGGCGGACAGGCCGTGGTCCGAGACGGCGGACTGGACCGCCGCGAGCGAGGCGAGAATGACCTCGCCGAGCACGATGATGGTGAAGAGGCCGTACCGCTCGGCGATGTGCTCCGGGTGCCAACTGGTGTTGTTGCCACGGGACTCGGCCCACGCGGGTACGGCCAGTTCGACCAGCACGAGCGTTACGAAGGTAGCCGCCTGCCACGCGTCCGGCGCCCAGAGCCGGGCCACCCAGCCGAGCTGCGCCACGGCGATGCCCGACGCGTACCGCAGGGCGCAACGGCGGCCCTCCGGATGCTGCGTGGCGGCCCGCAGCCACTGCGCGATCATCGCGCTGCGCATGATGACGTACCCGATGACGACGACCGTGAAGTCCCCGTCCTGGAACGCGGCGGGCACCCCGGCGGCGAGCACCAGAACGCCCGCCATCTGCAACAGCGTCACCAGCCGGTACGGCACGTCGTCGGTGTCGTACGCGGAGGCGAACCAGGTGAAGTTCATCCAGGCCCACCAGATGGCGAAGAACACCGCCGCGTACCCGGCGAGCCCCGAGCCCACGTGATCCTCGGCCAGCGCGTGGTGGAGCTGCGCGGCGGCCTGCGAGACCGCGACCACGAACGTCAGGTCGAAGAGCAGCTCCAGGGGAGTCGACGCCCGGTGCTCCTCGTCGGGGTCCCGTGCCCGCATCGTCCGCAGCAGGGGGACTGTGCGTTCCACCATGGCCGTTGCTCCTGTCGTCGGTTGTGTGGGTGGTGGGTGTGGGGGAGTGCGCGTGCCGTACGTACGTACGTACGTACGTACGTGTACGTGGTGCGTGGCTGTGGTGCGGGGTGATGCTGCCGTGCTTTGCCGTGGTTCATCCTCGCTCGGAGGTACCGGGATGCGTCGCGGGGACGCGGGCTCAGCCAGGACCGTGCACGAGACGAACGGAACTGCGCGCTCACGGGCAAGCGGGCGGGGGTGGGTTCGGTGTACGCGGGTGGCTGGGTGGGTGAGGTGGAAGCTGTCGTGGGTGACGTTCGGGCGCGTGGGCCGGTGCTGGAGTCGAGGGCCCGGAGTCGGCTGACGGGGCGTCTTCGGGCGTGATGAACTGGGTTCGAGCAGAAGGCGATAGAAGTGGCAGGTGTTTTGTCGGAAAGGTCCGAGTCGGCGAAGTTGGCTCAGGAGGCCACTTTCTCCGGAAGAACCCGCAGGTCAGGAAGAGTGCTCCCCGCGCGTGCGGGGATGGTCCCTGGACCGACCCGTACGGCTACTGCTGGCCGAGGTGCTCCCCGCGCGTGCGGGGATGGTCCCTACGACGACCTCTCCTGCCAGCGCACCATCGGGTGCTCCCCGCGCGTGCGGGGATGGTCCCGCGAGGGCGTCCTGCGCCTGGTACAGCTCGGCGTGCTCCCCGCGCGTGCGGGGATGGTCCCGGGATCGGGGCGGCCCACACCATTTCGTCGACGTGCTCCCCGCGCGTGCGGGGATGGTCCCTTGGTGCGGGCCGAGCATCCGCGACGACCACTGTGCTCCCCGCGCGTGCGGGGATGGTCCCGAGACGATGCGCGGAAGAACGAACATTCCGAGGTGCTCCCCGCGCGTGCGGGGATGGTCCCCGGCCTATGACGCGATCAGCAAAGCCACCAAGGTGCTCCCCGCGCGTGCGGGGATGGTCCCCGTGTTTGTCGGCCCCGAGCGCGACACCCTCAGTGCTCCCCGCGCGTGCGGGGATGGTCCCCGGCCGAGGTCCGGGGTGACACGGACCGTAGCGTGCTCCCCGCGCGTGCGGGGATGGTCCCCCGATCCGGTCACCAGCCGGGCCACCGCTCTGGTGCTCCCCGCGCGTGCGGGGATGGTCCCGAATAGCGATGTAGAGAAGGAGATCCGGACTTGTGCTCCCCGCGCGTGCGGGGATGGTCCCCCGGAGCCCACTGCGTTCAGCATCGAGTGGGCGTGCTCCCCGCGCGTGCGGGGATGGTCCCGCCTGGCCGATCCCGAGGCGACGGCCCGCCGCGTGCTCCCCGCGCGTGCGGGGATGGTCCCCATACCTAGATACGGTCCAACAAGCGGGCACGGTGCTCCCCGCGCGTGCGGGGACGGCCCCACCAACAAGCGGTGGGAGTCGCAACCGCAGCACAGCTCATCCGACGGCTCGCTCCCGGGACAGAGCAGTTGGAGGGCCCCGCGGTAGCTGCTCGTAGTGGCCGGATGTTCCCCCGGTGACCAACGGGCCTCTTGGGCTGGGCAATCTCCCAAGAAATTCTTCGTACGCATGCGCGTCGAACGTTGACACGAAACACTGGCCGGGTGATCTCTTCCGATGCCCTCGTGCCCTCCCCGGACATCCGTGCCCACTTCGTCGACCGGCTCAACTCGGTTCTGCGACGACCGGGGATGTGGGGGGACGAGATGATCCTTCGGGTGATGTGTCAGGACCTCCTTTACGTGGAGGGCCGCCCGGGGTTGTGGCATCAGCAGCAGACGGCCTGGGAGGTGTCGGGCGCTTGGTCGGCGAACGGGGCGAAGGGGGCCTTCGCGCGGCATCTGCACGGTGACGGCCCGGCGGACGCGGTGGTTTCGCTCTACGGGGAGTTCGCGCACCGGGCCGGCTGGCTCCGGGCGGTGCGGGTGCTGGACGAGGGGGAGTACGCCCGGCTGCGGGCGACGGCGTCGGAGTGGGTGGGGCGGGAGGACCGTGGGTGGTCTGACGTGGCGGCGGAGTTCGGGCCGCCGTCGGTGAGGTTCGGTGGGTCGAGCCCCCGGTTCGGGAAGACCCTCGGTTACGTCAGCGCGGACCCGGCCGACCCGATGGTCTGCTTCCACCTCTGGAACGGCAATCGGCTCGACTCGCTGTGCGGTTGGACCGCCGAGCACGCGGAGCCGGTGGTGCTCGCCGTACGCGTCGGTGGTGCCGGTACCTTCCGTGACTCGTTCACGTACACCCCGGAGGGCGAGCGTCGGCGGTCGTGCCACCGCGAGCTCTCGCGTCAACTGGATTGATACGGGCGAGGGCGGGCGGTGAGCGACGGACGAGGCGGCGGCCTGGACGCTCTACGCCTTGACGTACTTCACCCCCGGCCTCACGCAGGAGGAGCAGGCGCTGGCCGCACTCTCGCCGGACGCCTTCCCGGACCGCTTCGAGGACGGGATCGGCCGCATTCTGGGCGGGGCGGGGCGGGGCGGGGGGGGGCGGAGTAGCGGGGCAGCCTCTACGGGTGGGCGCCCGCTTCGATCAGCAGGACGCCGACGGCGATCAGGGCGATGCCCAGGCCCATCAGCCGGGTGAGCGGTTCGCCGAAGAGGCGGCGGGCGAGGACGGCGGTCAGGGCGACCCCGCAGGCGGACCAGATGCCGTACGCGACGCCGATCGCCATGCCGTGGGAGAGCGCCAGCGCGAGGCAGCCGAAGGAGACGACGTACGCGAACAGGACCGGTGCCAGCCACGCCTTCTTGCGGAAGCCCTCGGAGGCGCGCAGGGCGAGGGTGCCGCTGACCTCGCAGAGGATCGCGCCCATCAGGAAGAGCCAGCTCACGGGGTGGTCTCCTCGGGGGCGTCGGGGCGGGAGACGGAGGCGGCTTCGGCCTGCTCCCGGGCGGCAGCGGCGCGTTGCGCGCCGAGCTCCACGGTCATGACCCCGCCGGCGACCGCCACCACGCCGAGGCCCATCAGCCAGGTCAGCGGGTCCCCGAAGAGGAGCGCGGCCAGGACGGCGGTGACGGCGACGCCGCTGGCTCCCCAGATGCCGTACGCGACACCGATCGGCATGCCCTCGCGCAGCACCAGCGCCAGCATCGTGAAGGCGGCGACGTAACCGGCGACCACCAGCACGAACCACGGTCGGGCGTCGAGCGCGGCCCGCAGGGCGAGCGTCGCCGCGACCTCGGAGGCGATCGCACCGACGAGGAACAGCCATTTCCTGGAGCCGTTGACGTGCGTGGCGCGGGTCATGCGCGGGGTCCTTCTCCCTGGGCCTGCTCGGGTGGGGGCGCGCCGGTGGCCCGCCGGCGGTCCGGCAGAGGGCCCCGGTGGCCCGCCGGTGGCCCGCCGGGGCCCGTACGCCCCGGAGGCCGTACGCCCCGGAGGCCGTACGGCCGGGCTGCGGTACGCGCAACTGCTGTACCACGTAACTGCCGTGCTGCCGTGTTGCCGTGTTGCCGTGCTGCCGTGTTGCGGTACGGCGTTACTTCGCGGCGAGCCGCTTCTCGTAACCGACGACCCGCACGCACGCGGTCAGGCCGAGGATGGCCTCTTCCAGCTCCTCCTGCGTCGGGTAGCTGGGCGCGATGCGGATGACGGAGTCGCTCGGGTCGTCGCCGTACGGGTGGGTGGCACCGGCCGGGGTGAGGACGATACCGGCCGCTCCGGCGCGCCGTACGACCTCCTTCGCGCAGCCCTCCTCGACCTCCAGGTTCACGAAGTAGCCGCCCTTGGGCTTCGTCCAGGAGGCGAGGCCCGTACCGCCCAGCTCGGTTTCGAGGATGCGCTGGACGGCCTCGAACTTGGGCTGCAGCACGTGACGCTGACGGTCCATCAGGTCGCGCACGCCGTCCGCGTCGCGCAGGTACATCGCGTGCCGCAGCTGGTTGACCTTGTCCGGGCCGATGGAGCGCTTCGAGTTGTTGGCGAGCAGCCACTTCACGTTGGCCGGGGACGAGCCGAAGAACGCGACGCCCGCGCCCGCCAGAGTGATCTTGGAGGTGGAGCCGAACACGAACACCCGGTCCGCGTTCCCGGCCGCGTCGCACGCGGCGAGCAGGTCGGCGATCTCCACCCGCTCCTCGGTGAGGTGGTGCACCGCGTAGGCGTTGTCCCAGAAGATGCGGAAGTCGGGTGCCGCGGTCTCCATCGCGGCCAGCCGGGCCACCGTCTCGTCGCTGTAGACCGCGCCGTCCGGGTTGCTGTACTTCGGGACGCACCAGATGCCCTTGACGGCCGGGTTCTCCGCGACGAGGCGCTCGACCGCGTCCATGTCGGGGCCCGACTCGGTCATCGGCACGGGGATCATGTCGATGCCGAACCGCTCGCACAGGGCGAAGTGCCGGTCGTACCCGGGTACGGGACAGAGGAACGCGATCCGGCCCTGGTCCACCCAGCGTGACTCGGCGCCCGGCAGCACGCTGAGCATCGCGTGCACCAGGGAGTCGTGCATCAGCTCCAGGCTGGAGTTGCCGGCCGCGAGCAGCTGTGCCACCGGCACCTGGAGCTGCTCGGCGAAGATCTCCCGCAGCTCGGTCAGCCCCTGGAGGCCGCCGTAGTTGCGCACGTCGGTACCGTCGGCGGCGGTGTACCGGCCACCCGGCAGGCTCAGCAGGTCCTCGGAGAGATCGAGCTGCGTCGGCGCCGGCTTCCCCCGGGTCAGGTCGAGGGAGAGGCCGCGACCGGCCAGCTCCTCGTAGTCCTGCCTTGCGCGGTCGACAAGGGCGCTCAGGTCGCTCGGGGCGCCGGGGGCGCCCAGGGCATCGGAGCTCAGCTCGGTGGTCACGGTGTGTCCTCTCGCGGGTCCCGCTCGGTGCCGGACGGCACCCTGCCGAGGATACAAACCGGTCAGCGGCCCGCTTCTTTCGGTACGGGGCCGCGCACACCGCTGCCCCGGCGGGCGGCCGGGGCAGCGGGGAGGGGTGGCGGGAGGGGCGACGAGGCCGCGCTGAGGGCGGTCGGGAACGCCGCCCCGCTGCTGATCCGTGAGCCGCCCTACTGCTGGTCGGAGAACTGCGGGTCCTTCGCCTGGTCGTAGATCTCCTTGCCGGACGCGTCGTACGCGTGGACGGTGGCGTCCGGGCCCGCGAAGTGCCGGTCGGGCTTGGACGTACCGGTGGAGAACGCCGCCGCGTAGACGAACGCGCCGCCCGCCATGGCCGCCGGGTACTCCTTCGGGTCGTCGTCGTAGCTGATGGTGACCTTGGCGACGTCGGCGGCATAGTGGCCGGCGCCGAGCACGGTGTACCGGTACTCGCCGGACTGCTTGCCGGCGCTCTGGCCGAACGAGTCGAAGTACTCGATCAGACGGCCGGTGCCCCACAGGCGGTTGTTGATGAACGTGGGCGGGGAGTCCACGCTGATGCCCTTGTCGCCGTCCGACTGGCACTGCACGTACTGGTCGGCGGAGTTGACCGCGACGACCACACCGTCCGTGTCCTCGGTGGCGAGGGGGGTGCGGACCGCGAGCACCGCTTCGTACTGCGATGCGTCCGACCCCAGGCAGGAGGCCAGGATCTTCGCCACGGTCCCGGCGTCGATCGGGGTCGTGGTGGCGCTGGTGACGGTGGCCGTCGCCGGGGTGGCCGGCGACGTGCCCGAAGCGGTTACGCCCGAGGCGGTCCCGCCCGATGTGGCGCTGCCCGACGAGGTGCCGCCCGACGAGGTGCCGGGCGCCGTGCTCGTACGCGGCGAGGCGGCCGGGCCCGTCGGGTTTCCGGCGCTCGACCCGGGGGAGGCGAGCGTGGGCTTGGCTTCCCCGGTACCGCCGAAGACGACCACGGCCGTGACGCTCATCGTGGCGACGCCTGCGGCGACCGCCAGCGGCACCCCCCACCGGCGTCGCGTCGAAGCGCGGTTGTCCTCAGAATCGATCTTCATCAGGAGTTCCTCTCGGGTCCGCCGGTGGTTCGGCAGATCACGTTCGGAAGGAGCCGCAGGAATACCTGGCATGTCGTTCACCGCGCGAACTCCTTCGCGTTGACGGGATTCTTCGAACTGGACGACGCCGGAACCGTGGCTCCGTCGACGAGGAGCGCCCCCAGCCTGCGCCGGGCCCGGTGCAGCCGGGACTTCACGGTCCCGACGGCCACCCCCAGCGCCGTCGCGGCCGCCTGCTGATCCAGGCCCGACCAGACGCAGAGCTCGACGACCTCGCGTTCGTGGCGGGGCAACCGGGCCAGCGCCCGGTGGATCTCCGACATGCGGCGCTCGTCGTCGACCAGGACGGCGATACGTTCCGCGTGGTCGCCCACCGGCTCGTCGTGCGAGACGAGCCGGTGCAGCAACGCCTCCGCCCGCCTCAGCCGCCGCCTGGTGTTCGACAGCAGGCGGTCGGCGATGCCCAGCAGCCACGGCAGGGCCGAGTCGCGGTCGAGCACCGTCTCCGTACGCCGTCGCCAGGCGTGCAGGAAGACGGTCGAGGTGAGGTCCTCGGCCTCGGACCAGTCGGCCGTGCGCCGGAAGAGGTAGTTGTAGACGGTCTTCGCGTGCCGGTCGAAGATCCGGCCGAAGGCTTCCCGGTCGCCGCCGACGGCCCTCGCCCAGAGCTCCCGGTCGGAAGGGCCTCCGAGCGGTAGGGCCGTGCCGCCGACCGGTGGGGATGCCCCTCCGGCGGGTATGGCGGGGCCGGCGTCGTTCAGTTCCATGCCCTGTACGTGTCCGGCACCCGGCCGAAGGTTCCCGCCGAGTCGATTCTGCTTCGATCGATGGGGACAAACTCGTCGGCGGTTCTGGGCGTCAGGCGACGCCGCCGTTGGCGTACAGCACCTGGCCGTTGATCCAGCGGCCCGGACCGGCCAGGAACGCGACGGCCTCGGCGATGTCCTCGGGGGTGCCGAGGCGCTCCATCGGCGAGAGGCCCGCGATGGTGTCCACCACCTGCTGCGGCTTGCCCTCCAGGAAGAGCGGGGTGGCGGTCGGGCCGGGCGCGACCGCGTTCACCGTCACGTTCCGGCCGCGCAGCTCACGGGCGAGGACCAGCGTCATCGCCTCGACGGCACCCTTGGTGGCCGCGTAGGCGGCGTACGTGGGCTGCTGGAGCCGGGTCACGGAGGTGGAGAAGTTGATCAGCGCACCGCCGGAGCGGAGCGTACGGGCGGCCAGTTGGGACACCACGAACGTGCCGCGCACATTGGTGCGGTGCATACGGTCGAAGGCGTCGAGGTCGAATTCGGCGACCGGGGCGAGGAGCATGATCCCGGCCGTGTTCACCACCACGTCCACGCCGCCGTACGCCTGCTCGGCCGCCGCGAAGAGCGCGGCCATCGCGTGCTCGTCCGCCACGTCGCCGCTGATCGCGGTGGCCTGCCCGCCCAGCTTCTCCACGGCCGCCACGACCTCCTGGGCCCGCGCCTCGTCCCGTCCGTAGTGCACGACCACGGCCATGCCGTCGGCGGCCAGCCGCTCCGCGACGGCCCGGCCGATGCCGCCGGAAGCGCCGGTGACGACGGCCACGCGGGTGGGGGCGCCGGGGGTGCCGTCACTGTTGCTGCCGCTGCCGCTGCCGCTGCCGCTGTCGGTCCGGGGCTGGGTGGTGTCGGTCATGGGGATCAGCCTCCCGCTCGCCTGCTCATTTATGGACTGCCTGTCCATTAAAAAATGTAGACTGATTGTCCATATACTGCAAGCAGGGGGCAGGTGCACCGCCGACGCGGCGCGCGGGGCCTTCTGGTGCACGACGGTGAGCACGGTGAGCGGGAAGGGGCGCGGCGTTGGCCGAAGAGCCGAAGGATTCCGTCAGGCGCGGCCGAGGCCGCCGCCCCGCGACGGAGGTGCGTGAAGCGGTACTGGAGGCGGCCGGTGCGATGCTCTTCGAGGCCGGGCTGCCCGGGATCACCTTCGAGAAGGTGGCGGCTCGCGCGGGCGCCAGCAAGATGACGCTCTACAAGTGGTGGCCCTCGCCCGGGGCCCTGGCCTTCGAGGCGTACTTCAGCGCGGTCGAGAGCACCCTCGCGTTCGCGGACACCGGGGACATCGAGCGCGATCTCACCGCCCAGCTCCACGCCTTCGTCGGCCTGCTCACCGACCCGCGTACGGGGCACGTCATCGCCCAACTCGTGGGCGCCGCCCAGTCCGACGCCGCCCTGGCCGCCGCCCTCGCGGAGCGCTACACCCACCCGCGCCGACTCCTCGCGGTCGAACGGCTCGCCCGAGCGCAGGCCGTCGGCCAGATCCACGCCGACGTCGACCCGCAGGTCGTCGTGGACCAGCTGTGGGGCGCTTGTTACCACCGGCTGCTGCTGCCCGACGAGACGCTCGACGTGGCTTTCGCGGACGCGTTGATCCGTAACCTCCTGCGCGGGGTCCTGATTTGAGGTGAGGGACCGGTGGACCGATCAGGCAGCCCCGCGTCGTGAAGACGAATGCTGTGCGCCCTGTCAGGGGGTGACCGTTGGCCCTGCGGAGAGGTCGATGGCGAACGTCACCCGATCGAGACCGGGGCCGTCGTAGTCCGGCTTCACGGCTGAGGCCGTAAAACCGAGCCGCGTGTGAAATGCCTGGGACGCGACGTTCTCCGGGCTGGTGACGCAGTGCACGTGGTGGCGCCCACGGGACCGGGCGAGCGCGAAGAAGGCCCGGTAGAGGGTGCTCCCGACCCCTTGGCCGTGCACTGCCGGGTCGACGCCGGCGAAGTGCACATAGGCGGTAGCGGGCACTGTCGGCGACATGAAGCCGACCAGGAAGGCCGCTACCTCTCCGCTGTCGCGTTCGACCAGAAAACTGGTGGTGGCGAAATGCTGGAAGTACAGCCGGGGAAGAAGCAGCGCCCGTTCCGTCGCCCCCGCATCTCCTTTGAGGTCGCCCCACCACGTGTCCAGTACGGCGAGCACGCGGAGATGGTCTTCCTCGGCGAGGTGCCGGGCAGTGAGGCCGGCAGGAAGGTCGTCGATCATCCGGTCAGTGTGGCATTCCGTCCGAGGCGCGGAGGAGCTTGCCGGAAGTGGACGACAACGGACCGGTCAGGTGAGGGTCAACCATCGCCTGCCGTCGGTGAGTTCACGGGCTGCGTCGAGATGTCCGGCATGACAGGCGGTCTCGGTGATGACGTGCAGCAGGAGATCCCGCAGGGTGTGGAGATGCGGCTCTCCGAAGAGGTGACGCGGCCACCACGCGAGGGGCGCGTCCGCGGAAGGAGCGGCGGCGATGACGGAGTCCGCGCGTTCGGTCTCGCGGAGATACGTGCCGAGGATGTCGGAAGGCGAGGCGCCGGCCGGAACCTGCCAGGCGTCCTCGATGCCGTCCAGTGACCGGATGACGTCGGTGTCGCCGAGAAACACGGCCCGGAACCAGAACCGTTCGACATCGAGCGCCAGATGCTGCACCAGCCCCAGACAACTCCACCCCGAGGGAAGGACCGGCCTGCGCAGGGCGTCGGCGTCGAGCCCGTCGAGTATCCCGATCACGTGCCGACGCTGGGCGCGCAGGGAGGAGAGGAGGGCGGCGATTTCGGTCTCGGGGGGAGGAGTCGGTGTGCCCTGGCGAGGGTGTGCGGTGGGCGTGGGGGTGTCCGGTTCGCCGCGTTGCGGTTGGGTGCCCGTGCCGGGTGCGTCGTCCATGGGGAGAGCCAAGCATGAGGGACTGACAGCAGGGAGGGGGATGGGAAGTTGAGGGGGCTGGATGGCTGCGGCCCTGTTTTCCGGCGGGCTGCGGGGCGGGTGCTGTTGACTTGGCGGGTGGGGTGAGTGGATGAGCGGTACGTGTCGGCGGGAGTGGGTGAAATGTCCGAGTCGGTGAAGTTGGTCGAATCAGGCCCTTCGGCGAGATGAACCCGCAGGTCGGGAAGGGTGCTCCCCGCGCGTGCGGGGATGGTCCCTCCGCGCAGCCGCGGACGCCGCCACCCACTGCGTGCTCCCCGCGCGTGCGGGGATGGTCCCGGTGCTCTCCGGTCTGGCCGCCGCCGGCACGGGTGCTCCCCGCGCGTGCGGGGATGGTCCCGGTGCGGTGGTCACCGCTCACCTGCCGTCTGGGTGCTCCCCGCGCGTGCGGGGATGGTCCCAAGCTGAACTTCACGAAGCAGGCGTGGCGGTAGTGCTCCCCGCGCGTGCGGGGATGGTCCCGGCCGTCTTTGCGCTGCCAGATGCTGCCAGCGGTGCTCCCCGCGCGTGCGGGGATGGTCCCTCATCGTGACCCGCGAGCGTACGGGCAAGGAGGTGCTCCCCGCGCGTGCGGGGATGGTCCCGCGCTGCGGGACCAGGCGCTCATGGTGGCCGGGTGCTCCCCGCGCGTGCGGGGATGGTCCCTCGATTCGCTGACCGGGGCCAAGCGGGTGGCCGTGCTCCCCGCGCGTGCGGGGATGGTCCCGGGAGCTCGTAGTAGCCCATCTCCGTGCCGGTCGTGCTCCCCGCGCGTGCGGGGATGGTCCCCACGGCTGTACTTCGCAACAACCGCGCCTTCCGTGCTCCCCGCGCGTGCGGGGATGGTCCCGGCCCGGCGGGTGACCGCCGGGCCGTCTGTGTGTGCTCCCCGCGCGTGCGGGGATGGTCCAGGGAGGCATCGATCAGCTTGCTCATGCCGAAGGTGCTCCCCGCGCGTGCGGGGATGGTCCCCTGGGCCGGTGTTTCCGGTGCCCGGACGCCGGCGTGCTCCCCGCGCGTGCGGGGATGGTCCCTACGGGGCGCTCGCCCCGTTCAAGGAGTTCCTGTGCTCCCCGCGCGTGCGGGGATGGTCCGTACGGGCGAGCGTCCTCCGCCGGGGGCGGGTCGTGCTCCCCGCGCGTGCGGGGATGGTCCCATCTGGGCCTGTACCGCGTCCGCATTGCCGATGTGCTCCCCGCGCGTGCGGGGATGGTCCCCACCGTCGTGGCTACAGGGCGGAGATTCTGCAGTGCTCCCCGCGCGTGCGGGGATGGTCCCTCGTGCGTGAAATCTTCGAGCCACACGCCGTTGTGCTCCCCGCGCGTGCGGGGATGGTCCCGAGCGCACCGCCGCAGAAACCACCGTCGAGTGGTGCTCCCCGCGCGTGCGGGGATGGTCCCTGGGCCACGATGGCGAGGGCTTCGCCGAGCGTGTGCTCCCCGCGCGTGCGGGGATGGTCCCAGTGCCGCCACCTGCGTCCACTTCGGGATCACGTGCTCCCCGCGCGTGCGGGGATGGTCCCCCCCCGGGTGTCGGGGCCTCTGCATTGCTGCGTGCTCCCCGCGCGTGCGGGGATGGTCCCGTTCAGCTCATGAAGCTCCGCAGGGAGCAGATGTGCTCCCCGCGCGTGCGGGGATGGTCCCCAGACCGGCAGCCAACACCAGGCGGCGGCGCGGTGCTCCCCGCGCGTGCGGGGATGGTCCCGTCTGGGACAGCGTGTTGGGCGACATGATCAAGTGCTCCCCGCGCGTGCGGGGGTGGTCCCCGAACTCCGGTCGACCGGCGAGCAGATCGTCCGTGCTCCCCGCGCGTGCGGGGATGGTCCCGCGAGCAGGCTCGCGATCGTCTTCCCGCTGCGGTGCTCCCCGCGCGTGCGGGGATGGTCCCGGGCACTCGCGGGGGGCGTTGCTGACGACGACGTGCTCCCCGCGCGTGCGGGGATGGTCCCAGGCCGCACAGCTCACCGGCCAGGCCGAGAAGGTGCTCCCCGCGCGTGCGGGGACGGTCCCGTCAACACCATCACCCGCGCGTACGGACTCATGTGCTCCCCGCGCGTGCGGGGATGGTCCCCAGCGCTCCGGTTCACCGCGGCGGGCGCCCCCGTGCTCCCCGCGCGTGCAGGGATGGTCCCGACCAGGGCAGCCCGGACACGCTGATCGCGGTGTGCTCCCCGCGCGTGCGGGGGTGGTCTGTCCGAGCATCGCGCCGGGTCGGTCATCGACAGCAGTGACGAACATGTTCGTGGCGTACTTGTTCGCTACGAACATGTTCGCTACGCTCGTCGTATGACACCAGCCACCCCACCCCCCGCCCCCCGCAGTCGCCGTGAGCGGCCCGCCAAGCCCGCGCTCAGTCATGCGGGCATCGTCGAGGCCGCCGTGCGGATCATGCGGGCCGAAGGGCTCCAGCGCGTGACCATGCGGCGGCTGGCGACGGAGCTGGACACCGGGCCGGCCTCGCTCTACGTCTACTTCGGGAACACGGCCGAGCTGCACGCCGCGATCCTGGAGGAGTACCTCGGCGCGGTCGACCTGAGCCCCGCGAAGGCCCCGGAGTGCCCGGCCGAGGCCCGGGGGGACTGGCGGGAGCGACTCGTCCAGGTGCTCGGGTCGTACACGGGGGTGCTCTTCGACCACCCGAGCCTCGCGCGTTCCGCGCTCGTGGCGCGGCCCACCGGGGCGAACTACCTGGCGCTGGTGGAGGCGATCCTCGCCCTGCTGGACGAGGGCGGGGTGCCTCCGGGGCAGGCCGCCTGGGGCGTGGACGTCCTGCTCCAGCTGGCGACCGCCGCCGCTGCCGAGCAGGGCACCCGCTCGGAGACCGATTCCGCCGAGGAGGAGCACGACGCACTGGTCGGAGCGCTGCGCGCGGCGTCCGCCGACACGTATCCGCGTATCGCCGCGCTCGGCGACGACCTGTTCTCCGGGGCCCCGCCGCAGCGCCTCGGGTGGATGTTCCGGGTGGTCGTCAACGGCGCGCTGGCCACTCCGCGCGACCTGACCTGACCTGATCCGGATCTGACCTGTCTGACCTGTCTGGTCCGGTCCCGGCGCCGTTGCCGGACGAATCCCGGCGCCGCTGCCGGTACGAAGTACGCCGAGAAGGAGCCACGCCATGACGACCACCCCTTCATCCACGTCATCCACCCCCACCCCCCACCACCCCATGGCCGTCGTCGGCGGCGGCCTCGGCGGCCTGATGCTCGCCCGGGTCCTGCACGTGCACGGCATCGACGTCCCGGTCTTCGACCTGGACGCCTCGCCGGACGCCCGTAAGCAGGGCGGGATGCTCGACATCCACGAGGAGACCGGGCAGGCGGCGCTGCGCGAGGCGCGGTTGCACGAGGCGTTCCTGGCCAAGGTGCACCCGGGCGGTCAGGCGATGCGGCTGCTCGACAAGAACGGCTTCGTACACCGGGAGGAAGAGGACGACGGCTCCGGCGAGCGCCCGGAGATCGATCGGGGCGACCTGCGCGACCTGCTGCTCACCTCCCTTCCGGAGGGCGCCGTCCGCTGGAACTCCAAGGTGGTGGCGTGCCGGGCGGCGGACGGCGGCGGGAGCCGGGGCGGCCGGTACGAGGTGACGCTCGCCGACGGGTCGGTGTTCACCACCGATCTGCTCGTCGGGGCCGACGGCGCCTGGTCGCGGGTGCGGACGCTGGTGTCCGACGCGGTGCCCGCGTACACCGGGATCTCCTTCGTGGAGGTCGACCTGTTCGACGCGGACAACCGGCACCCCGAGGCCGCGACGCTGCTCGGCGGCGGGATGTTCTTCGGGCTCGGTGACGGGAAGGCGCTGCTGGGCCACCGCGAGACGGACGGCAGCCTGCACGTCTACGTGGCGCTGCGCACCGACGAAAGCTGGCTGGGCACGGTCGACTTCACCGACGCCGGGGCGGCGAAGGCGGCCGTGCTGGAGCACTTCGCGGACTGGGCGCCCAGCCTGCGCGGGCTCATCGCCGAGGCGGACGGGACGCTGGTGCCCCGGCACATCCACGAACTGCCCGTCGGCCACCGCTGGTCCCGGGTTCCGGGCGTCACGCTTCTCGGGGACGCGGCGCACCTGATGTCGCCGTTCGCCGGGGAGGGCGCGAACCTCGCGCTGATCGACGGGGCGGACCTCGGCCGTTGCCTGGCCGCGCACCCGGGGGACACGGAGGCGGCGCTCTCGGCGTACGAGGAGCTCCTCTTCCCGCGTGCCGAGCGGACGGCGCTGGAGTCCGCCGAGGGGCTGGCGGCCATCTTCGCGCCGAACGCCCCGCAGTCGCTGCTGGACATGTTCGCCGGGCTCGGCGGCGCGGACGAGGAACAGGGCCGGGAACAGGACGCGTAACGGGGCTGAGGCTCAAGGCCGCGGGCGGCGGCCGGGCGACGACGAGGCCCGGGGCGGCCGGTGGAGACAGGACGAGGCCCGGGGCGGCCGGTGGAGACAGGGAGGGACGAGGAAGAGGGTGTACCCACCTCTTTCCACTCTCAACGTATAGCGCAAGGGGGGCCTTGCGGCAAGGCCCCCTCGGTGGCGCACAATCGGCGGCCGACCTCGGAACTCCGTGCGTCGTGCCCCCACTCGGAGCCGCCCGCATGCCCTCCCAGCCCACCCCGGCCCCCCTGAGCACACCCCTGCACACATCCCCGGCCACCACCGCGTTCGCGCTCCCCGACCGGCTCGCCGCGAAGGCCGACCCCCGGCTGGTCGCCCGCGACGAGGAGCACTTCGCCGCCGTCGCGCGGGCCCTGGAGGAGTCGGTCGCCGAGCTGACCGCTCAGCTCGACGCCGCCCGCAGGGCGCCCGGTGGTGCGGGCCGGCAGGCGATGGACCGGGACACCGAGATCCGCCGCCTCACCGCCCGCCTGCGTACCCTGCGCCGCTTCGGCCTCGACCTCTGCCTCGGGCGGATGGTCGGCGACGCGCACGACGATCCGGTGTACGTCGGACGGCTCGGCCTCACCGACAGCGCCGGTCGGCGGCTGCTGCTCGACTGGCGCTCCCCGGCCGCCGAGCCGTTCTTCGGGGCCACCCACGCCAGCCCGATGGGCCTGGCGAGCCGTCGCAGGTACCGCTGGACCGACGGCAGGATCGGCGACTACTGGGACGAGGTCTTCACCGCCGACGGGATCGACGGGCACGCCGCGCTCGACGACCAGTCGGCCTTCGTCGCGAGCCTCGGCTCCCACCGCTCGCCCCGGATGCGGGACGTGCTCTCCACCATCCAGGCCGACCAGGACGCCATCATCCGCGCCGGTTCGCGCGGCGCCCTCGTGGTGGACGGCGGCCCGGGCACCGGGAAGACCGTCGTGGCCCTGCACCGCTCCGCGTACCTCCTCCACTCCGACCCCCGGCTCGGCCACCGCCGGGGCGGGGTGCTCTTCGTCGGCCCGCACCGCCCGTACCTGGACTACGTCGCCGACGTCCTGCCCAGCCTCGGCGAGGAGGGCGTCCAGACCTGCGTGCTGCGCGACCTCGTCGCCGAGGGGGCGCGCGCCTCCGTGGAGCGGGACCCGGAGGCGGCGCGGCTGAAGGCGTCCGGGAAGCTGGTGGTGGAGGCGGTCGAGGCGGCCGTCCGGTTCTACGAGGAGCCGCCCGCGCGGGGCATGACGGTCACCACCCACTGGGCCGACGTACGGCTGAGCGCCGAGGAGTGGGCGGCGGCCTTCGCGGCGGCGGAGCCCGGCACCCCGCACAACGAGGCTCGCGAACAGGTCTGGGAGGAGCTGGTCAGCCTCCTCGTGGACAAGCACGACGAGGACACCCCGACGGACCGGCTCACCGCGTCCCTGGCGAAGAACCACGAGCTGGTCGCGGCCTTCGACCGCGCCTGGCCGTTGCTCGACGCGGCCGACCTGGTCGGCGACCTCTGGTCCGTACCCGCCTACCTGCGGGTCTGCGCACCCTGGCTGGACGCCGACGAACGGCTCCTGCTGCGGCGCGAAGAGGCCCGCGCCCAGGAGTGGACCGTCTCCGACCTGCCGTTCCTGGACGCCGCCCGGCAGCGGCTCGGCGACCCGGAGGCCGCGCGCCGCAAGCGCCGGGGCGAGGCGCTGATCGCCGCCGAGAACGCGCGGATGGCCCAGACCGTCGACGCGCTGCTGGAGGCCGACGACGACGGCGAGGGCGTCATCACGATGCTCCGCGTCGGGGACATGCGCGAGGCCCTGACCGACGAGTCGGCGCTCTCCGGAGGCGACCCGGACCTGCTCGCCGGCCCGTTCGCGCACATCGTCGTCGACGAGGCCCAGGAACTCACCGACGCGGAATGGCAGATGCTGCTGCTCCGCTGCCCGTCCCGCAGCTTCACCGTCGTCGGCGACCGCGCCCAGGCCCGTCACGGGTTCACCGAGTCCTGGCGAGAACGCCTGGAGCGGATCGGACTCGACCGGATCGAGCTGACCTCGCTGAGCGTCAACTACCGCACCCCGGCGGAGATCATGACCGAGGCCGAACCGGTCGTCAGGGCCGCTCTGCCGGACGCCAACGTACCGACCTCCATCCGCAGCAGCGGCATCCCCGTCACCCACGGTCCCGTCGCCGGCCTCCGTACGGTCCTCGACGACTGGCTCGACGCCCACCCGGACGGGACCGCCTGCGTCATCGGCGACCCGGCGTTCCGCGCTGCCTCCCGGGTGCGGTCGCTGACCCCGCAGCTGGCCAAGGGGCTTGAGTTCGACCTCGTCGTGCTGGTCGAGCCGGAGTCCTTCGGCACGGGCATCGAGGGGGCCGTGGACCGCTACGTCGCGATGACCCGGGCGACACAGCGGCTGGTCGTCCTCACGGACGGCTGAGGATCTACCGGCGCCCGCTCCCGCTCCCGGTCAGCAGCTCGGCGGGACCGGCGGCGGCCTTCTCGGCCGGCCGCTGGTCGATCGGCCCCTCCACCGCCACGGCCCGGAGCCCGGCCGAGGTGCCGTCGGGCCCGGAACGGATGCCCGTCCACGGCGTCCCGTAGGAACCCTGCCGGGTGCGGGCGTTCCCGGCAGGGTCACTACGGGGTGGTGCTACGGGCGGGGTACTGCGGGCTGGGTACTGCGGGCTGGGTACTGCGGGCGGGGTACTGCGGGGCGGACCCGGTCAGACGACCGTGCAGGCGGCCCCGCCGAGGGTGAAGGCGGAGGGTTCCGCGTAGGTCCCGGTGTAGGTGCCCTGGAAGCCGAAGTTCTGGGTGCCTCCGGGGCTGATGACGGTGTTGGAGGTGGTGTTGTGCGCGGTGACCGCGCCGCCGCTGGGGCTGACCGTGGCGTTCCAGGCCTGGGACACCTGCTGGCCGGAGGGAAGGGTGAAGGCGAGGTTCCAGCCGTTGACGGCCGTGGTGCCGGTGTTCTTGACGGTGACGTTCGTGGTGAACCCGCCGGGCCACACGTTGGGCGTGTACTCGACCTGGCAGGCGGCCTGTCCGGCCGGCGGAGTCGTCGTGCCGCCGCCGGGCTGGGTCGTGCCACCGGTCCCGTTGCCGTTGGTGTCCTGCCCGTCGGTGACGGAGGACGAGAAGGCGGAGAGCGAGAGACCCGCCCCGCCGATCCACGGCTCGAAGCCGGCCTGGACGCTGGTCAGGTACCAGTTGTTGGCGGCCATGCCCTGGGTGACGGTCCGGTCGATGAAGTCCTTGACGTCGAAGGACCAGCTGGTGATCGCGGACGGTGCGACGAACGAGATGACGTCGTTGCCGCCGTTGTTCCCGGTCCAGATCTCCCAGGTCCTGCCGCCGATGGTCGCGGTGCTGGTGGGGGACCCGATGGGCTGGATGGAGCCGACCCGGTTGAACCAGATCATGATCTCCGTCCTGTTGACCCCGTCGGTCTTCGGCTGCGGGTCCAGCCAGATGTCGAACGCCGCGTCGTAGGTGGCGTTGCCGACGTACCCGTACGTCAACGAGGTCGGTACGGCCGCGATGGTGTCGATCCGCTTCGGCAGGTTCGTCCCCGGCGAGCAGGCGGTGTAGTGGCAGCCGAGGAAGATCGACGGGTACGACTTCGGGGCACCGTTGGTGGCGACGGAGCCGTCCGCCTGGGTGACGGTGAACCCGCTGTCGCCGACGTTGATGCACTGGGTGGCGCTGGTGCCCCAGCGGTTGTTCTGGACGATGTAGCGGCCCTGGACGGTGGTGGTGCCGTACTGCTCGCATATCTGGCCGGTGGCCTGCGTGGCCGCCTGGGTGGCGGGAGTGGCGGTGAGCAGCGCGGTGGTCGTACCCAGCATCAGCGTCAGAGCTGTCAGGAGGGTGCGTGCACGGAGTCGCATCATGTCCCTTCGGGCAGTGGGGGAAGGTGGTGGGGCAGTCGTGGGAGCGCTCCCATCCGGGGGGACTGTAGGGGCGGCCGGGAGAGGGTGACAAGACGGTGGACAGGGTTTGTTGCGTTCGACGGAGCCTTCGACGGGCGTTCGACGGAGCCTTCGACGGCCCGTCGAAAGGCGTTCGATGATCTGCTGCGGAAACGCGCGTGGAGGTGAAGCGCTTCCGCCCAACGGGGCCCGTGCGCACGCGTGTTGTCGGCCTGCGGCTGCGGTCGGGCTGCGCGCGTGAGCGGGGCGCGGTCCGCGTGAGCGGGGCGCGGTCCGCGTGGGCGGGGCGCGGTCCGCGTGGATGGCGGGTCGGCTTCCTGTGCCGGCCGCCATGACCACGTACCCGCCCGTGCCCTGCCGTCCGGAGGCCGAGCGGCTGACGCCGCGGCCCCTGGCCCCCGTCCGGCGGTCCGGCCGTGGAACGCGCCCTCGTTCCGAGTGCCCGACGGGCTCCGATGCGTCCGCGACCGGACCACGACGGGCCGACGAGGTGAACCGGCCCGGCCCGTCAGCGAGTTGCGGCAGAGAGGAGTCGAGGAGGAACGGTGGGGCGCGGTGGCCGCGTCCCACCGTTCACACTCCTGAGCGTCAGGACGTCGGGGCGATGACCGCGGCCGTGCCGTAGGCGCAGACCTCGGTGCCGATGTCCGCGGCGGCGGTGACGTCGAAGCGCATCGCCAGCACGGCGTTGGCGCCGCGGGCGCGGGCCGCCTCGACGAGGCGTTCCATCGCCTCGTTGCGCGTCTCCGACAGGGTCTTGGTCAGGCCCTTCAGCTCGCCGCCGATCACCGACTTCAGGCCGGCGCCGAGCTGGGAGCCGATGTTGCGGGAGCGCACGGTGAGGCCGAACACCTCGCCGATCACCTGCCGCACCTCGTATCCCGGTACGTCGTTGGTGGTCACGACCAGGACGTCGGACCCGCTGGTCTGGCCGCCGGTGTAGTCATCCAGGGACATGGCATCCGCCTCACGTGGAAGGTTGGTCCGGGCGTACGCACGCGCTTGCGGGGACTCGACGCTCCGTACGGCCGGGGACTTGCGCCCGGGGCGACGGTGCGGAACTCGCCCTCCGGGCGGCCGAGTTCGAGTCGCCCACTGATCCGTCTGCCCGATCGGCCCGGCCTCAGTCCGAGGCTCACGCGGGAATCCAGGCCGGCCACCACCCCGGCACGTTGTCCACGCAGAGCGGCGACGGGTAGTCGTCCGGCATTCCCAGCCGCGTGGCCGCGAACCAGACGAGGAAGAGGGTGGCGGACGTGCCCGCCGCGACCGCCCACCCGCCGGGGAAGCGCCGCCCCAGCGATCCGTACGCCAGCACCCAGCACAGGGCGCCGACGATCCAGAGCGGGACGAAGAGGACGACCAGCGTGAGCGAGTTCGCGTACGAGCCCCCGCCGATGTCGCAGGTGGTCCAGGCTCTGCCGATGAGGACATCGGCGACCGCCGCGGCGAGGAAGCCGCACACCGCGCCGACGCCGCAGCCTCTGCCCCACATGATCCGCCCCCGGCGTGTGTCGCGTGCGTGCGGCGTGCGCGAGGACCCGCGTCCGCGGCGACGGGGACGCCTACGGCGTGGTCAGATGCGCACCGCGCCGTAGAAGCTGCCGATGGTGCTCATCGACTCGTAGCGGACGTAGGCGCCCGGGTAGGGGGCGTGCAGCACCTGGCCGCCACCGGCGTACAGACCGACGTGCGAGTTGCCGTTGAAGAAGACCAGGTCGCCGGGCTTCAGCGCGCTCTGCGAGACGTGGGTGCCCCGGTTGAACTGGGTGTACGTGGTGCGGGTGATCTCGACACCGGCCTGGTGGTACGCCCACTGGGTCAGGCCCGAGCAGTCGAACGAGTTGGGGCCCGTGGTGACGGAGTGCGAGTACGGCATCCCGATCCGGGTGGCGGCGGCCGACAGGGCGGCGGACCCGACGGCGGACCCGGGCAGTTCGTTGCCGAGGTCGACCCGGGCGCCGGCGCCGCGACTGGCGCGCTGCTCCTGCGCGGCGATCTGGGCGCGCTCGGCCGCGGTGAGGGTGTTCAGCAGGTGCTGGGCGGCGGCGAGCTTGGCCTGGGAGGCCTTCTTGTTCTTGCCGAGCGCCTCGCGGACCTCGGCGAGCTCGCCGAGCTTGCCCTGGGCCTCCTTGCGCTCCTGCGCGAGGGTGCGCTGCTTGGCCTGGATCTTCTCCAGCGACTCGGCCTGCTTGGCCGTGAGGCTGTCCAGCGCGGAGGCCTGGTCGAGGAAGCTGTCCGGGTCCGAGGAGAAGAAGAGCTGCACGGAGGGGTCGATGCCGCCGGAGCGGTACTGCGCGGTGGCGATCGAACCCAGGTCACTGCGCAGGGCGTTCAGCTCGTCCTGCTCGCGCGCGACCTTGTCCTGGATCGCGTCGACTTCCTTCTTGAGCTTGTCCTGCTGCTCCTTGGCCCCGTTGTACTTCTCGCTGGCCTTCTCCGCCTCCGAGTAGAGCTTGTCGACCTTCGCCTTGACCTCGCTCTTGGTCGGCTTCGGGTCGGCGTGGGCCGCCTGGGAGGTCAGGGCGACAGCGGCGGCAGCGGTGGCGGTGAGCACGGTCACGCGGGCGCGGCTCGGCGGTTTGGGACGGCGGTGGGACGCCACGGAGCGAGCTCCTTCTCATCGAGCCGCCCGCCGGAGCGCCGGGAGCTGAATCCCTGGCTCCCGGCACGTCACGGAGACGACGGCGTCTTCGCTTTCACCCGGATGGGTAGTTGATCGCGCGAAGGTTCGAGCCCTGACTTTAGTGACCATCCTGTGATCGGAGCAATCTCCGCCGGAGGAATAGCGCCGCTCGGCGGGTTTCTTTACTCACAACGCACGGCGTGTAACGAGAACTTGACGTATCGCGTCCGTCCGGCCGGGTTTCACGCGCTCGCACCGCCGACATCAGTCATCCAGGTCATTGATGCCCATTTCTCCCCTTTCGAGCGACCGGTAGTACGCGATCTTCTCCTTCAGATGCGCACGTTGATGGAGAAGTTCGGCCAGCCGCCGCTCGACCTGGAGGTCGTGCGCCTCCAGCGCGGCCAGCCGCTCGGGCACGGTCCCGTCACCCGCCTTGGCCAGCTCGGTGTAGCTCCGCATGTCCGCGATGGGCATCCCCGTCTCCCTGAGGCACCGCAGCACCGCGAGCCACTCCAGATCGCCGGGGGAGTAACGCCGGTGCCCGCTCGCGGAGCGCGCCACCGGCCCCAGCAGGCCGATCCGGTCGTAGTAGCGCAGGGTGTCCAGGCTGAACCCGGACTCCGCGGCGGTCTCGGCCGGCGTCAGCAACGCGCCGGTCACCGGTTCTGGTTCCATGCGGGCCATTCTGCCGCCGGTACGTACGGGGGCCCGCCCGCCGGGACTTGATCCGGAGCGTGCTCCGGATGTGAGCGTGGGACGGGTCAACACCGTTGGGGCTCTCGTCCGGGCCCCGGCCCGCAGAGAAGGAGACACATGCGCTACCACCGCATCGGCGACCGGGACGTCAGCGTGCTCTGCCTGGGGGCGTTGCCCTTCGGCGCACGGATCGACGAGCGGACGTCCTTCGCGCTGCTCGACCGGTTCGTCGAGCGCGGCGGCAACTTCATCGACACGGCGGACAACTACTGCTTCTGGATCGACGGCTGTACGGGCGACGAGAGCGAGACGCTGCTCGGCCGCTGGTTCGCCCGGCGCGGCAACCGGGACGAGGTCGTCCTCGCGAGCAAGCTCGGCGGCCGGCCGGTGGGTCCCGTCGGTACGGACCGGGCGGCGGACGTCCTGGAGGGCCTCTCGGCCCCCGCCGTACGGGACGCCCTCAGGGGCAGCCTCGAACGTCTCGGTACCGGCCGCGTGGACCTGCTCTACCGGCACGTGGACGACCCCGACACGCCGCTGCGGGAGACCGTCCGCGTCTTCGGCGAGCTGATCGGGGGCGGCGTCGTCGGCATGGCAGGCGTCAGCAATCTGACCGCCGCACGCCTGCGCGCCACCGAGGAGGCCGCCGCCGCACTCGGCCTGCCCGACGCCGTCGCGCTCCAGCAGCGCCATACGTACCTCCGCCCCCTGCCCGGTACGGACTTCGGGGTCCAGCGGTACGCGGACGACGCGGTCCTCGCCGAAGTGCGCCGGAGGCCGGAACTGACCCTGCTCGCCTACACGGCCCTGCTCGACGGGGCCTACTCCAACCCGGCCAAGCCGCTCCCGGCCCCGTACGACCACCCCGTCTCGTACCGGCAGCTGGCGGCCGTCCGCGAGGTGGCCGCGGAGAGCGGCGCCACCGTCAACCAGGTGGTGTACGCCTGGCTGCTGGGCGACGACCCGGCCGCACTGCCGGTGATCGGCGTCTCCACCCTCGGGCAACTGGACGAGGCCCTGGAGGCGGTGGACGTCGAACTCGCCCCGGACCAGCGCGCGCTCCTGGACGCGGCGCGCGCGGAACCGCTGCCGGGGGAGTGAGGGGGCGTACGTGAGCGGGGCGGCGGATGCGCCCGGGCGGTGGGTGGAGGCGCGGCGGAGGCGGGCGGGCGTCCGTCCCCGTCCCGCCCGGCTGATCGGCGGCTTTCCCCAAGGCGCTTGGCCATGCTGATCGTCCGGCCACGATCCGTTCCTCGCCGCCGCGTCGGCGGCCACGCCCGGCCGGGCGGGCGCGCGGCGACACGCCGACGCTACCTCCCTGCCCGGGCGGCAGGCCGCAGGTGCTCGTGCGCCCATTCGTCGAAGCTGGTCACATCGATGCCCAGCGCGCGAGCGAACTGTGGCCGGGCCGGCTGGCCGACGACCTCCACGAACTCGTGCGTGGCGCCCATGTCTCCCATTCCGGCGGCGCGGGCCTGTTCCTCGGTCATGTCCGGGGCCGCCAGCGGGACGCCCGCGGCGCGGGAGAGGATCTCGGCGATCTCGGTCATGGTCAGGTAGTCGCCGGCGAGCTCCAGTTCCACGCGGTGGAAGTCGGCGGGGGCGGAGAGGGCGGCCGCCGCGGCTCGGCCGACGTCCTGGGCCGCCACGAGCGCCAGGTGCGTGCCCGGTCGGACGACGGTGACCAGGCCCCCTTCGATGCCGCGCGGGAAGTAGAACCGCATGGACGGCTCGAAGTTCTCCATGAAGAATGCCGGCTTGAGCAACGTCCAGTAGGGGAAGCCGCTCGCGCGCAGTCGGTCCTGGATCGCCGCCTTCGTGCCGAGCGGGGCTTCCATCACCGCCCACCGTCCTTCGGCCCACCCCGGGGCCTCGACGTGCTGCCCCACGCCGCTGGTGGAGGACTGGACGAACTGCTCCACACCGGCGGCCCGCGCCGCCGTCATGAGGTTGTCCGCCTGGCCGACCTCGCCGGCGAAGTCGAACCCCTGCCCGGTGTAGGCGGGCATCTGTACGGAGAAGACGGCCCGCACGCCGTCCACGGCCGCCTCCAGGGTCACGGGTTCGGTGAGATCGCCCACGAACAGGTCGGCGCCGAGTGCTTCGACGGCTCGCGCGCGCGGTGCGTTCCGGTCGCGCACCAGAGCACGTACCGGCGTTCCCCGCGCGAGCAGGGCGCGTACGGTGGCGCCGCCCTGGCGGCCAGTGGCCCCCGTGACGAGAACCGGTGCCGCGGCAGTGGTCGTGGGTACATCGGGCATGTGTACATCTCCTCAGCGGTCACGCACACCATAAACGGCGGGGCCCGCCGTTTCGTGGCCGCTAGAGTACGGCGGGGCCCGCCGCTTATCAATGCCGCAGGGGCGATGCCGCTCGTCCATGCCGCTCATCGACGTTGGAGAGACCATGACCGGCCAGCGCTCGGACGCCCGTCGCAACTACGCGCACATCCTCGCCGTGGCCGAGGCCGAGGTGGCGGCCCGGGGAGCCCAGGCGTCCCTGGAGCAGATCGCCCGCACGGCAGGCGTCGGATCGGCCACCGTGCGGCGCCACTTCCCCACGCGCAAAGCCCTCCTCGAAGCCGTCTTCAAGCAGCGCGTCCACGACCTGTGCGCGCGCGCCCACGAGCTCCGCGGCGAGGACGACAGCCGCTCCGCGCTGGTGGAATGGCTGCGCGAGCTGCTCGCCTACTCGCTCGCCGCACGCGGTCTGGCGGACGTCCTCTCCTACGAGCCTCTCCAGGACGAGGCCGGCCAGGACTCCTGTGCGCTGACCATCGGCGCGGCCGGCGCCCTGTTGCTGCGCAAGGCCGTGGACGACCAGGCTGTGCGGGCGGACATCACCATCGACGACCTCCTCGTACTGATCGTCGGGATCGCCCTGGCCACCGAGAACTACACCGACCCGGCGGCGCAGGCGGACCGTGCCTTCCGGCTCGCCGTCGCGGGCTTCGGCGCCGACGGCACCTGACCCGATGCCGCCCGCGCCGACGGCACTTGAGCGCCGGCACTCCCGTACGACCGCCACGGTCCGGGCCCAACACGTCGGGGGACCCGCGTGGACGTCCCCGTGCCGGACGGTGCGGACATCGTGGGCGGACTGCCCGGAACAGCCCGAGGCGCCGACGCGCGCAACCGATCCGCTCCCTCCTGCGTGGTGTCGTCCATGGCGCAGAGTGGAAGCACGATGGGTGAGGAACCGGGCTGGGCAGAGCTCATGGTCGAGTTCGTCCTCGTGGCTGCCGTTCCCACCGTCATCGGCCTGGCGGCGATCTGCTCCCTCGTGGGACTGGGGCTGTGGGTGAAAGCCCTGTCGGCACGCTTCGGGGCCGCGGGGCGGACTGGGCAGGGACAGAATCCACCCTCCGTGCGTGAAGAGCGGGAAGACGCACGGTGACGGGGCGGCGGACTCCCCTTCCCACCTTCGGGAGGCGTCGTCTTGTGATCGTGTGCGGGCGCATCCCCGGAACCGGCCACCTGCCGGGCGCCCGGGGCGGCGGCGAGGTCCGTCTCGGTCGGCCCGTGAACGCGGCAGGTTGATAGGTTCGGCCCCGCAGGTGTGATCACGGCTGAGGGGAGAGGAACGTGACCGGTACGGACGGCCTTCGCCAGGTTCTGCGGGGAATCGAGGTCTTCGCCGGGGAGCTTCCCGGGTTCGACCCTTCGGCTGCGCCCGACACGCCTGTGGAGCTGTTCACCGAGTGGTTGCACGACGCGTTGAGCGCCGGGGTGCGGGAGCCGCATGCCATGACACTGGCAACGGCGGGCGCCGGTGGTGACCCGACCGCTCGCGTCCTCATCCTCAAGGACGTTGGCCCCCAGGGCTGGCAGTTCGCCTCGGACGCGGGCAGCCGCAAGGGCCTTGACCTCGCTGACCGTCCCTACGCGGCGCTGACCTTCTACTGGGCCCCACTCGCCCGCCAGGTCCGGGTGCGCGGACCGGTTGTGCGCGAGACCCCTGAACTGTGCGCCGCGGACTTCCTTGCCCGCGGTGCTGGGGCACGGGCCGAATCCCTGCTCGGCCGGCAGTCCCAGCCGCTCGCGGACCTGGCCGAGAGGGACGCGCGGGTGGAGGCGTCGCTCCAGCGGATCGAGAGCGAGCCCGACCTCGTGGCGCCCGGGTGGACGCTCTACTCGGTGCGTCCGGAGTCGGTGGAGTTCTGGCAGGGCGACAAGGAACGCCGCCACACCCGGCTTGCCTACCTGTCCTCACCGGACGGGTGGACCAAGCAGATGCTGTGGCCGTGAGGTGCCGGTGACTCCTCCCGGCCCGTGGGGCATGCGTTACGGCCGGACCTGACGGTGCCTGCCTCGGCGCGATCCGGACCTCAGAGGTAGGGCAAGCCCCACCCCGCGTTGGCCGGTTGGCCGGTTGGTCCCGGCGGACCGGGACTGGGACTGTAGTGCCATGACTGAGACCACTTCACTCCGCACCGTGCCGCACGCTTCGAGCGAGAGCGCACCCGTGAATCGGCGGTTCAGAAGGGAGTTGGGATATGTGCTGTCCGGACTGCCCCTCGGAGTGGCGGCGTTCACCGTCGCGGTCACGGGATTCGCCTTAGGGGTGTCCACCGCGGTGATCTGGATAGGACTCCCCGTCCTGGCCGGAACTCTGCGCGCGGCTGGGGCCCTGGCCAATTGGGAGCGCCGGCGGGTGGCTGCCGTAACGGGCCGTCCACTGCCGTCGCGCCGACCGGGCCCGGCCGGCACGGGATGGAGGGGAGCGCTGCGGACGGTGCGTGAACCACTGTCCTGGCGCGACCTGGGCCACCTTGTCGTCTCCTTTCCGCTTCAGGTCATCACGTTCAGCGTGGCGCTGACGTGGACCCTCGGCGGGATCGGCGAGTTGCTCTACTTCACCTGGTCGTGGTCCCTTCCGCAGGGACCGGATGACCAGGGGCTGGCGGAGCTGATATTCGGCAACTCCTCGCGGGCGGTCGACGTCGGCTTCAACACGCTCACGGGCGTGCTTCTGTTGGCCACCGCGGTGCCGGTGGTCCGCGGGCTGGCCGCGGTACAGACCCGACTGTCCCGCGCCCTGCTGAGTGACCAGGCCGGGTGACGACGGCCAGGTCTAGGGCTGTTCCATGATCCGTGGCGGCGCCTGTCCTCCTCGGCACTCCCGGGCGCTGAGTCCCACGTCCCGCGATGGGGTGGGCGTCGTGACACGCTGCGCCTGATCGTTCCCCCCACCCCGGAGACATGGCTGGTTGTCGCCCTCCGATGGTCATCGAGGAGGGTTGTTTCTCCGGGGTCGACCGCTCTGCTTCCCCGCGTCGGGAAGGCAGACGTGCGCCGGCTGCACGACGTGGGTACACAGCCCGCACCAGTCCTCGTCCCGCCACGCGCCCCCCGTCACCGCGTGCCGTAGCGCGTCGACCGTGGCCGCCAGGTTCCCGGCCCGCTCCGCGAAGCAGCGCGCGATCCATATGTCCTCTCCGCCCCACCACACGTGAAGCTCCAGATGCATCGCAGTCCCGCTGCCGACCCACCACCTGTCGGCGGGCCCGGTTGCCTCGACGTCGAGTGCGGGGAGGCCGTCTCCGATGACTGTCGGCTCCTGGCCGGGTTCGGTGGCGACTGCGAAGGTCGCATGAGGCCAGTTCCGGACCTGTAGCACCTGGGCGTGGGCCTCCAGGCGCTGAAGGACGCTGCTGTTGACGATCCTGGTACGTCCCGCGAGCGTCATGGCGGTGCGCTGGTCCGGGAGGATGTCCACCGGCCAGGTCCGGTCACCATCGAGGATGCCTCGGAAGGTCCAGCCGTCGATGCCGAGGTGGATGGTGGCCTCGCCGTCCAGGCCGTGTTCCATGCCGTTGGAGTTGAGGAGCGGGTACCACAGGCCGCCGTAGCGTTCCTCGAAGCCAATCATCGCCTCGACGGCCTCAGGCGGCACCGCTGCCTCATTCCCGTCGGAAGTCTCCGCGCGGGCCAGTGCACGTATGCGGTCGGCGGGCATCTCGTGGCTTCGCCGTGCCCGCGCCAGGAGAGTCGCGACGCGGGGCGACAAGCAGGGGTCATCAAGGATGTGCACGACCACACGCTAGATGATCGATTCCAAGGGGTAGTTGCGGCTGCGGGGTCCAATGAGTCTGTCAAATTCCTGTGTTCGGCGTCCTCTGTGGGAACAATCAGGTCCGGTTGACGGCCCTCGTATGGAGACAGTCGACGGGATTAGATACTGGCCCTCAATGCAGGCACGGATGAGGAGCACGACCAATGACCAGCGACAATCGCATAGGACCGCCCCATTTTGGCAGCGAACGCGACATGCTGCGGGCTTTCCTCGACTACCACCGCGCAACCCTCGCCATGAAGTGCGAAGGGCTTACCGACGAGGAGCTGCGGCAGCAGTCGATGCCGCCGTCCACGCTTTCGCTGCTCGGTCTGGTGCGGCATATGGCGGAGGTGGAGCGTGCTTGGTTCCGTCGGGTGTTCGAGGACAACGACGCGCCTATGGTCTGGTCCGACAAGATCGACTTTCAGGCAGCGTACGACGCGAGTGCGTCGACCAGGGACGAGGCGTTCGTGGCCTGGGATGCCGAGGTGGAGAACTCGCGCCGTATCGAGCGGGAGGCTGAGTCCCTGGACCAGGCCGGGTATCAGCCACGATGGGGCGAGGAGGTGTCGCTGCGGATGGTGATGGTGCACGTGCTTCTGGAGTACGGCCGCCACAACGGGCACGCGGACTTTCTGCGTGAAGGTGTCGACGGGACCGTGGGCGCCTGAGTCCGCGGGAGACATCGATCTCCACCTGCTGATCCGTTCCGGAGAATCGCCCGCGGGGCTGGAAGGAGGGAGTTCAACGTCAGTGTGTGAAGACAGAGTTGGACTCCCTGGCCACCGCACTCTATGTGAAGACCGACGACCTGCTGAAGGACTCACCGCACCTGGCGCCCTGGCGTCCGGCGGTCGGGATCGCCCCGCAACTGGCCGATGTCGAGCTGGTCACACTCGCGATGATGCAGGCCATGCTGGGCTTCACCTCCGAGGCCAAGTGGCTCCGCCACGCCCGCGCCCACCTGCGGCATCTCTTCCCCTACCTGCCCAATCAGCCCGGCTACAACAAGCGCCTGCGCAAGGCCACCGAGCTGCTGCGGCAGGTAACCCGGGTGCTGGCAACCGACACCTCGGTATGGAGTGATGACGTGTGGATCGTGGACTCCACGCCGGTGGAGTGCGGACGCTCCCGCGAGACCGTCAAGCGCTCCGACCTGGCCGGATGGGCCGAGTACGGGTACTGCGCTAGCCACAGCCGCTTCTTCTGGGGCCTGCGCCTGCACCTGGTGTGCACCCTGCAGGGCCTGCCCATCGCCTTCGCCCTGACCGGGGCCAAGGCCGACGAACGCGAGACCCTGCTGGACCTGCTCGCCGCCGAACCGGAACTGGTCGCCGCCCGGGCCGGGCAGACGCTGATCGGCGACAAGAACTACTTCGGCCGCGCCTTCGAGCACCAGTTGGCCGAGCAGGACATCCGGCTGCTGAGGCCGGCCCGCAAGGGCGAGCCGGAGCGGGCCGGGGCACCTCTGTTCAAGCCGTTGCGGCAGGTCATTGAGTCGGTCAACGAGACCTTCAAGGGCCAGCTTGACCTCGAACAGCACCGAGGCCGCACACCGGGCGGCGTGGTCGCCCGCGTCATGCAACGCCTCCTCGCGCTGACGGCCGCGATTTGGCACAACGACCACACCAGCCAGCCCGTCCTACGCTCACTGACCGCCTACGACCACTGACCCCTTGGAATCGATCATCTAGGCCGGCGGGAAACCCGAGTGCGTCTGGTCCTGGTCCGGCCCGCGAGGGCATGGTCCGAGATGTGATCCACCGGTTCGACGAGAACGGCCCGGCCTGCCCGGATCCTCAGTGGCCGGGTTGCCGTCCGTCGGGTGAACGGCGATGCCGGCCCGATGCCGGGACAGGCGAAGAGGAAGCGACGGCTGGAGGCCGGGCGGCGGCGTACCGCTGCCCGTACCGCACCTGGGGCGGGGCGGTGGGTCGTGGTGCTGGAGACCTCCGACCAGGCGGAGTTGAGGGCGCACCTGCGCAGCCTCCGGGAGGCGGGGGTCGACGGGGAGATGCGCCGGATCGACCACGCGTGCGGACGTCTGCTGCAGGAGAGCTCCTACCGGTTGAGCCGGTTTGTGGGCGCCTGACTTTCGGGGCGTGGAGAGGCGCCGAGAAGCGCGGCGGTACCGCGGCCCATGCGGCATGGCCCGTTCGGTGGGTGGCGTGCCGCGGTGCGGGTGGTGGTGCGAAGTCCGTGTTCACACGCAGGGGTTGTTCTCGCCGAAACCTGGACAAGCGTGCCCACGGCGTGATGTACCGTGATCGCGTCATCACGCTCAGTGCGCCCGCGGGTGCACGGAGCGGCCCCCGGAGGTGCAGACACACCGATCCGAGGGCCTTCACCACGAGTGGATAACTGAGGAGTCCACAGCGATGCTTTGGCATGCTATCTCGCCGGTATCGGGCACCGGGCGGCGTTCGGGCGGGCTGGTCGGCTCGCGTCGGATGAACAGCGACGCGAAGATCATCATTTTGTACATGGAGAGTCTCCCGGGCATGCAACGGCCGCGGCCGTTGGGTCCGTTGCGGGACTTCGCGCGGGATGCGGGAATCGAGCCCGGGCCGTACCAGAGGGCCAAGAAGTTTCTGAGGCGTGAGGGCTACCTCCATGAGTGGCGGTACCGGCGTACGGGCGGCCGGTGGGCCACGGCGCAGATCCTGTCGAACGCGCCGAGTACGCGGCAGCAGGCGGAGGAGTACTGGGAGCACTGCGGGAAGTACGCGGACCTGGACGACGAGGAGATGGGCGAGGGCCCCGGGCCCTGCGCGGACCTCGCATCGCCGCAGGTCGCGCCGAGTGACCACTTCCCGGCGACCGGAGTTCCGGGTCCCCCGTCGGTCGGTGGTTCCCCACCTCACGTACAGACTTCGGGGAACTCATTCCCCCTACCTACCCTGCCTGTTCGGATTTCGAAAAGTGAACGAAAAGCGTACGGAAGCAAGTTCGGGAAAGTCTCGCAATTCACCGAGGAGGAAGGTGCGGGATTCTGGGCGGAGCCGCCGGAGTGGCTGACCGATCTGGAGCCGGAGCTGCCGGAGAAGGGAGAGGAGCGGGGCGGGCCGGAGGGGATGCGCGAGCGAGGGGCGGGGGCCGTCCCGGTGCCGGTCCCTGCGCCGCCCGCGCCCGTACCGGTGGTGCCGGTGCCGGTGCCGGTGCCCGTACGCGTACCGGCGCGGGAGCCGGTACCCGCGGGCGGGCGGGCGCCCGAACCGGAGCCGGAGGCGGAGCGGACCCCGCGGCGGAAGCCGCAGTCGCAGCAGAAGCCGGTGGAGGAGTGGGGCGCCGAGGAGGTCGCGGCGGAACGGGTGCTGCTGTCGTTGGGGCGGGCGTCGAGCCAGTTGCGTCTGGGGGTGCAGGAGGTGCGGCAACTGGTCGATCTGGCGGCGGAGTGGATGCGGCGGGGGGTGTCGGCGGCCGAGCTGAAGCGGACGCTGGTGTCGTTGCTGCCGGAGGGCGGGGTGTACTCGCCGCCGGGGTTCGTGCGGAAGCGGTTGGAGGCCAAGATGCCTGCTCCGCCCGCGTATTTCGCTGCCGAGACCGGTGCGGTGGCCGTGGACGCGTCGCGTCCCCAGGGTGCGCGTCCCCAGGGTGCGCGTCCTCGAGGTGCGCGTCCCCAGGGTGTGCGTCCCCAGGGTGTGGAGGAGAAGCCGCCGTACGAGCCTCCGCCGCCACTCGTGACCTGTGAGGGGCCGGGCGACGAGCACGTGTTCCGGGCGACGTCCGGAGAGGTGTTGTGCGGCCAGTGCCGGTCGGCGGAGGCGTGGGCGGCATGGGCCGCCCACCGGGAGGCCGTCGCCCGGGCCCGGGGTGAGGACGGGCTGACCGGGGACGGCAAGGGCGGGTGGCGTGATGTCCACGTCGGTGCCGTCGCCCCGCCCGGTACGCAACACGATCCGGCCGAGGAGGTCGCGGCCTACGCCGCACTTGAGCGGTGAGGCCGCACGCGACGACTCGCCCGGCCGCGCCGTGGGTGCCGTCGGGAACGTCTCACTCGTCCGAGCGGGTTCGTCGCGATTTCCGTGCAGGTCTTCGAATTCACCAGCGATACAAGGCGGGTTGGGCGGGTTCTTTCGTACGGTGTTTCGTACGTCAACGCTTCCGCGTTCGAAAGCTGCATGGGTGGCAGAGTGTGGCGTTTCGCCCATCGGGCGTGTTGTGCGAGGACAATGACTCGGGCGGTTCGATAGCAGAGGCGACGACCTGGCCCTCTCCCGCGTTTCTGCCTAAGGAGGACCGGTGACGGACAGCTGGGGGACTCTGGGAACCGAGTCCGTGGACAGGATTCGTACACGGGAGCGCGCCCAACTGCTGGACGCGGCACGCGCGATGTTCGGCACCTACGGCTATGCGCAGACCACCGACGAGGAAGTCTGTGACAAGGCCGGTGTTCCGGTGTCGATGTTGTACGAGGAATACGGCTCGCTGGAAGGCCTGTTGATCGCCCTGCACGACTGGGTGACGACCAAGGGCCTGCGTGCCGCCGAGAACGCCATGATGGCCGAGGGCATGGACGAGTGCTCGATGGCCGAGCGCACGAGGGTCCTCTTCGACGCCTATGTGAAGGCGGTGACCGAGGACCCCCGCGAGGCCCGGGTGACCTTCGTCGAGGTGCTGGGCGTGAGCCGGGCGGTGGACGCGCACTGCAAGCGGTGGCGCGACGTGTGGGCGCACTGGCTGACCGGCGAGACCCAGCGCGCGGTGGCGCGGGGCGAAGCGGAAGAGGGCGACCACAAGGCGGACGTGCTCGTCATGGTCGGTACGGTCCACGAGCTCATGGCCCACCACACCCGGCGGTCCCGTCGGGCCCGCCCCGAAGAGGTCTCGCGCGAGCTGTGGGAGTTGGCGCTGTCGATGCTGGGGACGCAGCGCGCGGGGTGAACGCCCGTCGTGACGGTCTCTGGTGACGTGGGGGGGGGGCGCGGGGGGGGGCCCCCCGCCCCCCCCCCCCCCCCCCCCCCCGCCCCGGGGGGCGCCGAGGCCGCCCGGCTGCCGATGGGCCC
>NZ_JBIBHR010000003.1:297445-558284 GCF_042957125.1 Streptomyces sp. NPDC008125
GGTGTGGCCGCGGGGTCGGTGGGGGGGGGGGGGGGGGGGGGGGGGGGGCGGGCGGCCCCCCCCCCCCCCCCCCCCACGTCACCAGGCCGGCCGGGTGCGGCGCAGAGCCGTCGAGCGTACGGATGCGCACGGAACACACGGAAGGACGGGCCCCGCCTGCCAGGGCACGTCACCGGCAGGCGGGGGGCCGCAGAGTATCAGTGGCGTGCGCATGTTCGGTGGGCGGGGTGAAGGAAGTGTGCGGAGCCGCAGGCGGCCTCAGAGCGCGGGCTCGGGGACCGGCGTCCGCTCGGGTGGGAGGGGAAGCGCCTGCTCGGGTTCGGGTACGCGTACCTGGTCCGGCTCGGGCGCGTAACGGCCGCCGATCGACCACGCGTCGTGCAGCGCGTCCGCGAAGGTCGCTGCCAGCTTGTGCTCGCCGCTCGGGCCCGGGTGCGTGCCGTCGTACGTGTCGGCGTGGATGCCGTAGTCGGACGGATGCGGGGTCAGCAGCACCGGCGAGCCGGGCGTGGAGAGGTCCGCGACGGCCTCGGCGAGCAGGGCGTTGAACCGTGCGCAGGCGGCGGCGAAGGGGGCGTCGGACTCGGCCCGGATGTTCGGGATGACCGGCAGCAGCACCATCCGGACGTGCGGGTTCGCGGCGCGGGCGGCGGCGATGAAGGCGCGCGCGTTGGCCGCCGTCTGCTCGCTGTCGGTGTAGAAACCGAGGTCGATCAGACCGAGCGACACCAGCAGCACGTCCGCGCGGGAGGTGCGTACCGCCTCCTCGATCACCGGCGCCATGTGCAGCCAGCCCTCACCCCAGCCGGAGAGGTGACGGCGGGCCGGGGCGGGGAAGGACGGGTCGGCGTACGCGGTGGAAACGGCGGCGTCCGCCTCGGCGTCGTACAGCCCGGTGCGCGGGCCGACGATGGCGTACCCGCCCTCGCCGAGCGTCGCTTCCAGGTGCTGCCACATCCGGTGGCGCCAGGTGAAGTCGCCCGCCCGCCCCACGGTCATCGAGTCGCCGACGAAGAGGAAGCGCGGGGCGCCCGGCACAGCGGTTTGATGACGGGTCATGCCCCACCGCCGCAGGGCGTGGAGTCGGCGGCTGCAGGCAGGGAACGCATGGCGTCATCATCCCCGATCCCGCATTCGGGCCGCACCGTGATGATGGACACTTGCGCCATGCGTGCCTCTCTCACCGCCCTCGGTACCGCCGCCCTGCTGCTCCTCGCGGGGACCGTCCCGGCCCGGGCGGACGGCGGCGCCGACCGGACCTTCACCATCGAGGACCCACGGATCACCGAGTCCAGCGGCCTCGCCGCGAGCCGCATCCACCCCGGTGTCTACTGGACCCACAACGACAGCGACGACGGCCCCTACCTCTACGCCGTCGACTCCCGCACCGGGGAGACCGTCGCCACCGTCACCATGACCGGCGTGGGGCAGCCGCGCGACGTCGAGGCGATCTCCCTCGGCCCCGACGGGAACCTCTACGTCGGTGACATCGGCGACAACCTCAACGGCACCTGGGACCACGTCTGGATCTACCGCCTCCCCGAGCCGAAGGTGCTGAAGGACGTCACGGTGCGCGCCACCCAGTTCGACGTGGTGTACGCGGACGGGGCCCGGGACGCCGAGGCGCTGATGGTCCACCCGAAGACCGGCCGGGTCTGGATCGCCTCCAAGAACCAGGCCGGCGGCGGCCTCTACGAGGGCCCGGAGCACCTCTCCACCAGCGGGAACAACGTCTTCCGCCGCGTCGCCGAGGTGCCGTGGGTGACCGACGGCGCGTTCTCCCCGGACGGTACGCGGCTGGTGCTGCGCGGCTACCTGGGCGCCGACGCGTACACCTTCGACGACGGGAAGCTCGGCGACGAGCGTGGCGTGGGGGCCGGGTTCCAGGGGCAGGCCGAGTCGGTCACGTACACGGCCGACGGCACGGCCCTGATGCTCGGCTCCGAGGGGAAGCGGAGCGAGGTCCGGCGCCTGGAGGTGAAGGGCACCAACGCGGCCCAGGCGACGCCCGAACCGAGTGCGTCGGGCGGGTCGGGCGGGTCGGCGGCTTCCGGTGGGACCTCGTCCGCGTCGGGCGGGGGGAAGGGTGCCGGGGGCGACGGTGACGGCAGCGGCGGGTTGCCGGACGGGAAGGGCGGGCCGGTGCTCGGGGGACTCGTGGTGATCGGCGCGGTGTGGTTCGTGCTCCGGTCGAAGCGGCGGCGCACGGGCGGCTGAGAGGCGGGCGCACGGCGCCTGACGGGGTGAAGGCGGAGCCTGTGCGGGGCGCCCGCCGGGAGGCCGGGCGATGCGGGGGCGCCGTCTACCCGGGATTGACGGGTCGAATCCCTGTTCGCACAGTGTTGTCACAGCCATGCCATACGATGCGCACATCAGTTCGTCCCCTTTACTTCCGCTTGAGGATTCTCACGCCATGTCTTTCGGTGCCAAGTCCCGTCATGTCCGCGGTATAGCCGCCGTCGTCGCACTTCTCGCCATCGGCGCGTCCGGATGCTCGGTCGCCGAGAGCGCCAAGGAGGGCATCAAGAAGGCCGCCCGGCAGAAGTCGGTCTTCGACCTCAAGGTCGGCGACTGCTACAACCCGAACACGGCGCCCGCCGCCGACGGCGAGGCGGCCGAGGAGTTCGCCATCGAGGTCGTGCCCTGTGCCGAGCCGCACGACGGCCAGGTCTACGGGGAGTTCAAGGTCGAGGACGGCGCCTACCCCGGTGACGACGCGATCGTCGAGGCCGCCGACACGCGCTGCCCGGTCGAGGAGCAGAAGTTCGCCCCCGACACCTGGGCGATCCCGGCAGGCGTGGCGGGCTCGTACTACCAGCCCACGAAGGAGTCCTGGAAGACCGGCGACCGCCTCGTGACCTGCACGTACACCAAGGACTCGGGCAAGATCACCACCGGTTCGCTGAAGAGCAAGGCGATGAACGCCGACCAGCTCGCCTACCTCAAGGGCTCCAGCGGCATCTACACGGCGTTCTGGGCCAACCAGCCGGAGGCGGACGACGTCGCGGACGACCTCGCCGGTTTCAAGGCGCAGGCCGCCGCGGTCACCGCGGCGCTCGACGCCCACCTCGAATCGATCAAGGGCATCACGCAGCCGGAGACGGTCAAGCTGCGCGCGGAGCTCGACAAGGCGAACGAGGCCTGGAAGAAGGCCGCGAAGGCCTCCGACGCCGACAGCTACTACCTCGCCTACAACACCGGTTTCACGGGCATCGACCCGAGCAAGTCCGTCGCCGCCCGCAAGGAGCTCGGCCTCTCCACCACCGTCCCGGCCGACGACGCGGACGTCTGGTCGAGCTGACGCCCGGACGAGCTGACGCCCGGTCGAGCTGACGCCCGGACGAGCTGACGGCTGAACGGGCTGTCGGCCGAACGCGCGTCGGGCCGAGCGGGCCGACGGCCCGGAAGCAGCTTCGAGGGGAGGGCCGGTGCCGGGGGCGCCGGCCCTCCCCGCATGCGCGACGGAGAATCCGGATGGACCGGTTGGCGGAGTGCAGGGTCGTTTCGCCGCCATCCGTACGAGTGAGGCGCGGATGCGGGACTCCGCCCGCCGGGCAGAAGAGGGCCGCAACGAACTCCTCCAGCAGAGAGACCCGACCGATGCGTCTTCGCTCCGCGTTTCCCGCCGTTCTCGGCGCAGCCCTCCTTCTCGCAGCCGTCCCCACTTCGGCCTCGGCCGCCGAGGGGCAGTTCCGGTACGACTACGTGACCGCCGAGGGATACGACGTCACCGGCTTCCTCAACAACCCGCCCAACGGCGTGTGCGTCAACCTCCCGGGCCTCGACTCGGAGAACTCCGCGCCCGCCCACTCGCCGAAGAACCGCACGGACACCGAGGCGACGGTCTACGCGGACGCCGACTGCGAAGGCGCCTCCTTCAACCTCCGCCCGCACACCGGCGGTGGCTCGGAGCGTCTGAAGCTGCGGTCGGTCTCCTTCGGGCCGATCCCCAGCGAGGACTGACCGTCCCACCGCGCGGGGCCGGGGACCGGCGCGGGCGACCGGCTCGGCGGCGGTCGCGCGTGCCGTCGCCGCCGGGCTGCTCCCGCAGGGGCGCCCGGCGGCCCGCCTCCCGCCGGGTCGCGGCCGCGCCGGGCTTCGAGGAGCTGGGCACGCGGCTGAGTTCCGGGATCGACGAGGGACGAGCAGCCGGGTGCACCCGTGCCCCGACCCGTCGGGTGCCCCGAACCGTCAGGCGGGCTGAACCGTCAGGCGGGCTGAACCGTCAGGTGCCCCGAACCGTCAGGCGGGCCGGACCGTGAGGGTGCAGAGCCGCTTGGTGGCCCGGGTCAGGGCCACGTACAGGTCCCGCTCCCCGCCGGGGCGGGCCGTGATGATCCGCTCGGGGTCCACGACGACGACCCCGTCGAACTCCAGGCCACGCGCCTCGGACGCCGGCACGATGCGGGCGTGGCGGGCGACGCCCCGGGCCGTCAGCTCGGCCACTCCGGCGTCCGCGCAGACGACGCCCAGCAGCTCGCCCGGGTGCGCGGTGCTCTGGGCGCGGAGCTCCTGGACGACGGCGGCGGCCAACCCGTCCGGGGACGAGGTCACGGTGCGCGGGCTCTCACCGCTGCGCAGCGACCGGGTGGGCTTCTGGTCGGGAGCGATCCGCGTCAGCAGGCCCCGGACGCTCTCCAGGATCTCCTGCGTGGTGCGGTAACTGACGGTCAGGTTGTGCAGTTTGAACCGCGTTCCGACATGGGGGCTCAACGCCTCCTTCCAGTCGCGTGCCGTCGCGACCGGACCCGCCTGGGCGAAGTCGCCCACCAGCGTCATCGCCCGTGCCGGGCAGCGGCGGACGATCATCCGCCACTGCATGGCGGTCAGTTCCTGTGCCTCGTCGACGACGACGTGCCCGTACGTCCGCTCCGGCGGTCCGTCGACCAGGCTCGCCGCCTCGTCCAGCAACGGCCCGTCGGCCTCCGTCCACGGTGCGTCCGGGCCACGCAGCAGCAAGGACCGCTCCAGCTCGGTCAGTCGGGGCAGGCGCGCGGCGAGCTCGTCGGCGTCCGTCAGGAGCCCCTGCACGAGATCGCCCGGCACCAGCCGCGGCCAGGACGCCTCGACGGCCCGGTCGAAACCGGCGTCGTCGAGGAGATCGGCCCGGAGGGCGTCCACGTCCAGCTCGTGGACGGGACCCGGCTCCGCCGAGCCCTCGGTACGGTGCTGGGCGGCTCCCGTGAACCGGTCGAGGTCCAGGCCCGTCATCGCGACGGCATCGGCGTCGATCTGCTCCAAGAGGTCGCCCATGTCCCGTCGCATCGCGTCCGTGACGGCGTCGGCCAGGAGCTCCTTGAACACCTGGCGCGCGGGGTTGTGCCCCGGGGCGGTTGCCCGGGCGGCGTCGCGGGCCGCGGCGACCTCCTCGCCGGTCAGGCGGACCAGCTCCTGACCGACCTGAACGGCGAAGTCACCGGCGGGGGCCTGATGGTCGCGCAGCAGACCGGCCAGGGCGTCGGCGAGGCCTGAACCGCCCTTGAGGCGGGCCGTGTCGAACGGGTCGACGGCGTCCGGAGCGTCCACCGTGTCCGGGTGCAGCCCGGCGAGTTCCCGGCAGGTCGCCGACACGACGTCGTTCTCGCCGAGCGAGGGGAGTACCTGGGAGATGTAGTCGAGGAACCGGGCGTTGGGGCCCACCACCAGGACACCCTCCTCCGTGGCGCGCGGGAACGCGTACAGGACGTAGGCCGCCCGGTGCAGGGCGACCACCGTCTTGCCGGTGCCGGGCCCGCCCTGCACCACGGTCACCCCGCGGTGGGCGGAACGGACGATCTCGTCCTGCTCGGCCTGCAGCGTCGCGACGGCGGCGTGCATCCTGCCCGTACGCCGTGCCGACAGCGCCTCGGTCAACGGGCCGTCCCCCACGACGTCCTCGTCGGTCGGGTCGGACCCGTCCAGCAGTTCGTCACTCACCGAGACGACCGTGCGCTCCTCGACGCGCAGGTGCCGACGCCGCCGCAGGCCCATCGGGTGGACCGGAGTCGCCTCGTAGAAGGGCCGCGCCGCGTTCGCGCGCCAGTCCACGAGCAGCGGCAGGTCGTCCCCCTCCGTGTGCAGTCCGATCCGCCCGATGCGCAGGGCCGTGCCGTCCGTCCAGTCGATACGCCCGAAGACCAGCCCCTGTCCGGAACCCTCCAGCCGGCCGATTTCCTTGGTCAGACGCTCGGCGGAGATCTCTCTCTCGTACGCCTCACCGGCGCTTTCCGCCGGGGACTTCAGTACATTCGCCCGGTCCGCCCGTGCCTCGGAAATCCGTTTATTGAGCAACTCGTACAGGGAGGACACATAATCCCGCTCCGAGTCAATGGCGCGCGCAGCGGAATCATTCAACTTCGACAACGGCAGGCTCCTTCGATTCGAGCCACACCATAGGGTCATTCCCTCCGGAAGATAAGTCTTGACTTACCTGGTGAAATGCGGCCTCGCGCCGGTGTGCGCCGGAAGCGGAGGCGTCCGGGACATGCGGGCGAGCGTGAGGGCCTCGTCGTCCTGCGCCTGAATCCCGGGCGGCCGACCGTACGGTCCGTCCCGCGTGTCCGGCCGTTCTGTCATTCGCTCCCGTGCTCCTCGCGAAACCCGGTGACCTGTGTCGGCCGAAGAGCGCGATGTGCCTTTTCCGGCCTCTTTCCGACCTGCCCGCAGCGCCGATCGGTCGGCGGAGTGAGGGGTGTACGGAACGATGAAGCCCGGGTGGACGGGTTCTCACGTGAAGGGGACCCCGGAAACGACTTTGCCCCCTCCCGGAACTCACCGAAAGGGGGGCTGGAGAGGGCAGTTCGCTACGACGTCACCCGCCCGCGAAGGTGCGCGACCACGACGGTCCGACGACCGGAGAGCCGCGTACCCATGGATCCGTGCACGACCGGGTCGCGGCCGGATCGCCCGGCCCCGAACCGTGCCGGACCGGCCGACCCGGCGATGCTCCGGCCCGCCCCCACCCCCTACGCTCTCCACCCATGCCGAACACCTCCGCGCTTCTCGTCATCGACATGCAGAACGACACGGTGGCCATCGCCCACCGGGCCGCCGAGACCGTCGCCGTCATCGCGGAGATGCGCCAACGCGCCGTCGCGGCAGACGCGTTGATCGTCACGGTGCAGGACGGCGCCGGTGGGCCCGAAGTCGGCTCCGAGGGCCGGCAGGTCGTGCCCGAACTCGCGCCCCGAGCCGGGGAGACGGTCGTCCGCAAGACCGCCCCGGACAGCTTCCTCGGTACCGGTCTCGACGGCCTGCTGCGGGCGCACGGGGTCACCGAGGTGGTCGTCACCGGGTTCGCCACCGAGATCTGCGTGGACACCACCGCACGCTCCGCCCTGAGCCACGGGTACGACCTGGTGCTCGTGGCGGACGGGCACACCACGTCCGTACGGGGCCCCGGCGACGAGGCGTACGCGGCCCCGGATCGGTCGGTCGCGCACCACAACGCCATCTTCCGGAACCTCCGCCACCCCGGTCGCCGCATCCGGGTGCTGCACGCCTCCGAGGTGGACTTCGCCCCCGGGGAAAGCGCCCAGGCCCTGGAAGCCGAGCCCGCCTTCGTACGCGCCACCCGGGCCTCGTACGACGTCATGGCCACCGAGTACTCCGCCCGGTTCGGCGCCGAACTGGATGCCAAGCCGCTGGAACGCGCGCTGCTCGCCGGGTTCGTGGACCTCGTACGGGAGACCGGCGGCGGTCGGCCGCTCGCCGACGTGGGATGCGGTACGGGACGGATCACCGGCCACCTGCGCGGGCTCGGCGCCGACGTGTTCGGGATCGACCTGTCACCCGGGATGCTCGCGGTGGCGCGGGCCGAACACCCCGACCTCCGGTTCGAGGAGGGCTCGATGCTCGCGCTCGACCTGCCCGACGCCTCCCTGGGCGGGCTGCTCGCCTGGTACTCCGTCATCCACATCACCGACGCGCTGCTCCCGGCCGTCTTCGCCGAGTTCCACCGGGTGCTGGCCCCGGGAGCGCACCTGCAACTCGGCTTCCAGGCCGGCGACGGGACCCGTCGCAGGACCGACGCCTGGGGGCGCCCGATCGACCTCGACTTCCACCGCCGCCGCCCGGAGGCGGTCGCGGCCCTGCTCACTGCGGCCGGCTTCGAGCCCCGGGTACGTACCGTGCGCGAAGCCGACACCGACGGGGAGTTCCCGGAGCCGACCCCGCAGGGGTTCGTGCTGGCGCGGAAGCCGGTGGCCGGAAGCCCGGAGGGCTGAAGCTCCGGCGCCGGAAGGCCGTTGTCAGTGGGGGGTGACACGCTGTAGTCACGATTCGGGAACGGGGAGAGTCACATGGGTACGTGGGACATCGGGCACTTCGACAACGACACGGCCGCCGACTTCGGCGGGAAGCTGGACGACAGCGATCCCGAGAAGCGCGCGGCGCTGATCCGACAGGCGCTGGAAGCGGCGGTCCACGTGGGCGCCGAAGGCTTCCTCGACAGCGACGAGGCGATGGAGGCGGTGGCCGCCGCCGCGCTGCTCGCGGCCCGGTGCCCGGGCGGCGAACCGGTGGACACCCCGTACGGCCCCGATGAACCGGTGCCGCTGCCCGGCGGTGCCCCGTCGCCTGTGCTGCTCGGGCTCGCGGTGCGGGCCCTCGACCAGGTCACCGCGGAGACGTCCGAGCTGCGCGAGCTGTGGGCGGAGAGTGCCGGGTCGGCGGAGTGGCTGGCGGGGATCGGCCGCCTCAGAGCCGTGCTGGCGGCGGGGTAGCCCGTGTAGAAGGAGACGGGGTCAGTCGGTCGGCCGAGCGGCCGTTGCCGCGCGGCTGCCCGCCGCGACGAGCTCCGCCACGTCGAGCGTCACCTCGGCGCCGATCGAGGCGGGGAGCGTGACCGTCTGGCCGGGGGCGTACACCTCGTGCCGGTCGTAGGACGAGCCGCCCGGCTCGGTGAGGACGTGGACCCTGCCGTGACGGCGGTCCAGGACCACGTACACCGGGACCTTGGCCTCCGCGTATACGGCCGGCTTCAGGTGGAGGTCGCTGCGGTAGTTGCTGGAGGTGACCTCCAGCACGAGACGGAAGACGGCCGGGTCGTAGCAGTGGTTCTCGGCCCGATGGGCGTCGAAGTCGGCGTCGACGAGGGCCAGGTCGGGGATCACGTAGTCCTGGGGGCCACCGGGGAGCCAGAGGCCGATGCCCTGGATGAGAGCAGAGCCGCCGTCGTCGAGCCCGGCTTCGATGAAGGGGCGCATCAGCTTGGTGAGCGCACGTCCGTGCGGGCCGTCAGGGGGCGGAGCCACGGTGATGACGCCTCCGATGATCTCGACGCGGTGGCCGGGAAGCTGCTCCATGAGCCTGTTGGCACTGTCGAGCAGGGACTCCGGCTCACCGTCACAGGGGTACTCGACTGCTGCCGCAGACATGGCGTCCCTCCTGGGTCCGATGGTGTCGAGAACATCATGGTAGGTCGGGCTGCTCCCCTCCGTCGCGAAGCCGCAGGACCACCCGCGAGGGTGGGGCGGTACGGCGACGGCCCCGCACACCAGGGGTGTACGGGGCCGTCGTCCAGGCGTCAGGCGTGAGCCGGGGTGCCGGAATGGTTACAGCTTCTCGATCACGTAGTCGATGCAGGCGGTGAGGGCCTGGACGTCCGCCGGGTCGATCGCCGGGAACATCGCCACGCGCAGCTGGTTGCGGCCCAGCTTGCGGTACGGCTCGGTGTCCACGATGCCGTTGGCGCGGAGCACCTTGGCGATCGCGGCGGCGTCGATGTCGTCCGAGAAGTCGATCGTGCCGATGACCTGCGAGCGCTTCGCCGGGTCGGTGACGAACGGGGTCGCGTGCTTCGAGTCCTCGGCCCAGCCGTAGAGGTTCTGGGAGGAGGCGAGGGTGCGGCCGGTCGCGAAGTCCAGGCCGCCCTGGCCGTTCAGCCACTTCAGCTGCTCGTTGAGCAGGAAGAGGGTGGAGAGGGCCGGGGTGTTGTACGTCTGGTTCTTGGTCGAGTTGTCGATCGCCGTGGGCAGCGAGAAGAACTCGGGGACGTGGCGGCCCGACGCGTGGACGCGCGCCGCGCGCTCCAGGGCGGCCGGGGAGAACGCCGCGATCCAGAGGCCGCCGTCGGAGGCGAAGGACTTCTGCGGGGCGAAGTAGTAGACGTCCGTCTCGGTGATGTCGACCGGCAGACCGCCGGCGCCCGAGGTGGCGTCGACCACGACGAGCGCGCCCTCGTCTGCGCCGGCGACGCGCTTGATCGGCGCCGCGACACCCGTGGAGGTCTCGTTGTGGGTGAGGGCGTAGACGTCGACGCCCTCCTCGGCCTTCGGCTCCGGGTGGGTGCCGGGCTCGGAGGAGATCACGCTCGGGTCGGCCAGCCAGGGCGCGAGCTTCGCGGCCTTGGCGAACTTCGAGGAGAACTCACCGAAGTTCAGGTGCTGGGACTTCGTCTCGATGAGACCGTGCGTCGCGACGTCCCAGAACGCGGTGGACCCGCCGTTGCCGAGGACGACCTCGTACCCCTCGGGGAGGGAGAAGAGGCTGCGTACACCGTCACGCACCTCGCCGACCAGGTTCTTGACCGGGGCCTGGCGATGGGACGTACCGAGGAGAGAGGTTCCGGTGGCGGCCAGCGCGTCGAGCGCCTCCGTCCGCACCTTGGAGGGCCCGGCGCCGAAGCGTCCGTCGGCGGGCTTGATGTCAGCGGGAATCTGGATATCGGCCACGAGTCGGAGCGTAGTCCCTCGGGGACGGGGCGAGAGCCCCTGTCCGTCCGGTGAGACGGACGCTCCGACCTGTGGACAACGCGGAGGCCGGTGCGGTAGGGGGACCGGCTCAGCCGAGGGTGACCGGGAGTTCGAAGAGGTCGTTCTGGGTCACGATCGGCTTGTTCCGCAGCTCGGCCGCGGGGACCGCGAGCGCCAGCTCCGGGAAGCGGGCGTACAGCGCGGGGAGCGCGACGGCCGCCTCCAGGCGGGAGAGCGCCGCACCCGGGCAGATGTGCGGGCCGTGGCCGAAGGAGAGGTGGCGGTTGGGGGAGCGGGTGAGGTCGAACTCGGCCGCGTCCGGGCCCCATTGCTTCTCGTCCAGGCTCAGCGCGGCGAACGAGACCATCAGGCCCTCGCCCTTCGGCAGCACTCGGTCGCCGATGGTGATGTCCTCGGTGGCGAAGCGGATGAGGACGTGCGAGGTCGGTGAGGACCAGCGCAGCGTCTCCTCGATCGCGCCCTCCCAGGTCGCCCCGCCCGAGAGCACCAGCGCGCGCTGCTCGGGGTGGGTCTGCAGGGCGACGACGGTGTTCACGATCAGGCTGATGGTGGTCTCGTGACCGGCGGCGATGATCAGCTTGAGGGTGTTGAGGATCTCGTCGTCGGTGAGGCGGTCGCCGTCCTCGGAGGCGTTCAGCAGCGCCCCGGTCAGATCGTCGGCCGGGGACTCCTTCTTCTCCTCCAGGATGCGCGTGAACAGGGTGTGGATGTTCCCCATCACCTGCGGGACCTCGGCGGGCGGGGTCAGGTTGGAGAAGAACTTGTCGAACAGCTCCTTCATCCGGGGCAGGTCCTCGGTGCCGATGCCCATCAGCTCGCTGATGACGTTCATCGGCAGCGGGTAGGCGAATTCGGCCTTCAGATCGACCGTCTCGCCCGCCGGGCGCGCGGCGAGCCGGTCCAGCAACTCGTCGGTGCGGGCCTGGATGCCCTCGCGGAGCCGCTCCACCCGGCGCACGGTCAGCGCCTGGGCGACCAGGCCGCGCAGCCGGCGGTGCTCGGCGCCGTCCGAGGTGAGCATGGTTCTGCCGGGGTTGACCAGGCCGATCAGCGGCCAGTCGGGGGCGATCTCGCCGCGCTGCCAGGCGTTCCAGACGTCGATGTCCTTCACCAGGCGCGGGTCCGTGAGGGCCGCCTTCGCCTCGGCGTGGTGGGTGACGGCGTAGATGTGGACCCCGCCGGGCAGCTCCACGGGGACGAGCGGACCGGCCGCGTGCAGCCGGGCACTCTCGCCCCTGAGGTCGCCGACGAACAGGTCGAGGACGATGCGCTCGTCGTCCTGCGCGCCGGTCGGTTCCGTGGTCGTCGCGGTCACCGCGTGCCTCCAAGGGCGGGAGTGGGTGTGAAGCGGACAGGCAGCTCCGTCAGGCCGCGCAGCCACGGCGACGGGCGCCGGGTGAGGTCCTCGGCGGGGACCGCGAGATCGACATCGGGGAGGCGGTCGAGGATCGCCTCGATCCCCGTACGGGCGATGACCTCGGCGGTCTCCTGGGCGGGGAACGGGCAGCGGTGCTCGCCGTGGCCGAAGGAAAGGAAGGCGTTGTTGCCGCCGGTCAGCGCGGAACCGTCGGTCCGCACCTGGGGGTCGGCGTTGGCGGCGGCGACGCCGAGGATCAGCAGGTCACCGGCCTGGATGTGCTTCCCGCCGAGATGGGTGTCGCGGCTCGCCCAGCGGCCGGCGACGTTCTGGGTGGGGGTGTCCTCCCACAGCACCTCGTTCATCGCCTCGGCGACGCTGTGCCGTCCGCCGGAGAGCGAGGCGGCGAACCGGTCGTCGGTAAGCATCAGCCGCAGCGAGTTGCCGATCCAGTCGGCGGTCGGCTGGTGCCCGGCGGCCATCATGACCATGAGGTCGCGGGCGACCTCGTCGGCGGTGAACTCCCCGGTGTCGGCGAGCATCCGGGACGGTACGTCGTCCTCGGGTCCGGCGGACCGCTCGGTCACCAGCTGGATGACGGAACCGGCGATGTGACGCTGACCGGCGAGCGCGTCGGGCCCTCCGTTGATCATGTCGTTCATCGCCCGGACGAGCGCGGGGCCCTTGTCGTCCGCGAAGCCGTACAGCTTGGCCAGGACCCGGACGGGCAGCAGCATCGCGTAGTCCGCGATCAGGTCGCAGCTGCCGGCCGAACAGAAGGCGTCGATCAGCTCGTCCGCGAACTCCTCGGTGTACCTCCGGAGTTCGAAGGGGTCGGCGCCCTCAAGAGCCGTACTGATCACCTGGGAACGGCGGCTGTGGCGCTCGCCGACGGTGTAGAGGATCGACGGCTGGTCCTTGCTGATCATCGGATGCAGCGGCCAGTCGTCGGGGATGTCCGGCCACTGGTTCCAGATCTGCGAGTCCCGGGTGAACAGGGCCGGATCGGTGGTGACCTGGTGCAGCTCGCGGTAGCCCAGCACGAGCCACGCGGGCACGCCGCCGGGCAGCACGATCGGCGCCACCGGCCCGTGGTCCCGGCGCACCTCCCGGTACAACTGGTGCGGTTCGGTGGCGAACCGGGGCCCGGACAGCGGTACGGGTCCGAGGTCCTTGGCCGCACCCTGACCGTGGTCGACGGGGCACGCGTTCACGAGGTGGTCTCCGGGGTTCTGCCGGCCGCCTCGGGAGCGCCCGCGAGCGCCCCTTCCGGAGTCCGGGCACGGGCGGCGGACAACGCGTGGAGGTGCTCGACCAGCGTGATCAGGACGTACTTGCTGGACGACCGGTCGCGCGCGTCGCACTCCACCAGCGGTACGTCCGCCGAGAGGTCGAGGGCCTCCCGGATCTGCTGCTCGGTGTGGAGCGGGCCGCCGAAGTCGTTGCACGCCACGATGAACGGCGTGCCGTGGTGCTCCAGGCGGTCGATGGCGTACCAGGAGTCCGCGAGCCGACGGGTGTCGACCAGCACGACGGCCCCCAGCGTGCCGGAGAAGAGGCGGTCCCACAGGAACCAGAAACGCTCCTGGCCGGGCGCCCCGAAGAGGTACAGCACCGAGCGCTCGTCCAGCGTGATGCGGCCGAAGTCGAAGGCGACCGTGGTGGCCGCCTTCGACTGGACGCCGTCGAGGTGGTCGACGGCCTCGCCCGCGCGCGTCATCGTCTCCTCCGTGTTGAGCGGGCGGATCTCGCTCACGGAACGGACCATGGTCGTCTTGCCCACGCCGAATCCGCCGACGACGACGATCTTCAGTCCGTTGTCGGCCGTCGCCCGAAGGGCGGCGCGGTCAGAGGTTGCGGAGTCCAACGAGCACCTGTTCCAGGATGTCGGAGTCGGGGAGCCGGTCCGCGACACGGGCGGTACGGGGATGGCGTGCGCTGATGCGGCCGGTGTCGAGCATGTCGCCGAGCATGATGCGGACGATGCCGACCGGCAGCTTCAGGGTCGCGGAGATCTCGACCACCGCGGTGGGGCGCTCGCACATCCGCAGGATCGTGACGTGCTCCGACTGCATGCCGGGAGCCGGCTCGCACTCGGAGACCACGAGCGTCACCAGGTCGAAGGCGTCGGAGTCCGTCCGGCTGCGGCCACCGGTGAGGGTGTAGAGCCGGTCGGGGGAGTCGTCACGACCGGGGCGGGGGCGCGGCACCGGGGGCATCAGGCGGTGATTCCCGCGTCGGCGCCCGGCCCGTCGGACGGGTCGGTCTCGCGGGGCGGGGCGACCAGGTGTTCGCCGAGCTGCTCGACCAGCTCGCTCATGTTGTGCCCGACGAGACCCACGTCGGAGTCCTCGGCGGCGACGACCGCCAGATGGGCGCCCGTACCTGCCTCCACGATGAACAGCACCCCGCCGTAGAACTCGGCCATCGCGGACCGTACGCCGCCGCTGCCGTCACCGAACTCGACGGACGCGCCGTGCGAGAGGCTCTGGATGCCCGCGGAGATCGCGGCGAGCTGGTCGGCCTGGTCGACGGAGAGCTCGGGGGTACGGCACAGCTTCAGGCCGTCCCGGGAGAGCACGAGGGCGTGCCGGGCGCCTGGGGTGCGTTCGAGCAGGCCCTCCAGCAGCCAGTTCAGCTTCTCGTCGGTGGTCGCGGTCATCGGGTGTTGCCTTCCGGGAGGGTTGCGTTGGCCCGTACTGCCTGGCTGAAGGTGGAGAAGCGCTCGGCCTGCCGCTTCGCGTCGTTGGCCCGGTCCCGAGGGGTCACCGGGGCGACGGCGGCGGTGGCCGCCGCGCGCGCCTCCGCGGCGGCGAAGGTACGGCCGCGCCGCCTCCGGGGCAGCCCGCTCTCGCCGAACTTCGGGAAGGAGCCGGTCGATTCGGCCTCGGACTCCGGGGCGGGACCGGCCTTGGAATCGGCTGCCTGCCCCGCGTCCTCGGCCGGACGGGCCGTGTCCTCGTGGCCTTCCGCCGAGTCGGTCGCCGCCGAGTCGGTCTTCGCCGCCGCGTGGGTGGGCTCCGGCTCGGGGGTACGAGGAGGCGTCGGCCCGGGGGTGCTGCGCTTCTCCGGCTCGGGGTCACGCGCCGGCGGCTCGGCGGTCCGGGGCTTCGGTGCGACGGCCGGGAGCGTGGGGGACGCGGTGCCCGCGGGCGTACGGGCGATGAGCTCCTGCGGCAGCATCAGCAGGGCGCCGGTACCCCCGCGCGCGGACGGCCGGAAGGAGACCCGCAGCCCGTGCTTGCGGGCCAGCCGGCCGACGACCGCGAGGCCGAGGCGGGTACCGGAGGGCGCGGCGACGCTCTCGCCCGGGGAGACGGCCGCTTCGGCGCGGCGCAGCTGCACCTCGCTCATGACGAGCCCGCTGTCCTCCACGGTGATCACCACACCGGCCGGCACCTCTTCGACGTACACGTGCACTTCGGCGGTGGGCGGCGAGAAGTTGGCGGCGTTGTCGAGGAGTTCGGCGAGCGCGTGCATGACGCCCTCGGCCGCGTGCCCGGCGATGGCCACGTCACTGGTCGAGTGGAGCCGGATGCGCCGGTAGCCGCTGATCCGGCCCATCGCGCCGCGCAGGATGGACTCCATCACGATCGGCCTGGCCCACCGGCGCCCCGAACGGGCACCGGTCAGTACGGCGACGGAGTCGGCGAGGCGGCCGGCCTGGGCGGTGCGGTGGTCCAGGTGGAGGAGGTCGCCGAGGACGTTCTCGTCGGAGTGCCGGTTCTCCATCTCCCGCAGGTCGGCCAGCATGCTGGTGGCCAGCGCCTGCATCCGGCTCGCCGCGTTGGCGCCCGTCGACAGGGCGGCGGACCGCTCCCGCTCGGCCTGCGCGAGGCGGGCGGAGAGCGCGGACTTCTCGGCGGCGAAGCGCTCCCGGTCGGCCTCGTTCTCGGCGGAGCGCCGCTCGGTCTCGGCCGCCAGGCGCTCCTTGGCCGTGGCCGCCTCGGTGGTGGCCTTGGCGAGTGCGGTGGCCGCCTCGGACGCGGCGCGGGTGGCCTCCGCGCGGGCGGTGGCCTTGATCCGGGCGGTCTCGGCCGTGTAGCGCTGGGCGTCGGCGGAGGCGGACGACACCAGGCGGGTGGTCTCGTCGGTGAACCTCCGGCTGTCCGCCGCCCGGGCCTCCCGCAGCGTCCGCGCGGTGCCCAGCGCATGTGCGGCGACGGCCGCGGCCACGGTCAGTGCGACGGCCGCCGCACCCGCCCCCCAGGCCAGCGGGGTCCGCACCGAAGTGGGGGCCATGGCGGTGGCCCACGCGCACAGCGAGCCTGAGACGACTGCCGACACCAGCGCGGTGAGCGCGGTCGACCGGGTTGAGGGGCGCAATCGGAGTCCTCGGGGCGGACGGCACGGGCGGCGCCGACCGGTCGGGCGGCGCGGCGGACGCGGCGGCAGGCGGGGCGTCAGGTCGGGGCTGCGGTCGGGACGGCAGGTGGAGGCGGTCGGAGGAACGGCCTTCGTCGCCCTCGTCGCGGAGGGTGAGGGAGCCGTGACAACTGGAGCTGATTGTTCCAGCACAAGTCGTGCTCACTATAGGAGAATTGAGGGCCCTTTTGGGAAGTCCAGGTGTCGTTCTCTGTCGTTCCGTGTTGCGTATGTGACCGTGCGGGCGGTGTTGTCCGAAGAGTGCAGGTTCCCGCCCGGCATGCTGGTGCCATGGCCGAACAGCACGCCCTCAGCGACGCCCTGGCCCGGGACCTCCGCTCCGAGGTCCGGGGGGAGACCTCCTTCGACGCGGCCTCCCGGGCGCTCACCACGATGGACGCCTCCAACTACCGGCGGGTTCCCCTCGGAGTCGTCGCCCCGCGCGACGCCGACGACGTCGCCACCGCCCTCGCCGTCTGCCGCGCCCACGGGGTACCCGTCGTGCCGCGCGGCGGCGGCACCTCCATCGCGGGCCAGGCCACCGGCACCGGCGTCGTCCTCGACCTCACCCGGCACCTCGACGCCATCGTGGAGCTGGACCCCGGCTCCCGTACGGCCGTCGTCCAGCCCGGCGTCGTCCTCGACACCCTGCGGGCCGCCGCCGCCCCGCACGGACTTACCTTCGGCCCCGATCCCTCCACCCACGGCCGCTGCACCCTCGGCGGCATGATCGGCAACAACTCCTGCGGCGCCCACTCCGTCGCCTGGGGCACCACCGCCGACAACGTCCACGCCCTCACCGTCGCCCGCTACGGCGGCGACGCCCTGCGCCTCGGCCGGGGCTGGGGAGCCGAGAGGGCCCCCGCCGGGCTGCGGGAGTTCGTCGACCGCCACCTCGCACCACTCCGCACCGGCTTCCCCGGCCTCCCGCGCCGCATCTCCGGTTACGCCCTCGACGCCCTGCTCCCCGAACACCCCGGCGGCCCCGACCTCGCCCGCGCCTTCTGCGGCAGCGAGGGCACCCTCGCCGTCGTCACCGAGGCCACCGTCCGGCTGGTCGAGTCCCCGCCCGCCCGCGCCCTCGCCGTCCTCGGCTACCCGGACGAGGCAGCCGCCGCCGAGGCCGCCGCCGGACTCCTCGCCCACGGCCCGCTCACCGTCGAGGGCATGGCCGCCGACCTCGTCCGCGAACCCGCCGGACTGCCCCGGGGTGGCGCCTGGCTCTTCGTGGAGACCGGCGGCGCCGGCCCCGCCGAGGCCCACGACCGGGCCACCCGCATCGTGCGCGCCGCCGACGCCCTCGACGCCGCCGTCGTCACCGACCCCGCCGGACAGCGCGCCCTGTGGCGCATCCGCGAGGACGCCGCCGGAACCGCCACCCGGATGCCCGACGGCACCGAAGCCTGGCCCGGCTGGGAGGACTGCGCGGTGCCGCCCGCCCGACTCGGCCCGTACCTGCGCGAGTTCCGCGCCCTGCTCACCGAACACGGCCTGCGCGGAACCCCGTACGGCCACTTCGGCGACGGCTGCATCCACGTCCGCATCGACTTCGACCTCCTCACCCCCGAAGGCATCGCCCGCTTCCGCCGCTTCTCCGAGGAGCAGGCCCGGCTCGTCGCCGCCCACGGTGGCTCGCTCAGCGGCGAACACGGCGACGGACAGGCCCGCGCCGAACTCCTCCCCCTCATGTACGGCACCGAACTCGTCTCACTCTTCGCCGCGTTCAAGGACCTGTGGGACCCGTACGGCGGGATGAACCCCGGGATGCTGGTCCGCCCGGACCCGCTCGACACCAACCTCCGCTTCGACGTCCTGCCCCGCCGCCCGGTCGACGTCACCTTCGGATACCCGCAGGACGGCGGCGACTTCACGGCTGCCGTGCGCCGGTGCGTGGGCGTCGCCAAGTGCCGTACGACGGCGGCACCGGGGGCGGGCGTCATGTGCCCCTCCTTCCGCGCCACCGGCGAGGAGCGGCACTCGACGCGCGGCCGGGCCCGGCTGCTCCACGAGATGCTCGCGGGCGAGATCGTCACCGACGGCTGGCGCTCGACGGAGGTCCGCGACGCGCTCGACCTCTGCCTCTCGTGCAAGGGCTGCCGCAGCGACTGCCCGGTCGGCGTCGACATGGCCACGTACAAGGCGGAGTTCCTCCACCACCACTACCGGGGCCGGCTCCGCCCCGCCGCCCATTACGCCCTGGGCTCGCTGCCCCGCTGGCTCCGCCTCGCCGCCCCCGTCGCCCCACTGCTGAACGCCCTCGCCCGCGTCCGCCCCCTCGCCGCCCTCGCCAAGCGCCTGGCGGGCATCGCCCCCGAGCGCCCGATCCCGGCGCTGGCACGCGAGCCGTTCACGCGGTGGGCGGGATCCTCCACGCGCGGGGCCGGTGCGGGCGGGGCCGGCGTCGGTGCGGCCGGTGTGGCCGGTGCGGGCGGGGCCGGCACGGATGTGGGTGGCGAGGTCCTGCTGTGGCCCGACACCTTCACCACGTACCTCTCCCCGCAGGTCGGGCGCGCCGCCGTCCGTGTCCTGGAATCCGCCGGCCGGGTCGTGCGCCACCCGGGCCCGGGGCTCTGCTGCGGGCTGACCTACGTCTCCACCGGGCGCCTCGACCGCGCCCGTACCGTCATGCGACGCACCCTGGACCGCCTCGGCGCCTCCCTCGGCCGGCCCCTCGTCGTCCTCGAACCGAGCTGCGCCGCCGCCCTCCGCACCGACCTCCCCGAACTCCTCCCCGACGACCCACGCGCCGCCGGACTCGCCGCCTCCGTGAAGACCTTGGCCGAGTACCTGGAGGAGTACGCCCCCGACTGGGACCCGCCCCGGCTGGACCGCGCGGTGACCGGCCAGACCCACTGCCACCAGCACGCCGTCCTCGGCGACACCGCCGACCGGCGCCTGCGTCGACGGGCCGGTCTCGACGGCGAGCTGACCGGAGGCTGCTGCGGACTGGCGGGCAACTTCGGCTTCGAGAAGGGCCACTGGGACGTCTCGGTGGCCTGCGCGGAGGAGCAACTGCTGCCCGCCGTACGGTCGGCGGCCCCGGGTACGGAGATCCTGGCGGACGGCTACTCCTGCCGCACCCAACTGGAGCAGCTGGAGGGGGTGCGGGCCAAGCACCTCGCGGAGCTCCTGGCGGAGGGGCTGGAGGGGGAGGGGCGGGAGGGGCCGGGGTAGGCGGCCTTCGCCGTACGTCGCGGGCCGGAGGCCCGGTGGTCCCGGGCTGTCGCCGCTGTCGCCGCTGTCGCCCGCCAAACGGTGGAGCGGCACCCTGGCAGGGGCCGTCGCCGGCCTGGGAGTGCTCGTCGTGCTCGCCGCACCGAGCCGGCCGACGGCGATCGCGGCAGCGGTCGGCGGCCCGGCGGGCGACCTGCTCGAATCCATGGTCACGAGGGGCGCACGGGCCAAGGACTCCGGGCGGTGGCTCGCCGGTTCCGGGGGCTTGCCGGACCGGATCGACTCGCTGCTCTTCGCGTTGGCCGTCCTGCTCGTCCTGAGCTGAGAGACGTTCTCCCACAGCTCGTCCTGAGCTGAGAGACGTTCTCCCTCAGCCGTGGCCTTCCCACGGGCCGCCCTCCCCCGAAACGATCTCCCGTGCGAGCGCCGCGAGCCGGGGGAGCGCCGGGTGCCCCGGGCCGTCGCGGCGGGCGAGCAGCACGGGCAGCGGCGGGGCGTCGGTCAGCGGGACGAAGACGACCCCGGCGTGCGGGTGCATGTCGGCGGTGGACGCGGCGGAGACGCCCGATCCGCGTCCGGCGGCGATGGCGGTGAGCCAGTCGTCGGTGTTGGCGACGGTGAGGGTGGCGGCGGGCCGCGCGTCCGGGGGCCAGAGGCCGGGCGTGGTGGTGCCGGACACGGTGTTCAGGACCACCGGCCCCGCCGCCAGGTCGGCGAGGGAGAGTGCGGCGCGACCGGCGTACGGGCCGTCCGCCGTGACCGCCGCGACCCGCTCCTCGCTGAACAGCGCCTCGGTGACCAGCCCCGGCGCCTCCACCGGCCCACGCAGCAGCGCCGCGTCCACCTCGCCCCGGGTGAGCCCGGCCGTACGGTCGTCGATGCGCAGCAGCTCCAGCGGGGTCTGCGGGTACCGCGCCTGCCAGGTCCGCAGCAGCGGTGTGGTGTACCGGCCGAACGCCGACCAGGCGTGCCCGAGCCGCAGCGGCCGGCGCTGCGGGCGCCCGGTGCCCGTCGCGTCGTCGAAGGCGCTGACCGCGAGGGCCGCCTTGTCCCGGAAGGCGACGCCCTCCGCGGTGAGGTCCAGGTGGTGGGTGGACCGGTCGACGAGGCGGGTGCCGAGGTGGGCCTCCAGTGAGGCGAGGGTCCGGGAGACGGCGGGCTGGGTGAGGCCGAGGCGCTCGGCCGCCCGGGTGATGTTGCGCTCGTCGGCGACGGCCAGGAAGGCCCGGAGATGGCGCAGCTCGATCGGGCGCCCGGTGCCGGTGCGGCCGGCGACGCTCCGGTGCTGCGTACGGTCGTCGTCCCGGGCCTGCGTACGGTCGTCGTCCCGGTCGTCGTCCCGCTGTTCCCTGCTCATGCGTGCGGAGCATAACCGGAGCGCAGAAGGCATTTCACGCCCGGCGCGCGACTGCCTACGGTGGACGGACGGGCTGCTCGCGCATAGTCCAGCGTGATGCACTTGAGGGTGCACTATATTGTACTGAGGGGGGTGTGTTCAGCCGCCCCGCCCACCCCATCCGGAAGGCCACCCAGTGAACGACCCGCGCAGCGCCGTAGAGCCGGCCGCAGCCGTCACCGTCCCCGAGGCGGTGACCGCCCTGGACGGAGCGCCCGACGCTCCCACCGGCGGACCGCACCGCTCCGGGCAGCCGGCGGGGCGCGGTGGCACGCTCGTATCGGTCGCCCTCGTCGTCGGCGGTGTGGTCTCGGTCCAGTTCGGCGCGGCGGTCGCCGCCCTGCTGATGCCCAGGGCCGGCGCGTTCGGCGTGGTCACGCTGCGCCTGCTGGTGGCCGCCGTGGTGCTGCTGGTCGTCTGCCGCCCCAAGCTGCGCGGCCACTCCCGCGCGGACTGGGGGACCGTCGTGGCCTTCGGCGTCACGATGGGCGCGATGAACAACCTCTTCTACCAGGCACTCGACCGCATCCCCCTCGGCATCGCGGTCACCCTGGAGGTGCTCGGCCCGCTCGCCCTCTCCGTCATCGCCTCCCGCCGCCTGGTCAACCTCCTCTGGGCGGGCCTCGCGCTCGTCGGAGTGGCCCTGCTCGGCGGCGCCGGCGGCTTCGGCCGGCTCGACCTCCTCGGCGCCGGACTCGCCGTCGCGGCCGGTGCGATGTGGGCCCTGTACATCGTCTTCAGCGCCCGCACCGGCCGCCGCTTCCCGAAGGCGGACGGCCTGGCCCTCGCGATGGCCGTCGCCGCCCTCCTCTCGCTGCCCCTCGGCATCGCGGAGTCCGGCACGAAGCTCACCGTCCCGACCACCGTCCTGCTCGGCGCCGCGGTGGCCCTGCTCAGCTCCGTACTCCCGTACACCCTGGAACTGATCGCGCTCCGCCGCCTGCCCGCCTCCACCTTCGCCGTGATGATGAGCCTCGAACCGGCCATCGCCGCGCTCGCCGGGTTCCTCATCCTGGACCAGGCCCTCTCCACCACGGACGCCCTCGCCATCGCCCTTGTGATCGGCGCGAGCGTGGGGGCGGTACGGGGGCAGGTCGGCGGGGCGCGGAAGAGGAAGCGGCGGCAGGAGGCGTAGAAGAGCGGGCCGTGACGTCATCCGGCCAACCGCAGGACCAGCTCGTCGATCTCCTCTCCCCGCGCGTTCGCGTAGCCCCGTTCCCCGCGGACGACCTCGAAGCCGCACTTCTCCAGGACCCGCACCGATCCGGTGTTGTCCGCCGCCGCCCTGGCGAACAGCGGGCGTTCGGCCACTTCTTCGAGCAGGATCCGCAACGCGGCGGTCGCGATGCCCCGTCCCCAGAAGAAGCGGTCGATGACGTAGGTGACCTCCCGCTCGGCCGGCTCGCCGTACACGGCTACGTGCCCGACCACGTCGCCGTCCGTGAGCACGGTGCGGGTGACGACGCCGGGGGTGGCGGAGACGCGCTTCCAGTGGGCGTCGAAGTGAACCCGGTCCGTCGGGTCCTCGGCGGTGAAGGCGGCCATCCGATGCGATTCGGGGTCGCTCATGTGCCGGAAGAACACGGGCAGATCACTGGGGTGCACCGGCCGCAGGGAGACATCCATGGAGGTCATGGGCTCGACCCTAACCACCTTGCGGAAGGAGCCGGAGCGCGCGGAACAGAAAATCATGCAAGCACGCTTGCTTGTTTCCGTGGGCGCTGGAATGCTCCGGGGCACCACGCCATGCCCCGAGGGGAGCGCACGTGTCCGATGCCATCGCCGTGATCGACGATCTGAGGGACGAGAGCGAAGAACTCGACTCGCTCGTGGCCGAGTTGAGCGACGAGGAGTGGGCGGTGGCGACCCCCGCGCCCGGTTGGACGATCGCCCACCAGATCGCGCACCTGACCTGGACCGACGGGGTCGCGGTGACCGCCGCGACCGACCCCGGGGCCTTCGGGGCCGAGGTGGAGGCGGCGCTCGCCGCGCCGGAGAGCTTCGTGGACGAGGCCGCCGGGGCGGCCGTCGCCTCCTCCTCGCCGGCGGAGCTGCTGCGGCGGTGGCGGGCCGGGCGGGAGCGGCTCCAGGAGGTGTTGCGGGAGGCCGTTCCCGGCACCCGCATCCCCTGGTACGGGCCGCCGATGAGCCTCGCCTCGATGGCGACCGCCCGGCTCATGGAGACCTGGGCGCACGGGCAGGACGTGGCCGACGCGCTCGGGGTCGTCCGGGCGCCGGCCGAGCGGCTGCGGCATGTCGCCAGGATCGGCGTACGGGCCCGGGACTACGCCTACGTCGTGCGGGGTGCGACACCGCCGGGCGAGGCGTTCCGGGTGGAACTGACCTCACCTGGAGGCGGGTTGATCGCGTTCGGGCCCGAGGGGGCGGCGCAGCGGGTGACCGGGCCGCTGCTGGACTTCTGTCTGCTGGTGACGCGGCGCGCCCACCGGGACGACCTCGCGCTGCGGGCGGTCGGTGCCGAGGCGGACGGCTGGCTGGACATCGCTCAGGCGTTCGCCGGGCTGCCGGGTGCCGGGCGCGCGCCGCGCGGGGACGGCGGAGCGCGCGGGGACAGGGGCGCGGGCGGGGGCAGGAGAGAGGGCGAGTCCGAAGTAGCCGCGAACCCCCTGCGAAGTGAGGGAACATGACCACCGTCCCGCCCACGGAGAACCCCACCGCGTCGCCCGACCCCCTGGGGCTGGGCGCGCGGCTGCCCGCCCCCGTCTCGATTCCCGTCTCCGTCACCGAGCCGACCGGGCCCGCCGAGGACCCCGCCCCCACGCCCCCGCTCGACCAGCCCGCGCCCACCCCGCTCCGCATCGGCAACGCCTCCGGGTTCTACGGCGACCGGTTCGACGCGATGCGCGAGATGCTGACCGGCGGCCCGCTCGACGTCCTCACCGGCGACTACCTCGCCGAGCTCACCATGCTCATCCTCGGCCGCAGCCGCCTGAAGGACCCCTCGCGCGGGTACGCCTCCACCTTCCTGCGGCAGCTCGAAGAGGGGCTCGGGCTGGCCGCCGAGCGCGGGGTGAAGATCGTGGCCAACGCAGGCGGCCTCAACCCGGCAGGACTCGCCGACGCCGTCCGCGAGTTGGCCGACAAGCTCGGGATACCCGTGCGGGTCGCCCATGTGGAGGGCGACAGCCGGCCGGTGCCCGAGGGGTTCCTCACCGCCAACGCGTACCTCGGCGGCGCCGGGATCACCGCCTGCCTGCGGGCGGGCGCGGACATCGTCGTCACGGGCCGGGTCACCGACGCCGCTCTGGTCACCGGGCCCGCCGCCGCCCACTTCGGCTGGGGCCCCGGCGACCTGGACGCCCTCGCCGGGGCCGTGGTCGCCGGACACGTCCTGGAGTGCGGTACGCAGGCCACCGGCGGGAACTACGCCTTCTTCGGCGACCACGACGTCCGCCGCCCCGGCTTCCCGATCGCCGAGATCCACGCGGACGGCTCCTCCGTCATCACCAAGCACCCCGGGACCGGCGGGGTGGTCGATCTCTCCACCGTCACCGCCCAGTTGCTGTACGAGACCGGGGGCGCCCGGTACGCCGGACCCGACGTCACCGCCCGCCTCGACACCGTCCGGCTCGCGCAGGAGGGCCAGGACCGGGTCGGGATCAGCGGGGTACGGGGCGAGGCGCCGCCGCCCACGCTGAAGGTCGGGCTCAACCGGCTCGGCGGCTGGCGCAACGAGGTGGTCTTCGTCCTCACCGGACTCGACATCGAGGCCAAGTCCCTCCTGGTGCAGGAGCAGTTCGCCGATGCGCTCGACCGGTCCGGGAAGGCGCCCGCCGAAGTCCGCTGGGAGCTGGCCCGCACCGACCACCCCGACGCGCCCACCGAGGAGACCGCGAGCGCGCTGCTCCGGCTCGTGGTGCGCGACCAGGACGCGGAGGCGGTCGGCCGGGCGGTCTCCGGGGCCGCCGTGGAGCTGGCCCTCGGCAGCTACCCCGGGTTCCACGTCACCGCCCCGCCCGGAAAGGGCGCGCCGTACGGGGTCTTCGAGGCGGCTTACGTACCGGCGTCCGAGGTCGTGCACACCGCCGTGCTGCCGGACGGCACCCGGCAGGACGTGCCCGCGCCGACGGTGACCCGGGTGCTCGACCTCGTGGAGCCCGAGGCCCCGCTGCCGCCCGCGCCGACGCCGGAGGTGACCCGGAGCGTGCCGCTCGGGCTGCTCGCCGGGGCGCGCAGCGGCGACAAGGGCGGCGACGCGAACGTCGGGGTGTGGGTGCGCGACGACCGCGCCTGGCAGTGGCTCGCGCATGAGCTGACCGTCGAGCGGTTCCGCGAACTCCTGCCGGAGACCGGCGGGTTGGAGGTCGAGCGGCATGTGCTCCCGCAGTTGCGGGCGGTGAACTTCGTCGTCCGTGGACTGCTGGGCGAGGGGGTCGCCGCGCAGGCGCGGTTCGACCCTCAGGCCAAGGCGCTGGGGGAGTGGCTCCGCTCGCGTCACCTGGCCGTACCCGTCTCCCTGCTCGACCCGGCGACCTGAGCCATGAGCCGTTACCCATGCCCGTAACCCCGTACCGAGACATCGCACCGGAGGCCGCCGCATGACCGTCCTGCCCACCGGGCTCGACACCGCCGGACCCGAGTACGCCGCCAACCGGGCCGCCCTGCTCGCCAAGCTCGACGACCTCGCGGCCGAGCACGCGAAGGCGCTCGCCGGGGGCGGCGAGAAGTACGTGGCCCGGCACCGTTCGCGCGGGAAGCTGCCCGCCCGCGAGCGGATCGAGCTCCTGATCGACCCGGACACCCCGTTCCTGGAGCTCTCGCCACTGGCCGGCTGGGGCAGCGACTACACGGTGGGCGCCTCGCTCGTCACCGGGATCGGGGTGGTGGAGGGCGTCGAGTGCCTGATCACCGCCAACGACCCGACCGTACGCGGCGGCGCCTCCAACCCGTGGACGCTGAAGAAGGCGCTGCGGGCCAACGAGATTGCCTTCGCGAACCGGCTGCCCTGCATCAGCCTGGTCGAGTCCGGGGGCGCCGACCTGCCCTCGCAGAAGGAGATCTTCATTCCCGGCGGGGCGCTCTTCCGCGACCTGACCCGGCTCTCCGCCGCCGGAATCCCCACCGTGGCCGTGGTGTTCGGCAACTCCACCGCCGGAGGCGCGTACGTCCCCGGAATGTCCGACCACACCGTCATGATCAAGGACCGGTCCAAGGTCTTCCTCGGCGGCCCGCCGCTGGTGAAGATGGCGACCGGCGAGGAGAGCGACGACGAGTCCCTCGGCGGCGCCGGGATGCACGCCCGCACCTCCGGGCTGGCCGACCACTTCGCCGTGGACGAGCACGACGCGCTGCGGCAGGCCCGCCGGATCGTCGCCCGCCTCAACTGGCGCAAGGCGCACCCCGATCCGGGTCCCGCCGAACCGCCGAAGTACGACGAGGAGGAGCTGCTCGGCATCGTGCCGGGCGACCTCAAGGTGCCGTTCGACCCGCGCGAGGTCATCGCCCGGCTGGTCGACGGCTCCGACTTCGACGCCTTCAAGCCGCTCTACGGCACCAGCCTCGTCACCGGCTGGGCGCGGCTGCACGGCTACCCGGTCGGCATCCTCGCCAACGCGCAGGGCGTTCTCTTCAGCGCGGAGTCGCAGAAGGCCGCCCAGTTCATCCAGCTCGCCAACCAGCGCGACATCCCGCTGGTCTTCCTGCACAACACCACCGGCTACATGGTCGGCAAGGAGTACGAGCAGGGCGGCATCATCAAACACGGCGCGATGATGATCAACGCGGTCTCCAACTCCAAGGTCCCGCACCTCTCCGTGCTGATGGGCGCCTCCTACGGCGCCGGTCACTACGGCATGTGCGGGCGCGCCTACGACCCCCGCTTCCTCTTCGCCTGGCCCAGCAGCAAGTCCGCCGTGATGGGTCCGCAGCAGCTCGCCGGGGTGCTCTCCCTCGTGGCCCGCGCCTCCGCCGCCGCCAAGGGCCGCCCGTACGACGACGAGGCCGACGCCGGACTGCGCGCCCTGGTGGAGCAGCAGATCGAGGCCGAGTCGCTGCCGGCCTTCCTCTCCGGGCGGCTCTACGACGACGGGGTCATCGACCCCCGCGACACCAGGACCGTTCTCGGCATGTGCCTGTCCGCGATCCACACGGCCCCCGTCGAAGGCGCCCGCGGCGGCTTCGGCGTCTTCCGGATGTGAGGGCCGTGACGACCGTGAGGGCTATGACGACCGTGAGGCCCGTGACGACCGCGCACCACCGTGAGGACTGACGTGATCACTTCCCTGCTCGTCGCCAACCGCGGCGAGATCGCCTGCCGGATCTTCCGCACCTGCCGGGCGCTCGGCATCACCACCGTCGCCGTGTACTCCGACGCGGACGCCGGGGCCCTGCACGTCCGCGAGGCCGACCTCGCCGTACGGTTGCCGGGGGCGGCGCCCGCCGACACCTACCTCCGCGGGGACCTGATCGTCGCCGCCGCACGCGCGGCGGGTGCCGACGCGGTGCACCCGGGGTACGGCTTCCTCTCCGAGAACGCCCCCTTCGCCGCCGCCGTGCAGGACGCCGGGCTCCTCTGGGTCGGCCCGCCGGTCAAGGCGATCGAGCAGATGGCCTCGAAGACCCGCGCCAAGGAGCTGATGGCCGCCGCCGAGGTGCCGCTGCTCGCCCCCGTCGACCCGGCCACCGCGACCGGGGCCGACCTGCCACTGCTGCTCAAGGCGGCGGCGGGCGGGGGCGGACGGGGGATGCGGATCGTACGGGACCTCGACGCGCTTCCGGCCGAGCTGACGGCAGCCAGGGCGGAGGCGGAGTCCGCGTTCGGGGACGGCGAGGTCTTCGCCGAGCCGTACGTGGAGCGCGGCCGGCACGTCGAGGTGCAGGTGATGGCCGACGACCACGGCACCGTCTGGGCGCTCGGCACCCGCGACTGCTCCCTCCAGCGCCGCCACCAGAAGGTCGTCGAGGAGGCCCCCGCGCCCGGTCTCGGCGAGGAACTGCGGACCCGGCTGCACGAGGCGGCGGTGGCCGCCGCCCGGGCCGTCGGCTACCGGGGCGCGGGAACCGTGGAGTTCCTGGTCTCCGCCGAAGGGCGCCCGTACTTCCTGGAGATGAACACCCGCCTCCAGGTCGAACACCCCGTCACCGAGGCGGTGTTCGGGCTCGACCTGGTCGCCCTCCAGCTGCGGACCGCCGAGGGCGAGCCGCTGCCCGCCGCCGGGCCGCCCGCGCCCGGGGGGCACGCCGTGGAGGCCCGGCTCTACGCCGAGGACCCCGCCCACGACTGGCGCCCGCAGACCGGACTCCTGCACGCGCTCGACCTGCCCGAGGAACCGGGGGTCCGCCTGGACACCGGCTACACCGGCGGCGACACCATCGGGGTGCACTACGACCCGATGCTGGCCAAGGTCGTCGCCCACGCCGCCACCCGCACCGAGGCCGTCCGGCTCCTCGCCCGCACCCTCGAACGCGCCCGGATCCACGGCCCGGTCACCAACCGCGACCTGCTCGTCCGCTCCCTGCGCCACCCCGACTTCCTCGCCGCCCGCCTCGACACCGGGTTCTACGACCGCCACCTCGCCACCCTCACGCCCGCCCCCGAGGAGACGGCCGTCCGCCGCGCCGCCCTGGCCGCCGCCCTCGCCGACGCGGCGGCCCGTACGAGCGGTGAAGCGGCCGGTCCGGCAGGGAGAGCGGCCGGTGCGGCAGGGGGAGCGGCCGGTCCGGCAGGGGGAGCGGTACGGACCCCGGCGCACGCCGCCGTACCCGCCCGCTTCGGCGCCTGGCGCAACCTCCCCTCCCAGCCGCAGACCAAGCGCTACCGCGCCGAGCCCGACGCCGGGGAGTACGAGATCGCCTACCGGGCCGCCCGCACCGGCCCCGTCCCGCACGAGGCGGAGGGCATCCGGGTGACCGAGATCCGCCCCGACCGGGTCGCCCTCGAACTCGACGGTGTCGCACGGCGGTTCGCCGTCACCGTCCACGGCGACCAGGTGTACGTGGACACGGCGGACGGCTCCCACACCTTCACCGCCCTGCCCCGCTTCACCGACCCCACCGCCCGCAGCGAGCCCGGCTCGCTGCTCGCCCCCATGCCCGGCACGGTCGTCCGCCTCGCCGAAGGGCTGGCCCCCGGGGCCGCCGTCGAGGCCGGGCAGCCGCTGATCTGGCTGGAGGCGATGAAGATGGAGCACCGCATCCTCGCCCCCGCCACCGGCACCCTCACCGCGCTCCACGCCGCGCCGGGCCTCCAGGTGGAGGTCGGCGCGCTGCTCGCCGTCGTACAGGAGAAGGCGCAGGAGGCGGAGCAGGAGGCAGTGCGGGAGACACCGCAGGACCCACCCCTCGCGGGCGAACCACCTCATGCCCAGGACACGCCACAGGACACGCCACAGGCCACGCCACAGGCCACGCCACAGGCCACGCCACAGGAGGAGCCACAGTCATGAGCACCGTCCTCGAATCCGCCGAGCACCAGGCGCTCCGCGCCGCCGTCGCCGCCCTCGGCAAGCGCTACGGGCGCGCCTACCTGGCCTCCGTCGTCGCGGAGGGCCGGCACACCGACGAACTCTGGGCCGAGGCGGCCAAGTTCGGTTACCTGGGCGTGAACCTCCCCGAGGAGTACGGCGGGGGAGGCGCCGGAATGGCGGAACTCTCCATCGTGCTGGAGGAGCTGGGAGCCGCCGGTGCCCCGCTGCTGATGATGGTGGTCTCCCCGGCGATCTGCGGCACGGTGATATCCCGTTTCGGCACCGAGGCGCAGAAGCGTCAGTGGCTCCCCGGACTCGCCGACGGCAGCCTCACCATGGCCTTCGGGATCACCGAGCCGGACGCCGGCTCCAACTCGCACCGGATCACCACCACCGCCCGCCGCGACGGCGACGACTGGCTGCTCACCGGCCGGAAGGTCTTCGTCTCGGGCGTCGACATCGCCGACGCCACGCTCATCGTGGGCCGCACCGAGGACGCCCGTACCGGGAAGCTCAAGCCCTGCCTCTTCATCGTCCCGCGCGACGCCCCCGGCTTCGGGCGCTCGCAGATCGACATGGAACTCCACGCCCCGGAGAAGCAGTTCGAGCTGGTCCTCGACGACGTACGGCTGCCCGCCGAGGCGCTCGTCGGCGACGAGGACGCCGGGCTGCTCCAGCTCTTCGCCGGGCTCAACCCCGAACGCATCATGACGGCCGCCTTCGGTATCGGCATGGGCCGGTACGCGCTCGGCCAGGCCGTCGAGTACGCCAGGACCCGCCAGGTGTGGAAGACCCCGATCGGCGCCCACCAGGCCATCGCCCACCCGCTCGCCGTCGCCCACGTCGAGCTCGAACTCGCCCGGCTGATGATGCAGAAAGCCGCCGCCCTCTACGACGCGGGCGACGACATCGGTGCGGGCGAGGCCGCCAACATGGCGAAGTACGCGGCCGGGGAAGCCTGCGTGAAGGCCGTCGACCAGGCGGTGCACACCCTCGGCGGCAACGGCCTCACCCGCGAGTACGGACTCGCCTCGCTCATCACGGCGGCCCGCGTCGCCCGGATCGCCCCGGTCAGCCGCGAGATGATCCTCAACTACGTCTCCCACCAGTCACTGGGCCTGCCGAAGTCGTACTGACCCCGTCCGGGCACCCCCTCCGGGGCGCCCGCGCCCAGAAGTGCCGCTTCCAGCCGCCCACCGCGCCGACAGGGGACCGCCATGGTGTTCCGCAGCGAGTACGCAGACGTCGCCATCCTCCGCACACCCATCCACGAAGCCGTCCTGGGCCGGGCCGCCGGGTTCGGGGAGACCGTCGCCCTGGTCGACGGCACGAACGGGATGTCCCTCACCTACGCCCAACTCGACCACTTCCACCGGCGGATCGCCGCCGCGCTCGCCGAGGCCGGGCTCCGCAAGGGCGACGTCCTCGCCCTGCACAGCCCCAACACCATCGCCTACCCGCCCGTGTTCTACGGGGCGACGCGCGCGGGCGCCTCGGTCACCACGGTCCACCCGCTGGCCACCGCCGAGGAGTTCGCCAAGCAGCTCACCGACGCCTCCGCGCGCTGGATCGTCACCGTCTCCCCGCTCCTGGACACCGCCCGCCGGGCCGCCGAACTGGCGGGCGGGATACGGCAGATCTTCGTCTGCGACACCGCCGAGGGGTACACCTCGGTGCTCGACATGCTCGGTTCCACCGCCCCCGAGCCGCAGGTGGAGATCGATCCGGACGAGGACGTCGCCGTGCTGCCCTACTCCTCCGGCACCACCGGCGCCCCCAAGGGGGTGATGCTCACCCACACCTCCATCGCCACCAACCTGGAGCAGCTCCAGCCGTTCGTCCCCCTGGTGCAGGACGAGCCCATCCTGGCCGTCCTGCCCTTCTTCCACATCTACGGGCTGACCGCGCTGATGAACGGGCCGCTGCGGCACGGGGCGACCGTGGTGGTGCTGCCCCGCTTCGACCTCGACCAGTTCCTGGCCGCCATCGAGAAGCACCGGATCGCCGGGCTGTACGTGGCCCCGCCCATCGTGCTGGCCCTCGCCAAGCACCCGGCCGTCGCCCGCTACGACCTCTCCTCGCTCCGCTACATCGTCTCCGCCGCAGCCCCGCTCGACGCCGCCCTCGCCCGCGCCTGCTCGGAGCGGCTCGGGCTGCCTCCCGTACGGCAGGCGTACGGCATGACCGAGCTCTCCCCGGGCACCCACGTCGTGCCGCTCTCCGAGGAGAACCCGCCGGACGGAACGGTCGGCAAGCTGATCCCCGGCACCGAGATGCGGATCGTCCGGCTCACCGACCCCGGACAGGACGCGGAGCCCGGCGCCGAGGGCGAGATCCTCATCCGGGGCCCCCAGGTGATGAAGGGCTACCTCGGCCGCCCCGACGCCACCGCGGCCATGATCGACGCGGACGGCTGGGTGCACACCGGGGACGTCGGCCGGGTCGACGCGGACGGCTGGCTCCACGTCGTCGACCGGGTGAAGGAGCTGATCAAGTACAAGGGCTACCAGGTCGCCCCCGCCGAACTGGAGGCCCTGCTGCTCGGCCACGAACACCTCGCCGACGCCGCCGTCATCGGCGTGTACGACGACACGGGCAACGAGGTCCCCAAGGCGTTCCTGGTCCGCTCGCCCGCCCCGGAGGCGCAGAAGCTCACCCCCGAGGACGTGCTCGCCTACGTCGCCGAGCGCGTCGCCCCGTACAAGAAGGTCCGGCGGGCCGAGTTCATCGACGCGGTACCCCGGGCCACCTCGGGCAAGATCCTCCGCCGCGAACTCCGCGACCGCGAATCCCGTGACCGCGAACTCCGGGGCTCGGAACAGGAGTCGGGGCAGCGGGCGGCCGGCACCGGAGGGAGCCCCGCATGAGCAGCCTCGCCGCACCCGTCCACGACCGGGGCATCACCACCCTCACCCTGGACGCCCCCGCCCGCCGCAACGCCCTCTCCGCCGAGCTGGTCGGCGAGTTGGCCCGGGCACTCGACGCCTGCGCGGCCGACGCCGCCGTACGCGCCGTCGTGCTGACCCACACCGGAAACACCTTCTGCGCCGGAGCCGACCTGAAGTCGCCCGCCGACCCCAGGGAGTTCGTCGCCCTGCTGCGGAAGATCGTCGCCCTGCCCAAGCCCGTGGTGGGCCGGATCACCGGACATGTCCGGGCCGGCGGACTCGGACTGCTCGGCGCGTGCGACATCGCGGTGGCCGGGCCGGGGGCGAGCTTCGCACTCACCGAGTCGCGCCTCGGGCTCGCCCCGGCGGTGATCTCGTTGACCCTGCTGCCCCGCCTCGAACGCTCCGCCGCCGCACGCTACTTCCTCACCGGGGAACGGTTCGACGCGGTCGAGGCCGCCCGCATCTCCCTGGTCACCCTCGCGGCGGGAGACCCGGCCGGAGCCGCCGCCGCCGGCGAGGGCGCGGACGAGGTCGACAAGGCGCTCGAACCCGTACTGGACGGACTGCGCAAGGCGTCCCCGCAGGGGCTGATGGCATCGAAGCAGCTGGTCACGGCTACCGTGCTGGAAAGCTTCGACCAACACGCCGAAGACCTCATCACTCTGTCCACCGCGCTCTTCGCCTCCGACGACGCACGGGAGGGGATGACGGCCTTCCTCGAACGACGGGACCCCGCATGGGTGTGGTGACGCCCCCGAACGACCCGCTGCCGGGCCTTTCCGACCCGGCGACCGCCCATCCGGTATCCGCCAAGTCGCCCAAACAGGACCGGAGCCGGGCGACCCGGCAGCGGCTCCTGGAAGCCGCCGTGGCCTGCCTCGCCGTCCACGGCTGGGTGGGCTCCACGGTCTCCGTCGTCGCCGAACGGGCCGGGGTCTCCCGGGGCGCGGCGCAGCACCACTTCCCCACCCGTGAGGACCTGTTCACCGGCGCCGTCGAGTACGTGGCGGAGGAACGCTCCGCCGCACTGCGGGCGCTCCCGGTCCAGGGCCGCGCCGAGGTCGTCGCCGCGCTGGTGGACCTCTACACGGGACCGCTCTTCCGCGCCGCGCTCCAGCTCTGGGTGGCCGCCTCCAACGAACCCCAACTGCGCCCCCGGGTCACCGAACTCGAAGCCCGCGTCGGCCGGGAGACCCACCGCATCGCCGTCGCCCTGCTCGGGGCGGACGAGACCCGGCCGGGGGTGCGCGAGACGGTCCAGGGCCTTCTGGACATGGCCCGGGGTCTCGGCCTCGCCAACCTCCTGACCGACGACACCGTCCGCCGTCGGAGGGTCGTGGCACAGTGGGCGGCGCTGCTGGACGGCGCGCTGGACTGACGGCGCCCGGCCCGGGAGACGAGACGCGGCTCAGGGGGAGCACATGGGCGACTACTTCCGGACGATCGTGGTTGACCCCCGCCTTCCGCGCCGGGTTCGCGCGCCGGCCGGGCGGCCACCGCACGCTCCGGCTGAGCGGCAAGCTCTGATCCCGCGCCACGGTGCCGTACGAAGCGGTGCGCCCCGTACGGCACCGGCAGCCGGCCTCAGCCCGTGATCGGTGTGATCGAGTCGTACCCGTCGATCTCGCGCGGGTCCCGTGCCGCCGGTCCCACGTAGTGCGCCGAGGGCCGCACCAGCCGGCCCGTGCGCTTCTGCTCCAGGATGTGCGCCGACCAGCCGGCCGTGCGGGCGCAGGTGAACATCGAGGTGAACATGTGCGCCGGGACCTCCGCGAAGTCCAGCACGATCGCCGCCCAGAACTCCACGTTCGTCGCCAGCACCCGGTCCGGGCGCCGGGCGTGCAGCTCCTCCAGCGCCGCCTTCTCCAGCGCCTCCGCCACCTCGAAGCGCGGGGCGGCCAGTTCGCGGGCGGTGCGCCGCAGCACCCGGGCGCGCGGGTCCTCGGCACGGTAGACGCGGTGGCCGAAGCCCATCAGCCGCTCGCCCTTGTCCAGCGCCCGCTTCACGTACGCGGTGGCGTCCCCGGTCCGCTCGATCTCCTCGATCATGCCGAGGACCCGGGACGGTGCGCCGCCGTGCAACGGCCCCGACATCGCGCCGACCGCGCCGGACAGCGCCGCCGCCACGTCCGCGCCGGTCGAGGCGATGACCCGGGCGGTGAACGTGGAGGCGTTCATGCCGTGTTCGGCGGCCGACGTCCAGTACGCGTCGACGGCCCTGACGTGCTTGGGATCCGGCTCGCCGCGCCAGCGGATCATGAACCGTTCCACCACGGACTCGGCCTTGTCGATCTCGCTCTGCGGCACCATCGGCAGCCCCTGACCGCGCGCCGACTGCGCCACGTACGACAGGGCCATCACGGCCGCCCGCGCGAGGTCGTCGCGGGCCGTCGCCGCGTCGATGTCGAGCAGCGGCTTCAGGCCCCACACCGGGGCGAGCATCGCCAGCGCCGACTGCACGTCGACCCGGATGTCACCGGAGTGGACCGGGATGGGGAACGGTTCGGCGGCCGGCAGGCCGGGGTTGAACGCGCCGTCCACCAGCAGCCCCCAGACATTGCCGAAGGACACCTGGCCGACGAGGTTCTCGATGTCGATCCCGCGATAACGGAGCGCCCCGCCTTCCCTGTCCGGTTCGGCGATCTCCGTCTCGAACGCGACGACTCCCTCGAGTCCGGGTACGAATGCGGACATCAGGCGGCTCCCTCTGTGCGGCTGCGAGCTGTGTCGGTGGAGGCCCGGGTGCGGAGGCATCCCCCGGCCTCGATGGGACCTGACCCCCGATAGTGGCGGCTCCCCCCTGGGCAAGGAAGGGTGATGTCCGGCACAGCACCCCCGCGTGTCGCACCGGACCGCCGCTTGACGCGCGACGGCGTCGCACGCGGCTCGTAGGGCCCCGGCCGGCTGCGGCAGGATGGGCCCGTGCCCACAGCTGACCCGACACCTCCGTCCGCTTCCCGTCCGGCCGTGTCCCCGTCCTCCGATTGCACCATCGATCCGGCGGCGATGCGCGAGCAGTACCGTTCCGAGGCGTTCGCCGAGCAGGATCTCGCTCCCGAGCCCATGGACCAGTTCGCCCGCTGGTTCCGGCAGGTCGCCGCCGGAGGCGTCCTGCACGAGCCGAACGCCATGGTGGTCTCCACCGCCGCACCGGACGGCCGCCCGTCCTCCCGCACGGTCCTGCTCAAGGGCTTCGACGCGAGCGGCTTCGTCTTCTACACCAACTACGAGTCCCGCAAGGGCCGGGAGCTGGCCGCGAACCGTCACGTCTCGCTGCTCTTCCCCTGGCACCCGCTCGCCCGCCAGGTCGTCGTCACCGGCGTCGCGGAGCGCGTGAGCCGCGAGGAGACCGTGGCGTACTTCCGTACCCGCCCGCACGGCTCCCAGCTCGGCGCCTGGGCGAGCGCCCAGTCCACCGTCATCGGCTCCCGCCGCGAGCTCACCGAGCGGTACGAGGAGCTGACGGCCCGCTACCCGGAGGGCGAGAAGGTACCCGTACCGCCGCACTGGGGCGGTTTCCGGGTCGTGCCGGACACGGTGGAGTTCTGGCAGGGCCACGAGAACCGGCTCCACGACCGGCTGCGGTACGTACGCCCCACGGCGCCCGGAGCCACCGGCTGGCGTGTGGAGCGCCTCTGCCCCTGAGGTCCCCCAGGTGCCGTACCGCACACGGGAAAAGCAGAACCCGCAGGCTCGGGTCCCTCCGTGAGGAGGAGCCGGCCGGATCTACCGGCGAGCCTGCGGGTCGGTGACTGCTTGGGTTTCGGCAGACAGCCTGCCGGGGTGCACGATGTGCGACGACGGGCTGTCAGCCCGCAGCCACCTCACGAATCCGATAAGACTGCACTTTTCGGATCACCTCCTTTCAGCGTGTGCGGCAAGTCTAGAAACCTCGTCCGGGCCGCACAACCTATTTGTCGGAAGCAGGTGTGCGCCGCGTCACGGTCGAGTTCAATGGGTATCTGACGTGCACAAACGCACGCCGGTACCCGTACCGCCGGAGCAGCGGTACGAGCAGCGGGGACGGCACGTTCTGCGGGGGTACGGAATGAGTCCTTCCATGGGCAGCGGTACGGCCGGCCAGTCCGCGTCGGACGCCTCGGGCGCCACCGGAGCCACCGGCGCCCCGCGGACCACGGGTGCGGCCGTGCCCGCCCCCGGGGCCGGACTCCTCGCCGCCCTCCTCGACGGCATGGACACCGCGCTCTTCGCGCTCGACGCCACCGGCACCGTCACCCACTGGAACCGCCAGGCCGAACGCGTCCTCGGCTGGTCCGCCGCCGAGGTCGTCGGCCGGGACGGCTTCGCGGGCTGGGCGGTACGCGGGCCCGACGCCGACGAGGTGCGCCGGCGGCTCATGGCGATCCAGGACGCCGCGGGCCGCCAGGTCCACGAGTTCGCCCTGGTCCGCAAGGACGGCGGCCGGGTCCTCGTCCGGATGCAGGCCGCCGGCATGCGCGGCGAGGACGGCGGACCGGCCGGGGTCTACTGCGCGTTCAGCGAGGCGCACGCCCAGATCGACCTGGAGCGCTCCATCGCGATGAGCGAGGCGCTCTTCCAGGACGGGCCCTGGGGCGTGGTCCTGGTCGACGCCGATCTGCGGCCCACCGTCGTCAACGCGCACGCCGCGCGGGCGCTCGGCGGCGGCCGGACCTCCCTGCTCGGCCGCCCCCTCGGGGAGGTCGTGCTCCAAGGGGTGGAGGACCTCGAAGGCGCCTTCCACCACGTGCTCGCCGCCGGGGCGCCGCCCGCCCCCGCCGAACTCTGGCTGACCCTGCGCAGCCGTGAGGGCGAGCGGCGGCGCTGCTGGCGCAGTGGTTTCCTCCGGCTCTGCTCGCCCCTCACCGAGGAGGCCGTGCCGCTCGGGGTCGCCTGGCTGTTCCAGGACGTGACCGAGGCGCGTACCGCCGAGCAGGCCTCGGCCCGGCTGCGGTTCCGGTCCGCCCAGCTGCACCGGGCGGCCAGGGCCGCCGCCGAGTGCGAGGACCCGTGGGAGGCGGCGACGACCACCCTCGACTTCTCGCTGGCGGGCTTCGCCGACCACGCGCTGCTCGACCTGGTGGCGGGGGAGCGCCTGGTCCGTACGGCGGCCACCCCGACCGACGCCCCGGGCCCCTGCCTGCTGGTCGCCGGAGGCTCACTCCCCGCGCGTTACGACGCCGGTCACCCGGCCCTCCAGTCGCTGGACCGGATCGCCCCGGTCCGGGTGAGCGCGGGCCCCGCCGGGGAGTCCTGGGCGGCCGAGCGCCAGTGGCCCCGGCGCGCGGCGCACGCCCTGTGCGCGGTGCTGCGCAGCCGGGGCCGGACCCTCGGGGTCGTGACCTTCCTGCGTACGGCGGACCGCCCGGCCTTCGAGCGGGAGGACGCCGCCCACGCGGAGAGCGCGGCGGTCCGGGTGGCCGGCGCGGTGGACCTGGCGCTGCTGCTCGACGGCCGCACGGGCGGCTGACCCGGGGCGGGCGCGCCCGGGGGCAGCCGGTGCGGGTGACCGCGGTGTCAGTGCTGGTAGAAGATCCGGTCCCGGTTCTCGTCGAACACCCGCCGGTTCCAGTCGTGGCCGCCGTCCACGTTGCCCGAGCGCAGCAGCGGCGGCTCGATGCCGCGTGCGGCCAGTTCCCCGGCGGCGGCGGCCATCGTCGCCTGCATCAGCGCGCTGGTCACGACGGTGGACGCGGGGGCGAACGGGGCGCCGACCCCGTCGGTGGTCAGCTCCGCGTCACCCACCGCGATCTTGCTGTCCAGCACGATGTCGCAGTGGTCGAGCAGGAAGCCGCCCGTGGCGGCCCGGGACGAGGTGGCGGCGGCGTACGCCACCGAGGTCACCCCGATCACGGTGAGGCCGCGTGCCCGCGCCTCGCGGGCCATCTCGACGGGCAGGGTGTTGCGGCCGGAGAGCGAGATGATCACCAGCAGGTCGCCCGCCCTGGCCGGGCTGGCCGCGAGCACGGTGGTGGCGAGCCCCTCCACCCGCTCCAGCGCCGAGCCGAGGGTCGCGGGCATCACGTCGACCCCGACCGTGCCCGGCACCGCGAGGAGGTTCATCAGGGCGGGGCCGCCCGCCCGGTACACCACGTCCTGGGCGGCGAGCGAGGAGTGACCGGCGCCGAAGGCGAAGAGCCGGCCGCCCGCGGCGATGGTGTCGGCGACCGCCGCCCCGGCCGCCGCGACGGAGGCGGACTCCTCGTCGCGGACCCGGGCGAGAAGCCCGATGGCCGCGTCGAAGAACTGGCCGGCCAGCTTGCTCTCGCTCATCGGGGAGCCCTTTCGGCATGGGGTCCAGGGCATGTCCCGCGAAGGGGCGGCCCTCAGGTGCCGATCACGTTGCGGTCCGGACCACCGCACTGTCAAGAGTGTCCCGGCCCTGTGCCGCCTGCCCCGCCGACGGGCGAGGCACGGTTGACAGCGCGATGCGTCAGAATTGGACGAGGGCCACAGGACGGCAGCAACACGGCAGTATGACGTTTCACTGTCACAGTTATGAGGGGCACGTATGTCCGGACTGATCGACACCACGGAGATGTATCTCCGCACCATCCTCGAACTGGAAGAGGAAGGCGTGGTCCCGATGCGCGCCCGTATCGCTGAGCGGCTGGACCAGTCCGGCCCGACGGTCAGCCAGACGGTGGCCCGGATGGAGCGCGACGGACTGGTCCAGGTCGCCGGGGACCGCCACCTGGAGCTGACCGAGGAGGGCCGGCGCCTGGCCACCCGCGTCATGCGCAAGCACCGCCTCGCCGAGTGCCTGCTCGTCGACGTGATCGGTCTGGAGTGGGAGCAGGTGCACGCCGAGGCCTGCCGCTGGGAGCACGTGATGAGCGAGGCCGTGGAGCGGCGGGTGCTGGAGCTGCTGCGCCACCCCACGGAGTCGCCGTACGGCAATCCGATCCCGGGTCTGGAGGAGCTGGGCCAGCACGCGGAGGCCGATCCGTTCCTGGAGCAGGGCATGGTCAGCCTCGCCGAGCTGGACCCGGGCAGTGACGGCAAGACGGTGGTGGTGCGCCGGATCGGCGAGCCCATCCAGACCGACGCCCAGCTGATGTACACGCTCCGGCGCGCCGGGGTCCAGCCGGGCGCCGTCGTCAGCGTGACGGCGGCGGCGGGCGGCGTCCTGGTCGGCTCGGGCGGTGAGGCGGCGGAGCTGGACAGCGAGGTCGCCTCGCACGTCTTCGTCGCCAAGCGCTGAGCGGGCATTCCGGGAGAGCGAGGACGGCCTCCGCCCCGGGTGCCGGGCGCGGGAGCACCCGCCGGAGCAGGAGTACGCACGGCCCGGAGCACGGGGGAGCACGAGCGGGGGCCGCGCGCCCCGGGTGCGGGGGAGGACTCCGGAGGCCGCCCGGGGGCGGCGTACGGCACCGCACACGCTCTGAGCAGGGACGGAACATCCACCCCGCCTCGCGTCCCACCGCAGGGGACCGGAGAAGCGGGCGTCACGGTCATCGAACCGTGACGCCCGCTTTCTCTTTTCCGTACGGAAGTGCAGCGGCCGGGCGCCTCGCGTGCCAGGCTGAAGCCAGGCAAATGACCTGAGGTCGCCGGCCGGGCGGGCCGTGCGGCAGGGGAGGAGCAGGGAATGCGCCCGTCGTACCAGCATGTGCAGCGGTACGCGCCCCCCGTGCGCCCACGTACGCCTCCACCGGGCACCACTCAGGGCGGCCCGGTTCGCACGGCGGACCGCGTCGTGCGGGCCTCCGGCCGTCGGCGCCCGGTCGTGGAAGGCCGCTGCGCAGCCCCGGGGGCGTGCGACGGCGCACGCGCCCCCGCCGCGGTCGCGAGCACGGCGGAGGCGGTGGCCGGGAGGCCGGAGACCCCGGCGCCCGGAGGCGCCAGGGTCCGTCCCCCCGGTGTCGACCCGGAGCCCCGAGCTCCCAGGGTCGTTGCCGCGGACCGTCATCCCCGAGCGGCCCGCTCCCCGCTGAACATCTCCCCAGGCCGGCGGCGGCCAATCCTGGAACGTAGTCACCCGAACGAGCGGTGTTGACCGCCGGACGCATCGTTTTCGAATAAAGGTTCGATAGTGTGACGGTGAGGCCACCCGTGATCGAGAACCAGAAGGGGATGCCAGGACATATGGTGCGGCGCATCGATGTGACGGGCTCGGACGGCGTCCGGCTCGCGGCCTGGGAGTTCACCGATCCGCCCAAGGGGCGCGCGGAGGAAGCGAGTGCGCCGGGGGTCTTACTGCTGCACGGACTGATGGGCCGGGCCACCCACTGGGCGGCTCAGGCCGAGTGGCTCTCGGAGCGGTACCGCGTGGTCGGGCTCGACCAGCGCGGCCACGGCCGCAGCGAGAAGCCCGCCGACGGCCCGTACACCCGGGACGCGTACGTGGACGACGTCGAGAGCGCGGTCGAACAGCTCGGCCTCGGGCCGGTGACCCTCGTCGGGCACGCCATGGGTGCCCTCTCCGCCTGGCAGTTCGCCGCCAAACGCCCCGACCTCGTCCGCGCCCTGGTCGTCTGCGACATGCGGGCCTCCGCACCGGGCGCCGCCACCCAGCGCGAGTGGAGCGACTGGTTCGACTCCTGGCCTCTCCCCTTCGCGACCCTCGCCGCCGTCCGCAAGTGGTTCGGCGAGGACGACCCGTGGGTGGAGCGCCCCAACCCCGCACGCGGCGAGTTCTTCGCCGAGGTGATGGCCGAGCACGACGACGGCTGGCGGCCCGTCTTCTCCCGCCGCCAGATGCTGGCGTCCCGGGCGACGTGGGTCCTGGACGCGCACTGGGAGGAGCTGGCACAGGTCCGCTGCCCCACCCTGGTGCTGCGCGGGATAGACGGCCAACTGGGCCGCGCCGAGGCCCAGGAGATGGTCCGGGTGCTGCCGCTCGGCCAGTACGCCGAGATGCCCGACGCCGGCCACCTCGCCCACTACGACCGGCCGGACGCCTGGCGCGCCGCGGTCGAACCCTTCCTGGTGGCACAGGTCGACGCGGCCCCTGAACGCGTGGTGTCCTGACGGACGCGTGCGGGGCCGCGAGGCCCCGCACGCGGCTCACCCCTTGCTGACCGCCGCGAGGATCTCCGGCAGCCGGGCCGCGGTGCGCGTCGCCGCGAGCCGCAGCCCCGCCCAGGCGGCGAGCAGGCCGTACCCCGCGCCCACCGGCACCACGATCCAGAGGGAGCCGTAGTCCGTCACGGTCAGCGCGATCGTCAGGGCGACCACCGGCGCGGCCACCACCACCGAGCCCACCATGCCGCCGCTGACCGAGATCCAGGCCAGTCCGCCCTGGCCCGGCGCCACGTTCTTGAACCCGCCGTCCTGCGGGACCGAGTACGGGAAGAGCGCCGACCCCAGCGCGCCCAGCCCGAGCATCCCGCCGAGCAGGGCGAACGACACCCCGACGACCCCGGTCAACGACCCCCAGGAGCCGAGCAGCCCGGCGGTCACCGCACCCACGGCCACGGTGTACGGCACGGTGACGACGGCGAGCGCCAGGGCGCGCGCCCGCAGCTCCTCGTAGGCGTCCCGGGGGGAGGCGATGGTCTGCGCCACGATCCAGAAGGCGGAGGTGTCCTGGCCGAACTGGTTGTACATCTGCATCCCGAGCAGCCCCGGCGCGAAGCAGGCGAAGTAGACCGAGCCGGTGCCCTGGAGGGCGTTGAAGACGGGCACGATCAGCCCGACCGCCAGCGAGGTGATCCAGGCGCCCTTCGTCTTCGGGTCACGCAGCACGTAACGCAGACTCCGGCCCATCACCGTACGGGTCCGGCCCTCGGGCAGCAGCCGGCCGAGCCTTCCGCCCCCGGCGCCCCGGGCCTTCCCGCGCGACGGTCCGGCGGCGGCGACCGTCGAGCCGTCCGGGGCCGTCATCAGCGTCACCAGCCCGCGCTGCCACCACCACAGCAGTCCGGCCAACGCCACCACCGAGACGAGGAGTTGCGCCACCGCCTCGCCGTAGGACCCGCCCGAGGCGGAGTCCACCGCGCCGATCGCCGAGGCGGCGGGCAGCCACCGCACCACGTCGGCCACCGGCTCCAGGGAGGAGAGCCCGCCCGCCCGTCCGATGCGCTGGGCGCCGAAGTTGACGAACTGGATGCCCACCGCGATGACCAGCCCGCTCAGCACCGCGAGATCACGGCCCTTGCGCGAGGTCAGCAACCGGATGTTGGCCGTGGCGACGGACCGCGCCAGCGCCACGCAGATCAGCAGCGCCAGCGGTACGGCGACCACCCCGACGACCACCGCACCCGCCCCGTGCGCCACCGCGAGCACCGAACCCACCAGCAGGCAGAGCGCGAACAGCGGACCGGCCCCGACGAGCGAGGCCGCCAGCAGGGCCCGTACCAGCGGACGCGGCCGGAGCGGCAGCATCACCAGCCGGCTCGGGTCCAGCGTCTCGTCCCCGCTCGGGAAGAACAGCGGCAGCACCGCCCACCCGAGCGCCAGCACCCCGGTGGACAGCACCACCACGGTCGCCGCGTCCTGCCCCTCGCCGCGCAGCAGCACCAGCCCCAGCAGCTGCCCCGCCGCGATCAGCACCACCACGACCAGGGTCGCCACGAAGGCCGCCCGCCGCCCGGCCGACTGCCGCAGCCCGTTGCGGAGCAGCGCCAGCTTGAGCCGTACGAAGAGCGGGACGAGCCCTTCCGCCCCGGCCCCGGGGGCGGCGGCGACCGGGCCCGGCCGGCCGTCGAGGACGCTCATCGCCCGCCGCCCAGCCAGTCGAGGCCGTCCGCGCCGTCCACCGCACGCGCGCCCACCAGGTCCAGGAACGCCTGCTGGAGCGAGGGTGCCGAGCCCCGCACCTCGGCGAGAGGGCCCTGCGCCTTGATCCGGCCCGCCGCCATCACCGCCACCCAGTCGCAGAGCGACTCGACCAGCTCCATCACATGGCTGGAGAAGACGACGGTGGCCCCGGAGCGGGTGTAGCGCTCCAGTACGCCCCGGATGGCCTGCGCGGAGACCGGGTCGACGCCCTCGAACGGCTCGTCCAGGAAGAGCACTTCGGGATTGTGCAGCAGCGCCGCCGCCAGCCCGATCTTCTTCCGCATCCCGGTCGAGTAGTCGACGACCAGCTTGTGCTGCGCCCCGGCCAGATCCAGCACGTCGAGCAACTGTGCGGCCCGCTTGTCGGTCTCGGCTCCGGGAATGCCGCGCAAGCGGCCGTTGTAGGCGAGGAGTTCACGCCCGGAGAGCCGCTCGAAGAGCCGCAGCCCCTCGGGCAGCACACCGATCCGCGACTTCACCGCGACCGGGTCGGTCCACACGTCGTGGCCGCCGATCTCGACCTTCCCCATGTCGGGCCGCAGCAGTCCCGTCACCATGGAGAGCGTGGTCGTCTTGCCCGCGCCGTTCGGCCCGACCAGCCCGATGAACCGGCCCGCCGGCAGGTCCAGATCGATCCCGGAGACGGCCACCTGCTCGCCGAACCGCTTCCACAGCCCCCGCACCCGCACGGCGGGAGGCGCCTGCGCCGCGTCCGTGGTGGTATCCGTCCCGCTTCGGTCAGACATGACACGACCTCTCGCTCTCCCCGCTCGTGGGGTCAGCCTAGGGTGCGTCTTCGAACTGGCGGTCGCCCGAGGGGCGGCAGACCGAAGGGGCGCCCTATGAGTGGCGTGACCGCGCGTCCGCCGCTTCGCGGGCACAGGCGTACGACAACGGGCTGACCAGCTCCTCCGCTTCGGGCAGCCAGCGGTTGGCGGGGGTGGGGCGACGGGCCCACTGGACCGCGCCCCGGCCGCCGACCCGGGTCGGCGGGGCGGCGACGTAATGGCCCTCGCCCCGGGCGACGAGGTCGATCGACGCGGCGTTCCAGCCGAGGTGCATGACGAGGTCGGGGACCTTGGCGGCGGCGCCGGGGGAGACGAAGAAGAGCATGCGACGGTCGGGGGTGCAGGTGGCCGGGCCGAGCGTCAGCTCCATCCGCTCCATCCGGGCGAGCGCCAGGAAGCCCGCCGACTCCGGCACGTCGATCACGTCGAAGCTGCGGCCGGTCGGCAACAGGATGGAGGAGCCCGGGTGCTTGGACCACATCCGGCGGGCCGCCGCCCCGCTGCCGGTCGCCTGGCCCGCCCAGTCGGGGCGCAGGGCGTGCGCGCCGGGGAGGGCGCAGTGGGCGTCGCCGCAGCAGCACCGCTCGTGTCCGTCCACCGCCTCCAGCCAGCTGCCCGGGAACACGTCCCAGTGGCGTTCCTCCGTGTACCGGACGGCGGCGTCGAGCAGTTGCTCGCGGCGCTGCGGGGGGAGCGGGGCGTTACCCGTCACTGTGATCGGCTTTTCCACGTCCAGCACAACTCTCCGTGCCACTGGGGGTTACGGTGCGCCGGGCCGCGGGTGCCGGTGCGCCGGCACCGCATGCGGGGCGCACGGATGCACGGGCGGGGGCGCGTGCGGGGCCGGGCGCCGACGGGTGGGTAGGGAACGCCAGGGCCGTGCGTCGGCCCGGTCCTCGGGCTGTTCCGGGGCCGTGGGACAGGGCGCACGGGTCTTTTGCGTGAAGTGGCCGAAAAACAGCAGCTCTCATGCCGGTCGTACCGAATGCAGAGGAATGGGCGCATTGCTTGAGCCGGCGACGGGCAGTGATGCCCCCACCTGTTCCGATGCGACCACTCGTTCCGATGCCACCACCTGTTCACCCGTCACCGCGTCCTCCAGGGGGAGTACATGGCAGCCAGACCACTCGTAGCCCGACAGCCGAACGAACGGCTCCAGACCCTCATCCAGGAGGCGGCGTGTTCCAACGCCGGCCTGGCCCGCAGGGTCAACATGGTCGGCGCGGAACGGGGACTCGATCTCCGCTACGACAAGACCTCCGTGGCCCGTTGGCTGCGCGGACAGCAGCCCCGGGGCCGGGCGCCGGGCATCATCGCCGAGGCGATCGGCCGCAAGCTCGGCCGCACGGTCACCATCGACGAGATCGGCATGGCCAACGGCAAGAACCTCGCCTCCGGCGTCGGCCTCCAGTTCGCCCCGACGGTGCTCGGGGCCATCGAGCAGGTCTGCGAGCTGTGGCGCAGCGACGTCGGCCGCCGCGACCTGCTCTCCGGCTCCACCGTCGCCTCCTCCGCCCTGGTGGAGCCCAGCCGGGACTGGCTGATCACCGGACCCGACTCCCAGGTCGCGCGCAACGCCGGTGCGCGGGTCGGGCGTTCGGACGTGGAGGCGGTCCGTGCGATGACCGCCGCCCTGGTCGACCTCGACCACCGGTTCGGCAGCGGGCACGTCCGGCCGGTGCTGGTCCACTACCTCAACAGTGTGGTCTCCGGGCTGCTTTCGGGGGCGTACCGGGAGTCGGTGGGCCGGGAGCTGTTCGGTGCGGTGGCCCGGCTCACCGAACTCGGTGGCTACATGGCGATCGACACCGGACAACCCGGACTGGCCCAGCGCTACTACATCCAGGCGCTGCGCCTCGCCCAGGCGGCGGGAGACCGGGCGTACGGCGGCTATGTGCTGGCCGCGTCGATGAGCCACCTCGCCGCGCAGCTCGGCAACCCGCGGGAGATCGCGCAGCTGGCCCGTGCGGCGCAGGAGGGCGCGCGCGGCCAGGTGACACCGCGCGCCGAGGCGATGTTCCTGGCCGCCGAGGCGCGCGGGCACGCGGCCCTCGGCGACGCGGGCACCTGCGAGGAGGTGGCCGGCCGGGCGGTGGAGGCGCTGGAGCGGGCGGACGCGTCCTCCGGCGACGACCCGTCCTGGATCGCGCACTTCGACGAGGGGTACCTCGCCGACGAACTCGCCCACTGCCACCGTGATCTGGGTCAGGGCACCGCCGCCGCCCGGCGGGCGAAGGAGGCGCTCGCCGCGCTCCCCGAGACCAGGGCCCGCCGCCGCGGCATCGCCCTGGTGCTGCTCGCCTCCGCGCAGGTCCAGCAGCGCGAGGTCGAACAGGCCTGCTCCACGGGGCTGCGGGCGGTGGAGCTGCTGGAGACGGTGCGTTCCAGCCGGGGCGCGGAGTACCTCGACGACCTCCAGCAGCGGCTGCTGCCGTACGGGGAGGAGTCGTCGGTCCGCGAGTTCAGCGCCCGCCTGGACCTCCAGGCCGCCTGACGGATGGCGGGTGGCGGGCCGGACGCGCGGGCGTGCGCGGGCGTCCGACGGCTCGGACGGGGTGCCGCCGCACGCGCCGTACGGGAAGGTGTGCGCCGACCGCACTCCGGTACGTGCGTGTGCGCCGGTGCCCGGCCACGTGGCGGATGTCTCGGTGCGGGCGCCGGCCCGGGTGCGCGGGGCCGGCGTCCCGCCCGTGCCGGGCGGGCCCGGACCCACCGTTGCCACACTCTTGAGCTGCGGGTTCCTCCGGGGCGCGGAGGCCCGTCCGCGGCCCGCCGCCCCGTGTCCCGGGGGGCGTCGCGCAGCCGTACGGGTCGTGAAGGGACGGTGCGGGCCGCGGACGCGCTTGGCGAAGCCGGGCAACCACCCGATAGCGTGAGCCGACGATTCCGTAGGTTGACACGTAGGAGTCCCGGTGACGCAGAGCGGACAGGGTGACGATCAGCAGCTTCCTGCTGTACGGCCCGCCCACGAAGGTGTCGTGCTGCCCGCGGACGGTGGTGCCCCCTGGAACCCCGCAGCGGCGGACGGCCGCCCGCAGGAGTCCGCCCCGGCGGGCGGCTCCCCGTGGGACGGGCAGACGTGGGGGTCCCAGGCGCCACAGCAGCAGCACCCGGGCACCCCGGCGCAGGGGCAGCAGCCGTCCCCCTATCCGCAGCGGGGCGGTTACCCGCAGCAGGGCGGGTACGGCGCCCCCGACCCGTACCAGCAGACGCAGTACCTCCCGGCGTCCGGCGGATACCAGGGCGGGCAGCCGAACCCGTACCAGCCGCCGCAGCAGGGCGGGGCGATGCCCCCGGCGCAGCCGCAGCCGTTCGCGCAGCCGCTGCCGCCGGAGGCCGTACCGGGTGGTGCGCCGGGCGGGGACTCCGACGCCACGCAGTTCATCGCACCGGTCCCGGCCGGGCAGGACAACGACGCGACCCAGTACATCCCGCCGACCCCGGGCGCCCCGTACGACATACGCCCGGGGGCACCGGAGGACCGGCGGCCCCCCGCGGAGTTCGACAACCTCTTCCGCGACGACGCACCGGCCGGCGCCACCACGCAGATGCCGCGGGTCGACCCCGCGCACCAGCAGCCCGCCCACCAGCAGCCCGCGCACCAGCAGTACGGCGGCCACCCCCAGGGACAGCCCGCCGGACCGCCCCAGGGCTACCCCGGCGGCCAACTCCCGCCCCAGCAGCAGGGGTACGCGCCCGGCTACCAGGGACCCCAGGGCCCTCAGGGGTACGACATCCCCCAGCAGGCGTACGAGCCCGAGCCCGCACCGCGCCGCAGGTCCGCGCACATCCCGCTCATCGCGGCCGTGGTGATCGGCTGCGCGGTCGTCGGCCTGGGCGCCGGTGCGCTGCTGAGCGGCGGCGGAGAGTCGAAGGACGACAAGCAGCCGGTGGCCTCGGCGAGTTCCTCGGCCACCGACCCCTCGGCGCCCGCCGCGGAAGACCCGGCGAAACCGCAGGCGGAGCAGCTGGACAAGCTGCTCGCGGACAGCAACAACAGCCGTACGGCGGTGATCGGCGCCGTCGAGAACATCAAGGTCTGCAAGAACCTCGACCAGGCCGCCGCCGACCTCAAGGACGCCGCCCAGCAACGCCGCGAACTGGTCACCCGGCTGAAGGACGTGCCGGTCGACCAGCTGCCGGACCACGCCGACCTCACGTCCGCGCTGACCCGCGCCTGGGCGGCCTCGGCCTCGGCCGACGAGCACTACGCGGCCTGGGCGCACCAGGCGAAGGGCAAGAAGGCCTGCAAGGGCGGCAAGGCCGCCACCACCAACGAGACGAGCAGGGCCGGCGAGAAGAGCGGCGAGGCGACCACCGCCAAGAAGCAGGCGTCCCGCCTGTGGAACACCATCGCCGGGAAGTACGGCCTCACCAGCCGCGCCTACACGGATCTCTGAGCGCCCCGAAGAGCCCGCAGCGTCCCGGAGCCCCGGCCCCCGCGCCTCCCGCGTGCGGAGCCCGGGGCTCCGGCGCTTCTCAGCCCCGGACGGCCTTGGCGTCGGACAGGGTCTCCGTGACGTCCGTGAACCCCTTCTTCTGCGACACCAGCCGCCCCCCGCGGACCACCTGGAAGGTGACCGTGCCGTTGACGATCCGGGGGTACGCGGCCGAGCCGAGCATGTCCTGGTAGCGCCAGCGCAGTTCGGGGGTGAGGCCGCCGGTGTCCACCTTCAGCCCGTGGTTCAGTACCGAGGTGACCGCCGACGCGCCCGTACCGCCGTCTCCCAGGGCCTCGACGGCGGCCGTCAGCACGGTGTACGCCACCCAGGTGGTCTGTACGGCCGAGTCCGCCGGGTCGATGCTGTCGTCCTCGAAGGCGTAGGCCCGGATCGCCTCGCGCATCTCGTTCCAGCGGGCGTCCGAGGAGACCGGGTACCACCCGGTGACGTATGCCCCCTCGAAGGGACTGCCGCGCCCGCCGGTGCTGTCGATGAGCGGCTGGCTGACGCTGCCGAGCACCGAGGAGATCCTGACGCCGCCGTCGTCGGCGGGGAGCCGGCGGAAGGAGTCGAAGAAGGTGCCGGTGCGGTCGCCGAGGACGGCGGTGACACAGCCGTCGTCCGCCGCGTGGAGCGCCTTCGCCGCCTCGGAGTCGTACGAGGTCGCCGACTCGGGGGCGGCCACGTCGACGGCGGCGTGCCGGTGGCCCAGGGCCAGCCCGGCGTCGAGCAGGGCCGCCATGCTGTCCCCGGCGATGGAGTCGGGGCGGACCAGGGACACCGTGGCGCAGGACCCCGCGAGCTGCCTGCCGTTGCCCGCCAGGAGCGCCGCCTGACCGCCGTTGACGGGGTACGACACGAAGCTCTGGAACTCCTCGTCGGAAGCGCCGTACCCGCCGATGTACGGGATTCCGGCGGCCTCCAGCGGTGCCATGAAGGTCTGGCCGTGCCGGCTGTACGAGCCCACCACCGCCGTCACGTCCCGGTCGACCGCCTCCCGCGCGCACTTCTCGGCGCCCGCGAGGGAGTCCTCCTCGTCGCAGGTCAGCACCTTCAGCTCGTGCCCGCCGAGGCCGCCCCGCGCGTTGACCCACTTCGCGTAGGTGGAGGCGATCGCCGTCACCCCGGCCATCGTCACCGAGTCCGCGTCGTCGGAGGCGCCCGGCGCCCAGGTCATCACCGTGACGGTGCTCCCGGAGTCCGCCGCCGCTCCGGGGAGCGCCCCGCAGCCGGACAGCAGCAGGGCCCCGGCCGCCGCCGCCCCGACGAGGAGCCGGCGGGTGCCCCGGGGCCCGGGGGCGCCGAAGCCGAAGGGGCCGGAAGAGGCCGGGGAACCGAGATGAGGGGCGCGTCGCCGTCCGGTCATGGGTACGGAGCCTGCCGGGCTCCGGGTAACGGAGCCGTGTGCGAAGGGCAACGGCGCGTGGCGGGGCGGTGAACTCCGGGGGCCCGTACAAACCCGGCGAGAGGGAACGTACGATCGACAATCGTGCACCCAGGTTCGGAGAACTCTTCCCGTCGAGGCCGCCGCTCCACCACCATGGACGGCATGCCGCTCAATGACATGCCGTGGTGGCGCTGGCGCAGCAACGTGCGCTCGGCGCTGCACATGCTCTCGGACCCCGTCTTCCACCAGGAGTGCTGGCTGGCCGGCCGGGAAGGGTACGGCGACGTCACCGACGCCGTGTACCGCCTGGTCGAGGACACCTGGCTCGACAACTGGTCCGCCGAGAAGTACATAGGGACGATCTTCCGCGACCCGGCCGAGGCCGCCGCCGTGGACGCCGCCGTGCTGCGGGTGCTGCGCATCATGCACCAGGTCGGCGCGGACGCCCCCGTCTCCGCCTACCTGGAGCACGCGGGCTGGCCGGAGGCCGTCCAGACCACCCGCGAGGCCCATGTGCTGCTCGCCACCAACGACGGCGACGACCCGGACGTCCCGCCGCGTTCGCTGGACGTTCTCCGCATCATGACCAGATCGGCCTGAGACCGGGAGGGTGTGGCAGGCTACGGGGATGACCGCGCCGCAGCCCGCTTCCCCCGCCCCGGACGCCGAGTCCGAGCAGTACGTCCTCATCCTGTCCTGCCCCGACAAACAGGGCATCGTGCACGCCGTGTCGAGCTATCTCTTCATGACCGGGTGCAACATCGAGGACAGCCAGCAGTTCGGCGACCACGACACGGGCCTGTTCTTCATGCGGGTCCACTTCTCGGCATCCTCCCCGGTGTCGCTGGAGAAGCTGCGGGCCAGCTTCGCGGCGATCGGCGACTCCTTCCACATGGAGTGGCAGATCCACCTCGCGTCGGAGCGGATGCGGGTGGTGCTGATGGTCAGCAAGTTCGGGCACTGCCTGAACGACCTGCTGTTCCGGTCCCGGATCGGCGCGCTGCCGGTGGAGATCGCGGCCGTCGTCTCCAACCACGAGGACTTCGCCGAGCTCGTCGGGTCGTACGGCGTCCCCTTCCGGCACATCCCCGTCACCCGGGACACCAAGGCCGAGGCCGAGGCCGAGCTGCTGGAACTGGTCCGCGCGGAGAACGTCGAACTCGTCGTCCTCGCCCGCTACATGCAGGTCCTCTCCGACGCCCTCTGCAAGGAACTCAGCGGCCGGATCATCAACATCCACCACTCCTTCCTGCCGAGCTTCAAGGGTGCCCGCCCCTACCACCAGGCGCACGCCCGCGGTGTGAAGCTGATCGGCGCGACGGCGCACTACGTGACGGCCGACCTCGACGAGGGCCCGATCATCGAGCAGGAGGTCGAGCGGGTCGGCCACGGCGTCACCCCGGACCAACTGGTCGCGATCGGCCGGGACGTGGAGTGCCAGGCGCTGGCGCGCGCGGTGAAGTGGCACGCGGAGCGGCGCATCCTGCTCAACGGCCGCCGCACGGTGATCTTCGCCTGACGGCCTCCTGCCGCTCGGCCGGCCGGGGCCGCCCGCGTCACAGCCGGCTGAGCGAGGCCGCCGCGAAGAGCACGTCCGTGATGGCCCGGCGGTCGCCGAGCTGCCCCGCCGCCGCTTCCACCGGCGGCACATGGCCCGCGACGAGCTCGCAGAACTCCACGCCGTCGAGGGCGATCTGGGCCACCGCGCGGTCGGCCGAACCGACGGCGGCGGGCGAGTCCAGCGGGATGTACCAGTCCCCGCCGCCCCGGCCCTCCACTTCGAGGTGGAGCGAGCGCCCCGGCGAACCCGCCGCGACCAGCTCTTGCGCCGGGGAGGCCAGCCCCGCCCTGCGCCGTACCGCGAGCGCGCCGGGCAGCAGCCGGGCCGCGAGGTCGACCATCCGGTTCAGATGCCCGGCGGCCGGCGGGTCGTACGGATAGTGGACCGCCCGCGCGATGTCCCAGCCGTGCACCCAGCACTCGAAGGCCCGCTCCAGCAGCGAGTCCCGGACCGACAGGGAGAAGCTCCCGTACGAGACGGAGTCGTCCGCCACCGCGTGCTCGGCGAACGAGACCGTCCGCAGCAGTGTGTGGTTCAGGTCGCGCCAGGGAGTGCGGATGGACCGGGTCGCCGGACGGGACGACTCCGCCCAGACGGCCTCCGTGCGCGCGGTCGGCGTACGGGGCAGGTCCCGCGGGCCCGACGGGTCGTGCAGGCCGAGCGCGTCGGCCACGATGCCGTCGACGGCCAGCAGATGGGAGATCACCCCGGCCACCGTCGTCTTCCGGGTGGCGGGCTTCTCGTCCTCGAACCACCGCAGCCGCACCGGCGCGTGCCACTCGGCGTCGCCGATGTCCCGGAGCAGTGCGTCGAGCCGGGCGGTCTCCGCGTCGTACGGTGCCGCCCACTCCGGCAGCGGGATCCCGGCCGGACGCCGTTCGAGGCAGCCCTCGATGACCCGGGAGCGGAGCTTCGGGTCGAGGTCCAGCGAACGGTCGGTGTGCAGCAGCCCCACCGCGTCCCGCAGGCGTGTCCCCTCCTCGCGGCAGGGCTGGCACGAGGCGAGGTGCTCCTCCACGGTCGCGCTCTCCTCGGCCGAGCAGGCGGCCAGCGCCCACGCGCCGAGGAGGGACCGCAGCACGGAGTGCGAGGCCTCCGGCATCGGGATCACCGGGACGGGCACGGTCGGCAGCACGAACGGAGGAGGCTCCTCCGGCCGACGGCGGGGCCGCGGCACCGCTTCCGGTTCGGCTCCGGGGCCGGCCTCCGGCTCCTCCTGCGCCACTGCCCCGTGTTCCGACCCGTGCGCGGCGTCCGCCGTGTGCCCGGCGTCCGCGGTGTGTTCCGCCTCCGGAAGGTCCGCCACGTCCGTCAGCTCCGCGAGGTCCGCCAGGTCCGAGGAGAGCACCGGGCGAGGTACGGAGCCGAGGGCCAGGTCGTCCGGGGCGCTGCGCGGCCCCGGTATGCGCCGGGCGCGCCGCACCTCGTCCCCGGTGCCGCCGCGTCCGCCGGTCCCGTCGTCGTGGCCGCTCACAGCGCGCGTCCGTAGCCGGGGGGCGGGAAACCGTCCACCGGTGCGAGGTTGGCGCTCGACAGCAACTGGAGTCCGAGCCGCAGCCGTCGGCGGGCCTCGATCTCGGTCACCCCGAGGTCGGCGGCGGCCTGCCGGTAGTCGCGGCGCTGGATGTACGCGAGTTCCAGCGCGGCCCGCAGCGGTTCGGGCATGGTGGCGGCGATGTAGTCGGCGCGGGCCGCGGCCGTCGCCCTGCGCAGACGTTCGTCCAGGGTGGAGGCGTCCGAAGGGGCGTGGTCCGGGTCGCTCCGGGCGCCCGGTCCGGGCCGTTCCGCGTCCTCGTACGCCTCGCGCTCCTCAGAGCGCAGCCGCGCCACGGAACGCCGGTGGGCCAGCCGGGCCACCCAGGACCGCATGGAGCCCAGCCGGGGGTCGTAGGCGTCCGGGTTCTCCCAGACGTGGGTGAAGACCTCACGGGTCACGATGTTGGCGGCGGCATCGTCGTCGAGCATCCGGTGGGCCTGGCTGTGGACGAGGGCGGCGAACCGGTCGTAGAGCTCGCCGAGGGCCGCCGCCTCACCGCGGGCCAGCCGTTGCTGCATCCTGCGGTCCCAGCGGGGAGGTGCGCCGTACGCCATGAAACCCCCAGCCCTGCGCCCTGCGGTCGGTCCTGCGCCCTGCGGTCGGTGCTGAAACGTGCCCCCGTGCCCCTCGTGCACCTTGAATGTAGTCCGCGCCCCCGTCCGAACACGAACCTTTGCGCCAACTACCTCGCCGGAGGGCCGCTGAATGGTAAGGGGGCCCGGGTGACGGGGGAGCGGGCGGCGGGTGGTGACGCGGTGGCTTCTTGCCGGTCGGGTCTCCCGCAAACCCGCGTGCGCACGGAAGAGTGGCCCGGTGTTTCATGGAGGGGCGAATGGGCAGCCGCGAGGAGGAACGGAATCCTCCGCATCGACACCGGTACGGCATCGGTCTCGTCGGGAGCCCCCGGAACGAGAGGTCCAGTCGCGTGACGCTGAAGGTGGACGAGGCCGAGCAGGGCGATTGGACCGTGCTCCGGATAGACGGTGAACTCGACCTGGTGACATCACCCGTCGTCCGTCAGTCCGTGCACGGCGCCGTCGCGGCCGGCCGGCACCAGGTCGTCCTCGACCTGACGGAGGTCCTGTTCTGCGACTCCAGCGGCGTCGGCGTGCTGATCGCCTCCCGCCGCCTGATGAAGTCCTGCGGCGGCCGGCTCCGGCTCATCCTCCCTGCCCGGGGCGCCGAGGACGGCTCCCACGTCAACCGGGTCCTCGCCGCGCTCGGCGTGCGCCGCCTCTTCGAGGTCTACCCCGACGCGGACGCCGCAGTCGACGAGTCGGCTCAGCCACTGCCCGCCTGAAAGGCATAGGGACACCCCGTGCGGTGTGGTTGTCATACCGCGCCGTCACACGGACGTCGCGCCACGGTGACACGTGACGACGCCGGGCGCCGTACGCTCCCGCCATGGACAGCGCAGAATACGAGCGCAAGATCGCGCACCGCTTCGCCGCCTTCGACCAGGACGGCAGCGGCTACATCGACCGGACCGACTTCAACGCCGCCGCGGCCCGACTGCTCGCCGAGTTCGGCACGACGGCCCGCTGCGACCGGGGGCAGGCTCTCTACAGCGGGGCGGAGGCCTTCTGGCAGGGCATGGCCGGGATCGCCGATGTGGACGGGGACCAGCGGGTCAGCCGCGAGGAGTTCGTCGGCGGGGCGGTGAAGCGGCTGCGGGACAGCCCCGAGCGGTTCGCGGAGATCGCCCGTCCCTTCCTCCGTGCGGCCATCGACGTCGCCGCCGCCGGTGCGGAGGGCCCCGCCGACTCCTCCGCCTCCCGCACCTCCTCCGGTACGGCCCCGGTCGACGCGGTGGAGCGCGCGCTGCGGGTGCTCGGTGCGGACGTGGACATCGCACGCGTCGCCGCCCGCAGCCTGGACACCGACCAGGACGGGCGCATCGCCGAGGACGACGCCGTGGCGGCCCTCGCCGCGTACGTCACCGTGGTCGAGCCGGACGCCTGATCCCCGGGGGGCGGGCCGGGTGTCCCGAGGGCTCCCCGGGCCCCGTACGGGCTCTCCGGGTGCGCCCCCCTGCGCTCCGGCCGCACGCTCCGTAGTGCGCCGGGCGTGCGGGTGGGCGTGCATTCGCTCAGGCGTCCTGTCTCCCTCTTCGCGCAGATGTTTGGCCCGGCCGCCCGTCGGCAGCGGAGCGAACCGTTCCGCCTGGGGTGAGCCCGGTCGCCACATGTGGTGACGTGCGGTGACGTCCCTGTCCCGCCGTCCGCGCCGAATCGGGCACACCTCGTGATCGATTCATCACCGGCAGGAGTCGTCGGCGTGCTCGGGTACGCTCCGTGGGATGCGAGAGCCAGTGGAACCGAACACTCCGGAGGCAGCCCGCGCGGCGGTCGAAGACCGGGTGCGGGGCGTTGCCGGCACCTCGGGGAGCTGCACCGGGCCGGGCGGGACGGCGATGCCACGGGTGCGGAGGGCTGTCTCGGCGGCCTCCCGCCGAGTGCGTCGCACAGTATGCACCACGCGTACTCCTTCGCGCGTGAATATGCCCGAAGCGCTTGTTGCGGTGACTGTACGTCAACCATGCTGTCGCGCACAGGAATCACGTTCCGTGATCCTGAGGAGGCGCGAGGCGATGTGTCCGCCGGTTCGGATGGTGTGAGCGGTGCAGGTGCTTCAGGTTCAGCTGGAGGTCGGGGCGGATCCCGCAGAAGTGGGACGTGCCCGCAGATGGGCGCGGTCGCGCCTGGAAGGGTCGGGGATAAGGGATGACGAGCCGCTCGCCGAGACGCTCATCCTCCTGATCTCGGAACTGGTCACCAACGCGGTCGTGCACACGGGCTGTCCGGCCGTACTGCGGATGCTCTTCGGCCCGACCGGTGCGCCGGGCGCGGGGGGCACCGTGCGCGTGGAGGTGGCGGACGCGAGCGCCCGGCCGCCGAAGCAGCGGCACGCGGAGGGCGACGACACCAACGGGCGCGGCCTGGAGCTGGTCGACGGGCTCGCCGACCGGTGGGGCTGGATGCCCGAGGGCACCGGGAAGCAGATCTGGTGCGAGGTCGACCGGAACGGCCGCGCGGCGGCCCAGGAGTGCACGGAGACGCCCGCCCCGCTCGACTCCTACGACCCGCTGCTCGCCTTCACCGACCTCTACCCCGACCTGACCTGAGGTCCGCGCGGGCGCTCCCCGGCCGGCCAGGACCGGGACGGGAGTCCTGGCCCGGGTCCGGTCACCCCCGGGTGTCGGCGGTCGCGCGGAAGGTCCTGCGGTAGACGGTCGGGGGGACGCCCAGCGCGGCCTGGAAGTGCTGGCGCAGCGAGGTCGCCGTGCCGAAGCCGGACTGCCGGGCGACCTGGTCGACGCTGAGACCCGAGGACTCCAGGAGCCTGCGGGCGTGCTCCACCCGCTGCTGGGTGATCCACTGGCCGGGGCTGATGCCGACCTCCTCGCGGAAGCGCCGGGTGAAGGTCCGTACGCTCATCGACTCCCGCTCCGCCATGTCCCGCAGCTGGATCGGCCGGTCCAGCCGCCCGAGCGCCCACGCCCGGGCCGCGGTGGTACTGGCGAACCGGGGTTCGGGCACCGGGCGTTGGATGAACTGGCGCTGCCCGCCGTCCCGGTGCGGGGGGACGACCGTGCGCCGGGCCACGTCGTTGGCGACGGCGGTCCCGTGGTCGCGGCGCACCAGATGGAGGCAGAGGTCGATCCCGGCGGCCACCCCGGCCGAGGTGAGCACGTCCCCGTCGTCCACGAAGAGCACGTCCGCATCGACCCGGATCTTCGGGAAGAGCCGCTGGAAGTGGTCGGCGGACGCCCAATGGGTGGTGGCGGGACGGCCGTCCAGATATCCGGCGGCGGCGAGGACGTACCCGCCGGTGCAGATCGCGACCAGCCGGGTGCCGGGTCCGATGCGGGCCAGCGCGGCGGCGAGTTCGCCGGTCAGCCGGCCCTCGGTGTGGACCGGGCCCAGTTCGTACGAGGCGGGGACCACCACCGTGTCGGCGGTGGCGAGGGCCTCCGGGCCGTTCTCGACCATCACGGAGAAGTCGGCGTCCGTCTGGACCGGGCCGGGCGGGCGCACGGAACAGGTCACCACCTCGTACAGCCGCTCGCCCGGGTCGTCGGGGCCGAGACTCCGCGCGCTCCCGAAGATCCGCTGCGGGATGCCCAGTTCGAAGGGGAGCAATCCGTCCAGGGCGAGCACGACCACCCGATGCGGCACGACGACCTCCTCGGCTCGTTCCCCGGGCCTGTCCGGCCATCCCCGCCGGGCGGGCGGCGCCCGCTGATCCGACGCGAACCGTCCGGCTCGGCCTAGTGGTATAGACCTTCGCCTGGTACACCTCTGCGGTGTGAGCGACAAGCATCAGAACAGCACCCGTATTCCCGCCCGCGCTGACGGGGGGACGGTACACGCCCCGCGCCCTCCGGCCCACCGGCCGGACCCGACCGTGTCGTCGGCGGGACCGGGGGACGGGGCCGGCTCGGCCGCCCCGCTCTGGAACCCCAACTTCCGGTACTTCTTCGTCGCCCGCACCGTCGCCCTCTTCGGGGACGGCATGATCCCCGTGGCGCTCACCGCCGGACTGCTCGGCGCGGGCCGCCCCACCTCCTCCGTGGGGTACGCGCTCGCCGCGTGGATGGCCCCGCTGGCGGTCTTCGTCCTCTTCGGCGGAGTGCTCGCCGACCGGTTCACCCCGCGCCGCATGATGGTCGCCGCCGACGCCCTCCGGCTGGCCGGGGCCTCGGTGCTGGCGGTTCTCTTCGCCACCGGCAACCCGCCGCTCTGGGCGGTCTGCGCGCTCAGCGCGGTCGCGGGCGTCGGCGCCGCGCTCTTCCAGCCGGGCGTCGCCTCGACCGTGCCCCGGATCTCCACCGACGTGCAGCGGGCCAACGCGGTGCTCCGGGTCTCCGAGGCCCTGATGACGATGGCGGGTCCCGCCTTCGCGGGTGTCCTGGTCGGACTGGCGAGCGCCGGAGCGGTGTACGTGGCGAACGCGGCCACCTTTGGCGTCTCCGGCGTCTGCCTCTTCCTGATGCGCCTCGCTCCCGCCCCGCACGACGACGCCCCACGCGGCGGGTTCCTGGCCGAACTGGTCGACGGATGGCGGGAATTCCGCGCCCGGTCCTGGCTCTGGGGAGTGATCGTCATCTGGACGGTGTACGGCTTCGCCGTGCTCGGCCCGAGCCTCCCGCTCACGGCCGTCCGGATCACCGAGGGCCACGGCTCGGGAACGTACGGCGCGATGATGGCGGTCAGCGGCGCGGGCAGCGTCGTCGGCGGGCTGCTCGCCCTCCGGCTGCGCCCCCGGCGCCCGCTGGCGGCAGGGGCGCTGGCGCTCCCTGCGGTCGCCGTGAACCTGGTGGTGCTGGGCCTGGACCTACCGGTCGCGGTGCTCGGCGCGGGCCAGTTGCTGGCGGGCGCGGCCTCGGCGTTCTGGCTGGTGATGTGGTCCACGACGGTCCAGACGCACGTACCGCCCGAAGCCCTGAACCGCCTGCACGCCTACGACGTGGCGGGCTCGCTCCTGATGGTCGCGGCGGGCCGCGCCCTGGCCGGACCGGTCGCCGAGGCGGTCGGTACGTCCCGGCTGCTGCTCGCGGGCGCGGTGGTCAACCTCTTCGTCGTGGTCGCCCTGCTCGGCGCGCGCCCCATCAGCCGGCTGGAACGCGCCGGGTGAGGGGCCGGGCGGGGGAGATACCCAGCGTGCGGCCCGGTCACCGCGAAGGGCACCGAGAGGCCGAGAACACCGACGAGCTCCGGCCACCGGCGTTCCTGCGCGCAGACGTCCGGGCTGCCGGGGGAGTACGTCTCCGACCGGGGGCCGCCGCAGTCGATCTCGCCGTCGCCCACGGAGGACGTGGCCCGATCCCTTCGACGGGTGACTCTCAGGCCACTCGCCCGCGCCCCCTCCCGCGCCGGATCCTGTGACACGTGACCCAGACAACCGAAAGCGCCGCCCGGGACGAGAGCGGCGGCCGGCCCCCCGCCCCGGCCGCGCGCCGCTCGACGCCCTCCCGCCCATCCCGCCTTCCGGCCGGTCTCCGGATCCACCGCGCCTGGATCGTCGCCGCCGTCACCTTCGTGACGATCATCGGCGGCGCGGCCTTCGGCGCGCTGCCGGGTCTCCTCATCGACCCGCTGCACGCGGAGTTCGGCTGGTCGCGCGGCGAGATCGGCCTCGCCGTCTCCGTCGACCTCGCGCTGTACGGGGTCACCGCCCCCTTCGCCGCCGCGCTGATGGGCCGGTTCGGCATCCGGCGGGTGGTGGCCGCCGCGCTGACCGTGGTGGCGGCCGGGGCGCTGGGCTCCGTCTGGATGACGGCCTCCTGGCAACTGCTCATCTACTGGGGCCTGCTGGTCGGCCTCGGTACGGGGTCCATGGCGATGTCCTTCTCCGCGATCGTCACCGACCGCTGGTTCGTCGCCCGGCGCGGCCTGGTCACCGGCATCCTCACCGCCGCCGGCGCCTCCGGCCAACTGGTCTTCCTGCCGCTCTGCGCCTGGATCGTCAAGGAGCACGGCTGGCGCCCCGCCTCGGTGACCGTCGCGCTCGCCGCGCTCGTCGTCGTCCCGCTCGTCTGGTTCCTGCTGCGCGACCACCCCGCCGACGTGGGCCTCGCCCCCTACGGCGGTACGTACGCGGCGAAGCCCGCTCCCACCCGGGGCGCCGCGACCAGGGCTCTGCGGGTGCTCTTCGACGCGGCCCGCACCGGACAGTTCTGGCTGCTGGCCGGGGCATTCGCGATCTGCGGCGCCTCGACCAACGGCCTGATCCGCACCCACTTCGTGCCCTCCGCCCACGACCACCACATGCCGGTCACCGCCGCCGCCTCGCTGCTCGCCGTCATCGGGGTCTTCGACATCCTCGGCACGGTCTTCTCCGGCTGGCTCACCGACCGCTTCGACTCCCGCCGGCTGCTCGCCGTCTACTACGCGCTGCGCGGGATCTCGCTGCTCTTCCTGCCCATGCTGATGGCGCCCACGGTGCACCCGCCGATGGTCTTCTTCATCGTCTTCTACGGTCTGGACTGGGTCGCCACCGTCCCGCCGACGATCACCCTCTGCCGGGAGCAGTACGGCGACGACAGCGCGATCGTCTTCGGCTGGGTGCTGGCCTCGCACCAGATCGGGGCGGCCGTGGTCGCCTTCCTCGGCGGAGTGGCCCGGGACGCCTTCGGCTCGTACGACGTCGTCTGGTACGCCGCCGGGGCGCTGTGCGCGGTCGCCGCCCTGATGTCCCTCGTCGTCCGCCGCACGCCCCTGCCCGTGAGCGGGAAGGCTGTGGTGACGGCGGCCTGAGCGTTACGGATCGCACACGCCAACTCCCGTGCCAGAAGCGGTGCTCGGCGCGAGAATGCCCCCATGACGGGGAGGCGCGGAGTGAGCAGGACGACCTGGTGGCTGCTGGCCGGGGCCGGTGCGGCGGTGGCCGCGGGACTGCTGGTCTGGGTGACGGCGGCGGACCTGGAGCGGTCGAGCCAGATCGCGGGCGTGGTCGGTTCGGCGGTGGGCGTCGTCGCGCTGGGGGTGGCGTTCCGGCAGCTCCGCGCCGGTACGCCCACCGCGCCCGTACCCGCTCCCGTGCCCGTACGGGCGGCCGGCGGCTCCAACGCGGCACGCGGCAGCATCCGTTCCGCCTCGGCGCACGACATCGCGCCCGGCGCCGCTTCCGCAGCGGGTACGGAAGCCCCGGGCATCACCGCCACCGGCGGCTCGAACGCGGCCGGCGGCGACATCGACGGCTCCACCGCCCGGCACGGCTCGTGAAGCGCAAGCCGCCGACCGGCCCGGATGTCCCGCAGGCGCCGCCCGGCCCGGACACCCCGCAGCCGCCGCCCGTCTCCGCCCGTGCGGGGGCCAACGCGGCCGGGCGGGACATCCTCAACTCCGTCGCCCTGCACGTCGAGAACGCCACCCTGCCGCCCGTCGAGGCGTACGGCCCCATCCCCGGAGACGCGGCGGACAGCGGGCTCTCGAACCTGCCGCACGGCGCCCTCTTCGTCGGCCGCTCCGCCGAACTCGACGCGCTGGACACCGCTTTCGAGGCGCCCGGCGGTGTGGTGCTGCGGGCGGTGAGCGGCCTCGGCGGGGTCGGCAAGTCCGCCCTCGCCGCCCGTTGGGCCGCGACGCGCTCAACGGCGCGGCTCCGCTGGTGGATCGGCGCCGACAGCCCCGCCGGGGTCGAGGCGGGCCTCGCCGGACTCGCCCGCGCCCTCCAGCCGGGGCTGACCGGACTCCCGCAGGAGCTCCAACGCGAACGCGCCCTCGGCTGGCTCGCCGCCCACGACGACTGGCTCGTCGTGCTCGACAACGTCAACCACCCCGACGGCGTACGCCCGTTGCTCGACCGGCTCGGTGGTGGTGGTGGCAGGGTTCTGGTCACCACCCGCCTCGCCACCGGCTGGCACCAGCTGGACGCCACCACCGTCCGGCTCGGCGTCTTCGCCCCCGCCGAGTCCGTCGAGCTGTTCCGCCGGGTCCTCACACAGGCCGGGCCCCGCGACACCGACGGGGCCGCCGAGGTGTGCGAGGAGCTCGGCCACCTGGCGCTCGCGGTGGAGCAGGCCGCCGCGTACTGCCACGAGAACGGCACCACCCCGCGCGAGTACCTGGGCATGCTGTGCTCCTGGCCCGCCGAGACGTACGCCACCGGCGCGGAGACCACCGACGCGGACCGCACGGTGGCCCGCGTCTGGCGCATCACTCTCGACCGCCTCGCCGACACCCCGCTCGCCGGCGACGTGCTGCGCACCCTCGCCTGGTACGCCCCCGACCACATCCCCCGCACCCTGCTGGACGGACCCGCCCCGCCTCCCCTACTGGCCAAGGCGATCGGGCGGCTGGTGGCCCACAGCATGATCACCGCCGGACCGGACGGCACCCTCTCCGTGCACCGCCTGGTGCAGGCCCTCGCGCGGACCCCCGACCCGGACGACCCGCACCGCGCGGCGGACGCGGTGGCGGAGGCGCGGGAGCGGGCCACCGAGGGACTGCTCAGGACCGTTCCCGACGAGGAGCGGCCGGACCTCTGGCCGCTGGGGCGGGCACTCCTCGCGCACGCCGAGGCTCTGGCCCAGCACACCGCGCCCGAGGACGACTCCGAAGCGACGGCCCACCTGCTGAGCTGGGCGGCCCGGTTCCTCAAGGAGCAGGTCGTCCTGGAGCCGGCCGCCGTCCACTACCGCCGGGCGCTGAACGGACTGGTCGCCGCCCTGGGCGAGGACGATCCGGCGGTGATGAACTGCCGGGCCGACCTGGCCGAAGTCCTCGTGGGGCTGGAGCAACCTGAGCAGGCGGCGGCGCTGTACGAGGTGGTCCTGGCCGGCAGCCGTCGTGTCGTGGGCGACGAGGACACGAACTCCCGCATCCTCCGGGCCAACCTGGCCACGGCGGCGTACAAGGCCGGGGACCTGGACCGGGCGGAGAGGCTGTACGCACGCATCCTCGCCGACGTGATCCGGGCCGACGGTGACGAACACCCGCTCGCCCTGGCCATCAGGTCCGGGCTCGCGCACGTCCACGAGAGGAGAGGGGACATCGGCGAGGCGCTCGTGATGCACGGGCGTGTGCTCGCCGACCGGCTGCGCGTGCTGGGGGAGGACCATCTCGAAACCCTCGCCGCCCGAGACGCCCTCGGCCATGCCCGTGAGGCGGCCGGCGACATCGCCCAGGCGGTCGAGACGCTCCGCGTGAACCTGGACGAGTACCTGCGCGTCCTGGGAGAGCGGCACCCCGCGACTTTGGCCGCCCGCTGCCATCTCGCGGATGTCCACCTGCTGGACGGCGACCCGGAACGCGCGATCGTCATGTTCCGGCAGAACCTCGACGCGGCACACCATCTCGGTGGTGACCATCCGCAGGCCTTGATCGCGCGGTTCCGACTCGCTTGTGCATACCGGACGTCGGGGAACCTGAGCAGGGCCGTTCCGCTCTTCGAGGAGGACCTGGCGACGCGTTCCCGGCTCTACGGCGAGGACCACCTCGACACCCTCCGCGCCGGCCACCACCTGGCGGCGGCCTGCTTGGAGGCGGGAGAGTCCGACCGGGCGCGGACGCTCCGAGCGGACAATCTCACCCGCCTGGAGCGAGCCCTCGGGAAGGACCACCCCGAGACCCTCTCAGGCAGGCACTACCTTGCCCAGACCGTGCTGGTCGCGGGAGACGCACAGGAGGCGCTGCGCCAGTACCTCCGGCTCGCCGCGGACTGCGCCCGGGTCCTCGGCCCGTACGACGAGCAGACGCTGCTCGCCCTGACCCAGGTCGCGGCGGCCCACTGCGTCACCGGGGCCCCGGACCGCGCGATCGCCCTGCTGAAGCGGACGTTCACCGACTGCGCGAGAGCCCTGGGCACCGACGACCCCAGGACCGCGGAGCTGAGGGAGAGGCTCGCCGGGACGAGCGCCGTCGTCGCGACGGCCGACGCCATCAGCGCGGCGAACGGGCGATCCGCCGTGCGATACGTCGCGCGTCCCGCGCCATCTCGCGGAACATTCCGCTGATCGGGTTGGAGAACCCGGTGAAGTACAGCCCCGGCGCCTCCCGCGGCGACCTGGCACCGTGCACCACCGGCCGCCCCCGCCCGTCCAGCACCCCGAGATGCCCGACCAGCCCCTCCAGCGCCCGGCGGTAGCCGGTGGCCGCGATCACCGCGTCCGGCGTCAGCCGCGTCCCGTCGGTGAGCACCACGTCCGTGCCCTCGAACGAGGCGATGGCCGCGACCGGCCGTACCCGAGCCGCCTTCACCGCGTCGATCAGCCCCACGTCCTGCACCGGGATCGCCCCGTCCTTCACCCGCGAATACAGCCCGGTGGTGGGGCGCGGCAGCCCCTGCGCCGCGAGGTCCGGCACCGCGACCCGCGCCATCAGCGCGCCCGTCCGGTCGACCAGCCACACCGGCAGCCGCCGCACCAGGATGCCGGTCGCCTGCGCGGGCCACCCGGCCGTCGAACGCCGCACGATGTGCGGGACCGTACGCACCGCGATCCGCACCTCGCGGGCCCCGCCCTCCACCAGGTCCACCGCGATCTCCGCGCCGGTGTTCCCGATCCCCGCGACGAGCACGCTCCGGCCCGTGTACGGTGCCGGGTTGCGGTACCGGGCCGCGTGCACCAGCTCCCCGGCCCACGCCCCCCGGCCGGGCCAATCGGGTAGGTGCGGCGTGTGGTTGAAGCCCGTCGCGACCACCACCGCGCGCCCCGTGAGCAACCGCCCACCGGTCGCGGAGAGCACCCACCCGGCCCCGTCCGGCGCCCGGTCGATGCGGGAGACCTCGACGCCCGTGATCACTTCCAGCTCGTGGAACTCGGTGTACTTCTCCAGGTAGCGCACCACGTCGTCCCGGGACACCCACCGCCCGAACTTCCGGGGCATGGCCAGCCCCGGCAACGCCGACCAGCGTCGGGTGGTGTGCAGATGCAGCCGGTCGTAGTGCCCCCGCCAGGAGGCGCCGACCTGGGGCGCCTTCTCCAGCACGACGACCCGCATCCCCTCCGCGCGCAGCGCGGCGGCAGCCGCCAGCCCGCCCGGCCCGCCCCCGATCACGTAGACGGGACGGTCCTCCGTACGGTCGATGGAGGCCGGAATCGCGGCGGGACGAGCGGAACTGCCGTTGTCGGGCGCGGTGTCGGACATGAGCGTCGAGCCTAATCGGGTGGTACCTGAATGGGTCTCGACGGAGAACGGAATCCGTTGCGAATCGATCACGGTCAACGGCTGCTTGAGGGCCTGTCAGCCATGACGCGGGGCGGCTCAGAGCCTCGGTACGATCCACCCCGGCACGAAGCAGACCACGGCCAGTACCAGCACGCAGAGCAGGAAGACGCGCTTCGGCCGGGGGCTCTCCGGGAGCAGGGCGGTGAACTCGGCACGCGCCGGCTTCTGCGTGTCGTACACCACTCCCACCAGCGGACCGGCCGGCTCGACGGACACCCCGTGCCGCCACTTGGTGTACTCGTTGCCGCTCCGGTCCAGGTACGCGTACTGGATGGAGACCCGCCCGTCGTTCGGCACCGTCCTGCGCCGTTCCTCCGCCATCACCTGCTCGCCGCGCGCCCGCAACGGCCTCTGCCGCAGATGGCGGACGCCGGAGACGAGGAGGACGACCAGGGATATGAGGAAGAGGAACTGACAGAAAGCGATCACGAAGTGCCCCGTTCGATATGTTCGAGTCAGCGTAACGGGGAGTGAGGCCAACCGCCGAGGTCGGAGCCGGCGCCAGGGGCGGTGCGGCGTCCGGCGTCCCCCGGCGCTCACTCCGGCGCCTCCTCCGACTCCTCCCACGCCAACTGCGCCCGCACCAGGCCGTGCAGCAGCTCCGGATCCACGTACTCGTCCTCCTCCGGCGCACCGCACCGCCAGCTCAACGGGTACGTGTTCCCCTCGACGCCCGGGATGCCGACCCAGTGGTCCCGGGCGGCCGGCCCGTAACAGGTGGCTCCCGGCGGCCAGTCGAACTCCTTGCTCGACCCGGGAGGGATCAGGAAGTACGTCCACCGCGCCCCGGCGACCTCCCGCACCACCGGACCGGGCTCACCCGCAGTGAGCGTGATCAGGTGGTGGACGACCGCCTCGCCTCGTACGCCCTTCAACCGAATGGCGTCGAAGTGAATTCCGGACAGGCGGAGTTGATGTCCGGCCACGGGGACCCATTCGGGGAGATTCTTGCTCGTCATGGCTACGAGAATCCCGCCGGTTGCCTAGCGTGACCAGTACGACACGGTCCACATCGCGTGATGTGGTGAGGAAGGCGGTGGCTGTGGGAACGAGTGGTGAGCCCTCGGGAGTACGACGGCTCGTGGGCGACCTGATCCGGATCCATCGGACGCGCGCCGGACTCACGCAGAAGGAGTCGGCGGACCGCCTGCTGATCTCCGAATCGCTGATGGGAGCCTACGAACGCGCCGAACGCATCCCGTCGTTGGAGTTCCTGCACGACTCCGACCGGGTGTTCGACGCGGGCGGGGCGCTGAAGGCGTGCGTCGAGCTGGTGGACGAGGAGAAGTACTCGCCCCGCTTCTTGAACTGGGCGAGGTTGCAGAGAGATGCGCGTGTGATCAGCGGTTACGAGACGATGCTGATTCCGGGGCTCCTGCAGACGGAGGCGTACGCGTACGCCGTCTACCGGTCCCGCACACCCGCGTACACCGAGGACGAGATCGTTCGGCACGTCGGGGCGCGACTCGAACGACAGGTGGTGCTGGCCAGGGACAACTCTCCCCGCGTCGGCTTCGTCATCGAGGAGTCGATCCTGGAGAAGGCCCTCGGCGGACCGGCGGTGCTGAAGGAGCAGCTGCTCCATCTTCTCGACTGCATCGAGCGGTTGAACCATCTGACCGTGCAGGTCGTTCCCTCCGACCAGCACACCCACGCAGGACTGATGGGGCCGATGCAGTTGATGAACACGGCGGAGGGCCGCAGTCTGGTGTATGTGGAGGCGCAGGGCGGGGATAGGTTGATCTCCAAACCCGAGCAGGTAAGCGACCTGTTCGACCTCTTCGGCATGCTGCGGGCCCAGGCGCTCAACCCCTGGGAGTCCGCCGAGCTCATCGAGAAGAAGGCGGGGCAGTTGTGAGCACCGGTTCCGGACTGGCGTGGTTCAAGTCCAGCTACAGCGGCAACGAAGGGGATGCCTGCATCGAGGTCGCGTACGACTGGCGCAAGTCCAGCTACAGCGGCAATGAAGGCGGCGAGTGCGTCGAGGTGGCCGCCTGTCCCCGGGCCGTCCACGTCCGGGACTCCAAGGTGACCGACGGCCCGACCTTCGCCGTGGCCCCCGACGCCTGGACCGCGTTCCTCGCGGGGACCGTCGGCGCCTGATCCGTACCGCTCGCTCCCGTACCCACCCGCGTAGGGTTCACAGGCCCGGCGCGCCCCACACCGGGAACCACCGGGCCAGCTCCTTCTCCACCCGGAGGTCGTCCCCGAGGGCGGCGCGGACCTGGAGCTCCAGGCCGTTGTCCCGCTTCTCCGCGCCGCCGGGAGCCGGGGCGAACGGGTAGAAGGTGCCGCGCTTGTAGAGGTACACCAGCGCCAGCGAGCGGCCCTCCGGGTCTCGGAAGCCGATCAGCGAGCAGAGCAGGTGCGGGCCGAAGCCGCCGTCCTGGAGCAGGGTGTTCACCGCGTGCAGGTCGTTGACCAGGGCGGCGGGGTCCTCCGGCGGCTGCTGGGCGAGCAGCCAGGTGTAGCCGTACGCGTCCTGGCTGAACTCCACCGGCACCCCGCCCCGGGCCGTGTCCGCGTCCAGCAGCTCTCGTACGTCCTGCTGGAGGCGTGCGAAGTTGGCGCCCTCCACCCCCGCGAAGCAGACCGAGCCCAGGCCGGACGGTGTGAAGCCGGTGGCGGCCTGGAGGGTCAGGGCGGCGGACGGTACGGCGAAGAGCTGGTCCAGATCCGGGCGGACCGGCTTGCTCCGGCCGAGGATCGCGTCGAACAGACCCACGGAGGTTCCTCCAGGACGTGCGGGGCAGGGCGTTTCAGGGGCGGGACAGGTCGGCGGAGATGCGGGCCAGCTGGTCGAGGCGCTGCTCCAGCGTCGGGTGCGAGGAGATCAGCCGGCTGAAGCTCTCCTTCGAGGAGAAGGCGGGGACGAAGTAGAAGGCGTTGTACGGCTCAGCCTTCCGCAGGTCCTCCGTGGGTATGCGCGCCATCTGCCCGCTCACCTTCGTCAGCGCGGAGGCGAGCGCCGAGGGGCGGCCGGTGAGCAGGGCGGCGGTGCGGTCGGCGGAGAGCTCGCGGTAGCGGGAGAGCAGCCGGGTCAGCAGGAAACTGAGCGCGTAGACGACCGCGCTGATCAGCGGGATCAGCATGACGATGATGCCCGCCGGGTCGTTGCCGCGGCTGTTCCGGGCGAAGCCGCCCCACAGGGCCACCCGGGTGATGATCCCCGCCAGCACGCCCAGGAACGACGCGATGGTCATCACCGCCACGTCGCGGTGGGCGACGTGCGACATCTCGTGCGCGAGGACGCCCTCCAGCTCCTCGGGCTCCAGTCTTCGCAGCAGCCCGGTGGTCGCGCAGACCAGGGCCGACTTCTCGTTGCGGCCGGTGGCGAACGCGTTCGGCACGTCACTCCGCGCGAGGGCGACGCGGGGTTTCTTCATGTCCGCCAGCGCGCAGATCCGGTCGATCGCGCCATGCAGCTCGGGCGCCTCCTCGGGGGTGACCTCGCGGGCCCCCATCCCGAACGCGGCGATCCTGTCGCTGAACCAGAACTGCACGACGAACAGGCCGCCGGTGATGATCAGGATCACCGCCCAGGAGCCGGGCAGTACGGCCAGCAGCACCCCGACCAGGACCACGTACAGCAGGCCGATGAAGAACATGGTCGACACCATGCGCGTGGTCAGCCCCCGGTCGGGGGCGTAACGGGAACGGGCTCTGGCCATCGGTGCCTCCCATGCCGCACATGCCTTCTCTGACTCCATGGTGCTCCTCCCCGGCGAAAAGGGGACACGTCCCGGGAGGGGGCCCGCCGGATAGCGTGATCACTCGAGGGCTGTCCGTACGCGGGCTCCCGGAGCACGCGGACCGAACAGGAAAGAGGCCGCCATGTCGAAGCCCGAGATCGAGCGCCCCGTGGGCGATCCGCCCGCCGAACTGCGGATCAGGGACCTGGTCGTCGGCGACGGGAAGGAGGCGAAGCGCGGCCAGGTGGTCCGGGTCCACTACGTCGGAGTCACCTTCGCGACGGGCAAGGAGTTCGACTCCTCCTGGGAACGGGACGAGCCGTTCAAGTTCGCCATCGGCGGCGGCCGGGCCATCAAGGGCTGGGACCGGGGGATCGTGGGGATGAGGGTCGGCGGCCGGCGCGAGCTCGTCGTCCCGCCGGGCCTCGCCTACGGCAAGCAGTCGCCCTCGTCGCTGATCCCGCCGGGCTCGACGCTCGTCTTCGTCGTGGACCTGGTCGAGGCGTCGTGAGGCGGGCGTGACGCCGGAGGAAGCCGTCCTGCCGCGGGTCCGCACAGAGCGCCCGGTCGACGGGCGCCGCGCTCGGGCGCGCTGCGGAACGCCCGGCGGATTAATGGCGCGAGGACACGGCCGTGCGTTGCTAGCGTGACGGTACATGGTCAATCTGGAGGGGGCTGGATGATCGAGACCGTTTTCCGCAGTGATGACTTACCGGTGGGTGAACGCCTGGAATGGTGGCGGGACCTGACTTCGCAGGCGCTGTCACCCACCGTGATCGTCCCCGAGCGGGCCGACGACTTCCGGGCCTGCCTCCGGTTGCTCTCACTCGGGGCCACGCAGGTGGCGGCGCTGTCCTACCCGTCGTTGCGGGCGCGCCGCACACCGGCGCTGATCCGCCGGTCGGACCCGGAGGTGTACCACTTGTGCCTTGCTCTCAAGGGGGGCCAGAGCATCTGTCACGGAGGGCGTGACACGGCTGTGAGGGCCGGAGATCTCCTGCTGTACGACAGCTCCCGTCCGTCCGACGCCCAGGTCCACGCGGCGGCCGGAGCGGCCGTCGAGGGCATCATCGTGAGCTGGCCGCGAGCCGGATTCCCCCTTCCTCCTGCCAAGGTCGATCGCCTGCTGGCGACCCCGCTCCCCGGTGACGGGGGCACGGGCGCGCTCTTGTCGCATTTCCTCACCCGTCTGACCGCCGAGGGAGCCGCTCTCGGGCCGGGCGACGCCGTACGACTGGACGCGGTCACCCTCGATCTGGTCACCGCGTTTCTCGGGCAGCACCTGGACGTGGTCGATGCCGTCCCCGCCGAGCACCGTCAAGGGGCGCTGCTGGCCGGCATCCACTCGTTCATCGAGCGCAACTTGAGCGACCCGCAGCTGTCGCCGGCCCTCATCGCCGCCGCACACCACATCTCCGTGCGGTACCTGCATCTCCTCTTCCAACAGCGCGGCGTCAGCACGGTCTCCGCCTGGATTCGCCGACGCAGGCTCGAACGATGCCGACGGGACCTGCTCGATCCCCTGCTGCGACACCAATCCCTCCGCACCATCGCGACCAGGTGGGGCTTCCAGCACCCGGCGGAGTTCAGCCGGGCGTTCCGCGCCGCCCACGGGATGCCGCCACGGGACTACCGGCAGCGGGCCGCCCGCCACGGCGCGTAGTGCGTCCGGCGCCAAGACCACTGCGCGGACCACCAAAGACTTCTGTCATCGCCTCGTGAAGAGTCGTTCCCGCACGCCGAGGGGCGTACATGACACGCCCACCGGGGTGGCCCGGCGCGGGCTCCGTCCGGGTGTACGGGCGAAGGCCGCGGCCGGTCCCTCCGTTCCGGCGGCGAGAGACGGTCCTGGATCCAGGAATGAAGGAGTCACCATGGGAATGCGGCAGATCAAGCGCAAGGCCGGGGCGGTGCTCGTGGCCACCGCGCTCCTGACGGGCGTGTCCGGGTTCGCCGCGGCGAGCTCGGCACAGGCGGCGGAGGCCGCGACCTGTTGGGGAACGAACGTGACGAACAACTCCAGTCTCGAAACCACCATGAAGGGCACGTACAACCTGAAGGTGGGCGTCGGCGCGGTGTGCGCCAATGTCCGCTCCGTGAGCAGCGGCTCCACCTTCTACGTGTGGTGCGGTGCCATCAACCCCGACTCGGGCGTGCTGTGGTTCCTCGGCAGGGTCAAGGGCGACTCCACGTCCAACATCGGCTACATGTCCTCGGACAACCTGAACTACGTCAGTGGGACCTGGAGTTACTGCTGAGACGCCTGCGCGGCGGGCGGACGACGACGCGTCCGCCCGCCGCGTTCCGGGGCGATGCCCGGGTGCGCGGCGCCGTCAGCCGACGAGCAGCGAGGACTTCAGCTCCTTGATCTCCTTCGAGGAGAGGCCGAGGCCCTTCTTCTCGTAGTTCTCGAACGAGCCGAACGTGGCCTTGACCTCGTCGAAGCCGGAGTTCAGGTACTCGGCGCGGACGTCCAGCATCGGCTTGTACGCGGCGGCCATGTCGGCGGGCATCGCGGCCAGCGCGGCGGCGTTCGCCTCGGCGCGGTAGGTGTTGCTGGCCAGGTAGTCCTGCATCACCGTGGCCTTCGGGACGCCGAGCGCGGTCAGCAGGGCGGCGTTCGCCCAGCCCGTGCGGTCCTTGCCGGCCGAGCAGTGGAAGAGCACCGCGTGCTGGTCGTCGTCGGCGAGACCGGCGAAGACCAGCTGGTAGGCGGCCTTGCCGGTGGCCGAGCTGACCATCGACTTCTCGCCGTCGACCATGTACTGGGCGGACTTCTCGGCCGAGGACAGGTCGATCGCCGAGGTGATGTCGCCACCGATGACGTCGGCGACCACGTACGTCGCGCCGGCCGGCACGGTGTCCGGGGCGGAGGTGCGCTCACCGGCGGTGCGCAGGTCGAAGTCGACCTTGATGCCGAGCCGGTTCAGCTTGGCGACATCGGCGGTGGTGAGGGTGTTCAGGGCCCCGGAGCGGTAGACCTCGCCCATCTTGACCCACTGCCCCGTGCTGGTGCGGTAGCCGCCCGCGTCACGGAAGTTGACCGCGCCCTGGAGTGTGATCTCCCGGTCCGCGAGGTGGAGCGAACCGCCCTTCGACGGGACGAAGTCGAACCACTGGCGGTCGGCGGCCGGCAGGTGCTCGACGGTGACCGTGGCGTGGCTGCCGCCCTTGGCGACGACCTTGCCGTTCGCCTTGACGACCACGTCGCGGACCCCGGGGGCGGTCCAGGACAGGGTGTACGAACCGTCGTCGTTCGCCGTGACGTTCGCGGCGGTGAACGGTATCCGCTGCTGGTGCTGCTCGCGCTCGTGCGAGGCGGACGGCTTGCCCCGGTGGGCGGAAGCGTGGTGGGGGGCGGCCGAAGCGGCCGAGGCGCCGGCCCCGACGAGCAGGGCGGCGGCGGCGACGGCCGCGGAGACCTTGGCGCGGTTCATGGTGTTCATGGGGATGAGCCTGCTTTTGCCGGACGAGCAAGGGGCAAACCCTGGATGAACCGCCGACAAAGCGGAGCTGCACCTCTGGTCCGGTGTGCTGCGGCGGCCCGAAGGCCCGGAACGCAGGGTTCCGGCGTCGCGCGGACCGGGCGAGGCACTCGACCCGCGCTTCCCCTGTCACGGGTGGCGCAGCGCCGCTACCGTCGCCCGTATGACGCGGAGAGGACGCAGGACACCCGTACCTCCGGACCCGGACCGCCCCGAGAACCTCGCGCTGCTCGACCACCTCCGCGCACGGGCCGCTCGGCCCGGCGGCCCGCACGACATGGACCTCGACGGGTGGCAGCTGCACACCCACCCTGATCTGCAGGAACGCTTCATCGTCCTCGCGTCGGGCCATCCGGTGGGGTCCGCCTACGGTGTGCCCGTCCTCTCGGCCGGAGGTGTGGCCGCGGCGGTCGCGTACGGCACGGGCATCGTTCTGGTCCGGGTGGCCAGTCCCCCCGAGAACCTCGCCCCGGGAGGCAGCCTTCCGCCGCTCACCGACGGCGAGTGGTTCTCCGTCGACGCCTGGCAGGCCGACATCCCCCAGGCCGAAGGAACCGCCCGTCTCTGCGCTCTGGTGCGGGAGGCCGTGCGCCATACCCGGGGGCTCGGCCCGTAGGGGGCGGCTGCCGGGGCCGCCCTCCGTCTCCGGGGCCGTCACGGCCAGAGCAGCTCCCGCACCCACCCCGCCCCCCGGCGGCGGTAGCGGAGCCGTACGTGGCGGCGGCGGGCGTCGCCCTGGAAGAACTCGACCTCGTGCGCCTGGACGACGTACCGCTGCCAGCTCGCCACCTCCGCCTCGGGTTCGTCCCGCGCCCGCCGCCACGCGGCGTCGGAGGCGCGGGCCAGCTCCGCCAGGTCGTCCAGGACCTCGCTCTGCCGGCCGACCAGGCCGGACGCGAGCGCGCCGGTGGAGCGGGCGTGCAGATCGGCCCGGCTCTCCTCGGGCGACCCGAGGGCGACCGGCCCCCGCACCCGTACCGTCCGGCCCAGCACCGGCCAGTAGAAGGTGAGCGCCGCGTGCGGGTGGGCGGCGAGCTGGTGGCCCTTGGCGCTGGTGGCGTGCGTCGCGAAGCGCCAGCCGCGCTCGTCCGCGTCGTGCAGCATCAGCGTCCGCACGTCCGGGTGGCCGTACGCGTCCACGGTGGCCAGCGCCATGGTGTGCGGCTCGGGCTGCCCGGCGGCCACGGCCTCGGCGAACCAGGCGTGGAAGAGGGGGACGGGGGCGTCGGGTGCGGTCGCCGGATCGAATCCGGGCAGCTCGGTGTCCCACACGCGCTGGGCGTGCAGCAGGCGGAGGAAGGCCGTGTGTGCGTCGGTGCGGGACGCGTCGTCGTCGCTCATGGCGCCATTGCAGCAGGCCGTGGCGGAGGAGGGGGCGCGGGACGCCGGGCGCGGCATGTCCCGGGTACACCGACGGCGGGCCACATCGCGCGTGTGGCCCGCCGTCGGTGAGACAGGATGCCGGACGTCCGGGGTCGGCCGTTCGCCGCCCGGTGAAGGGGGGTGGATCTCCGTCGCGGGCGCCTACTTCGTCGGCTTCTTGCCGGTGACGCCGAGGTGCACCAACAGGGCAAGGTTCGGGCGGAGTTCGCCGGCCTTCACGCCCGTGCCCGTGGTCAGGGCCTTCTGGTGCGAGGCGACGGCGGCCAGCATGGCGACGAGCGATCCCGCCACCGCGGCGGGGTTGACGTCCTTGTCGACCTTGCCCTTGCCCTGAAGATCCTTCACCGCGTCCGTCAGGGAGTTGGTGAACGAACCGAGGATCTTCACGCGGATCTTGTTGAACCGCTTGTCGCCCTCGGCCGAACCGAGGTCGATCACGCGAAGAATCGCGTCGTTGCGTCGCCAGAAGTCGAGGAATCCGTCGACGAGTTCCTCGGCCGCCTGCCAGCCTGCCTTACCGACCCACGAGCGTCCGGAGGCCAGTTCATTCAGCCCGGTGCCCTCCTTGGCCAGTTCGTCGGCGACTTCGAGGACGGCGCCTTCCACGTCCGGGAAGTACTGGTAGAAAGTCGCGGGTGAAGTCCCCGCCTTCCGTGCGACGTCGATGACTTTGACGTCCCGGTACGGCGAGGAGCCGAGCATCTCGCTGAGGCAGTCGAGCAGCTTCTGCCGCGTCGCCTGGCCGCGTCGACCGGCCACGCGGCCGTCGACGGTGCGTACTTGTCCTGTCATGCCGTCAGCTTACCGACGGGTGAACGGAGCGCGATTCGGCCGAGTGCAAATGGGGAATTACCCAGCGCGCAGAGGGCGACGGGTGGTATTTCGGCCATCTTTTAGGCGCGCTCCGGAACGTTGGACGGATACTTCTGAGGCCCCTGCGGCGCGGGTGTCCGCCCGAGGTCCCCAGGGCGCTTGGTCGGATCGTTAAGTGTTATCAACAGCCTGTGGACAACTTCGGTGGACAACTTTCGCCCGATGCGGGGCGAGTCCGTCCGCAGGACCATTCCCGGCGGGAACGGAAATGACGTCCATACCCGATGAACCCGAACCCGATGAACCCGCCTTTTCGCAGATCCGCGCGGCCATCGGCGTCGTACCCGCCCTGCCGTGAGCCGTGACCGCCGCTCACCGGCGGGCTCACCGGCGGGCGGGGGAGCGCGGGCGCCGTTACGTTGGCGGGGTGCAGGTGTCACGCACACGTGACGCGCCCGGCCGCGCGGCGGGGCCGCGCGCTCCCGGCGAGGGAAGGACCCGGCCCATGGCGGCATTCGCGCACTCCGTGCCCTGCTGGGTGGAGGTGCACCTCTCCGACCTCGAAGCGGGCAAGCGCTTCTACGGCGGGCTCTTCGGCTGGACCTTCCGCGCCGGGGACGGGATGCCCTTCGCCGACGCCTACAGCGAAGGCCGGCTCGTCGCCGCACTCGCCGCCAAGACGGACGGCCGGATGCCCACCACCTGGGGCGTCCACTTCGCCACCGACGACATCCGGGCGACCGTCCACGCGATCCGCGCGGAGGGAGGCCAGATCATCACCGACCCCGTCCGCGCGGGCCACGCCGGGATTCTGGCGCAGGCCGTCGACCCGGACGGCGCCGCCTTCTGGCTGTGGCAGGCGGATGAGCGGCCGGGCTTCCAGAAGCAGAACGAACCCGGTTCGTACTGCTGGACCGAGCTCTACACCCGGCGCCCCGACCGGGTGGACCCCTTCTACGCCAACGTCTTCGGCTTCCGGAGCACCGACCTGGACGCCTCCGCCGGCGGGGACGCCGGGACGGCCGGGAGCGGCATCGACTTCCGCATGTGGTCCCCGCCCGGCGCCACCCCCGGACCCGACACCGCGATCGGCGGCCGGAGCGTCATCACGGACGCCTTCCCCGAGATGATGCCCAGCCACTTCCTGACGTACTTCGCCGTCGCCGACTGCGACCGCACCGCCGAACGGGTGGCAGAGCTGGGCGGCCGCGTCACCGCCGTACCGTTCGACATCCCGTACGGGCGGATGGCGGCGTTCCAGGACGACCAGAGCGCCGCGTTCGCCGTGCTCCAGCCGGCGGACCCGATGCTGCCCTGAGGGCTGTCCCGCAGCCCTGGGGGGACGGGCGGCGGCCCGGGCGAGGTGCCGGCCGTACGCGCCCGGTGATCCGGCGGTTTCGCGTCATGGTGGCCGCAACTCACGTATGCCGTAAGGGAATCCGCCCACACTGGTGCGATGGGAAACCTCGCCCGCCGGGCCGTACTCGTCTGTGTCGGATGCGCCGCGCTGCTGACCGGCTGCACCGCCGACTCCGGGGCGGCACGGGAGGACAGTGCCGGGACACCGGGACCCGTCGCGACCACCACCGTCGCGCCCGACGCCGCCGCGCGGCTGGCGGAGCGGTACCGCCGGGCCGGAGGGGCGGCGGACGTGTACGGCATCGGGCGCGGCTCCGACGGAGACGGGGTACCGCTGCTGACCGTGTGGACGCACGACCCGGACGAGGACGACCGGCCGTTCCAGGAACTCAGGGAGTCGGTCACCCGCTATCTGGCGGAGCACGAGGGGCTCTCGCCGGAGAAGGGCTACCAGATGGACGTCTTCGGGCCGGACGGTTCCCTGCAGCACCGCCTCGACGCCCGCGTCTGACGCCGCACCGCCGCCCGCCCCGGTGGTCCCGTAGCGCTCCGTGATAGGACGGGCCCGTGTCCGGTACGAAGATCGACGTGGTGATAGCCGACGACCAGGAACTGGTCCGGGCGGGGTTCCGCCTGATCCTGGAGGCGCAGCCGGGCATCGAGGTGGTCGGCGAGGCGGCCGACGGCGTCGAGTGCGTGGAGCTGGCCCGCCGGCTGCGGCCGAGGGTGGTGCTGGCCGACATCCGGATGCCGCGGCTGGACGGCCTCGAGGTGACCCGGCTGCTGGCCGGCCCCGGAGTGGCCGACCCGATGAACGTCGTGGTGATCACCACCTTCGACCAGGACGACTACGTCCGCGGCGCCCTGCGCAACGGGGCCTGCGGGTTCCTCCTGAAGGACGCCACCCCTGCCCTGCTGGTGGAGGCCGTCCACGCGGCGGCCCGCGGCGACGCGCTGGTGTCCCCGGCGGTGACGGTGCGGCTGCTGCGGCGCCTGGAGCGCGCCGAACAGGGCGCGGAGCCCGCGACGCCCTCGGCGTCCGCGCCGGGCCCGGAGCCGCACGGGCTGCTCAGCACCCGGGAGCGGGACATCGTGCGGCTGGTCGCGGTGGGCCGTACCAACCAGGAGATCTGCGACGAGCTGTTCCTGTCGCTGTCGACGGTCAAGACCTACCTGGGCCGCATCCAGGCCAAGCTGGACGCCCGCAACCGGGTCGAGGTCGCCGCGTGGGCCTGGGAGCGGGGCGTGGTCCGGCCGCGCGGTTGAGCGGCACGCAATCGCCGGACAGCCTTCACACGGCCCACGGAGAGCCGCCGCACACGGTGGTGGCCGTGGGCGCGGGGGCCGGCGGCTGGAGCGGGAAGCCCGCCCGTACCTCCCACCCGCCGTCGCGCAGCGGGCCGGTCCGCAGGGTTCCGTCCAGGGCCTCCACGCGTTCGCGCAGCCCGATGAGGCCGAAGCCGCCGTGCCCGCCGAAGCCGTTGTTGTTCCCGGACGGGAAGCCCTTGGGGGAGGCGCCGTTGGTGACCGTGACCCAGAGCCACGCCGCGTCCGCGTCGAGGCGTACGGCGGCCTGGGCTCCGGGGGCGTGGCGGCGGACGTTGGTGAGGGCCTCCTGCGCGACCCGGTACGCGGAGATCTCCACCTCCGGCGTGAGATGCGCGGTACGCGCCGCGGCGGTCGCCTCCAGCCGGGCGGCGGCGGCCGGCGCACCGGCCGTGGCGGGCGCGGAGTGGGCGGCCGTCAGCTCCGAGAGCTCGCTCAGCAGATCGCCCGGCCGCTGCGGTACGTGGCTGTCCTCGCGCAGCACCCGTACCAGCCGGCGCATCGATTCCAGGGTCTCGGTACCGGCCTGGGCTATGTTCCGCAGGATCGGCTCGACCTTCTCCGGGGCGGTGGCGTGGATGGCCGTCGCCGCGTGCGCCTGGACGATGATGCCGGTCATGTGGTGGGCGATCAGGTCGTGCAGGTCGCGGGCGAGCGCCAGCCGTTCGGCCTGCCGGACGTCGGCGATGTTGCGGCGGCGCCGGGCCTCCAGGGCGCGGATGGCGCAGCCGAGGGTGATGGTGATGGCGAGCGCCACCGTCAGGACGTAACCCCCTGGGACGATCACCGACCACAGTCTCATCCGTACCGGCAGCGCCAGCACCGCGAGGCTGAGGGCCGCCGCCGAGGTGGCCGCCTTCCGTGCGCTCGGAGTCTGCGCGAGGGTGCGGATCACCAGCGCGAGCAGGCCGGCGCACTCCAGCATGCCGATGGACGACTCCTTCGGCGGCGCGGCCAGACAGAGGCCCGTCAGCGTCAGCGACATTGCGACGACGCACCAGACGCGGGGCAGCAGCGGTGGCGCGAGGCGGCTCGCGGCGAAGGGGAACCGGGTGCGCCGGGGCTCGGCTACGGCCAGCATCGTGAGCGGTCCGCTGACCAGGACGGACAGCCAGTTGGTCGCGAGGGAGAACGCGTCCGGCGCGAAGCTCAGCAGCGCGAGGTCCGCCACCCAGGTCAGTGCGAAGGCGAGCAGGCCGAACACGACGATGAGCCGATTGACGGCCGGAGTAAACGGAAGATGCCAGTCCACGCGCACCAGCGTAAGGAGCCGTCCGGCGGGCGGTGTCGGCCGAATGACCGACAGACCGGACACCGAACGGTACCTGCGGCCGACACGCCCGGACGCCCGCACGCGACACCATGGTGATCACCGGCGGCCGTGCCCTCCCCCGAGTACGGCCGACGGCGGTCGTACCGTCGCACGCGGTGACGGTACCGGGGTGCCGCCGCCCGTGGGGACGGGGGCCGGTACCGCCGTGGTTCCCGGAGTCCCCGCGCGGCACGGGAACCACGGATCCCCGGCGTCACGGTTTCCCCGCATCAAGGCTCCTCAACGTCGAGGCCGTCCTGACTTCCAGGCCGTTCTGAACCTCCGGACCGTTCAGACCGTCCAGTCCCTGGCTCTTCTCCGTGCGCCCGCACCACGCGCACGCACGCACCACTTACGGAGTCCTCCACTCTCATGGCTACCTTCCTGCACAGGATCGGCCGCTTCGCCTTCCGGCGGCGCTGGCTGGTCGTCCTCCTGTGGGCCGTCGTCCTCGGTGCCGTCGGTGCCGTCGCCGCCGGCACCACGAACACGGCGTCCGCCGGCCTGTCGCTGCCCGGGACGGAGTCGCAGCGCGCCTTCGACCTCCTGGACGAGAAGTTCCCCGCCGCCAACGCCGAGGGCGCGAGCGCCCGGGTCGTGGTGCGCGCACCGGAGGGGCAGCGGATCGACGCCGCCGGCAACCGGGCCGCCATGGAGAAGGTCCTGACGGAACTGAAGGGCTCCTCCTCCCGCATCGCGCAGGTCAGCGACCCCTTCGCCGCCAAGACGGTCAGCGCCGACGGTTTCACCGCGTACGCGCAGGTCACCTACACCGTCGGGGCCGCCGACCTGACCGACGCCGACCACACCGGCATCGACGAGGCGCTGGACGCCGGCCGTGACAAGGGCCTGACGGTGGAGGCCTCAGGCGACGCCCTCGCCGAACCCGAGCAGTCGATGACCGCGGAGGCGATCGGGTTCCTGCTCGCCGCCCTGGTCCTCGTCATCACCTTCGGGTCGCTGGTCGCCGCGGGCTTCCCGCTGCTCACCGCCCTGGTGGGGGTGGGCGTGAGCACCTCGGTGATCACCGCGGTCAGCGCCACCTTCCAACTCGACAGCAGCACCTCCTCGCTGGCCTCGATGCTCGGCATCGCCGTCGGCATCGACTACGCGCTCTTCATCGTGTCCCGCTACCGCGCCGAACGCGCCGACGGCTACGACGCACGGGAGGCCGCCGCCCGCGCCAACGGAACGGCGGGTTCCGCCGTCGTCTTCGCGGGCGTGACCGTGATCATCGCCCTCGCCGGCCTCGCCGTCGTCAACCTGCCGCTGCTCACCGCCATGGGCCTCGCCGCCGCCGGTGCCGTCGTCATCGCCGTGCTGGTCGCGATCACCCTGGTCCCCGCCCTGCTGAGCTTCGGCAGCGAGCGGGTCCTCGGCAGGGCGCGCAAGCGCGCCGCCGCCGTACCGGCTGCCGCCCCGGCCGCCAAGGTCACGGTCGGCCGTCGCTGGATAGCCCTGGTGATGCGCCGGCCCGCCGCGGTCCTGGTCCTCGCCGTCGTCGCCCTCGGCACCCTCGCGCTGCCCGCCACCGACCTCAAGCTCGGGCTGCCGGACGACGGTTCCAAGGCCCCCTCGTCCACCCAGCGCAAGGCGTACGACCTGCTGTCCGAGTCGTTCGGCCCCGGCTTCAACGGGCCCCTGATCGTCACCGTCGACGACCGCACCCCGGCCACCGCGGCCGGCACCGCCGCCTCCCTCGGCAAGGACATCGCCGCGCTGCCCGACGTGAAGGGCGTGTCGCCCGCCGCCTTCAACAAGGCCGGCGACACCGCGATCATCACCGTCGTCCCCGGCAGCGGACCGACCACCGACGCCACCAAGGACCTGGTCGCGAGCATCCGCTCGCTGGCCGGGAAGTCCCACGCCGAGAACGGCGCCCGCGCCATGGTCACCGGCACCACCGCGCTCAACATCGACGTCTCGGACAAGTTCAGCGCGGCCATCGCGCCCTACCTCGTCCTCGTCGTCGGGCTCGCCTTCCTCGTCCTCATCCTGGTGTTCCGCTCGATCCTGGTGCCGGTCAAGGCGGCGCTCGGCTTCCTGCTCTCCGTGCTGGCCTCGCTCGGCTCGCTCGTCGCGGTCTTCCAGTGGGGCTGGCTGAAGGACCTCGTCGGCCTGGAGCAGACCGGACCGATCATGAGCCTGATGCCGATCCTGCTGGTCGGCATCGTCTTCGGACTCGCCATGGACTACCAGGTGTTCCTGGTGACCCGGATGCGCGAGGCGTACGTCCACGGCGCCGACCCCCGTACGGCGATCGAGACCGGCTTCCACCACAGCGCGAAGGTCGTTACGGCCGCGGCCCTCATCATGATCTCGGTGTTCGCCGGCTTCATCGGCTCGCACGAGGCCATCATCAAGGCCCTGGGCTTCGCCCTCGCGGTCGCCGTCGCCCTGGACGCCTTCGTCGTCCGCATGACGATCGTGCCGGCCGTCCTCACCCTCCTCGGCAAGCACGCCTGGACGCTGCCGCGTTGGGTCGACCGCATCCTGCCCGAGGTCGACATCGAGGGCGAGAAGCTGGCCCGCCGCGACCCGGCCGCCGGGCAGGACCCGGCTCCGGACGCCGTGCCGCAGCTCAGCGGCCGGTACTGACGGGACATCACCGGAGGGCCGGCCCGCGTTCCGCGCGGACAGGGGGCGTGCACAGCGGTGCTGTGCACGCCCCCGCTCGTGTCCCGCCCGGAGGCGCCGGACCCGTGTGTCCGGAATGCGCCGGACCGTACAACGCCGTTCCGCTCCGGCGTACTTCGTCCCCGCTCGCGCGCCGCGCACTCCGGTCCTTCGCCCGTACGGCGGTTGTGCGGGCCCGCTCCCACAGCGGCGCGCCCCGCCCTCCTGCCACCGACACGTGCTGATGACACCCCGATCCGCCCCCGGGTTCGCAACTGGGGGCCGCGCCAGGAAGAATCGGGGTGCGCACCGCCAGGTGGTGCCCGGTGGTGAGACGCCGCACGGGGCGGGAATTCGCGGGCCGGGGTCGTGGGACCAGGGCTCGTACGGGGAGGTGGCAGGCAAGTGGAACAGCTGACGCAGCACGACCCGAGACGGATCGGCCCGTTCGAGGTGCTGGGACGGCTCGGGGCCGGCGGCATGGGGCTCGTCTATCTCGCACGCTCGGCGTCGGGCAGACGGGTGGCGATCAAGACCGTCCGCACCGAGCTCGCCGAGGACCAGCTCTTCCGCGTCCGGTTCACCCGCGAGGTGGAGGCCGCCCGCGCGGTGAGCGGGTTCTACACCGCCGCCGTGGTGGACGCCGACCCGCGCGCCGCCGTGCCGTGGCTGGCCACCGCGTACGTACCGGCCCCCTCGCTCGAAGAGATAGTGAACGAGTGCGGGCCCATGCCCACCCAGGCCGTCCGCTGGCTGGCCGCCGGCATCGCCGAGGCCCTCCAGTCCATCCACGGTGCCGGGCTCGTCCACCGCGACCTGAAGCCGTCCAACGTGCTCGTCGTGGAGGACGGCCCCCGGGTCATCGACTTCGGCATCGCCTCCGGGGTGTCCAACACCCGGCTGACCATGACCAACGTCGCCGTGGGCACCCCCGCCTACATGTCGCCCGAGCAGGCCCGCGACTCGCGCAGCGTCACCGGCGCGAGCGACATCTTCTCGCTCGGTTCGACCCTCGTCTTCGCGGCCACCGGCCACGCGCCCTTCCACGGCGCCAACCCGGTCGAGACCGTGTTCATGCTCCTGCGCGAGGGCCCCGACACCGAAGGGCTGCCGGACGAGCTCCGCCCGCTGATCGAGTCCTGCATGCAGATGGACCCGACCCGCCGCCCCAGCCCCGCCGACCTCCAGGCGCAGCTCGCCCCCCACCTGTTCGCCTCGGGCAGCGACGACAGCGGCACCGCGTCGGCCTGGCTGCCCGGCCGGGCCACCGCGATGATCGAGCGGCGGCGCGGCGGCGGACGCACCATGGCACCCGCCCCCGCGCAGGTGGTGGCCCCGCCGCCGCCCCCGCGACCGCCGGTCGGCGACTGGGACACCAACCGGCTGCCCGAGACCGCCCCGGTGCCCCCGCCGCCCGCCCGGCCCGCCCTGCCCGTGGGCCCCGGCCCCTCGGCAGGCCCCCAGGCGGCGGCGCCCTCCACGGACGGCGGGCCCGTCCACCTGATCGGCGCGAAGGCCGCGATCGGGCCCGGACCGCGCGCCGCCGAGATCCGGGGCGCCGCCGCCGCGCACCCGGCCGCCGCCACCGGGTGGGTCCGCCCGCCCGCCGGGCTCGCCGGTGCGCTCCCGGCCCCGGTCACCGCGCCCGTACCCGCGCCGGCCACCGCCCCCGAGGCGGCGCCCGCCGCACCGGACCGCTGGCGCCCCTGGCGTTTCCGCATGTCGAACGACGTCTGGGGCACTCCGGTCGTCGCGGGCGGCCTGCTCTACGTCACGTCCTTCGAGATCCACGCGCTCGACATCGGCAACGGCCGGCGCCAGTTCAAGACCCGGGACGTGGCCTGGGCGATGGCCGTCGACGGCGGGACGATCCACGCCTCCGACGGCCCCTCCCTCTACGCGCTGGACGCCGTGAGCGGCACCGAACGGTGGCGGCGGCGGACCGACGCCTGGGTCTACTCCCTCAAGGCCGACCGGGGCACCCTCCTGACCGGCACCCGGGGCGGCGGCGTCCAGGCGTGGGACGCGGGCGGTGGCGAACAGCTGTGGGAGACCGCCGGGGCCCAGACCGACTTCGAGACGGCGGAGGCCGGTCCGGCGCTCCACGACGGGACCGCGTACGTCTGGCAGGACGCCCGGCTGCGCGCGCTCGACGCCCGTACCGGCTCCGAGCGCTGGTCGTACCCCGTCGGCGACGCGGCCTCCTGCGGCGGCGTCCCGGTCCGGGTGACCCCGGCGCCGGACGGCAACGTCTACGTCGCGGCGGGCACCCGGGTGCTGGCCGTGGAGAGCGTCTCGGGCCATGTGCGCTGGCACTTCGAGGCGCCCGCCGTCTTCCTCTCGCCGCCCGCGTTCGCGCCCGGCCCGGCGGTGACCGGGGGCGGCGTCTACCTCGCGGACTACCTCGGCACGGTCTACGCGCTCGACGCCGCGAACGGCAAGGACCGCTGGCGCATCGCCACGGAGGCCCGCCACTCCGTCGAACCCGTGCTGGTCACCGGCGGGAACGTGCACGTCGGCAGCGGCAGCGCGCTCTACACCCTCGACGCGGTCACCGGCACCCCGAAGTGGCGGTTCGCGGCCGGCGGCGACGTGGTCGGCAGCCCCGTCGTCGCGGACGGGCGCGTGCACTTCGGCTCCGCCGACCACGTCCTCTACACCCTGGACGCGGCGGGCGGCACCCTGCGCTGGAAGCTCGCCACCGGCGGCGAGATCACCGGTTCCCCGGTCGCCCGCGCCGGAGTCGTCTACGCGTGCAGCAAGGACCGGTGCGTCTACGCGCTGGACGCGCTGAAAGGCACGGGGACCGGGAACAACCGGGCGCGGTAGGGGACCGGGAACAACCGGGCGCGGTAGGGGACTGGGAACAACCGCGCGCGGTAGGAGACCGGGAACAACCGGGCGCGGTATGGGGGAGCTCCTGCCGCGCGTCGGCCGTGTCGCGCAGGTCCTCCGCGTGGCGTGCGGCGCGCAGGTCCTCTGCGTGGTGTGCGGCGCGCAGGTCCTCTGCGTGGTGTGCGGCGCTCAGGTCCTAGCCGTCGTGCCGGCGCGGGTCCTCCGGACCGGTGTACGGGTCCGGTTCCGGCTCGGGATACGGGCTCGTCTGCGTGGACGGGCCCGGCTCCTGCGTGGGCGGCCACGTGTCCGGGTGCTCGTACCCGGGGGTGGGGTACGGCGCGGTGCGCGCGTCGTGGTCCGGGGCGCCCGTACCCGCGTCCCGTCCGCGCACGCGTCGGCGGCGGCCCGACATCACCAGGGACCCGATCAGCAACAGGAGGCCGCCGCCCAGGGCGAGCGCCACCCCCCACTGGAGCCCGGAACCGTCCGGGTCCACCGTCAGGCTCCCCGTCGCCTGCCCCTGGCGGACCATCCACAGCACGGTGAAGCCGAGCGCGACCACCCCGGCGAGCGCCACCACGAGCCGCGAGCGGAGCACGACCCCGGCGAGGGCCAGCACCGCCACGACGAGGAAGGGCAGGAACAAGGAGACCATCACCGCCGACGAGGTGGTGGTGATCCCCTCGAAGAGGTCCCGCACACGGTAATCGTGCCCGGGGCGGCCGTCGTACCAGTCACGGAAGGGGCTCAGGACGACGGCCGCCGCTCCTACGAGAGCGACCACGGAGCCGAGGACGTTGCGGATCATCGTCAGCCTCCTGCGCCATGTGCGCGTACGTACCGACGGCGCACGCGCGGACATCTGCGTAACGCTCTCGCTCTCGACGCTACGCCCGACGCTCCGCCTCCGCGACTTCGAAGCGGTGCCTCACCCCCTGCCCCTCACGTCCCCTGGCCCCCGCGCCCCCTGGTCCGCACGCCCCCTGCTCCGCACGCCCCCTGGCCCCCGCGCCCCCTGGTCCGCACGCCGTTGTACGTCCGTCCTGTGAGCCTTACGCCCGTCCTGGGAGCCGCTTCCGGTCCGCCTCGCCCATGGGTTTCGGCGCCGCCAGGTACACCATGACCAATTCGTGACAGGGTCATGACTCGGCACGGGGCCTTCGCCCCGATGCTGGTCCGGAAACGAACGTCGGGAGAAGGCGCCGGGAAAAGGCGTCGCGAAGAAGAATGACGAGACACGAGGGGGGCTGCATCCATGATGCGGCAACAGATGAAACTGGCGGCGGTCCTGGCGGTGGTGGTGCTCTCACTCACCGGGTTCTCCAAGTCCAGTCACGGACACGGCCACAGCGGGTCGAGCCACGGCTCCGGCGGCGGCTGCTCCAGCTCCAGGTCGTCCAACGGCGGCTACCACAGCACCACCGGCAACAACGATGACGACGATGACGACGGCTCGGGTTCGGGCTCCGGATCGAGTTCCGGTTACAGCACGCCCACGGACGATCCGACCACCGGCTACACGCCGTCGGTCAGCTCCGACCCGACCGCGCGCGTGGTCACGTGCGCCCGGCCGGCGGACGGTTCACGCAAGGCGGTGACGTCCTCGGAGATCGAACTCACCCCGACCGGTCGGGGCAACTCCAAGGTCGCGATCACCGTGACGTTCTTCGACTCCGCGGGCAACCTGCTCGACACGGCCCACAAGAAGGTCGCACTCGACGCCGTCGACGGACTCGACCCGAAGACGTTCACGGTGCCCATGGCGTCCCCCGCCAAGGTGGACGAGGTGTACCGCTGCGACGTCACGGCGGTCCTCGCCCACTGACGCCCCGAACGGACATGACCGGGAGGCCCGTCGCGACTCTGTCGCGACGGGCCTCCCGGTCATGTCCTCCACTCCGGCTCCGGTTCTGCTGCCGCTGCCGGTTCGGTTCCGGTTCCGGACGCACGACGGCCGCGGTGGCTCCCCCTCCGCGCCACCGCGGCCGTTCCCCCGTGTCCCGCGGCTCCCCCGAGCCCCGGGCCCCCGTACCGAAAAAGGTCTGTCAGGTGACGGGCTCCGACGTGGCGTGCATGTCGTCGGTCGTCGCCGTACCGCCCGTGGCCTGCGCGGTCAGCAGCTTCGAGGTCCCCGTGGCGTGCATGTCCAGCGTGGTCAGCTCCTCGGCGGCGACCTCGGTGCCGGTGGCGTGCATGTCCTGGGTCGTGAGCTCTGAGTCCTTCTTGGTGTCCGCCATGTTCCGCTCCCCTGTGATCTTTCGTATCGGGTGGACGAGGCCCGTCCGGCAGTTCCCCCGAAAATCGACTGCCGTACGGGCCTCGCCAAGAGCCGCTCACCTTAATGCCACGGCCCGCTGTCGCCCCGTCTGCCCCCCGACGCGACGGACCGACTAGAAGGAAGAGTGCCGGTCCGCGATAAACGAATGATGAACGTCCGCTGCCGACGTCGTACGCGGGTGCCAGGGCGTCAGGCGGGCAGCACGGAGGCGAACCGGTCCAGCAGCGCGCGTACATCCGCCGCCTCGTGGGAGCCCAGCCCGTCGTAGATCCCGAGCGCCTCGCGCCAGCAGACCTGCGCCCGGCCGAACTGGCCGATCCGCACCAGGGCCTGGCCCAGCACGGTGAGCACGTTGGCCTTCCGCCAGTCGCCCCCGATGCCGCGCAGCGAGGTCAGCGACTGCTCGGCCCCGGCGGCGGCCTGCACCGCCCGCCCGGCCGCGAGATCGACCTCCGCGAGACGGAACAGCGTCATCCCCACCCACAGCCGCTGCCGGCTCTCGCGGAAGACCGCCAACGCCTCCTGCAACCGGTCCGTGGCATCGGCGAACGACTCGCTCTCGGTCAGTGCCATGCCCAGGGCGTAACGGCCGTTGGCACTCCGCAGGGCATGGCCCATGCCGTCGTAGATGTCCGTGCCACGCTGCGCCAACTCCACCGCGCTGCCGGTACGGCCGGTCGCCAGGTGGATACGGGACAGGTTGCACAGCGCGCTCGCCTCGCCCGGCCGGTCCCCGACCAGCTGGAACGCGTCGATGGCCTGGGAGAAGTACGTCTCGCCGTCGTCGTGACGGCTCTGGTAGAGCGCCATGATCCCGAGCGCGTTCGAGGCCCAGCACCCCGGCAGCGGGTCGAGCGCCGGATCGACGAGGGCCATGATCCGCGCCGCCTCCTGCTCGGCCTGGTCGAAGCGCCCCGAGGCGTGGTGCACATCCGCCAGGGTGACCAGTGCGCGAACCTCCGCCCGGCGGTCACCGCAGTCCGAGGCAGCGCCCAGCAGCGCCAGTGCCGTCGTCTCGTACTCCTTCGCGTTGGCACCCGACTCCCCGAGGTCCAGCGCCGCCCACAACAGGTCCACCGCACGCCGCAAGGTCGCGGCCCCGGCGGACTGGCGGGCGCAGGCGAGGATCGTGGCCGCCTCCGCGTACAGCCAGTCCAGCGCCGCGTGCCGGTCGGCGAAGGCCAGCCCCGCCCGGCCGGTGGGCTCCAGATGGTCCACCAGCCGGTCGCCCGGCCGCTCCAGCGCGTACACGCCCGCGGCCGTCGCGAGGTAGAAGTCGATCAGCCGGGAGAGCGCCCGCTCCCGCTCCACGGGAGGATGCTCGTCGCGCTCGGCGCACGCACGGGCGTACAGGCGGACGAGATCGTGGTACCGGTAACGCCCCGGTGCGGCCGACTCCAGCAAGGAGGTGTCGACCAGCGACTCCAGGATGTCCTCGGCCACGTGCGGCTCCAGATCGAGGAGCGCCGCCGCGGCCGCCAGCGACACGTCGGGGCCGTCCGCCAGACCGAGGAGCCGGAACGCACGGGCCTGGGCCGGCTCCAACTGGCCGTACCCCAGCTCGAACGTCGCCTTCACCGCGAGATCGCCCGCCCGCAGCTCGTCCAGCCTGCTCCGCTCGTCGGCGAGCTTGGCCGCCAGCACCGACACCGTCCAGGTACGGCGCGCGGCCAGCCGCGAGGCGGCGATACGGATCGCCAGCGGCAGGAACCCGCAGGCGGCCACCACGTCCAGAGCCGCTTCCCGCTCCGCGCCCACCCGCTCCTCACCGACGATCCGGGTGAAGAGCTGCAGGGACTCCGCCGGAGACATCACGTCCAGATCCACCAGATGCGCCCCGGCCAGGTCGATCATCCGCACCCGGCTCGTCACCAGGGCGGCACACCCGGGAGTCCCGGGGAGCAACGGCCGCACCTGCGCGGCATCGTGGGCGTTGTCCAGCAGGACCAGGACCCGGCGGCCGTCGAGCGCCGACCGGTACAACGCGGCCCGCTCGTCGAGCGAGTCCGGAATCGCCGACTCCGGTGTGCCCAGGGCGCGCAGGAACGCACCGAGCACGGTCTCCGGCTCGGCGACCCGGGCCTCCGCGCCCTGGAGGTCCACGTACAACTGGCCGTCCGGGAAGTGGTTCCGCGACCGATGGGCGACGTGCACGGCCAGCGTGGTCTTGCCGACGCCCCCTATGCCCGCCAGCGCCGACACCGCCATCACCGAGCCCTCGGCCGTCGCCAGCCGGTCGCCGAGCTCACGCACGAAGGACTCGCGGCCGGTGAAGTCCGCCACCGCGGCCGGAAGCTGGGCGGGACGCACGGCTGCCGGCACCACCGGTGCGGAGTCCTCGACCGGACGGGCCAGTTCCTCGTCGGCGGAAAGGATCCGCTGCTGGAGCCGCGAGAGTTCGGGGCACGGATCGACCCCCAGCTCCTCCGCGAGGAGCCGCCGGGTGTCCGCGTACACCGCGAGCGCCTCGGACTGCCGGCCGCCGCGGTACAGCGCCAGCATCAACAACTCGCGCAGCCGCTCCCGCAGCGGATGCGCGGCGGTGAGTGCGGTGAGTTCGGAGACCGCCTCCGCGTGGTGACCCAGCTCCAGATCCAGGTCGAGCCGGGCCTCGGTCAGCTGGAGACGCCACTCCTCCAGGCGGGTGCGCTGGTTCTCCGCGTACGGACCGGGCACCGAGGCCAGCGTCTCGCCGTCCCACGAGGCCAGGGCCTGGGCGATCAGATCCCGGGCCCGCGCCCGTTCGCCGGAAGCCCGTGCCTTCTCCGCCGCACTCACCCACTCCTGGGCCAGACGCACGTCGAGGCAACCCTCGCGCAGCCGGATCGCATAGCCGCCCGACTCGCTGACCAGCACGTCCTGCCCGAGCACCTTGCGCAGCCGGGAGGCGTACGTACGGATCGCCGCCAACGCCCGGGGTGGCGACTCCTCGCCCCAGATGGCGTCGATCAGTTCGGAGGCGGTCGCGGTACGGCCGTCGCGGAGGAGGAGTGCCGCCAACAGGGCACGCTGCTGCGGGGACCCGGAGGCCAGCGGAGTCTCACCGAGCCGCACGCGTACGGGCCCGAGGACGGCGAAGTGCAACGCGGGTACGGGTGTGGTCGGGGGAGCGGGCTCGGGCTCGGGTTCGGGGGCGGGAGCCGGTTCGGGTGTGGATGCGGGTGTGGATGCGAGAACCCGGTCGTCGGCCTCGTCGTGGGCGCGGGCGTCCGGCGCGGGGGGCGGTGCGGCCCCGGACACCGGCCCGTGCGTGGCGCGCTGCTCCGGAACGCGCACGCGTGGCCCGTGGTCGCGGTCCATTGATGCCCCCTGTCCTGCTTTCGCCCCGCCCGGTCCTGCTGTGGTCGCCGGCACCGGGACGCGGGGGAGCACCCGGGTGTGACGTGAGGGCGCTTCCGGATCGCTCCGTACCGTTGATACCGCTGTCGACAGTCTGCCTTGTCGCGGGCTACCCCGTCAGCACTGCGTGACGCTCTGCACAAGGCTTCGACATCGATCGCGGAACCTTGCCCTGCGAACCGCGGGTTGACGGGGGTGACGGGGCGTCGCCCAGGCGTCGGCCAGGCGTTCTCGTGAAGGTCCGGCCGGGGCGCGGGGGTGGGCCCCAGCCGGGCGGGGTCGCGGGCGCGAGGTTACGGGGACGGGGTGGCGGGCGCGAGGTTACGGGGACGGGGTCGCGGACGCGGGGTCAGGCCTGGACGATCGCCTGCTGCAGCTCGGTCACCCACTTCTCCTTCTCCTCGGGGCACTCCAGGGTGACCTCCCGGATGTAACCGACGGACCGGTGACCGCTGGAGTCCAGCCAACGGGCGAGTACCTGCTCCGTGGTGAGAACGGAGTCCATCGAGCCCCGGTGCACGAGGGTGGCCGCCTCGAACGCGGGCAACTCCACCACCCGGACACCACTGTCGCCGACCAACCCGACCGGCGCGGAAACGGTCACCCCGGCGTGCACGAGGACCGCGCCCACCGCGGCGTTCCCGCCAGGGGCGTCCTCGTACCGGGCGATTCCCGGGCCGGAGGGCGTGAGGCCCGCCGCGGCCAGCAACGGGAACAGCCGCTCGTACAGGGGGACGATCACCGGGGTGATGTCCTGCGGCCGGTAGCCGGCGGCTGTGCCGGTCAGCTCGGCGACCCGCACCGCCGGAACCTGCTTGATGACGACGTCGTCGGTGTCCATGCGTCCCTCACTCTCGATCGACCGGAGTCGCGCCTCCACCTGGTTCAGCCGGGCCGCCGCCCCTGCCATCGCCGCCTCCAGCTCCGTCCGCCGCAGCCGCAGCATCCCGCGCAGCTCCTGCGCGGTGATCTCGTCGTCGAGGATGCTCCCGACCTCTTGGAGCGTGAAGCCGAGGTCCTTGAGGGCGATGACGCGGTTGAGGCGGGCGAGTTGGGCGGCGCCGTAGAAGCGGTAGCCGTTTGCCGGATCGGTACGGTCCGGACGCAGCAGCCCGATCGCGTCGTAGTGGCGCAGCATGCGCGGCGATACCCGTCCGTACCGGGCGAAATCTCCGATGGTGAACATGATGTCTCCGAGTGCACGGCTTCACACGGTGTGAGGGTCAAGGGTGGCGCGGAACAGGGCGGCGGCGGGTGGAGATACCGGAGGGTGGAGACAGCGACGGAAGGAGAGGGCGGCCTATGAGAGGGCGACGGACGGGGAGGGCGGCCTATGGAGAGGGCGGCTTACGGGGAGGGCGGCCTATGGAGAGGGCGGCTTATGGGGAGGGACGTGTGGCGGGGGAATGGCAGGAGCCCCGTCCCTTGCCGAAGCAAAGGGGGCGGGGCTCCTTGGGTACTGCTTACCGGCCGCGATCGGCCGACCCGGGCAACTAGGCCGGGGTGACGTTCTCAGCCTGCGGGCCCTTCGGACCCTGAGTGACGTCGAAGTTCACGACCTGGTTCTCCTCGAGGGAGCGGAACCCGGACGCGTTGATCGCGGAGTAGTGAACGAAGACATCCGGGCCGCCGCCGTCCTGGGCGATGAAGCCGAAGCCCTTTTCAGCGTTGAACCACTTGACGGTTCCGGTAGCCATAAAGCCCTCCTTGGGCCAAAGGGTTGCCCTGCTCCAGAACCTGCAAAGAAGTCTGAAAACTACAAAAGCCTGCGGGTTACATGATCCGCAGGCTTTGTACTGCAAGGGAAACCAAACTGCAACTTGCGGGCGAGCCTAGCACGCAGCCTCTGGGGAGCGGTAGAGGGAAAGATCACTTCACTCGAATGTTTGATTGGGCGATCCGATAGGTGACCGGCACGTCGCGCGGTGAGTGCGGGGACAAGTGCGGAGGTGGGTGCGGAGGTGGTCGCGAGCGCTGGTGCGGGGGCGATCCGAGGCGGTCCGCGTGGAGGGGTACGGAGGGGCGCGTGAAGGGCGGCGGCGGGGGGCGTGAGGGGGCGCGGAACGTGGTGCGGAGAGGCGCGGGAAGTGGGGCGGGACGCCTCGGGGGAGAGGTCCCGGAGCGGGGCCGTGAGCCGGTGCCGGTGAACCGGCCGCAGGCATCGGTCCGAGGCTGCCGGACCGGGACGGTCGATCCGAGGCTGCCGGACCGGGACTGCCGGTGCGGGACTGCCGGTGGGGGCTGTCGGTGGGGGCTGTCGGTGCGGGACTGACGCGTGTTGGGCTGTCGGTAGGGAGCTGGGCCGTCGGTTGTGGCTGGGCTGCCGGTAGGGGGCGGGCTGGGCTGTTCGTCTGGCGATGGCCCTGTGAGCGCTGCTGTGATCGCCCTCCAATCGCTCTCCGATCGCCCCGGTGGTGCTGCCGCCCGGACGCAGGTCTAGCCTCGCGATGTGGACAATTCAACCGTCTCTCCCGTCGAAGGCGGCCATCGCCGCAGCCGGCCCCGCGTCGGCCACATCCAGTTCCTGAACTGCCTTCCCCTTTACTGGGGGCTGGCACGGACAGGGACCCTGCTCGATCTGGAGCTGTCGAAGGACACCCCGGAGAAGCTCAGCGAGCAGCTGGTCAAGGGTGACCTGGACATCGGCCCCATCACCCTGGTGGAGTTCCTGCGCAACGCCGACGACCTGGTTGCCTTCCCCGACATCGCTGTCGGCTGCGACGGCCCCGTCATGTCGTGCGTGATCGTGTCGCAGGTACCCCTGGAGCAGCTCGACCGGGCGCGGGTGGCCCTCGGCTCGACCTCCCGCACGTCCGTCCGGCTGGCTCAACTGCTGCTCGCCGAGCGCTACGGGGTGCAGCCCGACTACTACACCTGCCCGCCCGACCTCGCCGCGATGATGCAGGAGGCGGACGCCGCCGTGCTGATCGGCGACGCCGCACTCCGCGCCAACCTGCACGACGCCCCGCGTCTCGGCCTCCAGGTCCACGACCTCGGCCAGATGTGGAAGGAGTGGACCGGGCTGCCGTTCGTCTTCGCCGTCTGGGCCGCCCGCAAGGACTACCTGGCCGCCGAACCGGAGTACGTCGACAAGGTGCACCAGGCGTTCCTGGCCTCGCGGGACGTGTCCCTCGAAGAGGTCGCCAAGGTCGCCGAGCAGGCCGCGCGCTGGGAAGCCTTCGACGCCGAGGTGCTGGAGAAGTACTTCACCACCCTCGACTTCCGCTTCGGCCCCGACCAGCTCGCGGGCGTGAAGGAGTTCGCCCGGCGTACCGGCGGCGCCACCGGCTACCCCGACGACGTGCACGTCGAGCTGCTCGGTAGCTGACCCCGCGCCGCCCGCGCCGCCCGCGCCGCCCGCGCCGCCCGCGCCGCCCGCGCCGCCCGCGCCGCCCGCGCCGCCCGCGCCGCCCGCGCCGCCCGCGCCGCCCGGGTGTCCGGGCGGCGGACAGGGTGTCCGGGCGGCGGACAGGGTCGCCCGGGTGTCCGGGCGGCGGTGTCGAGGCTGGTTCCGGTTTGGCCCCGCGTCTCCCGGGTCCCGCATGCCCCGTGCCTGACGGTTCCAGACCGTTCACCGCGGCCCGCGCACGCGGTCCCGTCGCCGCGGTGAGCGCGTACCGTCCGCCGCCCATGCGGTCCGGCCGATACGCGCTTTTCCGCATGCGCGCGGACGGGTAGCCACCGCCCTCCCGGAGCTCCTCCTGGTGCGACCCCTGGGGCGACCTCAGGGCGACCCCCGATGGCGGCCTCGGGCTGTCCCCGGAGAGCCGGCCCCGTGCGCGGCCTCGGCGTGCGGGCGCTCGTACGGCCCGGTCCGTCGGGGCGGCCCGATTCGGCGCCGATCCGTTCCTTCCTTTTCGCGTTCTTCGCCCTCTCACGCACCTTCCTCTCACTTCTCGACTTTCACTGTCTTTCGCGGCTTTCTTCCAGAACGCCCGATTCTCCAACGCGTCGTTCTCAAGGGCGGTACGGGACGCCCGAGGTGAAAGCGGGCCGCAGAGCAGCGGAGGGCGTACGGAGGTGTACGGGGCTCCGTCCGGGACTCCCGCGCGGGTCGCCTCTCTCACCCCTCCACCGGAATGGCCGGGTGACGAGGGGCCTTCGGTGTGCGGACCGGATGAGTTCCATTCTTTCCCGTCGATGTTCCTGCCGGATCACCCGCGTTTCCTTTTCCCTCATTCCTGCGGGTTGGTTTCTTCGCCGATACCTCGACGTCCTGTGTTTTCGTGCGTTCCGGTTCCCCGTTCTTCTCTTTCTGCTCATGTTTTCTCTGCTCGGCGGTAACTCTTTCGTTTTCCTCTCCTGTCGAGGAAGTCGCCGGCGAGGTCGAGCTGTTTCGCTGTCCCGGGGGCGACGGGCAGCGGCGCGCAAAAGCGGAATTCGGCATTCCGTAACCTGCGGAGGGGCATGCCTTCCGGTCGGGGGAACCGGTGGAACGTTCTCCTGTGACCGGGCGACGGGCACCCCTTACGCTTCGGTCGAGGTCCGGTCGCTTCACAGGGGGAATTGCCATGCAGCCGCTGGAAGCCGGCGAACCGCGCACCATTGGCGCCTACCGGCTGCTCGGCAGACTCGGCGCGGGCGGCATGGGACGGGTCTACCTGGGACGGAGCGCGGGGGGCCGCACGGTCGCGGTAAAGGTGGTGCACCCGCACTTCGCCCTCGACGAGCAGTTCCGGGCCCGGTTCCGGCGCGAGGTGGACTCCGCGCGGCGCGTCGGGGCCCGGTGGACCGCTCCCGTTCTGGACGCCGACCCCGACGCGCCGGTGCCGTGGGTGGCGACCGGCTACGTGGCGGGGCCGTCCCTCTCGCAGGCGGTGACCCGGCACGGCGCGCTGCCCGAGCAGGCCGTGCGGGCGCTGGGCGGCGGCCTCGCGGAGGCCCTGGGGGCCGTGCACCAGGAGGGCATCGTCCACCGTGACGTGAAGCCTTCCAATGTCCTCCTCGCCCTCGACGGGCCCCGACTCATCGACTTCGGCATCGCCAGGGCCCTCGGCGCCACCGTCTCGCTCACCTCCACCGGGGTTTCCGTGGGGTCGCCGGGCTACATGGCACCCGAGCAGATCCGGGGAGGTGACGTCTCCGGAGCGGCCGACGTGTTCTCGCTCGGCGCGGTTCTCGCGTACGCCGCCACCGGCTCCGCACCCTTCCCCGGCGACTCCTCCGCCGTGCTCCTGTACAAGGTGGTCCACGAGGAGCCCGAACTCGGCGATCTCCAGGGCGAACTGAGGGACCTCATCGCCGCGTGCCTGGCGAAGAACCCGGACGTCCGGCCCTCGCCGCCCGACGTCGCCCGCGCTCTTGCCCCCGTCGGCGCGGCGGCGCTGGTGGCGGCGGGCTGGCTGCCCGCCGCGCTCGTCCATGAGGTGAGCCGGGACGCCGTGGCGCTGCTCGACCTCGAACCCCAGGAGGGTCCGGTGCTGTCCGGCCCCGTGCCCTTCAGCAGCGCCTCGCTCGACGTACCTCCCGCCGACAGGCGAGGCGTTGGGGGCCGTACGACGGCAGCCGCAGACGGCAGCGGCGAGGAGAACGCGCACGCGGGCGCCCAGCCCGCCGAAGCCCAGTCCTCCGAAGCCCAATCCTCCGAAGCGCGGTCCTCCGGTGCACAGTCCGTCGGCGCCCCGTCCGCCGATGCTCTCGGCGTCTTCGGTCCCCCGATCCCGCTGCCGGCCGACCGGTCCGGGGACCGCTCCCCGGACCGCTCCCCGTCGGACCCGCCCCTCTCCCCGCCCGGGCCGCGGTTCTCCGTCTCCGTGAGTGCCGACAGGCTGCCCGAGCAACGGCCCGGGGCCCGGGCAGGGCGAAGGGTGAGCTGCACTGTCGCGCTGGCCGTCGCCGGTGCGCTGGCCGTCGTGGGACTGACGTCGGGCATGCTCGGCGACCTGGTGCCCTGGGGCGGCTCCCGTGACGCCGACAAGCGCAGCACCGACAGCGCCGCCTCGCCGCCCGCCACCTCTTCCTCCGCCCCCACCGACTCGACCACGGGCCCCTCCACCGGCACCGGCTCGGGCACGCCTTCCGGCGGCACGTCCTCGCCGCCCGCTCCCGGCGGCGGCGATCCCGGTGACGGCGAAGGGAGCGGGGGCGGGGGCGGGGGGAAGGGCGACGGGATCGCGGCCCTGCCCAAGGTGTTCGTGGGGACCTGGTCCGGGCCGACGCTCGAACGCTCGGGTGCCTCGCACGGCATCCTCACCGCTGTCTTCACCGAGGGGAAGAAGGGGCAGGACGTGGTACGGATGACCCAGTCGATCACCTTCCTCGATTCGCAGGTCTCCTGTTCGAGTGTCGGGACGCTCTCCTCCGGCACCGAGAAGGTGCTGAAGATCCATGAGCGCTCGGTCGCCGACAGCTCGGCCAGCCTCTTCTGTACCGGGGCCGAGGCGGAGCTGACCTTCACCCTCAACGACGACGGAACCCTCGCCTACCGGTCCTACGAGGAGGCCGCCGGACTTCCCACCGGCACGCTCAGCCGGTCCGGCCGCTGAACACGGCAAGGGCTGGCGTAGGCTGATTCGGTCCGTGGATCCGTCGAAACACCGCCGAAAGGTGACAGCCCGGTGACCGAGAAGGCCGACCTTCAGCCCATCCTCGACCGCGCCGCCGAGGGCGGGCGGATCTCTGCGGAGGAGGCGCTCGACCTGTACCGGTCGGCCCCGCTGCACGCGCTCGGAGCGGCGGCCGACGCCGTGCGCCGGCGCCGCTACGCGGGTACGGAGCACATCGCGACGTACATCATCGAGCGCAACATCAACTACACCAACGTGTGCGTCACGGCGTGCAAGTTCTGCGCGTTCTACGCCGCGCCGAAGGACACCGCCAAGGGCTGGTCCCGCGACCTCGACGACATCCTGCGCCGCTGCGCGGAGACCGTCGAACTGGGCGGCACCCAGATCATGTTCCAGGGCGGCCACCACCCGGACTACGGCGTGGAGTACTACGAGGAGCACTTCTCCGCCATCAAGAAGGCGTTCCCGCAGCTGGTGATCCACTCGCTGGGCGCCTCCGAGATCGAGCACATGGCCCGGATCTCCAAGGTGTCCGCCGAAGAGGCGATCCAGCGCATCCACGCCGCCGGCCTCGACTCCTTCGCCGGTGCCGGCGCCGAACTCCTGCCGGCCCGCCCGCGCAAGGCCATCGCTCCGCTCAAGGAGTCCGGTGAGCGCTGGCTGGAGATCATGGAGATCGCGCACAACCTCGGTGTCGAGTCCACCTCCACCATGCTGATGGGCACCGGCGAGACCAACGCCGAGCGCATCGAGCACCTCCGCATGATCCGTGACGTGCAGGACCGTACGGGCGGCTTCCGCGCCTTCATCCCGTACACCTACCAGCCGGAGAACAACCACCTGAAGGGCCGCACGCACGCGACGCTCTTCGAGTACCTCCGCATGATCGCCATCGCGCGCCTCTTCCTGGACAACGTCGCGCACATCCAGGGCTCCTGGCTGACCACCGGCAAGGAGGTCGGCCAGCTCTCGCTGCACTACGGCGCGGACGACCTCGGCTCGATCATGCTGGAAGAGAACGTCGTCTCCTCCGCGGGTGCCAAGCACCGCTCCAACCGCCTGGAGATCATCGACCTGATCCGCAAGGCCGGCCGCGTGCCCGCGCAGCGCGCCACGACGTACGAGCACCTGGTCGTCCACGAGGACCCGGCGCTGGACCCGGTCGACGACCGTGTCGTCTCGCACATCTCGTCCACGGCCATCGAGGGCGGCACCGCCCACCCCGAGCTGAAGCTCCTCGACGCCAACTGAGTTCTGCCGCGCGACCGGCATTCCGTCCTCCTTCCGTCTTCCCCCGACCGCTCCGGGCCAGGTGCTCACCGTGCTGACGATTCATGCCGCCGATCTGCTGCTGCCCGGCCCCGGGCGGCGGGCGGTCGCCGGTGGTGCGGTGCTCGTCAGGGACGGAGCACTCGCGGCCGTCGGCCCGTACGAGGACCTTGCTACCGAACATCCGACGGCCCGGGTGCGCCGGTGGCCAGGGCTGCTGACGCCCGGGCTCGTCCAGCCGCGGGGCAGCGCGCTGCTGGAACGGGCCTACCACCCCGACCCCCGGGAGTCGGAGGCCCTCGGCACCGAGCCCCTGACCGGCGCGGCGCTCGACGGCGTGAACATGGACGACAGCCGGTGGGCCGCGAGTGCGCGGCGCGGGGTGCAGCGGATGCTCGCCCACGGCACCGTCGCCGTGGTGGGACCGCTCAGCAGGCCCGCGGTGGCGGACGCGGTGCAGCGGTCCGGGATGCGGCTCCTCGGCGGGGCGCCGGCCGAGGAGACCGGTACGCGGGCCTCGTTGGACCCGCTCGACTTGCTTCGTACGGCAGCCGAGGCGTTCGCAGCTCCGGCACTCGACGCAGAGAACCGGGCCGCGGACTTCGCGGTCTTCGACGCCCCCGACGAGGAAACGCTCCTCAGGGAGGGCGCGGCCAGCTGCGTCGTCACCGTCCTCGGCGGACGGATGGTCCACCGGCGGCGCTGACGGCCCGGCCCCCCTCCGGGGCCGTACGGGGCTGCGTCAGCCGCCGACGACGGTGGTCCGTTCCTCCTCCATCGGGTGCTTGTCGGCGTATGCCACGAGCCGCATGAAGTCGGCGTCGCCGGTGACCGTGGTCAACTGCTCCACCGTGACCGGCGCCGAGACGGCGTGCAGGTCGTCCGGCGAGACGCTGATCTCGACCAGGCTGTCGCCGTAACCGAACTCGACGCTGATGCCCGTGGTGTCCAGGGAGTTCACGGCTGCGGTCCGGGCGGTCGCGTGTATGCCACCGGGCAACACGACTTCCCGGCAGGTGAGGTGTTTCGCCGGGTCGCTCACGCACGCAGCCGCGTGGTGGTCCTCACCTTTACCCTCAGGTCGCACGGAGAAGGTGAGCGGGAAGACCGCTGAACCGTCCGTCAGTTGGTACTGATCGACCCGCAGGTCCACCGGCCGGATCGTGCCGGTGCCGGGGAGCAGGTGGTCCAGGGTGGTCGCGGCGGTCTGCTGGAACCTCTGCTGCCGCTTCCGCTCGGCGGCCGGGAGGCCCGCCATCGAGGACTCGCCGGGCGAGGGCACCACGTGCACGGGCGTGCGGTACTCGGCGCTGGGATCGGAGCCCGGACCGGGAGCCCGGCCGGATTCCGGGACGGACCCCACCCCCGTGGCCTGGGCCGGGGCCCCGCTCGACCAGGGGGCCGTCACCGCGAAGATTCCCAGCGCCACCGCGGCGGTCACCCCGGCGCCCATCGCGACCTGGGCGCGGGCACGACGCCGGCGCCCCTGGGCCACCGCACCGGCCACCAGGTCCCCAGGCGGCTGGGCCTGGTCGGAGGCGTGCTCCATGGCGGCCCTGAGCAGCGCCGCGCTGGTCTCCCGTTCAAAGTCCGTGGGGTCGGTCAGCATGGTCGTACTCCTCTTCGTGTTCGGGTGTCTCATGCCTGGCGGGAATAGAGGTGGGCGTCGCCGAGCCGCGTCCGCAGCCGGGCCAGCGAGCGTGAACACTGGCTCTTGACCGTGGATTCGCTGCACCGCATCAGCCGGGAGACCGTCTCGACGCTCAGGTCCTCCCAGTACCGCAGGACGACCATCGCCCGGGCGCGCGGCGGCAGTTCGGAGAGCGCGGAGAGCAGCGTCACCGTCAGCTCGGGCCCCACGGGATCAGGGACCGGCTCGGCACGGGAGTGGGCGAGCAGATCACGGAGACGGCGGCGCCGCTCCGCGAGGTAGGTACGGGTGAGGACCGTGCGGGCGTACGCCTGCGGGTGCTCGGCCGCGACCACCCGACGCCAGTGCTGGAAGAGCTTCGCCAGCGTGGTCTGTGTCAGGTCCCGGGCCGTCTCCGCGTCACCGCAGAGGAGATAGGCCGTGCGGTACAGCCCGCGCTGGGCCGCGCGCGCGAACTCCTCGAAATCCTGGGCCGCCAGGCCCTGCGCCGGTGCACGGGTGCGGCCGGAAACGGGCGTGGAATCCCGGCCTCGTGATGTGCTCATCTTTCCCCCTCGTCTCTGTCGTCTTCACCTCTGTCGTTCTTCACCCCTTCTTGAGTGCTCCCGCAGCCGAAAGGTTGAGGACGAATTTCACGAAGTTTCCGTGCGCTGCCCATGACGTTTCCGTGCGCGGCCCACGAACTTTTCCGGGCGCCGTGCACGGGGTTTCCGGGGTGCTCACGTACGGAGGCGCGGCGACCGGGCGGCGCCGCCGTCGGGTCGCGGGGAGCGGGCTGCTTGAATGGGAGGGTGACCCGAGCATCCCTGGAAAAGCAGCCGCACGAAGTCGCCTCGATGTTCGACGACGTGGCGCGACGGTACGACCTGACCAACGACGTGCTCTCGCTCGGACAGGCCCGGCTCTGGCGCAAGGAGGTCGCCAAGGCGGTCGACGCGCGCCCGGGGCAGAAGATCCTGGACCTGGCCGCCGGTACGGCCACCTCCTCGCAGCCCTTCGCGCAGGCCGGTGCCTACGTCGTGCCCTGCGACTTCTCGATCGGCATGCTGAAGGTGGGCAAGGAGCGCCACCCCTGGATGCCGTTCACGGCGGGCGACGGGACGAAGCTCCCGTTCAAGGACGAGACCTTCGACGCGGTCACCATCTCCTTCGGGCTCCGCAACATCCAGGACACCGCCGCCGCCCTGAGCGAGCTCCACCGGGTCACCAAGCCCGGCGGCCGGGTCGTGATCTGCGAGTTCTCGCAGCCCACCTGGACGCCGTTCCGCACGGTGTACATGGAATACCTGATGAAGGCGCTGCCGCCTCTCGCCACCGCGGTGAGCAGCAACCCGGACGCGTACGTCTACCTCGCCGAGTCCATCCGCGCCTGGCCCGACCAGGCCGGACTCGCGACCCTGCTGCAGAAGGCCGGCTGGTCGGGCGTCGCCTGGCGCAACCTCACCGGCGGCGTGGTCGCGCTCCACCGGGGCGTACGCGCCTGAGTGCCGCAGCCGCGCACACGCGCCCGAGTGCCCCAGCCGCGCACGCGCGCGCCCGAGTGCCGCGGCCAACCGCACACGCCCGAGTGCCGCAGCCGCGCACACGCACGGAAACGGGCGGCACCCGCACGCCCCCCGTGCGCGCGGCAGGTGGTTCCGGGTGCCGAGTGGGGGTCCCGTCAGGCGGTCACGCCCCCGGCGCTCCTCCCAGCTCCAGCCGGTAGCAGAGCGCCGTACGCGGGACTCCGGTGGTGATCTCGTACGACTCCGCGTGGTGCATCCCCAGCCGCTCGGCCACCGCGACCGAGCGGCGGTTGCGCGAGTCGATCATCGCCACGACCTCGGCGACGCCCGCCGCCCGTACGCGTTCCAGCGTGGCGTGGGCGGCAGTGGTCGCGTACCCGTGGCCCCAGGCGGCGCGGCCCAGCCGCCAGCCGATCTCGATCGCTCCGACCGGTCCGAAGCCGGGGTGCGGCCAGGGCTGCGCGCCGGTGAAGCCGAGCACTTCGCCGGCCTCGTCGGTCACCGTCCAGAGACAGAAGCCGAGTTCGGCGTCGTGCCGGCGCTGGCGTGCGGTCAGCTCCTCGTACACCGAGAACTCCGCGCTCCGGCCGCCGTGGAACTCCATCACCTCCGGGTCGTCGAAGACCCGGTACCAGCTCAAGGCGTCCTCGTCGGTGGGGACCCGCAGCTGGACCGCCGGGTGGGAGGAAGGCGCGATCGTCATCGGGGAGCCCTTCGGTAAGTTGATCTGCCGGTCCCCATAGACTGCATGGGACCGGTGCCCCGCGGCACGCGATTTCGAGTCTTCGGGAGATCCGACCGTGACCGAGCCCCTCTCCGAACACAGCGCGGACGTGATTGTCGTCGGAGCGGGCCCAGCCGGCTCCACGACGGCGTACTACCTCGCCAAGGCCGGGCTCGACGTCCTGCTGCTGGAGAAGACGGCGTTCCCCCGGGAGAAGGTCTGCGGCGACGGTCTCACCCCGCGCGCGACCAAGCAGTTGGTGTCCATGGGCATCGACATCTCCGAAGAGGCCGGCTGGTCGCGGAACAAGGGCCTCCGCATCATCGGCGGCGGCGTCCGCCTCCAGCTCGACTGGCCCGACCTTGCCTCGTACCCGGACTACGGCCTCGTGCGCAAGCGCGACGACTTCGACGAGCAGCTCGCCCGGCAGGCGCAGAAGGCCGGCGCGCGGCTGTACGAGCGCGCCAACGTCGGCGCCCCGATCATCGACGAGCGCACCGGCCGCATCACCGGCGTCAACGCCAAGCTCGGCGAGGAGAAGACCCCGGTCACCTTCCACGCCCCGCTGGTCGTCGCCGCCGACGGCAACTCGACCCGGCTCTCCCTCGCCATGGGCCTGCACCGCCGCGAGGACCGCCCGATGGGCGTCGCGGTCCGTACGTACTTCACCTCGCCCCGCCACGACGACGACTACCTGGAGTCCTGGCTCGAACTCTGGGACCGGCGCGGCCCGCAGGACCGCCTGCTGCCCGGGTACGGCTGGATCTTCGGCATGGGCGACGGCACCTCCAACGTCGGCCTCGGCATCCTCAACTCCTCGTCCGCCTTCCGGGAGCTGGACTGGCGCGAGGTCCTCAAGGCCTGGTGCGCTTCGATGCCCGCGGACTGGGGCTACACCCCGGAGAACATGACGACGCCCATCCGCGGCGCCGCCCTCCCGATGGCCTTCAACCGCCAGCCGCACTACACCAAGGGCCTGCTGCTCGTGGGTGACGCCGGCGGCCTCGTCAACCCGTTCAACGGCGAGGGCATCGCGTACGCCATGGAGTCCGGCCAGATCGCCGCCGACGTCATCGTGCAGGCCACCGCCCGCGCGACACCGGCCCAGCGGGAACTGGCCCTGCACAACTACCCGAAGATCCTCAAGGACACCTACGGCGGCTACTACACGCTGGGCCGCGCGTTCGTGAAGATCATCGGCAACCCGAAGATCATGAAGATCGCCACGCAGCGCGGCCTCACCCACCCGCTGCTGATGAAGTTCACCCTGAAGATGCTGGCCAACCTCACCGACCCGACGGGCGGCGACGCGATGGACCGCATCATCAACGGGCTCTCGAAGGTGGCGCCGAAGGCCTGAGGCACGGGCCTGAGGCAGGGGACGGGACCGGGCGCGGTGCGTCCGGTCCCGCTCTGTTCCGCCCTGTTCCGCCCCGTCGGTGTCCCGTCCGGTCCCGGCCGGCGCGCCGCGATGAGTTTTCGCCTGTCGAGCTGTCTTCCTCACGTACACCGTGGTGGACGACATCAAGCCGGTGGAAGACCGGACGGAAGACCAGGGAGCGAGCCCGTGCGCATTGTCATCAGTGAATTCATCAGTCTCGACGGCGTCGTGCAGGCGCCGGGCGGTCCGGAGGAGGACACGGACGGCGGGTTCGCGCACGGCGGTTGGTCGCACCCGTTCTTCGACCCGGAGATCGTGGGCGGGACCTTCGACGACGTCCTCGCCAAGGCGGACGCGCTGCTCTTCGGGCGTCGTACCTGGCGGGCCATGGCCGGGGCGTGGCCGGACCGGGCAGGCGATCCGTTCGCCGACCGGATGAACACCATCGACAAGTACGTGGTGTCGAAAACGCTCTCCGCCCAGGAACTGGCGTGGGCGAACACCACGCTCGTCCCGGGCGACGACGCGGTCGGCCGCATCCGCGCGCTGCGCGAGGCCCAGGGCGGTGATCTGGCGGTCATGGGCAGTCCCACCCTCGCCCGGACCCTGCTCGGTGCGGGCCTGGTCGACGAGCTGCGGCTGATGATCATGCCGGTGCTGCTCGGCGGCGGTAAGACGATCTTCCCGGCGGACGGCGGCCTGCGCACCCTGGAACTGGTCTCGACGGTCACCAGTCCCGCCGGGGTGAACGTGTGCACCTACCGCCCGGTCGACGTGAGCGCCTGATCGGTTCCTGCGGACATGTGGGCGGGCTGCGTCGCCTCGGCCGGCTAATGCCTTGCGCCGCGTCGGGGCGTTGCACACCATCGGGTCCATGAGAGCTGACGTGCGGTACCACGACGATGCCCTGGTCCTGACGAGCGATCCGACGGAGGAGGGCCTCTATCACCTGCCCCGCGCCGGGGAACCGGTGGACGGGAGCCGCCGCCGGACCCTCACCCTCGCGGAGGCGCTGCACGTACGCATCCGGCCGGTCGGCACGGCGGAGGCAGTACTCCGCGACTGGGCGGTCGGCGGCCCGAAGAGCGGTCCGGCGCGGTGGGCGGACCCGACCACCTCCGTGCCGAGGCGCGTACGGGCCGGAGCGATCGTCATCCGCGACGGACGGATCCTCCTCATCCGGCAGTCCGACCGCCGCTACACCTGGTACGAGATCCCCGGCGGCGGCGTGGAGGCGGGGGAGACCTTGCACGAGGCGGTGGTGCGGGAGTTGTGGGAGGAGACCGCCCTCGGCGGGAGCGTGGCGGGGGAGGTGGCCCGGGTCTGGAAGGAGGGGACCCGGCAGCACTACTTCCTCGTACACGCCGAGGGAGAGGTCGGCGCCGAGGAGAAGCTCGACAACTACGGCGGCCGACCCGTGTGGATGCCGGTCGCGGACCTGCCCGGGACCGCGCTCTGGCCCCGGCGGCTGAGCTGGCGCATCGCGCACTGGCAGCACGCGGGCTGGCCCACGGTGCCGGTCGAACTGTCCGACAGCGTCAAGGACTTGGGGAAGCCCTGCACCTGGTAGTCAGGGGGAGGCTGTGAATGGGGCCGGTTGGCGGGGCCGGCCAGTGAGGCCGGTCGGCGGGGCTGGTCCCCGGTGGCCGGCCCTTGGGTGCGGTCACGGGGTGCGGTGCGCGTCGCACCCGACGGGCGACAGCTGTACGTACGTCAACGGGCGCACGTTCCACTCCAGGTGGCGGCCCTTGCGGAGCCTGAGCACGAACCCGCAGGGCTCGCCCCGGTACAGCGCGCCGAGGGCTGGAATCCAGCCACCGCTGTCCGCCCACCGGCGCGCCTTGTCGGCCTCGTGCGGCGGCAGACCGAGGCCCTGACTTGCGCGGAGCTGACTGCGGATGACGCGGATGGCATCGAGCGGCTCCGGCAGGACGCGGAGGTCCACTGGTTCGGGCAGGAAGCCGCTCGCGGGTCCGTAACGGAGCACTTCGAAACGTAACCCGGCCCGCCGGTGCGCCACGGCGGGCCTGGGGGTTGTCCGGAGCGAGTTGGGCATGGTGGACCGTCCGATCGCAGCGTCGGGGCAGGGGTGCGTCCACGCCTACGTGGCTGCGGGCGTGGCGCGGCGTGTCTGTTCAGGGCGCGGTCGAGCCGTGCGGGGCGACCGCCTCGGCGACCTAAGGTGACGCTAGCGTTACTCCTGGGCATGGTGCAAGGGTGTTCCGGAGCATCCATGTCGTGGTCATGCGCGAGAGCCCCCAGCCAGGCGGCTGGGGGCTCTCGCGCGATGCCTGGGCAGATGCGTCCTACAGGGCGAAGTGGTCGAACTCGCCTGCCTTGACGCCCTTGATGAACGCGGCGAACTTCGCTGGGCTCGTCACGGTCACGATGCTCGGATCGTCGCTCTCACGCATCAGGATCTGGCCGGCCAGTTCTGCGATTTCGACGCATTGCTCGCCACCGCCTCCGGAGAAGGACGACTTCTGCCACTCGATCTCAGCGTTCATGCTCCGGATTCTCACATGTCGCGGGCGATGTGGTGAATGAAGCTCCGTGACTCCTCCGGTGACAGGCTCACGTCCTGGGCGAAGTCGAGCTGCATGCGGTATCTGCGCAGGTCCGCCGCTGCATCGAGATGGATGCCACCGAACGGAGCGTCGATGTGGACGGTGTCCAGTTCGGGTACGACGCCGCCGACGTACAGCACGGTCTGGGTGACCTCCACGAACTGCTCGCTGGCGAAGGGGATCACTCGTACGGTCACGGCCCTCCGCTCGGTCGCCTTCAGCAGGTGCTCCAACTGTTCGCGGGCCACCGCACGGCCGCCCACGCGCATGCGGAGGCTGGCCTCGTGGACGATGGCCTCGAACTCCGGAGGGCTCTCGCGGTCGAGGACTGCCTGTCGACGAAGTCGATGCTCGACGCGTGCGTCCACTTCGTCGGCGGGGAGCTTTGGCAGGACCCCGTCGAACAGTGCGCGGGCGTACGCCGGTGTTTGCAGGATGCCCGGCAGGGTGACGGACTGCAGGCAGCGCATGTGGTGGGCGTGGTGTTCCAGTTCCGCGATGTTCAGGAAGCCGGGCGCGAGGATGCCGCGGTATTCGTCCCACCAGAACTGCCCACGGTGTTCACGGGATATGGCGCAGAGCGCGTCGATCAAGGCGCTGTCGTCGCAGCCGTAGAAGCTGGCGAGGCGTCGGATGCGTTCCTCGCCGACGCCGCTGCGACCGGCTTCGATGTGGCTGATCCGCGCCTGGTCGGTGGAGATGAGCCCTGCGGCATCGCGGGCGGTCTTCCCTGCTCGCTCGCGCAGCTTTCTCAACTCCGCACCCAAGCGCGCCTGGCGTGCGGTCGGGTTGTCCCTCGGTGGCATGTCACCTTCCCCTGTTCTGGCCACAGTCTCGCGCGGTGGAGGTGCGGAGGTCCACTCGACCGCGTGAATATGGAGGGGCAACCTTGCTCCGGTGCTTGTTTGGGCCCTATGGTCCTGCGCAAGCGCCAGATGAGCGCCTTCGACGGTCGAAATGCACCCGCATACGCGTCGAAGGTCCGCATACATGTTGCGGCTGAGGCCGCGACCTCGGAGTCAGGGCGCGAGTACTGGAGACCGGCTCACGCAGGGAGATCCTCGTCATGACCGTCGTAGCAACTCCGCCTCCGCCCGCACCGCCGCAGGGTGCCCTTCCCCGACGCGGAGACCGTTACCGGGTGGTGGCGCCCAACAACGCCCACGCCTCCAAGTTGGTGAGGGACTTCGTGGCATCGCTCTTGCGAGTGACCGGGCATCCCGGCCTGGTTGACGACGCCCGGTTGTGCGTGAGCGAGGTGGTGGGCAACGCGTACTGCCACACACGGTCCAGGCTGATCCGCGTGGACGTGGCGATCGCCCCGCACCAGGTCCGGGTTCACGTGACGGACGACCAGCCGGACCCGCTGCCGCTCACCGCCCCGGGGCCCGATGCGGAGAGCGGCCGTGGGCTGCTCATCGTGGACCGGCTGGCCGTGCGCTGGGGGGCCACCGTGCAGGGGCGAGGAACGCGGCAGACGAAGACGGTCTGGTTCGTGTTGACGGCACCCGTACCGGAGCCCGCCCCGTAGCCGTACTCGATCGGAAGAATGGCGTGGCGCGCAGCGTCGGCGGCCGGTTGGTCGGTCGGCCGCCCGTCCGGGCAGGCCGTTCCGGGGGATATCCCCACCCCGCTCCCTGGTCCCAGCAGCACCACCGATCGGCGTGCCAACCGGATGTTCCCGGGACGGGCGCCGCCGCAGGATGGATTGCATCGGATCGCAATCGATCGCCATCCGACTGCATCCGATCACCGTTCAGGCCCAGGCACCGAGGACCACCCATGTCACGTATCCGCCCGTCCCACCGGCGTACCCGCCGCGCGCTGTCCGCCGTAGCCCTGCTGGCGGTCACCGCCGGGGTCGTCACGGCGTGCGGCGAGGAGAATTCCGCCGCCCCGAAGGCGAGCCCGAAGGCAACCGCCTCCACGTCCTCCGGAACGGGGCAGGCGGACGCGTCGAAGCTGCGCATGATCGACAGTGCCGGCCACCGCGTCGCGTTCCACATCACCGCAGGTCGCGGGCCGGCCATCGTCCTCGACTCGGGAGGCGGCGAGGACTCCTCGTACTGGAAGGACATCGCCCCGCGTCTCCACGCGGACACCGGGGCGACGGTCATCACGTACGACCGGGCCGGCCTCGGCCAGAGTGAGGTAGTGCCCGGTCCGTGGGACGTGGAAGGCGCCGTCAGTGATCTGAAGACGGGGCTCACCGAACTGGGGGTCACCAAGGACGTGATCCTGGTGTCCCACTCGCAGGCCGGCGAGGTCGCGACGTACTTCACCAGCGAGAACCCGAAGATGGTCTCCGGCTCCGTACTCGTCGACGCCAACCTGCCCCCCTTCTTCACGGACCAGGAGATCGCCCGGCTCGCCGCCGCGAGCCAGCCGGAGGTGGACGCCGCGAAGAAGGACCCCGACACGCCCGCGAACCGCCAACTAATCCAGACCGCCGAGAACTTCACCCCGGCGCACCAGGCCTACAACAAGATGTCCTGGCCGGACAGCGTCCCCGCAGACGTCATCGTGTCCGAGAAGACCCCCTTCGACGGCTCGCCCGAGGACGCCCAACGCTGGCGCGATGCCGCCGCGACGTTCGCGAAGCAGGCGCCGAACCGGACGCTGGTCACCGCGACCGGCAGTTCGCACGACGTCCCGAAGGACCGGCCCGACTTCGTGGTGGAGCAGATCGAGAAGATGGTGTCGGCGCAGGGCTGACCCTGTGGCGGCAGAGGGGGCGGGCGACGCCAGGGCCTACGGGCGGCTCGGGGGGAGGGGCCGGTGCGGGGTACGGACGGCTCGGGGGGAGGGGCCGGTGCGGGGTGCGGGCGGCTCGTGCGGAGGGGGACGGCACTGGGGGTGGGCGGAGGTCGGTAAACCTGCACATCCCACTTCCCCTATAGGGATGAACCGGGACGCATCCTCTCGCCTGGGGCTTCCGGGCCTGCTCATGATGAGCCCTGTCTCGGTGACGTCCCTCAGTTTCCGTGCCCACTGTTCCGGTGGGCCGCTGGGGCGTGCGCAGACGGAGGAGCATCACATTGTCCGGTCAGCAGGCTGAGCAAGGTGTCGGCGAGTTCGCGGTCGGGGGGACGGCCCACGCCGAGGCGCCGATCACGGTCCCGGCGCCCCGGCCCGACGAGGAGTGGGAGCTCCCGAACGGCTTCGCCCACGTCTTCTACGGCGAGAACAACGGCGGCATCCGGCGGCCGGTCCTCCTGGCCGACGGTTTCAACCTCGGCCCGTCCGACCTGGAGAAGCTCTTCCTCGGCCTGGACGGCGGCGAGTACGCCCTCCTCACGGAGATCCGCCGGTCCGGCCGGGACGTCGTCCTCATCGGCTACGACGAGCGCAGCGCCTCCCTCCTCGACAACGCCAAGACCGTCACCGCCGCGATCCAGCGCACCATCGCGGAGCGGGAGGGCAATGCCCCGTTGACCGTGGGCGGCTTCAGCATGGGCGGGATCATCACCCGCTACGTCCTCGCCAAGCTGGAGGGCCAGGGCATCGACCACCAGACGGCCCTCTACTTCTCCTACGACAGCCCGCACCGGGGCGCCGTCATCCCCATCGGGCTCCAGGCCTTCTCCTACTTCATCCCGCTGGCCAACAAGTTCGCCCGGCAGATGGACAGCCCGGCCGCGCGCGAGATGCTCTGGCGCCACTACGACCGGGAGACCGGGAGCGTCGAAGTCGCCCCCGAGCGCGAAAAGTTCCTCGCGGAGCTGCGCTCGGTCGGATTCTGGCCGCAGCGCCCCCGCCTGATCGCGGTGGCCAACGGCCGTGGCGACGGTCAGGGGTTGGCCGTCAACCCGGGCCAGGTCGCGCTCGCCAGCGTCGGCCGGCTGATCTACCCCGGCACCACCTTCTACACCCAGGGCGAAGGCCACGAGGTCGTCGTCGCCGAACTGAAGCGGCTCTTTCCCGCGGCCGAGAAGACCGTCACCACCAGTGGCTTCCCGGAGCTCGACGGTGCGCCCGGCGGCACACTCGACTCGTACGGCATCCTCGGCGCGATGCTGGAGAAGTTCGGCGCCGAGATCGAACTGAACCACCCCGACATCTGCTTCGTCCCCACCGTGAGCGCGGTCGCCATCCGCGACATCGACCAGCCGGACGACCTCTACGCGAACGTCGACGAGCTGCCGCCGGAGGAGAGCGACCTCGACGAGTTCCTCTGCTCGTCCGAGACCACCGGGCACACCCGGATCACCGAGCAGCTCGGTGGCTGGCTCCTGGAGCGGCTACCGGCGTAGTTCCTCGTCCGGGGCCACTGGCCTCCGCCCACCCCGACTGGCAGTCGAGCGGAGGGGTGGGCGGCTGGGCAGCAGGGGTCCACCGGGGGCGGGTTCGCTTGCGGACCCGCCCTTCAGGAGCTTTGGAAATGTTGTGTACGAAGGCCGGGCGGGGGAGCGCCCCACGTCGGCTTTGTCGCAGCAGCCGTTGGCGGGGCTGACCCCCGCACGCGCGGGGAGCAGGCGTCTGCCCGGTCAAGCGGGGACCATCCCCGCGAAGCTGTTGCCGCCGTATTGATTACCCCCGCATGCGCGGGGAGCACACCGGTCAGCTCTACGCCCAGGCCGGGGAGACGGGACCATCCCCGCATGCGCGGGGAGCACCGCACCGCGTCGGGGACAGTGATGGCCGCAGCGGGACCATCTCCGCACGACGGTACGTCACCACCGGGTGGGAGATCGACGGGACCACCCCCGCACGCGCGGGGAGCACCGTACGCCGCTGTCTCCGTACGACCGTGGGATGGGACCATCCCCGCACGCGCGGGGAGCACATGGCCCACACTCACCAGGGCGGCGGAGTGCTCGGGACCATCCCCGCACGCGCGGGGAGCACCTGTCTAGAACCTTTGGAGTACCGGCGGAATTGGGACCATCCCCGCACGCGCGGGTGGCACGAGCGGTACTGGCCTAGGACCGTGGTCCACCCGGGACCATCCCCGCACGCGCGGGGAGCACACTTCGAGCCGACCGCCGCCGAGATGCCCCTCAGGACCATCCCCCGCACGCGCGGGGAGCACACGGCCGGGCACATGAACGCGACCTGCGCTTCGGGACCATCCCCGCACGCGCGGGGAGCACGGAAAGAGCGCTGGGTTGTTAACCCGGTGGTTGGGACCATCCCCGCACGCGCGGGGAGCACAATGCCGTCCTGAACGCCCGGCTCACTGCGACGGGACCATCCCCGCACGCGCGGGGAGCACGGCGGTGGGGCGCGGGATTCCGGGTGACACTGCGGACCATCCCCGCACGCGCGGGGAGCACGTCACCGTCCTGACCGCGCGCCGGTACGTCGTGGGACCATCCCCGCACGCGCGGGGAGCACCCTGTGCCACCGCTTCCTCGGGTCGAAGCGACGGGACCATCCCCGCACGCGCGGGGAGCACACGGCGATGAACGTGGCGATGTTCCGGGTCTGGGGACCATCCCCGCACGCGCGGGGAGCACGTCAGTGCGGGTGCGTCGGCAGCAGCAGAACGGGGACCATCCCCGCACGCGCGGGGAGCACGTAGAAGAATACGTTGTCAAGGAAGTCGGCGAGGGACCATCCCCGCACGCGCGGGGAGCACCGCTCGCCAAGCTGGCCGAGGAGAACGCCAGCGGGACCATCCCCGCACGCGCGGGGAGCACACCACCAGCGACCCAGCACCGGCAGCCGCAGTGGGACCATCCCCGCACGCGCGGGGAGCACCCGGCGTCGTCGGCCAGGAGCTCGTGCCCGAAGGGACCATCCCCGCACGCGCGGGGAGCACTCCCCGCAGCACTACTGGTCCGGGCGGTCGGTGGGACCATCCCCGCACGCGCGGGGAGCACAACCGCGCACCTGCGGCTCCCTTCGCTCGGACGGGACCATCCCCGCACGCGCGGGGAGCACAGCAGTACAGGCGTCACCCTGACCGCCGGGCAGGGACCATCCCCGCACGCGCGGGGAGCACTGACTCGCACCGAGCGCGGCAGCGGCACGACCGGGACCATCCCCGCACGCGCGGGGAGCACCGCGGGTGGCGTGCCGGTTTCCAGCGGTGGCGGGGACCATCCCCGCACGCGCGGGGAGCACTCTTCCTGACGTGCGGCGTTACGAAGCGGGGAGGCCGCTGGAGGCCAACTTCACCGAGTCCGGCATTTGGTGCATTCTGCCTCCTTGGCTTCGAATGCACCTTGCGGTCCGTCACCTCACCGTAGAAGGGGGCCGCTTCGCCCCGGGTTCCCCGAGCGTACCCAGCGGCCACCCCGCGTCGCCGCCGCCCTCGCAGATCCGCCTCCACGCCACCGCCGCCCAACACCGCAGGGCTCCAACACAGCAAGGCCCCAACGCACCAAGGGCCGCCCCTCCCGAACGGGGAGGGACGGCCCTTGGTCGTGCTTGGCTCGACGGCGAGCCGTCAGCCAGCTCGTGAATCAGCCAGCTCGTGAATCAGCGAGCTTGTGAATCAGTGAACGCACTCAGTCCGAGCCGGCCGGCGAGAGACGTCCGTGTTCAACGCCGACCGCCGGCCCAACCGCTCAGAGCACCCGCACCGCGCCCGTCGGCTGGTCGTAGCTCAGGTCGCGCTGGACCGTGCCGGTGCTGGAGTTCTGCGCGCCGACGAACTGGCCGCCGCCCACGTAGATCGCCACGTGGTACGCGCTGCCCGCGCTGCCCCAGTAGAGGATGTCGCCGGGCTGGAGGCTGCTCAGCGAGACCTGCGTACCGGCCACCGACTGGTCCTGCGAGACGCGCGGCAGGCTGACGCCGACCGAGGCGTACGCGGCCTGGACGAGGCCCGAGCAGTCCCACGAGTTCGGGCCTGTGCCGCCGGAGACGTACGCGTCGCCGACCTGCGCCTTGGCGAAGGCGACCACCGCGGCGGCGGAGCCGGAGACGCTCGACGAGGAAGAGGAGGACGAGGAGGCGGCAATGGTCGTCGCGGTGGCGGAGGAGCCGGAAGAGGCGCTGAGCGTGGTGCGCGCGGTGCTGCGGGAGGCGCGCGCGGCGGCCTCCGCCTTGGCCTTGGCCTCGGCCTCGGCCTCCGCCTTGGCCTTCGCGGCGGCTTCGGCCTTCTTCTTGGCTTCGGCCTTGCGGACGGCCTCGGCCTTGGCCTTGGTCGCCGTCTTGGCGGCGCTCTCGGCCGCGGCGTCCTCGGACGCACGCGTCTGGAGGTCGAGGGCGACCTGCTGCGTTGCCTGTACGGAGGCGTCGAGCGCGGTGGAGAGCCCGACGGTGATCGTGGGCATCTCGATGGTCTGGGTCACCGGCTCGGCCTGCGCGGGGCCGGCAGCGCCTGCGACCGCGATGGTGCTGAGCACGCCACCGGCAACTCCGGCCCGCAGCGTCGTCCTGGACGATCGCTGACGGGGCTTCCGGTGGCTGGGTATGTGAGCGGTGTGGGACATGAGTACTAGCGCTATCAGGGCTGCACGGCTCCCATCAAGAAACGTGTGTTGCGCCACAGTTACGTCCGGAATCTGAGAATCCGCTTGCGTAGAACCTTTATTGACCCCGTAACGGGCAAATTGGACACCCTTCTATAACGCCGTGATCACGGGGTTTTGGCAATACGCCCGAATTGCCCGTCGCTTACCATCTGTTCACCCCGGTGGCCAAGCCCGCTTGATTTGGCGCAGGTTCGACGTGATGCAGGTCACTGTGTGTGCCGCCTGTGAAGGGCAACCGCACGCGCGGGCGCCGCGTCCGCTCCGCGCGTGGCGGCTGGGCTTCGGCGAGGGGTCCGCGCACTCGTGCCGGAGCGGCCGGGAGCGAGGGCGCACACCCGCACTCGACGCTCCCCGTGGGTCCGCCCGGAGGTCCGCCCGGAGGTCTGTCCGGTGGTCCGCCCGGAGGTCTGTCCGGTGGTCTGTCCGGGGGTCCGCCCGGAGGTCTGGCCCGAGGCTCGTGCCGAGGCCCGCCCCGACGCTCGTGCCCGCGTTCACAGACTCGCCCTGCGGCGGGCTTCCGGACGACTCCTGTCGACTCGGGCTCATTCCGCCACCCCCGGATCGCCCCGCCCCGGCGCCTCTCCGTGCCCCGTACGCCCGTTAGTTCGCTCTTGCGGGGCGATGTCCACATCGTTCCGCGCAATCCCTCGTCCGAGTGGCATCGAATCCGGCGAATCCCTATATCACCCGTACCTGTCCATTGCCAATTTGCGCGCAGCGGGGATCGGTTGATAGTGCGCCACTGCGTTGACCAGCGGTAACACCTTCGATTGTCACCGCTCGTGATCACTTGGCCGCTTCTCGTATGAACATCTCTGCTCATCTGACTTCATGATCGTTCGTCAGGTGGTGGAGATCACAAAGGCGTTGGTGTACCCCGTGTCGCAGATCACAGGATGGCGGGCATAGTATGCGGGGCAGTCGGGCTTGTGAACTGCCTCACATGTGCACGATCTTGGTGAGGCGGGGAGCCGGTCGCCCGATGCGGTCCAACGGTCAAGGACGACTGGAAGGAGCGAGGAGCGTGAATGCCTACGCGCCCATCCTCGTGCTCGGCGCCCTCGGGGCAGGGTTTGCGATCTTCTCCGTGGTCATGGCCACGCTTATCGGCCCCAAGCGCTACAACCGGGCAAAGCTCGAAGCGTACGAGTGCGGTATCGAACCCACTCCGACTCCCGCCGGAGGCGGTCGCTTCCCCATCAAGTACTACCTGACGGCGATGCTCTTCATCGTCTTCGACATCGAGATCGTCTTCCTCTATCCCTGGGCCGTCACCTTCGACGCCCTGGGGATGTTCGGGCTCGTGGAGATGCTGCTCTTCGTGCTCACCGTTTTCGTCGCCTACGCGTACGTGTGGCGGCGCGGCGGCCTGGAATGGGACTGAGGGGCTGAGGGGCACATGGGACTCGAAGAGAAACTGCCAAGTGGCTTTGTACTGACCACTGTCGAGCAGGCCGCCGGATGGGTACGGAAGTCCTCCGTCTTCCCCGCCACCTTCGGCCTCGCCTGTTGCGCCATCGAGATGATGACGACCGGAGCCGGGCGGTACGACCTCGCCCGCTTCGGGATGGAGGTCTTCCGCGGGTCGCCGCGCCAGGCGGACCTGATGATCGTCGCCGGACGGGTCAGCCAGAAGATGGCGCCCGTACTGCGGCAGGTCTACGACCAGATGCCGAATCCCAAGTGGGTCATTTCCATGGGGGTTTGTGCCTCATCGGGCGGCATGTTCAACAATTACGCCATTGTTCAGGGTGTTGACCACATTGTCCCCGTCGATATCTATTTGCCGGGGTGCCCGCCGCGTCCCGAGATGCTGATGGACGCCATCCTCAAACTCCACCAGAAGATCCAGGGCTCCAAGCTCGGGGTCAACGCGGAGGAAGCCGCCCGCGAGGCGGAGGAGGCGGCCCTCAAGGCGCTCCCCCTGATCGAGATGAAGGGGCTCCTCCGGTGAGCGACAACCCCAGCGGCGGCAACGGCGCCGCAGCCGACGGCCAGGACCCCGGCAACGGTACGAACGGCCAGAACGCCGCCAACGGTACGAACGGCCAGAACGCCAACGGCCAGAACGCCGCCAACGGTACGAACGGCCAGAACGCCGACGGCCGGAACGGCGCCGACGGTGCCGCCCTCCCCACCCCCCGGGGCGACGGCGGCGAGGTCATCCGCGTACGGAAGGGGATGTTCGGCGCCAACAACGGCGGCGACACCTCCGGTTACGGCGGGCTCGTCCGGACGGTACGGCTGCCGCACGCGAGCCCCCGCCCGTACGGCGGCTGGTTCGACGAGGTGGCGGACGAGCTCGAAGGCGCGCTGGACGAGCAGGGGCTCGCACCCGAGAACGCCATCGAGCGGACCGTGGTCGACCGCGGCGAGCTGACCTTCCACATCGCGCGCGAGCACCTCGTGACCGTCGCCCGCACCCTGCGCGACGACCCGGCGCTCCGCTTCGAGCTCTGCACCGGCGTCAGCGGGGTCCACTTCCTCGGCGACAAGGGCCGCGAGCTGCACGCCGTGTACCACCTGCGGTCCCTCACCCACGGCCGGCTGATCCGGCTGGAGGTGTCCGCGCCCGACAGCGACCCGCACGTTCCCTCGCTGGTCGCGGTCTACCCGACCAACGACTGGCACGAGCGCGAGGCGTACGACTTCTTCGGGCTCGTCTTCGACGGGCACCCCGCGCTCACCCGGATCATGATGCCGGACGACTGGCAGGGCTTCCCGCAGCGCAAGGACTACCCGCTCGGCGGCATCGCCGTCGAGTACAAGGGCGCCCAGATCCCGGCTCCGGACCAGCGGAGGTCGTACTCCTGATGACCACTTCCCACGCAACGCCCCGCGACACGACCGAGGGGACTGTATATACAGTCACCGGCGGCGACTGGGACGAGGTCGTCGAGGCGGCCGGCAAGTCCGACGACGAACGCATCATCGTCAACATGGGGCCCCAGCACCCGTCCACGCACGGCGTGCTGCGGCTGATCCTGGAGATCGACGGCGAGACCGTCACCGAGGCCCGCTGCGGCATCGGCTACCTCCACACCGGCATCGAGAAGAACCTCGAATTCCGGAACTGGACCCAGGGCACCACGTTCGTCACACGCATGGACTACCTGACGCCGTTCTTCAACGAGACGGCGTACTGCCTCGCGGTCGAGAAGCTCCTCGGCATCGAGGACCAGATCCCCGACCGCGCCAGCGTGATCCGCGTCCTGCTCATGGAGCTGAACCGGATCTCCTCGCACCTCGTGTGCATCGCCACCGGCGGCATGGAGCTCGGCTCCACCACGATCATGATCTACGGGTTCCGCGACCGAGAGCTGATCCTCGACCTCTTCGAGCTGATCACCGGGCTCCGGATGAACCACGCGTTCGTCCGCCCCGGCGGCCTCGCCCAGGACCTGCCGCCCGGCGCGGTCGACCAGATCCGCTCCTTCATCACCACCATGAAGCGGAACCTGCCGGAGTACGACAAGCTCGCCACCGGCAACCCGATCTTCAAGGCGCGCATGGAGGACGTCGGCTACCTCGACCTCACCGGCTGCGTCGCACTCGGCGCCACCGGCCCGGTCCTGCGGTCCGCCGGCCTCCCGCACGACCTGCGCAAGACCGACCCGTACTGCGGCTACGAGACGTACGACTTCGACGTGCCGACCGCCGACACCTGCGACTCCTACGGGCGCTTCCTCATCCGCGTGGAAGAGATGCGCCAGTCGCTGCGGATCGTCGAGCAGTGCCTGGACCGGCTGGCACCCGGCCCGGTCATGGTCGCCGACAAGAAGATCGCCTGGCCCGCGCAGCTCGCGCTCGGACCGGACGGGCTCGGCAACTCGCTCGAACACATCAAGAAGATCATGGGCACCTCCATGGAGGCCCTGATCCACCACTTCAAGCTGGTGACCGAGGGCTTCCGGGTCCCCGCAGGGCAGGCGTACGTCGCCGTCGAATCGCCCAAGGGCGAGCTCGGCGTGCACGTCGTCTCCGACGGCGGCACCCGCCCCTACCGGGTCCACTTCCGCGACCCGTCCTTCACCAACCTCCAGGCCATGGCGGCGATGTGCGAGGGCGGCCAGGTCGCCGACGTCATCGTCGCCGTCGCGTCCATCGACCCCGTGATGGGAGGCGTCGACCGGTGACCGCAGCGAATCAAGAGGTCAGTCTGGGGATGCCGCAGCTCCCCGCCCCCGCCTACCCCGACGACGTACGGGCCCGGCTCGAAGCGGACGCGCGGGAGGTGATCGCCCGCTACCCCGACAGCCGCTCCGCGCTGCTGCCGCTGCTCCACCTCGTCCAGTCCGAGGAGGGGTACGTCTCCCGTACGGGCATGGCCCTCTGCGCCGAACTCCTCGGGCTCACCACGGCGGAGGTCACGGCCGTCGCGACCTTCTACACGATGTACCGGCGCAAGCCGAGCGGCGACTACCAGGTCGGCGTCTGCACCAACACCCTCTGCGCCGTCATGGGCGGCGACGCCATCTTCGACCGGCTCAAGACGCACCTGGGTGTCGGCAACGACGAGACCACCGACGACGGCAGGGTCACCCTCGAACACATCGAGTGCAACGCCGCCTGCGACTACGCGCCCGTCGTGATGGTGAACTGGGAGTTCTTCGACAACCAGACGCCCGAGAGCGCGACGAAGCTCGTCGACGACCTCATCGCCGGGCGAACCGTCGAACCCACCCGGGGCGCCCCGATCTGCTCGTACAAGGAGACCGCCCGCATCCTCGCCGGGTTCCCCGACGAGCGCCCCGGCGCGGTCGCCGCGAGCGGCGGCGCCGGACCCGCGTCCCTGGTCGGGCTCCGCCTCGCCAAGGGTGAGACCGCGCCCGGACACCGGGTCGTCGCCCAGCGCCGGGACGTCCCCGCGGACCAGCCGCACGACCCCTCGCCGTCCGAGCACCTCAGCTCGCACGACGCACCGCAGCAGACATCGGCCTCCGACCCGGACCACCCGGCCGGACCCGCAGCCGAGGAGGGGGAGTGATGACCTTGGCCGCCGAGATCGACAGGAACGGGACCAGCCCGGAGAAGCTCCTATCCCCCGTCCTCTCCGCCCACTGGGACGAAGCGGAACCCTGGACGCTGGAGAGCTACCGCCGCCACGACGGGTACGAGGGCCTGCGCAAGGCCCTCGCCATGACGCCGGACGACCTCATCGCGTACGTCAAGGACTCCGGACTGCGCGGACGCGGCGGCGCCGGCTTCCCCACCGGGATGAAGTGGCAGTTCATCCCCCAGGGCGACGGCAAGCCGCACTACCTCGTCGTCAACGCCGACGAGTCGGAGCCCGGCACCTGCAAGGACATCCCGCTCCTCTTCGCCAACCCGCACAGCCTCATCGAGGGCATCGTGATCGCCTGCTACGCGATCCGCTCCTCGCACGCCTTCATCTACCTGCGCGGCGAGGTCGTGCCCGTCCTGCGGCGGCTGCACGAAGCCGTCCGCGAGGCGTACGCGGCCGGATACCTCGGCAAGGACGCCCTCGGCCCCGGCCTCGATCTCGAACTGACCGTGCACGCGGGCGCCGGGGCGTACATCTGCGGCGAGGAGACCGCGCTCCTCGACTCCCTCGAAGGACGGCGCGGCCAGCCCCGGCTGCGGCCCCCCTTCCCCGCGGTCGCCGGTCTGTACGCCTGCCCCACCGTGGTGAACAACGTGGAGTCCATCGCCTCGGTTCCCGCGATCCTCCAGCGCGGCAAGGACTGGTTCAAGTCGATGGGCAGCGAGAAGTCCCCGGGCTTCACCCTCTACTCGCTCAGCGGCCACGTCACCAGCCCCGGCCAGTACGAGGCCCCGCTCGGCATCACGCTCCGCCAGCTGCTCGACATGAGCGGCGGCATCCGCGCCGGGCACCGCCTCAAGTTCTGGACCCCGGGCGGCTCGTCCACCCCGATGTTCACCGACGAGCACCTCGACGTCCCCCTCGACTACGAGGGCGTCGGCGCCGCCGGCTCCATGCTCGGCACCAAGGCGCTCCAGTGCTTCGACGAGACGACCTGTGTGGTGCGGGCCGTCACCCGGTGGACCGAGTTCTACGCCCACGAGTCCTGCGGCAAGTGCACGCCCTGCCGCGAAGGCACCTACTGGCTCGTCCAGTTGCTCCGCGACATCGAGGCGGGCAAGGGCCGCCCCGGCGACCTCGACAAGCTCAACGACATCGCCGACAACATCAACGGCAAGTCCTTCTGCGCGCTGGGCGACGGTGCAGCCTCGCCGATCTTCTCCTCGCTGAAGTACTTCCGCGAGGAGTACGAGCAGCACATCACCGGCAAGGGCTGCCCCTTCGACCCCGCGAAGTCGACCCTCTGGGCCGACGACAAAGACACCGACGACCAAGACGCTCACCGGGGGGTGAACGCATGACAGTCACCACGAGTGCGCCCTCCGGGGGCGGACAGGCGGCCGTACCGCCCGAGGACCTCGTCACGCTGACCATCGACGGCATCGAGACCAGCGTCCCCAAGGGGACCCTCGTCATCCGCGCCGCCGAGGAACTCGGCATCGAGATCCCCCGGTTCTGCGACCACCCGCTCCTCGATCCGGCGGGCGCATGCCGCCAGTGCATCGTCGAGGTGGAGGGCCAGCGCAAGCCGATGGCCTCCTGCACCATCACCTGCACCGACGGCATGGTCGTCAAGTCACAGCTCACCTCGCCCGTCGCCGAGAAGGCCCAGAAGGGTGTGATGGAGCTGCTGCTCATCAACCACCCGCTGGACTGCCCGGTCTGCGACAAGGGCGGCGAGTGCCCGCTCCAGAACCAGTCGCTCTCGCACGGCACCGCGGAATCCCGGTTCGACGGACGCAAGCGGACGTTCGAGAAGCCCGTCCCGATCTCCACCCAGGTGCTGCTGGACCGCGAACGCTGCGTGCTCTGCGCCCGCTGCACCCGGTTCTCCAACCAGGTGGCCGGCGACCCGATGATCGAGCTGCTGGAACGCGGCGCGCTCCAGCAGGTCGGCACCGGCGAGGGCGATCCCTTCGAGTCGTACTTCTCCGGCAACACCATCCAGATCTGCCCGGTCGGGGCGCTCACCTCGGCGGCGTACCGCTTCCGTTCCCGCCCCTTCGACCTGGTCTCCTCGCCGTCGGTCTGCGAGCACTGCGCGGGCGGCTGCGCCACCCGCACCGACCACCGGCGCGGCAAGGTCATGCGTCGCCTCGCTGCCAACGACCCCGAGGTCAACGAAGAGTGGCTGTGCGACAAGGGACGCTTCGGCTTCCGCTACGCCCAGCAGCGCGACCGGCTCACCACCCCGCTGGTCCGCAACGCCGACGGTGACCTCGAACCCGCGTCCTGGCCGGAGGCGCTCGCCGCCGCCGCGGCGGGACTCGGTGCGGCACGCGGCCGGACCGGGGTGCTGACCGGAGGCCGGCTCACCGTCGAGGACGCCTACGCGTACAGCAAGTTCGCGCGGGTCGCCCTGGACACCAACGACATCGACTTCCGGGCCCGGGTCCACAGCGGCGAGGAGGCCGACTTCCTGGCCGCCCGCGTCGCCGGACGTGGCCTCGACCTGGACGGCGAGGGCGTCACCTACACCTCGCTGGAGAAGGCGTCGGCGGTCCTGCTCGCCGGATTCGAGTCCGAGGAGGAGGCGCCCGGCGTCTTCCTCCGGCTCCGCAAGGCCCACCGCAAGCACGGCCTGCGGACCTGGGCGCTCGCCTCGCACGCCACCCGCGGACTGGAGAAGGCGGGCGGCACCCTGCTGCCGGCCGCCCCCGGCACCGAGACCGAGTGGCTGGACGCGCTCGCCGGAGGCGTCGGACTCGACGAGGCCGGAGCGGCCGCCGCCGAAGCGCTGCGCGGCGAGAACTCCGTCATCGTCGTCGGCGAACGGCTCGCCGGGGTCCCCGGCGCGCTGACCGCCGTCCTGCGCACCGCCACCGCCACGGGCGCCGCCCTGGTGTGGATTCCGCGCCGGGCCGGGGAGCGCGGGGCGCTGGAGGCCGGGGCCCTGCCGACCCTGCTGCCCGGCGGACGCCCGGCCACCGACCCGCGCGCCCGCCAGGAGGTCGCCGCCCTCTGGGGCCTCGGCGACCTGCCCGCCCGCCACGGGCGCGACACCGGCCAGATCCTCGGTGCCGCCGCCACCGGCGAACTCGGCGCGCTGCTCGTCGCGGGCGTCGAACCCCGCGACCTGCCGGACCCGGCCGCCGCGCTGGCCGCGCTGGACCAGGTCGGCTTCCTCGTCTCGCTGGAGCTGCGGCCCAGCGAGGTCACCGACCGCGCCGACGTGGTGCTGCCGGTCGCCGCCGTCGTCGAGAAGGCCGGCACCTTCCTCAACTGGGAAGGCCGGGCCCGGATGTTCGAGGCGGCGCTGAAGCCCGAGCAGATGACCCGTACCCTCGCGCCGACCGACGGCCGGGTGCTGCACATGCTGGCCGACGCACTCGACGCGCACCTCGGGCTGCCCGACCTCGCCGCAGCCCGCCGCGAACTCGACCGGCTCGGCGGCTGGACCGGCGGGCACGCGAGCGCGCCGACGGAGAGCGGACGCCCGCTGCCCCGGCCCGGCGACGGCGAGGCGATCCTCGCCGGCCACCGCATGCTGCTCGACCTCGGCCGGCTGCAGGAGGGCGACGAGGCGCTGGCCGGCACCCGGCACGCCGCCGTCGCCCGGCTCTCGGCACACACCGCGGCCGAGACCGGAGTGAAGGACGGCGACCTGCTCGCCGTCACCGGACCCGCCGGCAGCGTCGAACTCCCGCTCCGGATCACCGAGATGCCGGACCGGGTGGTCTGGGTGCCGCTCAACTCCACCGGACGCGGCGTCCCCGCGCAGACCGGCTCCCGCCCCGGCGGACTGGTCCGCATCGGCCCCGCCACCACCGCAGCCCCCGCCCACGCACCGGAGGTGCGAGCGTGAACAGCCTCGCTCACCTGGCCACGGCGCCCGGCAACGCCCCACTGGCCGCCGAGGACCTCTCGATGTTCGGCACCGACCCCTGGTGGCTGGTCGTCGTCAAAGCGGTCTTCTGTTTCGCGTTCCTGATGGTGACCGTGCTCTTCGCGATCGTCTGGGAGCGCAAGGTCGTCGCCTGGATGCAGCTGCGCATCGGCCCCAACCGGAACGGCCCCTGGGGACTGCTCCAGTCGCTCGCCGACGGCGTCAAGCTGATGCTGAAGGAAGACCTGATCGTCAAGCGCGCCGACCGGGTCGTCTACGTCCTCGCGCCGGTCGTCGCGGCCATCCCGGCGTTCATGGCGATCGCCGTGATCCCGTTCGGCCCGTCCGGCAACGAGGTGGCGATCTTCGGCCACCGTACGACGATGCAGCTCACCGACCTGCCGATCGCGATGCTCTACATCCTCGCGGTCGCCTCGGTCGGCATCTACGGCATCGTCCTCGCCGGCTGGTCCTCCGGCTCGACCTACCCGCTCCTCGGCGGACTCCGGTCCTGCGCCCAGATGATCAGCTACGAGATCGCGATGGGCGCGGCGTTCGCCTCGGTCTTCCTCTACTCGGGGTCGATGTCCACCTCGAAGATCGTGGAGGCGCAGGCCGACCGCTGGTTCATCATCCTGCTGCCGGTCTCGTTCATCATCTACATCGTCACCATGGTCGGCGAGACCAACCGTGCCCCGTTCGACATGCCGGAGTCCGAGGGCGACCTCGTCGGCGGCTTCAACACCGAGTACTCCTCCATCAAGTTCGCGATGTTCATGCTCGCCGAGTACGTGAACATGGTGACGGTCTCCGCGGTCTCCGCGACCCTCTTCCTGGGCGGCTGGCGGGCCCCGTACCCGATCAGCACCTTCTGGGAGGGCGCGAACCACGGCTGGTGGCCGATGCTCTGGTTCGTCGTCAAGGTCCAGCTGCTCCTCTTCTTCTTCATCTGGCTCCGCGGCTCGCTGCCCCGCGTCCGCTACGACCAGCTGATGAAGCTCGGCTGGAAGGTCCTCATCCCGGTCTCCGTGGTCTGGCTGATGATGGTCGCCACCGTGCGCGCCCTGAACAACGAGGGGTACGACTTCTCGAAGATCGTGCTGTACGTCGCGGGTGCCGTGATCGCCGTGCTGCTGATCTCCTTCCTCGCCGACTCCTTCCGCGACCGCAAGGGCCGCGAGGACGAGGCGAAGGCGGGCCCGCCGCCCGAGTTCGACCCGATGGCGGGCGGATTCCCCGTACCGCCGCTGCCCGGACAGACCCTGCCGCCCGTGCCCCGGCGCACCCCGCGCCGCGAACGGGAGCTCGTTGTCAGTGGTGGCCCCGATACTCAGAGTGACGGAAACATGAGTGACGGAAAGGAGGCCGACCGTGTCTGAGTCCCCAGACCCCTCGCAGGGCCCAGCGGCTTCGAACGACAAGTTCCAGAACCCCGTGGCCGGCTTCGGCGTGACCTTCAAGGCCATGTTCAAGAAGCGGCTCACCGAGCAGTACCCGGAGACGCCGAAGGTGACGGCGCCGCGCTTCCACGGCCGTCACCAGCTCAACCGGCACCCGGACGGCCTGGAGAAGTGCATCGGCTGCGAGCTGTGCGCCTGGGCCTGTCCGGCCGACGCCATCTACGTCGAGGGCGCCGACAACACCGACGAGGAGCGGTACTCCCCGGGCGAACGGTACGGCCGCGTCTACCAGATCAACTACGCGCGCTGCATTCTCTGCGGTCTCTGCATCGAGGCGTGCCCCACCCGGGCGCTCACGATGACCAACGAGTTCGAGCTCGCCAACACCACCCGCGCCAGCCTCATCTACACCAAGGACGAGCTGCTCGCGGGACTGGAGGAGGGCATGGTCGACAGCCCGCACGCGATCTTCCCCGGCATGGACGAACAGGACTACTACCGGGGCCTGGTGACCGAGGCCGCCCCCGGCACCGAGCGCCAGAGGGCGGTGACCAAGGGGGAGAAGCCCGAGTCCCCCGACGACGCCGCCGTGGTGCCCGGCTCCGAGGCCGAAGCGGCCGCGTCGCACGAGCACGCGGGCCACGGACACGGTTCCCACGGACACGGTGCGCACGGTCAGAGGGGAGCGGGCGCATGAGCGCTCTGGCCGCAGCGGCCTCCACCACCTCGACCGGCGAGGCCGTCCAGTTCTGGATCCTCGGTACGGTCGCCCTGCTCGGCGCCCTCTTCACCGTCCTGATGAAGCGGGCCGTGCACAGCGCGCTCTCGCTCGCCGGGACCATGATCGTGCTGGCGGTGTTCTACCTCGCCAACGGCGCGTACTTCCTCGGCATCGTGCAGGTCGTCGTCTACACCGGCGCGATCATGATGCTCTTCCTCTTCGTCGTGATGCTCGTCGGCGTCACCGCCGCGGACTCGCTGAAGGAGACCCTCAAGGGCCAGCGCTGGCTGGCCGCCGGATGCGGTCTCGGCTTCGGGGTGCTGCTCGTCGCCGGCATCGGCAACGCCTCCCTGAACAGCTTCAACGGCCTCGGCACCGCCAACGCCGTGCACGGGGGGAACGTCGAGGGACTCGCCAACCTCATCTTCACCAAGTACGTCTTCGCGTTCGAGATCACCGGCGCCCTCCTCATCACCGCGACGGTCGGGGCGATGGTGCTCACCCACAAGGAACGCACCGAACGCGCCCGGACGCAGCGGGAGATGTCCGAGGCCCGGGTCCGCTCGAACCACCTGCCGCCGCTGCCCGCCCCCGGCGTCTACGCCCGGCACAACGCCGTGGACATCGCCGGTCTGCTGCCCGACGGCACCCCGTCCGAGTTGACCGTGATGCGCACCCTGCGCGACCGCGGCCAGATCCGCGACGTCTCCGAGGAGGCGCTCGCCGACCTCAAGGCCCTGGAACAGCGGTCCGGCGAGCGGCTCGGACGCCCCACCGCCCTCTCCGCCCGCGGAGCGGCAGCGGCAGGGGCGGCCTCGACGGGGAGCAGCCCCACCGACCGTGCCGGGAACGGGGAGGACACCCAGTGAATCCCGTCAACTACCTCTACCTGGCAGCTCTGCTGTTCACCATCGGCGCCTGCGGGGTGCTGATCCGGCGGAACGCGATCGTGGTGTTCATGTGCGTGGAGCTGATGCTCAACGCCTGCAACCTCGCCTTCGTCACCTTCTCCCGCATGCACGGCAACCTCGACGGCCAGATCATCGCGTTCTTCACGATGGTCGTCGCCGCCGCGGAAGTCGTCGTCGGGCTGGCGATCATCGTGTCGCTGTTCCGCTCCCGCCACTCGGCCTCGGTCGACGACGCCAGCCTGATGAAGCTGTGAGGGGCTGAATCGTGGAGAACCTGATCGCGCTGCTCATCGCGGCGCCCCTGCTCGGAGCGGCCGTCCTGCTGTGCGGGGGCCGCCGTCTCGACCGGGCCGGACACTGGCTCGGCACCCTGCTCGCCGCCGTGTCGTTCGTGCTGGCCGTGGTGCTCTTCGCCGACATGCTCGGCAAGGGCGCCGAAGAACGCCTGCTGCACCAGAAGCTGTTCAGCTGGATTCCCGTCGAGGGCTTCCAGGCCGACGTCGCCTTCCAGCTCGACCAGCTGTCGATGACGTTCGTCCTGCTGATCACCAGTGTGGGCACCCTGATCCACATCTACTCGATCGGCTACATGGAGCACGACGAACGCCGTCGCCGCTTCTTCGGCTACCTCAACCTCTTCGTCGCGGCGATGCTCATCCTGGTCCTCGCCGACAACTACCTTCTGCTGTACGTCGGATGGGAGGGCGTCGGCCTCGCCTCGTACCTCCTCATCGGCTTCTGGCAGCACAAGCCCAGCGCGGCCACCGCCGCCAAGAAGGCCTTCCTGGTCAACCGGGTCGGCGACATGGGCCTCTCCATCGCGATCATGCTGATGTTCACCACCTTCGGCACCTTCGCCTTCGGCCCGGTGCTCGGAGCGACCGGGGACACCAGCGAGGGCAAGCTCACCGCGATCGGCCTGATGCTGCTGCTCGCCGCCTGCGGCAAGTCCGCGCAGGTGCCCCTCCAGTCCTGGCTCGGCGACGCGATGGAGGGCCCGACCCCGGTCTCCGCCCTCATCCACGCCGCGACCATGGTCACCGCGGGCGTGTACCTCGTCGTCCGCTCCGGCGCGGTCTTCAACGCCGCGCCGGACGCGCAGCTCGTCGTCGCGATCGTCGGAGCGGTCACGCTCCTGTTCGGTGCGATCGTCGGTTGCGCGAAGGACGACATCAAGAAGGCGCTGGCCGGCTCGACGATGTCGCAGATCGGCTACATGGTCCTCGCCGCGGGCCTCGGCCCCATCGGGTACGTCTTCGCGATCATGCACCTGGTGACGCACGGCTTCTTCAAGGCCGGGCTCTTCCTCGGTGCCGGTTCGGTCATGCACGGCATGAACGACGAGGTCGACATGAGGAAGTTCGGCGGCCTGCGGAAGTACATGCCGGTCACCTTCATCACGTTCGGCCTCGGCTACCTCGCCATCATCGGCTTCCCCGGCCTCTCCGGCTTCTTCTCCAAGGACAAGATCATCGAGGCGGCCTTCGCCAAGGGCGGCACCGAGGGCTGGATCCTCGGCTCCGTCGCCCTGCTGGGCGCCGCGATCACCGCGTTCTACATGACGCGCGTGATGCTGATGACCTTCTTCGGCGAGAAGCGCTGGCAGCCCGACGCCGAGGGCCACGAGCCGCACCCGCACGAGTCCCCGAAGTCGATGACGATCCCCATGATCGTGCTCGCCTTCGGCTCGGTCTTCGCGGGCGGCTTCTTCTCCGTCGGCGACCGGTTCCTGCACTGGCTGGAGCCCGTCACCGGCCACGACCACGGGGACTCCCCGGTCGGCGCGACCACCGTCACCGGCGCCACCATGGTGGTGCTCGTCATCGGCGTCGCCGTCGCCTGGGCGATGTACGGCCGCCGGCCGGTGCCGGCTCTCGCCCCGCGCGGCTCGCTGCTCACCCGGGCCGCCCGCCGCGACCTCCTCCAGGACGACTTCAACCACGTCGTCCTGGTCCGCGGCGGCGAGCACCTCACCCGCTCCCTGGTCTACGTCGACCACTCGCTGGTCGACGGCGTCGTCAACGGCACGGCCGCCACGGTCGGCGGGCTCTCCGGCCGGCTGCGCAAACTGCAGAACGGCTACGCCCGCTCCTACGCGGTCTCGATGTTCGGCGGTACGGCGGTCCTCATCGCCGCGACCCTGCTGATGAGGGCGGTCTGATCACATGTCCTTTCCCCTCCTGACAGCGACGGCGGCACTCCCCGCGATCGGTGCCATCGCCACCGCCGCCGTCCCGGCCCAGCGGCGCACCGCCGCGAAATGGCTGGCGCTGCTCGTCTCGCTGGCCACCCTGGTCCTCGCGGCGATCGTGCTGATCCGCTTCGAGCCCGGCGGCGACCGCTACCAGCTCACCGAGTCGCACGCCTGGATCGCCGACTTCGGTGTCCGGTACGAACTCGGCGTGGACGGCATCGGGGTGGCGCTCCTCGCGCTCACCGCGCTGCTCATCCCGTTCGTGATCCTGGCCGGCTGGCACGACGCCGACCCCCTGGAGACGCACAACTCCCGGTGGCGCCCCACCCAGGGCTTCTTCGCCCTGATCCTGATGGTGGAGGCGATGGTGATCCTCTCCTTCGAGGCCACCGACGTCTTCCTCTTCTACATCCTCTTCGAAGCCATGCTCATCCCGATGTACTTCCTCATCGGCGGCTTCGGGGACCGGGCCCACGCGGGCACCGACGAGAACGCCGCGGCCCAGCGCTCGTACGCCGCCGTGAAGTTCCTCCTCTACAACCTCGTCGGCGGCCTCATCATGCTGGCCGCCGTCATCGGGCTGTACGCCGTCGCCGGGAGCTTCTCGCTCTCCGAGATCGCCGAGGCCCGCGCGAACGGCTCCCTGGAGATGGCGACCAGCACCGAGCGGTGGCTCTTCCTCGGGTTCTTCTTCGCCTTCGCGGTGAAGGCCCCGCTCTGGCCGCTGCACACCTGGCTGCCCAACGCCATGGGCGAGGCGACCGCACCCGTCGCCGTGCTGATCACCGCGATCGTCGACAAGGTCGGCACCTTCGCGATGCTCCGCTTCTGCCTCCAGCTCTTCCCGGAGGCCAGCAAGTGGGCCACCCCGGTGGTGCTCGCCCTCGCGCTGGTCTCCATCGTGTACGGCGCGCTCCTCGCGGTCGGCCAGCGCGACATCAAGCGGCTGATCGCCTACGCGTCGATCTCGCACTTCGGCTTCATCATCCTGGGCATCTTCGCGATGACCAGCCAGGGCCAGTCGGGCGCCACGCTCTACATGGTCAACCACGGCATCTCGACCGCCGCGCTGATGCTGGTCGCCGGATTCCTCATCACCCGGCGCGGCTCCCGCCTGATCGCGGACTACGGCGGAGTGCAGAAGGTCGCCCCAATCCTCGCGGGCACCTTCCTCGTCGGCGGCCTCGCCACCCTCTCGCTGCCGGGGCTCGCCCCGTTCGTCAGCGAGTTCCTGGTCCTGGTCGGGGTGTTCAGCGCCTACCCGGTCGCCGGGATCATCGCCACCACCGGCATCGTGCTCGCCGCGCTCTACGTCCTGGTCCTGTACCAGCGCACCATGACCGGCCCGGTGAAGGCCACCGTCCAGGGCATGCCGGACCTGCGGGCCCGCGAGCTGGTGGTGGTCGTCCCGCTGATCGCGCTGCTGCTCTTCCTGGGCGTCTTCCCGAAGCCGCTGACCGAGATCGTCGACCCGGCGGTGCAGCACACCATGTCCGACGTACAGAAGCAGGACCCCCAGCCCGAGGTGGAGGCCGCCAAGTGAGCGCAACAGCTGTCCACAGCCTGTGGACCGTGGCGGGCGGGGTGACGACGGCCGCCCCGGACGTGAAGTTCACGGCCCCCACCATCGAGTACGCCCAGCTCGCACCCGTCCTGATCGTGGTCGGCGCGGCGGTGCTCGGCGTCCTGACGGAAGCCTTCGTGCCCCGCCGGGCCCGGTACCTCACGCAGGTTCTCCTCACGGTCGTCGCCCTGGCCGCCGCGTTCGCCGCGGTCGTCGGGCTCGCCGCCGGCGGGTACGGCACGACCAAGGCCCACATCGCGGCGATGGGCGCCATCGCGGTGGACGGCCCGGCGCTCTTCCTGCAGGGCACCATCCTGCTGGCCTCGATCGTCGCGGTCTTCACCTTCGCCGAACGGCGGCTCGACCCCGCCCCGCACGGCAACCGGGTCGACTCCTTCGTCGCCCAGGCCGGGTCCGTCCCGGGCAGCGACAGCGAGAAGCAGGCGGTCAGGGCCGGGTTCACCACCACCGAGGTCTTCCCGCTCGTCCTCTTCGCCATCGCGGGCATGCTGGTCTTCCCGGCCGCCAACGACCTGCTGACCCTCTTCGTCGCGCTCGAAGTCTTCTCCCTGCCGCTCTACCTCCTCTGCGCCCTCGCCCGTCGCAAGCGGCTGATGTCGCAGGAGGCCGCGGTGAAGTACTTCCTGCTCGGCGCGTTCTCCTCGGCGTTCCTCCTCTTCGGGATCGCCCTCCTCTACGGCTACGCGGGCTCCGTCTCGTACGCCACCATCGCGAGCGTCGTCGACGGCTCGGTCACCGAGATCGACCCCGCCCTCGCCTCCACCATGGGCAACGACGCACTGCTCCTCATCGGCGGCGCGATGATCCTCATGGGGCTCCTCTTCAAGGTCGGCGCCGTGCCGTTCCACATGTGGACCCCGGACGTCTACCAGGGCGCACCGACCCCGGTCACCGGCTTCATGGCCGCCGCCACCAAGGTCGCCGCGTTCGGCGCGCTGCTCCGCCTGCTGTACGTCGTACTCCCCGGGCTCACCTGGGACTGGCGGCCGGTCATGTGGGGTGTGTCCATCGTCACCATGCTGGGCGGCGCGATCGTCGCGATCACCCAGACCGACATCAAGCGGCTGCTCGCCTACTCCTCGATCGCCCACGCCGGGTTCATCCTGGCGGGTGTCATCGCGACCACCCCGGAGGGCATCTCCTCGGTCCTCTTCTACCTCGTCGCCTACTCCTTCGTGACGGTCGGCGCCTTCGCCGTCGTCACCCTGGTGCGCGACGCGGGCGGCGAGGCGACCCACCTCTCGAAGTGGGCCGGGCTCGGCCGGCGCTCCCCGCTGACCGCCGCCGTCTTCGCGGTGTTCCTGCTGGCCTTCGCCGGTATCCCGCTCACCTCCGGCTTCTCCGGCAAGTTCGCCGTCTTCAAGGCGGCGGCGGACGGCGGCGCGGGCGGGCTCGTGGTGGTCGGTGTGATCTCCTCGGCGATCGCCGCGTTCTTCTACATCCGGGTCATCGTCCTGATGTTCTTCAGCGAGCCGAAGGCGGACGGCCCCACGGTCGCCGTCCCGTCCCCGCTGACGATGACCACCATCGGCATCGGCGTCGCGGTCACCCTGGTGCTCGGCCTCGCCCCGCAGTACTTCCTGGACCTGGCGAGCCAGGCGGGGATCTTCGTGCGGTAGCGGGAGCAACAGGTACGGGCCCGGTGGCGAAGCCACCGCAGCCACGGACGCCGGACGGGCCGAGGTCAAGCCCGTCCGGCGTTGTCGTACGGGCCGCCTATGGTGAAGGGGACGGGTCGGACGACGGCGAACAGAGCGACGAGCAGGACGGGCGGAACCATGGATGTGACCGAGGCCGTGACCGGGGCCACCGGCAGCGGGGCCACCGGCGGCGGAGGCTTCGGTGCCGAGGCCACCGGCGGCGTGGAGAGCGAGGCCCGGCAGACCCTGCACCGGGTCTTCGGATACGAGTCGTTCCGCGGCGAGCAGGGCGACATCATCGATCACGTGGTCGCGGGCGGCGACGCCGTCGTCCTGATGCCCACCGGCGGCGGCAAGTCCCTCTGCTACCAGATCCCCGCCCTGGTCCGCCCGGGTACGGGCGTCGTGGTCTCCCCGCTGATCGCCCTCATGCAGGACCAGGTCGACGCCCTGCGCGCCCTCGGCGTCCGGGCCGGCTTCATCAACTCCACCCAGGACTTCGACGAGCGCCGCTCCATGGAGGCGCAGTACGTCGCCGGAGAGCTGGACATCCTCTACCTCGCGCCGGAGCGGCTGCGCCTGGACTCCACGCTCTCGCTCCTCTCCCGGGGCACGGTCTCCGTCTTCGCGATCGACGAGGCCCACTGCGTCGCCCAGTGGGGCCACGACTTCCGCCCCGACTACCTCACCCTCTCCGTCCTCGGCGAGCGCTGGCCGGACGTCCCGCGCATCGCCCTGACGGCGACCGCGACGGACGCCACGCACCAGGAGATCACCCGCCGCCTGGGCATGCCGGACGCCAGGCACTTCGTCGCCAGCTTCGACCGGCCGAACATCCAGTACCGCATCGTCCCCAAGTCCGACCCGAAGAAGCAGCTGCTCACCTTCCTCAAGGAGGAGCACACCGGGGACGCGGGCATCGTCTACTGCCTCTCCCGCAACTCCACCGAGAAGACCGCCGAATACCTCTGCCGCAACGGCATCGAGGCCGTGCCGTACCACGCCGGCCTGGACGCCGGGACCCGCGCCGCCCACCAGTCCCGCTTCCTGCGCGAGGAGGGGCTCGTCGTCGTCGCGACGATCGCCTTCGGCATGGGCATCGACAAGCCGGACGTCCGGTTCGTCGCCCACCTCGACCTCCCCAAGTCCGTCGAGGGGTACTACCAGGAGACCGGCCGCGCCGGACGTGACGGCGCCCCCTCCACCGCATGGATGGCGTACGGCCTCCAGGACGTCGTCCAGCAGCGCAAGCTCATCCAGGGCGGCGACGGCGACGAGGCGCACCGCCGCCGCGCCTCCGCCCATCTGGACTCGATGCTGGCGCTCTGCGAGACGGTCCAGTGCCGTCGTGCCCAGCTCCTCACCTACTTCGGCCAGGAACCCACCGCCGCCACCTGCGGCAACTGCGACACCTGCCTGGTGCCGCCGGAGACCTGGGACGGCACGGTCGTCTCGCAGAAGCTGCTCTCCACCGTGGTCCGGCTGAAGCGCGAGCGGAACCAGAAGTTCGGCGCCGGGCAGATCATCGACATCCTGCTGGGCCGCAAGACCGCGAAGGTCATCCAGTTCGACCACGACCAGCTCTCCGTCTTCGGCATCGGCGAGGAGCTGGCCGAGGCCGAATGGCGCGGAGTGGTCCGCCAACTGCTGGCCCAGGGCCTGCTCGCCGTGGAGGGGGAGTACGGCACCGTCGTGCTGACCGACGCCAGCGCCACGGTCCTCGGCCGCGAGCGCGAGGTCCTGCTGCGCAAGGAGCCCAAGCGGGTCACCGAGCGGACGGCGGCCAAGGGCGAACGCCGCGCCAAGTCGGCCGCTGCCGCCGCCGATCTGCCCGCCTCCGCCGTACCCGTCTTCGAGGCGCTGCGCGCCTGGCGCGCGGCGACGGCGAAGGAGCAGGGCGTCCCGGCGTACGTCATCTTCCACGACGCGACCCTGCGCGAGATCGCCACCGTCCACCCCTCGTCCCTCTCCGAGCTGGGCGGGGTCAGCGGTCTGGGCGAGAAGAAGCTGATGACCTACGGCGAGGGCGTGCTGGAGGTCCTGGCGGGGCTCGGAGCACCTGCGGAGGAGGCTGCGGACACCCCGGCGGCGCCTGCGGCCCGGGCGGACGCCCCCGCGGCCCGTACCGCCGCCGAGCCCGCGCCCACCCCGGCACCCGCGCGGACGGCGGCGAACACGGGCGACCCGTTCGCCGACGCCGAATTCGGCTGGGACGACGAGGAGCCCGCGGAGTACGAGTGATCCCGGACGGGCCAGGCGGGCGGGACGCCGGTAGGGGGAGCCGGGGACTACCTCGGTCCCGCCGCCCGGATCGTCCCCGTCACCTCGCCGAGCCCGACCCGGGTGCCGTGCGGTCCCGGCGCCCACGCGGTCATGGTCACCGTATCGCCGTCCTCCAGGAAGGTCCGGGTCCCCCCGGGCAGGTCGAGCGGGTCGCGGCCGTTCCAGGTCAGCTCCAGGAGGGAGCCGCGCTGGTGCGGTTCGGGTCCGCTCACCGTGCCGGAGCCGTAGAGGTCGCCGGTGCGCAGCGAGGCGCCGTTCACGGTCATCTGCGCCAACTGCTGGGCCGCCGTCCAGTACATGGTGGAGAACGGCGGTTCGGCGACGAGCGTGCCGTTGACCGCGACGGAGATCCGCAGGTCGAAGCCGCCCGGCTCCTCCTCGTCCGCGTCGTCGAGGTACGGCAGCAGCTCCGCGTCCCGGGCGGGCGGGGCGGTACGGGCCGCGTCCAGCGCCTCCAGCGGGGTCACCCACGCGGAGACGGAGGTGGCGAAGGACTTGCCGAGGAACGGGCCGAGCGGGACGTACTCCCAGGCCTGGATGTCGCGCGCCGACCAGTCGTTGAGCAGCTGGACGCCGAAGACGTGCTCGCGGAAGTCGGCCAGCGGCACCGCCGTGCCCCGCGCGGACGGCACGCCCACCACGAAGCCGACCTCGGCCTCGATGTCCAGCTTCACCGACGGCCCGAAGACGGGCGCCGCGTCGCTGGGCGCCTTGCGCTGCCCCGACGGGCGCACCACGTCCGTGCCCGAGACGACGACCGTGCCGGCCCGTCCGTGGTAACCGATCGGCAGATGCTTCCAGTTGGGCGTCAGCGCGGCACCGTCCGGGCGGAAGATCCGGCCGACGTTGGTGGCGTGGTGCTCGCTCGCGTAGAAGTCGACGTAGTCGGCGACCTCGTACGGCAGATGGAGCGTCACAGCGTCGACCGGGTGGAGCAGCGGCTCCAGTTCGGCGCGGTGCGAGGGGACGGTCAGCCACCCGGTGAGCGCGCGGCGCACGTCCCGCCAGGCGGTGCGTCCGGCCGCGAGCAGCGGCATCAGGCTGGGCCGCGCGAGCAGCCCGGCGTACGGGGAGCCGAGCGCGTGCGCCGCCGCCCCGGCGTCCAGCACGTGCGAGCCGATCCGGACACCGACCCGCCTCCCGGCGGAAGCCTCCCCCGGGAGGGAGAACACGCCGTACGGAAGGTTGTGCGGGCCGAAGGGGTCGCCTTCGTCGGTGTCGAGCGGGCTGCTCTGCTCGGGCATGGGGTACTGCCTTCCAGTCGCTGTGCGGGACACGTTACGTCGGTGCGCACGGACCGTGTCCGCACGCGGACCTCGTACCCGGTCGAGCCCGTCCGGAAAGCGGCCCCTCGCATGACGCCCCGTCAACCGGCCGTACGCGGAATGCGCTTCTCCCAGGTGCGGTGGAAGACGATCTCGTCGCCGTGCCTGCAGACCACCTCGTCGGAGGTGACGAAGTGCGTCGCGTCCGCGCCGGTCTCCGAGCGGGTCGTGATCTCCGTCCGCCAGGCCGTCTCGGGCCGGTGCAGCCGGACCGTGCGGTCCGACCTGGCCCGCGCCGACAGGGGGTCGTCCTGCTGGACGGTGAAGGTGTCGAGGGCGTCCTCGGTGATCTCCAGGCCGTCCGGGTGGAAGCGCGTCCCGCCCGGGTGCGGGTCTGCCTCCAGCCGCCACTCGCCCCGGGCCAGGTCCCGCACGATCCGCCGCTCCGGGCGCTCCCCGTCCAGGGTGGCCGGTACGGCCTCGCCGAGCGGCTCGGCCTGTTCGGGTTCGCCGAAGACGGGGGCCGGGTCCTCGGTGGGCCGGCGGACCGGGAGCTCCACCAGGCTGCCGTCGGCGTCGAGCGTGAACCCCGCCGAGTCGGCCTGCGGCCAGACCCACGGCCAGTACGAGGAGGAGACGGCCAGCCGGATGCGGTGGCCGGGCGCGAAGGCGTGCCCGATGCCGCTCAGTTCGAAGGTGACGTCCTCGGTCGTGCCGGGCGGCCAGTCCTCGGCGCGGTCCCGGCCGTGGCGGGTGGCGAGATTCAGGGCGCCCCGGGTGACGAGGGCGGAGGAGCCGTCCGGCGCCACGTCGCAGAGCCGGGCGACGACCTGGCCGCGCGGCACCGCCAGGGTCAGCCGCAGCCGCACCCGGGGGCGGCCCAGGATCTCGACCGGCGCCCCCTCCACCGGGAACTCGAAGGCGACCGACTTGGCGTCCTCGTCGCGCTGGTCGGGCGGCAGGTCGGCGTCGTTCCCGCACGGCGAGAACCGGCCCGCGTCCAGTCCGGTCTGCTGCGGCGAACGGACGATCCGGGCGCCGCCCCGCAGGGCGTACGCCACCGGGGTGACGCTCGCGGAGGGCCACGTCGCATCCCCGACCCAGCGGCCGGGCAGCGTCTCGTAGCGGGTGGCGGGCGGGTGGGAGCCGCTGATCCAGGACCGCAGCAGGGGCTCGCTCATCACCCCGGTCTCCTGGCCCTTCAGGTGCTGGTCCCACCAGCGCAACGTCTCCTGGAGGAAGCCGATCGCCGGACCGGGCGCCCGGCCCCGGTCCGGGTACCCGTGCGGCCAGGGCCCGATCAGCCCGCGCACCCGGGCCGGGTCCAGGTGCTCGGCCAGCCGCAGCACGGTGTCGCGGTACGGATCGTGCCAGCCGCCCACCGCGAGGACGGCGGCCCGGATCGCGCCGTACTCCTCGCGGACGCCGGCGCGCAGCCAGTAGTCGTCCCGGGTCTGATGGGCCAGCCAGGTGTGGACGAGCGGGTCGAGGGACTCCAGCCGCTCCAGCCACATCGCTTTCCAGCCATCCCCGACGAGCTCGGGATCGGGCGGCTCGGCAGCCGCCGCGAGCAGCCCGGCGGCCCGGGCGTGCAGGTCCGAGGCGAGGACCGAGCCGCCCCAGTACTGCCCGCCGTTGTCGTACCCGTCGTCCGTGGAGCACACCGCGACGACCGCCCGCAGCGCGTCCGGGGCCGCCGCGGCGAGCCGGAGCGACGCGGCCCCGCCCCAGGAGATGCCGAACATCCCGACCCGGCCCGAGCACCACTCCCGCTGCGCCAGCCAGTGGATGACCGCCACCCCGTCGGCCACCCCGGCGTCGCCGTACGCGTCGCCCGGCAGGCCCCCGCTGTTCCCGTGGCCCCGTACGTCCACCCGCACCGAGGCGTAGCCGTGGCCCGCGTACCAGGGGTGGCGCTGGCGGTCGCGGGGCGCCGTCCCGTCGGCGAGCCGGTGCGGCAGGTACTCCAGCAGCGCGGGAACCGGCTCCTCGGTGACGGGCCGCCAGACCCGTGCGTACAGCAGGGTGCCGTCCGGCAGCGGGACGCGGAGATCCTCGCGGACGGTCTCGTACGGGAACTCGGTCCGGATGCGCATGGTGTACCTCGGTGGGCGGGTCCGGCGGCCGGGCGAACCGGCGGTCTCCGTGCGGTGCGACAAAGCGGCAACTCGTGATCGTATGAGCCGATCCCGAACATACCGGCGGTGGCGGGAAGCCGCCCACGGTGATCGAAAGGGGACCGGATACGCTGGCATGAGTGAAGACAGCCGACAGATCGACATTCGTGTGATCGTCAGCAGACAGGAGACCCTCTCGTGACCGTCGTCGGGCCGTTCGGGCTGCGCGTGCGGGACCAGGCTCTTGAGGCCGATGTCCAGACCGGCCTGGCCGCTGTCGAGGCCGGGCTTCTCGATGCCACCAAGAGCGACGTCCCCTTCATCACGGAGGCCGCGCAGCACCTGGTCCGGGCCGGAGGCAAACGGTTCCGACCCCTGCTGGTGATGCTGGCGTCCCAGTTCGGCGACTCCGACGCCCCCGGCGTGGTGCCCTCGGCCGTCGTGGTCGAACTGACGCACCTGGCGACGCTGTACCACGACGACGTGATGGACGAGGCCGAAGTCCGCCGGGGAGTGGACAGCGCCAACGCCCGCTGGGGCAACTCCGTCGCCCTGCTCACCGGCGACTTCCTCTTCGCCCGCGCCTCGCACATCCTCTCCGACCTCGGTCCCGAGGCCGTCCGCATCCAGGCCGAGGCCTTCGAACGGCTGGTCACCGGACAGATCCTGGAGACGGTGGGCCCGCGCGACGGCCGCGACCCGGTCGACCACTACATGGACGTCCTCAGCGGCAAGACCGGCTCCCTGATGGCCGTCTCCGGCCGTTTCGGCGCCCTCATGTCCGGCGCCGACGAGCGGACCGTCGACGTCCTCACCCAGTACGGCGAACGGCTCGGCGTCGCCTTCCAGCTCGCCGACGACGTCCTCGACATCGCCTCCGACTCCCACGAGTCCGGCAAGACCCCCGGCACCGACCTCCGCGAGGGCATCGCCACCCTGCCCGTACTGCTGCTCCGCGCGCAGGCCGCCGCCGACGGCAAGCCGGACGACCTGGAGCTGGTGGAGCTGCTCGACGGCGACCTCGCCGACGACGCCCGCCTGGCCGAGGCGCTGCGCAGGCTGCGCGTCCACCCGGCGCTGGAGCAGGCCCGCCGCGTCACCGTCCGGTACGCCGAGGACGCCCGGGCGGCCCTCAACCCGCTGCCCGACTGCTACGCCAAGTCGGCGCTCGCCGAGCTGTGCGACCTCGTGGTGCACCGGGCGGGCTGACGTTTTACAGGGGAAGCCCCGGGGGCGGACGTACCTCCGGCGGAGTGACGTCATACCCGAGCCGTACGCGGAGTTGATGCCGCGGGCTGACGCGTGACATCCCCCGATGAGGTCAGATGGAGAACAACCACTCCTCCTGACCCCATCGGGTGAGAAGCGTCGGGTGAGCAACGCGCCGGGGAGTGGACGAACGCGACCGCAGAGACGGAAGCCGCCGACCACGGAGGTAGGGCACACCATGGCACCCATCGACAGCGCGGAGACCCAGGGCGATCCCACCGGCGCGACCACGCGCGCCGATCGCATGCGCCGCAAGGCGTCCCGCACACTCGTCCCCGTCGCGGTGGCGGGAGTGGCCGCCGCGACCATCGGGCTTGTCCCCGCACTCGCCGACAGCGGCGACCCGGACCTGCCGAAGATCACCGCACAGCAACTCGTCGAGAAGATCGCCGCCTCGGACACCCAGCGGCTCTCCGGCACGGTGAAGATCACCACCGACCTCGGCATCCCCTCGCTCGGAGGCCTCGTCGGCTCTCTCGGCCAGGGCGCCGGGGTATCGGGGAGCGCCGCACCCGAGGACCGGCTGACCGAACTGGCCTCGGGGACGCACACCCTGAAGGTGGCCGCCGACGGCCCCGAGAAGCAGCGGCTGACCATCCTCGGCAGCTCCTCCGAGTACAGCCTGATCCACGACACCGACGAGGTCTGGGCCCACGAGAGCGGGTCCGACGAGGTCTTCCACGCGAAGACCGGCGGGGGCGGGCACGAGGAGAGCCGCCGCGGGGCCGCCGCCGAGGGCACGCCCCGGCAGTTCGCCGATCAGGCGCTGAAGGCGGTCGGTGACACCACGTCGGTCACCGTCGACGGCACGGTGCGGGTCGCCGGGCGCGACGCGTACCAACTGCTCATCGAGCCGAAGCAGTCCGGCTCCACCATCGGCTCGGTCCGGATCGCGGTGGACGCGGAGAACGGCGTACCGCTGCGGTTCACCCTGAGCCCGAGCTCCGGCGGCAAGGCCGCCGTCAACGTGGGCTTCAGCCAAGTGGACTTCGGCAAGCCCGCAGCCTCGGTCTTCGAGTTCACCCCGCCCAAGGGCGCCAAGGTGACCGAGGCCGGGGACGCCGCCGGCCAGGGGGCGGCGGGCAAGGAGGGCGGACCCCTCGCGGGCCTGCTGCCCGGCGGCCTCGCCGGGCTGGAGGGCACGGACGGCGCCGAGGGCGGGGCCGCCGGGGGTGTGAAGACGGTCGGCGAGGGCTGGACCACGATCCTGCGGGCCGAGGCGCCCGGTGGTGCGGACCTGGCGTCGGCGAAGGGGAGTTCCTCGCTGCTGGACGCCTTCGGCGACAAGGCCACGGGGAAGTTCGGTTCCGGCACGGTCTTCAGCACGCGCCTGGTGAACGCCCTCGTCACCGATCAGGGCAAGGTCTACGTCGGCGCGGTGACGCGGGACGTCCTCGTGCGGGCGGCGGACGCGGACCACTGACGCGGGGCACCGGGGCCGGTCGCGAGAGGGCTGGGGCGATCGGCTCCGGGCCGTCCGTACCGTCGGCCGGCCGAGCCGTCCCCCGATCGGCTCGTCGCGGCACGAACGGCACGAACGGTGCTGACGGCGGAGCCGACACGGTACGTTCCGTTTCCGCCTCGCTCATGTTCGACTTTTGGCGACGACCTGTCAACAAGGAGTGGTGAGAGGGGTCCTATGCTCACGGAATGAGCGGATTGCCGAGTTCTGTGCGACGCAGCGAACGGTCCCGACGCGCGATCCTGGAGGCGGCGCTGGAGCTCTGCACGGAGAGGGGCTACGGGCGGGTGACGGTGGAGGCCATCGCCGCCCGGGCCGGCGTCAGCAAGAAGACGATCTACCGGTGGTGGCCGGCGAAGAGCGGCATCCTGATGGAGATCTTCACCGACGTCCTCTCCGACGCCGCCCCGTTCGCCGACACCGGCGACATCGAGGCCGATCTGCGAAGACACATCGGACTGGCGGTACGACTCCTCGGCACACCCCCGTACGGACCGGCGTACGCGGGCATACTCTCCGAGCTCCACCACGACGAGGACCTCGCCCGGGACCTCGCCGAGCTGGTCGTCGACCCGCGGGTCGACCTGGCGGTCGAACTGCTCACCCGGGCCCAGGAACGGGGCCAGATCACGGCGGACGCCGACCCGCGGCTGATGGTCGAGCTGCTCTACGGGCCGGTGTACTACCGCCACGTCCTGCGCAAGCCGCCCCAGGACGACGCGGCGATCGCCGCGTTGGTCGCCGTGGTGCTGCGCGGGCCGGGAGCAGTGGCGGCGCAGGGCGGCGGGCCGGGCCGCGCGTCGGACACCGCGCCGGTCGCGGAAGCGGGCCCCGCCCGAGGCCAGGGAGCGAGTCCGTCCGGAGAGCCGGTCGCCCGAGGCGTCGGCGTCGGTCCGTCGAACGGGCGGCCGGTCGCCTGAGGCACCGGCCGGTGGAATGAGCCGCCGGTCAGCCGAAGAGGCGTTCCAGCACCACCGCTATGCCGTCCTCGGTGTGCGCCAGCGTGACCTCGTCGGCGGCGGCCTTCAGCTCCGGGTGGGCGTTGCCCATCGCCACCCCGTGCCCGACCAGGTCGAACATCGGCAGGTCGTTGGGCATGTCGCCGAAGGCGACGGCGTCCGCCGGATCCAGGTCCAGGAGTTCCGCCGCCACCGCGAGCCCGGTGCCCTTGTGCACGCCGTACGGGGCGAGTTCGACGGTTCCGGGTCCGGCCATCGTGACCGTCGCCAGATCGCCCACGGCGGCCCGGCCGAGAGCGGCGAGCTCGTCGTCGGTCAGGTCCGGGTGGCGCACCATCACCTTGATGACGGGCTTTGCCCAGAGGTCGTCGCGGCGCCCTACCCGCTGGGCGGGGAGCGTCGGGTGCGGCATCCGGTAACCGGCCTCGATCAGGGTCAGCCCCGCCGGGCCGTCCTGGTCGACGGCGGCGAAGACCGGGCCCGCCTCCGCCTCGATCTTGCCCAGCGCCATGTCGGCCAGTTCACGGTCGAGGGGGACCGAGCGGAGCATCCGGGCGGACTCGGCGTCGTACACCTGGGTGCCCTGCCCGCAGACGACCGGGCCCCGGTAGTCCAGTTCCGCGAGGAGGGTGCGTGTCCCCGGGACCGCCCGGCCGGTGACGATCAGGTGCCGGGCGCCGGCCGAGGCCGCGCGCCGGAGGGCCGCGTGCGTGCGGCGGCTCACGGAGTCGTCGGGCAGCAGCAGGGTGCCGTCCAGGTCCGTGGCGACGAGGGTGTGCGCGACCCGGACGTGCGCGGGCGCGGGTGACGAATGCATGGTTCCAGCGTAGGGAGATCGGCTTTTCGTCGGACGGCGCTGACCTGGGGCGACGGTCAGCTTTCCGGCCGGTGGGGGGCGCGGTCGGCCACCAGGGCGGCGGACAAAGGGTGATCTTGGGGGATTGGCCCCGGTACGCGCCGTGGGGGAAACGCGTACCGGAGCGAACCGGAACCCCTGCCTCCCGTGCGCGGCGCCGGTCGGACGCCTGTACGGGGCACCCGCGCGGCCCGGGGGAACGTGCGTGCGGGACGGGTACGGCGCCCGGGGCTGCCCCGTCGTCCCGGGCGGGCACGGAGCAGCCCTTCGCGCGCCGCGACGGGAGGAGGTGCGTCGGTGGGCCGACGCCGGTGCCCCGGCACCGGTGCGAGCGCGGGGGCGACACCGGTGCCGACGGGCCGGGGGTCCGGCGGAGCTGCCGACGAGGGGAGTGCCCTTGATCTGCCCGTGTGGGCTCGCGGGGGAACCGGGAGCCCCTGGCGAAACGATCCTCCGACGCCCGTTCGGCCCAGCGGACGGCGCGCGCCGACGCCGTGGAGCCCTGCGGACGGCCCGAAACCGGGGGCCCTGCGCACGTCACCTCCGGGAGACCTGCGTACGCCCCCGGGGAGAACTGTGGAGGTCACCCGCGGGGAGCGGCCGTCTCCGCCCCGCCGCACAGCACCGCCAGGTACTCCCGCACCCGGGACGCCTCCACCGCCGGGGCGACGAGCCCGAGGTGGTGGTCGGGGCGGACCACCAGGACGGTGCCGTCCGCGCCGGGTTCGTACGCGGCGCGGACCCGCCCCTCGTGGTCGAGCACGCCGGCGGGGCCGTCCGGCGCCTCGCCGGGGCCGTACACCCGGTGGACACGCACGGTGTCGCCGTACGCCTCCGTCGCCGCGCGGAGGACCGGCTCGCTCTCCGGGCCGAAGCCGAGGACCACCGGGTGCGGCTCGGCGAAGAGGTGGTGCAGCCGCATCGGCGCACCGGTCGCCACCGCCCGGCACGGCGCGTCCGGCGCCCGGTCCCCGGCGCGGGGGCCGGTCTCCGGGGCTCCGGCGGCGAGCGAACTCCACCGGTAGCCGGTGGAGAGGCCGCTCGCCTCCCCGGCGGCGATCGCCGAGTCCAGCCCACCGCCGGGGAGGCGGATGGCGGCCATCGTCTCGGCCAGCCGCTCGGAGGTGAACTCCAGGGTCCAGGCGGCGACGGGCAGCCGCTCCTCCTCGTAGGTGTCGAGCAGGGCCGGTGCCGCGAGCCCGGTCAGCACGTGGGCGAGCTTCCAGCCGAGGTTGAAGGCGTCCTGGATGCCGGTGTTCATGCCCATTCCGCCCGCGATCGAGTGGACGTGCGCCGCGTCCCCGGCGAGCAGCACCCGGCCGTCCCGGAAGCGTTCGGCCATGCGGATGTTGACGCGGTACGTGGAGAGCAGCGTGGCGCGCCGGAGCACCTCGCCCGGGAGTCCGGTGTGCCGGCCGAGCAGGCGGCGGAAGCCCTCCTCGGTCGGCGGCTGCGGCGCGCCCGCCGCGTCCCGCTCGGGGCCCGCCTGGAACCACCAGCCGTCCCGGGTGCCCGGGATCGGGCAGAGCATCACGGCCCCGGTGGCGTCGAACCACTGGTGCCAGATGTCCCGGTCGAGCGCGTCCGCGTCGATCTCGACGTCACCGCAGACCATCACCTGGTCGGTCTGCGTCTCACCGGTGAAGGGGATGCCGAGCAGCTTGCGCACGGGGCTGTGCGCGCCGTCGCAGCCCACCACGTACCGCGCCGCGACGGCCGAACCGTCGGCGAGGGCGGCCGTCACCAACGACCCGCCCTCGGGGCGCCGGCCGAGACCGGTCAGCTCGGTGCCCAGCTCGACCCGGACGCCGTCCTTCGCCAGCCGGTCGCGGAGGATCTCCTCCAGGCGCCACTGGGCGATCAGCCGGGGCCAGTCGAAGGCGGAGGCGGGGACCGGGGTGGGCTCGGCGTACGGGTCGAAGTCGGAGACCGGGACGTGGTCGCGGTACTTGCGCATGGTCAGCGGCAGCGACCCGGACGCCAGCACCTCCTCGGCCGCCCCGAGGCTCGCCAGGACCTCCAGCGACCGCAGGTTCGGCCCCTTCGCCCGGGAGCTGCGCGGATGCGCGGTCGACCTGTCGATGATCCGGACGCCGACCCCCCGGCGCGCGAGGTCGCACGCCAGGGTCAGGCCGGTGGGACCGGCGCCCACGATCAGTACGTCGGTGACCGGTACGTCGGTGGTCATGGCTGCTCCTCGGGCGGGGATACGGAACCCCAAGAAAAACGCAACCGAGGCAAAAAGGCAACCGGGTAACTATTTGTCGGCGGGGCTGCGCGCGGTGGCCGGGGCGATGGTGTCCGCACTCCCCGTGGGCGGCACCGTCGCCCCGGTCACGGCAGCCGCCGCCGCGAGCCGGAGCGCCTCCGCCCGGCCGCGGCGCGCCGTACGGAGCGCGTCCCAGGTCAGCAGCATCAGCGCCAGCCACACCAGCGCGAACCCGGCCCAGCGCTCCGGCGGCATCTCCTCGTGGAAGTACGCCACCCCGAGCCCGAACTGGAAGACCGGGGCCAGGTACTGGAGCAGGCCCAGCGTCGACAGCGGTACGCGGATCGCCGCCGCCCCGAAGGCGATGAGCGGGATCGCCGTCACCAGCCCCGTGGAGGCGAGCAACAGCCCGTGCCCGGCGCCCCCGCCGGAGGTGAAGGTGGTCTCGCCGCGCGCGCCGAGCCAGAGCAGGAAGCCGAGGGCCGGCAGGAAGAGGACCGCCGTCTCCGCGGCGAGCGACTCCAGGCCGCCCATGTCGACCTTCTTCTTCGCCAGGCCGTAGGTCGCGAACGAGAAGGCCAGCACCAGGGAGATCCACGGCGGGCGGCCGTATCCGATGGCGAGTACCAGCACGGCGGCGCATCCGGTCGCCACCGCGATCCACTGTGCGGGCCGCAGGCGTTCGCCGAGGAGCAGCACGCCCATGGCTATGGTGACCAGCGGGTTGATGAAGTAGCCCAGGGACGCCTCGACCACGTGGCCGCTGTTGACGGCCCAGATGTACAGGCCCCAGTTGACCGTGATCACGGCCGCGGCGGCGGTGATCAGGGCGAGCTTGCGCGGCCTGCGGACGAGTTCACCGATCCAGGCCCAGCGCTTCAGTACGAACAGGGCGGCGCCGACCACGGCCAGCGACCAGACCATCCGGTGGGCCAGGATCTCCGCAGCCCCCGACGGCTTCAGCAGGGGCCAGAAGAGGGGGACGAGGCCCCACATCCCGTACGCGCCCATTCCGTAGAGCATCCCTGCCCGCTGCTCGTCCTTCCCCTCCACGGGGCCTCCCTCATGCGTGGGCCGGCGGTCGCCGACGCCATGAAGGTAGCTCCGGAAGAGGCCTCGCGTCATTGCCGTATCGCGTCAACGGTCATGACGCGAGCATCCTCCGGTGGTACGAGGCGCGCGTGCGCCTCGTACGCGGCCCGCGCGCGGTCAGGCTGCGGCGACGGCCTCCGCGACCGTCACGGCGAGCGGGGTGGTGGGCCGGCCGATGAGCCGGGCCAGGTCGCCGCTGGTACCGGCGAGCAGACCGCGCCCGATCGCCTCGTCCACGTCGACCAGGATCTCGGCGAAGCCCGCGGGCAGCCCGGCGGAGACCAGGATCTCCTGGTGCACGGCGGCGGGCACCTGCTGGTACGCGATCTCCTTGCCGGTGGCCCGGGAGACCTCGGCGGCGTACTCCGCCAGCGACCAGGCGGTGTCGCCGCTCAGCTCGTACGCCGTGTTCAGGTGGCCCTCGCCGGTCAGTACGGCGACGGCGGCGGCGGCGAAGTCGGCCCGGGTCGCCGAGGCGACGCGCCCCTCGCCCGCGTTCGCGACCACCGCGCCGTGCTCCAGCACCGGTGCGAGGTTCGCGGTGTAGTTCTCGGTGTACCAGCCGTTGCGCAGGAAGGTGTAGGGCAGCCGTGAGTCCAGGATCAGCTGCTCGGTCACCTTGTGCTCCCCGGCCAGCAGGAAGTCGGCGGCCGGCCCGCCCAGGACACCCGTGTACGCCAGCTGTGCCACGCCCGCCTCCTTCGCCGCCTCGATCACCGCGGTGTGCTGCTCCACGCGCTTGCCGACCTCGCTGCCGGAGACCAGTAGCACCCGGTCTCCGGCCCGGAAGGCCGCCTTGAGCGTCTCGGGCCGGTCGTAGTCGGCGACCCGGAGCTCGACCCCGAGGGCGGCGAGCGGGGCGGCCTTCTCCTCGTCGCGTACGACCGCGGCGATCCGGTCGGCCGGGACGGTGGCGAGCAGCTGCTCGACGACCAGGCGTCCGAGCTGTCCGGTGGCTCCGGTGACGACGATGCTCATGGGGTGGTTCTCCTTCATGGCGCAGGGTTCCGCACGATCCCGCACGGGTGATTCGCCCGTTATCGGATACATGGCGACTGTTTACTCCACTCACCCTAAGAGGTGTACTTACTCTGAGGAAGTACCCACTTTGAAGTAAGGTGGTGTCATGACGGTACGTACGGAGACCCCCGGAGAGCTCGTTGCGGCGGCGGCCCGCGAAGCGGACGTCAACCGCGCGATGTGCCCGTCCCGGGTCGTGCTGGAACACGTCACCAGCCGCTGGGGCGTGCTGGTGCTCGCGGCCCTGCTGGAACGCCCCTACCGCTTCAGCGAACTGCGCCGCACCATCGAGAACGTCAGCGAGAAGATGCTGGCCCAGACCCTGCGGACGCTGGAGCGCGACGGGTTCGTGCACCGGGACGCCCAGCCGGTCATCCCGCCCCGCGTGGATTACTCCCTCACCCCGCTCGGGCGCGAGGCCGCCGAGCGCGTGTGGCGGCTGGCCCGCTGGTCCGAGCACCAGGTGGACGCGGTCGCCGCCGCCCGGGCGGCCTACGACGCGCGCGAGGCGTGACCGGGGAAGGCCGCGGCCCGGAGTCGGGGAACGACTGAGCCCGGGAACGACTGAGCACGGGGACGACTGAGCACGGGGACGACTGGGCCCGGGTCCCGCAGCCCCGAAGGGCGGCGGAACCCGGGCTCCGGTGCGCCGGACGTGGTGCCGGTGCTCAGCCGACGACCGTCCAGGTGTCCTTGCCCGCCAGGAGCGCGGCCAGGTCGCCCTTGCCCTGCTGCTCGACGGCGGTGTCCAGCTGCTGGGACATCAGCGTGTCGTAGACGGGGCGTTCGACGCTGCGCAGGACTCCGATCGGGGTGTGGTGGAGGGTGTCGGGGTCGGCGAGGCGGGAGAGGGCGAACGCCGTGGTCGGGGAGGCGGCGTGCGCGTCGTGGACCAGGACCCGGGAGCGGTTCTCCTCGGTGACCGCGACGACCTGGAGGTCGCCGCCGGCCGGGTCGCGGACGACGCCCTTCGAACCGTCCGCGCCGAAGAGGATCGGCTGCCCGTGTTCGAGGCGGATGACCGCTTCCTGGGCGCGCTCCTTGTCCTTGAGGGCTTCGAAGGCGCCGTCGTTGAAGATGTTGCAGTTCTGGTAGATCTCCACCAGCGCCGTGCCGGGGTGGTCGGCCGCCGCACGCAGCACGCCGGTGAGGTGCTTGCGGTCGGAGTCCACCGTCCGGGCCACGAAGGACGCCTCCGCGCCGAGCGCCAGGGACACCGGGTTGAACGGGGCGTCGAGGGAGCCCATCGGGGTCGACTTGGTGACCTTGCCGAATTCGGAGGTGGGGGAGTACTGGCCCTTGGTCAGTCCGTAGATCCGGTTGTTGAACAGCAGGATCTTCAGGTTGACGTTCCGGCGCAGGGCGTGGATGAGGTGGTTGCCGCCGATGGAGAGGGCGTCGCCGTCGCCGGTGACGACCCACACCGACAGATCCCGCCGCGAGGTGGCGAGGCCGGTGGCGATGGACGGGGCGCGGCCGTGGATGGAGTGCATCCCGTAGGTGTTCATGTAGTACGGGAAGCGGGAGGAGCAGCCGATGCCGGAGACGAAGACGATGTTCTCCTTGGCGAGCCCGAGTTCGGGCATGAAGCCCTGCACGGCGGCGAGAACCGCGTAGTCGCCGCAGCCCGGGCACCAGCGGACTTCCTGGTCGGACTTGAAGTCCTTCATCGTCTGCGGCGTCTCGGCCTTGGGGACGAGCTGGAGGAGGGAGTGGGCGGTGTCAGCCATCGATGGCCTCCTTCAGCGCGGTGGCGAGCTGTTCGGCCTTGAAGGGCATGCCGTTGACCTGGTTGTAGGAGTGGGCGTCGACGAGGTATCTCGCACGGATCAGGGTGGCGAGCTGGCCGAGGTTCATCTCGGGCACGACGACCTTCTCGTACCGCCGGAGGATCTCGCCGAGGTTGCGCGGGAACGGGTTCAGGTGGCGCAGGTGGGCCTGCGCGATCGTGTCGCCGGCCGCGCGGAGTCTCCGTACGGCGGCGGTGATGGGCCCGTAGGTCGAACCCCAGCCCAGGACGAGGGTGGTGGCCCCGGTGGGGTCGTCCACCTCCAGGTCCGGGACCTCGATGTTGTCGATCTTCGCCTGGCGGGTGCGGACCATGAAGTCGTGGTTGGCCGGGTCGTAGGAGATGTTCCCGGTGCCGTCCTGCTTCTCGATCCCGCCGATCCGGTGCTCCAGACCAGGTGTCCCCGGCACCGCCCACGGGCGGGCCAGCGTCTCGGGATCGCGTTTGTACGGCCAGAACACCTCGGTGCCGTCGGCGAGGGTGTGGTTCGGCGTGGTGGCGAAGGTGACCTGGAGGTCGGGGAGCTGATCCGGTTCCGGGATGCGCCAGGGCTCCGAACCGTTGGCGAGGTAGCCGTCGGAGAGCAGGAAGACCGGGGTGCGGTAGGTCAGGGCGATCCGGGCGGCCTCTAGGGCGGCGTCGAAGCAGTCCGCCGGGGTCTTCGGCGCGACCACCGGGACGGGGGCCTCGCCGTTGCGGCCGTACATCGCCTGGAGCAGGTCCGCCTGCTCGGTCTTGGTGGGCAGCCCGGTGGACGGACCGCCCCGCTGGATGTCCACGATCAGCAGCGGCAGTTCGAGCGAGACGGCCAGCCCGATGGTCTCCGACTTCAACGCCACCCCGGGCCCCGAGGTCGTCGTCACCCCGAGGGAACCGCCGAACGCGGCGCCCAGCGCCGCCCCGATCCCGGCGATCTCGTCCTCGGCCTGGAAGGTCCGCACACCGAAGTTCTTGTGCCTGGACAGCTCGTGCAGGATGTCGGAGGCCGGAGTGATCGGGTACGAGCCGAGGTAGAGGGGCAGCCCGGCCAGCCGGGACGCCGCGATCAGCCCGTAACTGAGGGCCAGGTTGCCCGAGATGTTGCGGTACGTACCGGTCGGGAACGCCTTCGAAGCCGGTGCGACCTCGTAGGAGACCGCGAAGTCCTCGGTCGTCTCGCCGAAGTTCCACCCGGCGCGGAACGCGGCCACGTTCGCCTCCGCGATCTGCGGCTTCTTCGCGAACTTCTGCCGCAGGAACGTCTCCGTGCCCTCCGTCGGCCGGTGGTACATCCACGACAGCAGGCCCAGCGCGAACATGTTCTTGCTCCGCTCGGCCTCCTTCCGGGAGAGGCCGAAGTCCTTCAGCGCCTCGATCGTCAGCGTGGTCAGCGGCACCGGGTGGACGTTGAACGCCTCCAGCGAACCGTCCTCCAGCGGGGAGGTGGCGTAACCGACCTTCGCCATCGGGCGCTTGGTGAACTCGTCCGTGTTCACGATGACCTCGGCCCCGCGCGGGACGTCCCCGATGTTGGCCCGCAGGGCCGCCGGGTTCATCGCCACCAGCACGTTCGGCGCGTCGCCGGGCGTGAGGATGTCGTGGTCCGCGAAGTGCAGCTGGAAGGACGACACCCCGGGCAGCGTCCCGGCGGGCGCCCTGATCTCGGCCGGGAAGTTCGGCAGGGTCGACAGGTCATTGCCGAACGACGCCGTCTCCGAGGTGAAACGGTCGCCCGTCAACTGCATACCGTCGCCGGAATCCCCGGCGAATCGAATGATGACCCGATCCAGTCGACGGATTTCTTTCACGCCGGCCTCCGCATTTGCCGCACGAGGAGCACGTTGCTCCCCGACGACGGCCTCGTCGGTCGTATCGGCCTGGCTACTGACCTGGCTGGTCACTGAACTGGACCTCCCTTGGGCGGCGGCTGCGGAACAGCCGGTCCGCCGGCGGTCCCGCGGCCCACACTACGTCGGTAAGGGGCGCCTTCCTCCGTCGATCATATGGGGGACGTCGGGAAGGGAGGCCGGTTCTCTCCGATTTTCCTGCGGAATCCAGCCTTCCGTGGCAGGTCGGAGGACTTGTGCGTTCTCGTCCTTTCGACGTGGGCCGCACATTCCCGCTCCGGGGAGGATTGATCGCGCCGAAAACCGTTCAAGAATGCGCGGTGTCCGGAATTCGGAGGGGCGGACCGGCGGTCCGGACCGCTCGGGAGCGGCCCGGCGCGGACCCTACGAGTTCAGGTACGTCAGCACCGCGAGCACCCGGCGGTGGTCGCCCTCGCTCGGCGCGAGACCGAGCTTGAGGAAGATGTTGCTGACGTGCTTCTCCACCGCGCCGTCGCTCACCACGAGCTGCTTGGCCACCGCGGAGTTCGTCCGCCCCTCCGCCATCAGGCCGAGGACCTCCCGCTCGCGCGGCGTGAGACCCGCCAGCACGTCCTGCTTACGGCTCCGGCCCAGCAGCTGCGCCACCACCTCGGGGTCCAGTGCGGTCCCGCCCCCGGCCACCCGCACCACGGCGTCCACGAAGTCCCGTACGTCGGCGACCCGGTCCTTCAGCAGATAGCCCACCCCGCGCGTGCTGCCGGCCAGCAGCTCGGTGGCGTACCGCTCCTCCACGTACTGCGACAGCACCAGCACCCCGACGCCCGGGTGATCCTTGCGCAGCCGCACCGCGGCCCGGACGCCCTCGTCGGTGTGGGTCGGCGGCATCCGTACGTCCGCGACCACCACGTCCGGCAGCTCCTGCCGTGCGTGGAGCTCCGCCAGCAACGCGAGCAGCGCCTCCGCGTCCCCCACCCCGGCGACGACCTCGTGCCCGAGATCGGTGAGCAGCCGGGTCAGGCCCTCCCGCAACAGCACCGAATCCTCGGCGATGACTACGCGCACCTTGTTCTCCACGTTGCCGCTTCCCCCACCGCTGTCGTCGTCCTGAGCCGGTCGCCCGGCGTTTTCACTTCCGTCCCCCAGCATCCCAGCCCGGGGCGGTGCGGGCGGAACGGGGGCGGTCATGTCCCGCAGGGGTACGGATGTACGTCGACGGAGCACGCGGTGTGTTCATCCGTGGGTGAGAAGAAGCTGGTGGGAAAGGGTGCGGGCGGAGGATTCGGTGGTTTGCTGTCGCCCGGGTTTCCGGTGCCGTCATCCGTGTACGGGCCACGTCTCGGCCTGCCCGGGATTTCGGCGCTCCCGCCGGTCTCGGCGTTTTCGGCATGTTGAGGGTGTTCGTCGGGTCAATAGCCGGGGCGGCGGTCGGATCAGGGGACGGATCAGGGCTCGGATCAGGGCTCGGATCGGCGGTCGGATCGGCGGTCGGGCCAGCGGAGAGAAATGCGGGAATTCTGATCATGTGAATGAGGTGGCCGTCGGGAAAGGACAGCGCACGGAGGCACGGGTCGGGCGGTTCACCTCCGGCGCGCCTGCGGTCCCCGGAGCACCGCCTCGGCGGCCCTGACGTACCGGTCCGCCTCCCCGGGGCGCGCCCGGCCACCCGGCCCCGCGTTCTCGCTCTCCGCGACGAGCCGGAAGATCAGCGCGCGGATCAGCATCTGCTGCCAGTCCGGGTGGCCACCGCCCGCCGCCGGCGCGGACGGAGGGCTGGACCGCAGCCCGGACGGGAGTCCGGACCCGAGCCCGGAGGAGTAGCCGGGCGGAAGGCCGAACCACAGCAGTCCGTCCGCGATCACCACGGCCTCGGCGAAGAGCGGGGGCCGCCAGTACGGCGAGAAGTCGATCACCACGGGCACCTGGTCCGGGGCGAAGAGCACGTTCCCGGTGAGGTCGCCGTGGACGAGCTGGGCCGCGTCCTGCCGCACCGGACGCCTCAGCGCCAGCAGAGCCGAGAACGGGGCGGCGAGGTCCGCGATCACCTCGGCGTCCTGCTCGCCCCACGCCACCCGGTCGGCCACCGCCCAGGGGTGGGTGTGCCGGCCGAGGAAACCTGGCCGGGGGAGTCCGCGCAGCGCGGCGTGGAAGGCCCGGCCCGCACTCAGCACGTCGGCCCAGTGACCTCGCGGACCGGGTGTGCCGGCCAGGAACGCGTGGGCGGTCCAGCCGTCCACGAGACTCCGGCCGTCGGCGGTCCGGAGCGGGCGCGGGACACGGAACCCGGGGCCCGGTGCCAATGCCTCGAACAGGGAGGCGGCCCACTCGGCCTCGGCCTCCGTCCCCTCCGCGGGCTTGAACACGTACCCGCCGACGAGGACGCTCCGCCCCTGACCGCCGGCCAGGGGGACGGGCGTGCCGCCCACGACTCCGAAGGCGTCGAGGACGGCGCGGGGCGGGACGAGGACGTTCGGCTGCTCGGTCACGACGGGCATCCTGCCCGCACCACCGCGCCCCGCGCACCCGCGTTCCGGCGCATTCGCCGGGCGCCCCGGTCAGTCCCGCCACGGGAGCCGTGCGGTCACCGTGGTCGGGCCGCCCGCCGGGGACCGCACGGTGAGGCTGCCGTCCACGGCCCGCAGCCGCTCGGCGAGGCCGGCCAGTTGGCCGCCGGCCGTCACGTCCGCGCCGCCCCGCCCGTCGTCGTCGACCCTGATCACCAGGTGGTCCGGGCGGTCCAGGTGTCCCGGGCGGTCGGGCCGGTCGTGGCCCTTCTGCCGGTCGGCCGTCTGCCGCACCGTGACCGAGGCGCGGGTGGCACCCGCGTGCCGGGTGACGTTGCGGAGCAGCTCGGAGACCGTCACGTACGCGAGGTTCTCGACCGCACGCCCCGGGCGGAGCGGCAGCTCCACGTCGACGGAGACGGGGACCGCGCAGCGGGAGGCGACGGAGGAGAGGGCGGCGTCCAGGCCCCGGTCGGTGAGGACGGCCGGGTGGATGTCCCTGGCGAGGTCGCGGAGCTCCTGGAGGGCGACCTTCACCTCGCCGTGCGCCCCGTCGATCAGCCGCGCCGCCGTGTCCGGGTCCTCGGAGAGGCGTTCCTTCGCCAGCCCGAGCTCCATCGCGAGGGCGGCGAGCCGGGCCTGGGCGCCGTCGTGGAGTTCGCGTTCGATCCGGCGCAGGTCGGCCGCCGCCGTGTCCACGACCACGCCCCGGTCCGACTCCAGCTCCACCACGCGGGAGACCAGCCGGGACGGGCCGAGCAGCCCGCCGACCATCACCCGGTCCACGGAGGCCAGCCCCCGGACGATCCACGGCGACACCAGCACGAGGACCAGCCCGACACCGCAGGTCGCGGTCAGCTCGAAGGCCGAGTCCAGGTAGACCCGGTGCGTCGCGTCCCCGTACAGCTGGAGGCCGTCGACACCCACGTACGCCGGGAAGACCCAGGCCCAGAGCGGGTACGTGAACATGCTCCACGCGGTCGTCACCACCGTCACCGAGACGGTGAACGCGAAGACCGCCCACGGGAAGTGCAGGAACCCGTAGAGCAGGTGGCGCCAGGAGGTGCCGCTGCGGAGCGCCGCGCCGGCCCAGGAGAACACCCCGCCGGTACGGCCCCGTACGGGCTCCGGGCCGGTGACGTCGAGCCGCAGCAGGGCGCGGGCCCGCAGGCGTTCCAGGACGCCGAAGCCCCGGCACACCGCCAGGCCCGCCGCGAGCACCGGGATGCCGAGGAAGGTGACCATCAGGCCGGCGCTCAACGAGACCGTGGTCACCACGAGGACGAAGAGCACCGTGCTGACCGGCAGGCTCAGCAGGAGGTACAGCAGCTCCCGCCAGGTCCGCGACTCGACCGGCGCGCGGAGCACGGCCGGGAAGAAGTGCTTCTCGTCGGGGCGGTCCCAGGAGCCGGTGGAGCCACCGCCCTGCCCGTCCCGTGCGTCCGATCCGTATGCCGTGGCCATCGCTGCCGTCCGTTTCCGTTCTCCGGTGAGCTCCATGGGCGAGCCCGATGGGTGAGCCCGATGACGGGCCGTTCCTCACATGCCGTTCTCGCGGGACCCGTGGTCACGGCCCGCGCGCGGCTTCCCAGCCGAGGACTCCAGCCTCTTCCGTACGGGCGCGCCGCACCATGAGGGCGGTCTCCGTATCCGGTGGGGGGTTACCCCCACCCCGGCGTGCACGTCGTGCGTACGGAGGAGGGCCGGGGCGCACGCGCCCCGGCCCTCCTCGCCGCTTCCGGCTCCTGTTTCCGCCGGTGTCAGCCGGGGCCGGCCGCCCCGTCGCGCCACGGCAGCTCGGCGGTCACCGACGTCGGGCCGCCCTCCGGCGACTCCACGACCAGCAGACCGTCCACCGCGCCCAGCCGCTCCGACAGACCGGCCAGTCCCGTGCCGCCCCCGGTCCGCGCCCCGCCCTGCCCGTCGTCCCGTACCTGCAGCATCAGCCGGTCGCCCGCGCGCCACACGTCCACGGCGGCCGAGCGCGCCCGGCTGTGCTTGCTGACGTTCTGGAGGAGCTCGGAGACGGTGAAGTAGGCGATGCCCTCGATCGCCTGGGCCGGACGGCCCGGCAGATCGACGCCGACGGTGACGGGCACCGTGCACCGCGAGGCGATCGACGAGAGCGCCGCGTCCAGGCCCCGGTCGGTGAGGACGGCGGGATGGATGCCCCTGGCCAGGTCGCGGAGCTCCTGGAGGGCGACCTTCACCTCGCCGTGCGCCTCGTCGACCATCCGGGCCGCCGCCTCCGGATCGCCGGTGAGCTTCTCCTTCGCCAGCCCGAGGTCCATGGCGAGCGCCACCAGCCGGGCCTGGGCGCCGTCGTGCAGATCGCGTTCGATCCGGCGCAGGTCGGCCGCCGCCGTGTCCACCACCACACCCCGGTCCGACTCCAGCTCGGCGATCCGCCGCTCCAGCTCGTCGGAGGGCGCCAGCAGCGTCCGGACCATCGCGCGGTCCACGTTGGCGAGCGCCCGCGTCACATAGGGGAGCACCGGCCAGAGGACGAAGAAGCCGACCAGCGTCACGGTGAACGTCACCACGCCCCACGGCAATCGGATGAACGAATACAGCAGCGCCCGCCAGCCCACCGGATCGCCCAGCCCCGACCAGAGCCAGGCGAAGAACCCCTTCTCGCGGCGGGTCCGGGCGATCGCACCCGGCTCCCCCACATGGACCCCGAGCAGAACGCGGGCGCGGGCGCGCTCGAACCGGCCCAGCCCGCGCGAGCCCTGGATGCCGAGGGCGAGCAGCGGCAGCCCGATCACCGTGACGGAGAGCCCGGCACCCACACTGACCAGCACGACCGCGTAGACGAAGCCGATGATCGTGGTCAGCAGGTTCGCCAGCAGATGGGCGATCTCCTTCCACGTCCATACGTCGAGGGCCGGGCGCAGGCGGGGCGGCCGGAGGGCGTCCGGCCCGGAGACGCTCACCGAGGTGGTCTCGGCAGCGCTCTCGGCAGGGCTCTCGGCGGGGCTCTCGGCGGGTGGCTCGGGGGGTGGCTCGGAGGGGCTCGTCGTCATGCGTCCCAGCCTGCCGGTCCGACCCCCGCGCACGCCATGGGGCTCGTGGGTGCGAAGAAGTGGGGATAACCCCACCCCCGCCCCGGCCCCCACCACGCACCGCCGCCCCGGCCCTCACCATGCCCTGCCGCCCTGCCGCCCTGCCGCCCCGCCGCACCGCCGCACCCCGGCCCCCACCACGCACCGCCGTCCCGCCGCACCCCGGCCCGCTGCCGGACACCGCTGCCCCCGCCGCACCCCGCTGCCCCGGGCCCTGCCGCACGGCCGGCCCCCTCCCCGCCCGGGACGCGGCTGCTTACCGTCTCTTTAACAGGGCCTAGACTCCCGTGCGTACAGGTCGTCGAACGGTTCGAGGGAGCGAGGAACGGACGTGGCGGACGTGCCGGAACTGCCGGAGCCGACCGCTCTCGCGTCGGATTACTTCCACAGCTACTCGGTGGTCGGACTGCTCGCCCTCGTCGGCGTGCTCTTCGTCGCCGCCGCCTTCGGGGCGGCTCGCCTGCTCAGGCCCGTGGTGCCGACGCCCGAGAAACTTCTCACCTACGAGTGCGGCGTGGACCCCGTGGGGGAGGGCTGGGCACACACCCAGGTCCGCTACTACGTCTACGCCTTCCTCTACGTGATCTTCGCCGTCGACTCGGTCTTCCTCTTCCCCTGGGCGACCGTGTTCGCCGCGCCCGGATTCGGCGCGACCACCCTGGTGGAAATGTTCGTCTTCCTCGGCTTCCTCGCCGTGGGACTGCTCTACGCATGGAAGAAGGGCGTCCTCACATGGGCGTGACGAGCCTGCCGGCCCCCGAGCCGCAGCCCGCGACCGGAACGCAGGAGATGGTGACCGGCCCCGGGCCGGTCCCGCTGCCCGAGCCCAGGCGGCTCGGCGTGCTGTCCCGCCTCGCGCCGGAACCGATGAAGGTGGTCCTGAACTGGGGCCGCCGCTACAGCCTCTGGGTCTTCAACTTCGGCCTGGCCTGCTGCGCCATCGAGTTCATCGCCGCCTCGATGTCCCGCCACGACTTCATGCGGCTCGGCGTGATCCCCTTCGCCCCGGGCCCGCGCCAGGCCGACCTGATGGTCGTCTCGGGCACGGTGACGGACAAGATGGCCCCGGCCGTGAAGCGGCTGTACGAGCAGATGCCCGAGCCGAAGTACGTGATCAGTTTCGGCGCCTGCTCCAACTGCGGCGGCCCGTACTGGGACTCGTACTCCGTCACGAAGGGCGTCGACCAGATCATCCCCGTCGACGTGTACGTACCCGGCTGCCCGCCCCGGCCGGAGGCGCTGCTCCAGGGCATCCTCAAGCTCCAGGACCGGATCGCCCGCGAGTCCCTGGCGGAGCGTTACGCGACGGACCCCGCCGCACGGCCCTCGACCGCCGCGCTGACCAGCGGGCTGGTCGCCCCGCCCGCCGAGCCCGGGGAGTCGCGGTGAACGCTTCCGAGACCCCCGCGCACCTGTACGACCGGCTGCTCGACGCCGACGCGGCCACCGCCGCCGAGGCCGTCACCGGGCTCTTCGGCGAGGGGGCGACCGCCGCGTACGCGTACGACCTGCTCACCGTGGACGTACCCGCCGACACCTGGACCGCGGCGCTGGAGACCGCGCGCGACCGGCTCGGCTGCACCTACTTCGACTGGCTGAGCGCCGTCGACGAACCGGGCACCGGCTTCCAGGTCGGCGCCCACGTGGCCGCGCTCTCCACCGGTACGGTCCGGCGGCTGCTGGTCCGTACGACCGTCCCGCACGAGACGGCCGTACTGCCCAGCGCGATCGCCGTCTACGCGGGCGCCGCCTGGCACGAGCGCGAGACCCACGAGATGTTCGGCATCCGTTTCGAGGGCCACCCGCACCTGGTGCCCCTGCTGTTGCCCGAAGGCTTCGAGGGCCACCCGCTGCGCAAGGACTTCGTCCTCGCGGCCCGGGTCGCCAAGGCCTGGCCCGGCGCCAAGGAGCCCGGCGAGTCCGAGCACGGCGGGCCGAAGCGCCGCACCATGCTCCCGCCGGGCGTACCCGACCCCAACGAGTGGGGCCCGCTCAAGGGACAGCTGCCCCCCGCCCCGGCCCGCCCCGCTCGGGGCGCCCGCGCGGGCGCCGCCGCTGCCGGGGATCGACCGGTACGCCGAGCCCGCAGCGTCACCGAGGGCTCGGCGGGCCAGCGCACCACGCCCGCACCGCCGACGGCACCCCCGGCCGAATCCCCCGCGGCACCTCCGGCCGGACCGGACGCCCCGGCCCCGGAGGCCCCGGCCCCGACCGGGGCTCCGGGCGGGGTCGCCCCGGCCGAGGGCGCACCGGCCGCACGCCCCGCGCGCAGGTCCCGCAGCGTCTCGGCCGGTTCCGCCGGCCGGCGCGCGGAGAGCACCCCGGACGGTACGGAGACTCCCGCGACGGACACCGGGGCCACGCGCCGGACCGGCCCGGCGGCGGACTCCGGCGCCCCGGTGAGCCCGGCTCCGCGTCGGACGGCCGGAAACGCTGACGCCCCCTGGCACCACGCCCGCCCCGCGTTCGACGACGGAGCCGCGGCGGCGAAGCCCGTGGCGGAACCCGAGCCCGTGGTGGAACCCGAACCGGAACACCCGTCCGCAGAGCCCGCAGAGCCCGCAGAGCCCGCAGAGCCCGCAGAGCCCGCAGAGCCGGAAAGTCCCGAAGTGACCCCCGACGTGCCCGAAGACCCCGATCACCGTTCCTCCGGAGGCGATACCGCGTGAACGACGTACTCGACGTCGCCCTCCGGCTCCTCATCGTCTTCGTCGTCTTCCTGGTCTTCCCGCTCGTCGTCGGCCAGACCGAGCACAAGGTGATGGCGCACATGCAGGGCCGCCTCGGCCCCATGTACGCGGGCGGGTTCCACGGCTGGGCGCAGCTCGTCGCGGACGGGGTCAAGTTCGCGCAGAAGGAGGACGTGGTCCCGGCCGACGCCGACCGCCGCGTCTTCCAGCTCGCGCCCGCGGTGGCGCTGTTGCCGTACCTCCTGGTGGTGCTCGCCATCCCGGTCGGGCCCCAGGAAGGCGCGGTCGGCCAGGCCGTCGACGCGGGGATCTTCTTCGTGCTCGCCGTCATGGGGATCGGCGTCCTGGGCTCGCTGATGGCCGGGTGGGCCTCCGCCAACAAGTTCTCGCTGCTCGGCGGACTCCGTACCGCCGCCCAGCTCCTCGCGTACGAGCTGCCGATGCTGCTCGCCGCCGCCTCCGTGGCGATGGCCGCCGGGACGGTGTCGCTGCCCGGGATCGTGGACGCGTTCGAGTGGTGGTGGCTGCCCTGGCAGATCACCGGCGGCCTGATCTTCTTCGTCGCCGGGCTCGCCGAACTCCAGCGGCCCCCCTTCGACATGCCGGTGGCCGACTCGGAGATCATCTTCGGCGCCTACACCGAGTACACCGGACTGCGCTTCGCGCTCTTCCTGCTCGCCGAGTACGCCGGGATCGTCGTCCTGTGCGGCCTGACCACCGTGCTCTTCCTCGGCGGCTGGCACAGTCCGTTCGGCGGGGAGAGCCTCGGCTGGCTCTGGACCCTGGTGAAGACGGCGCTCCTCGCGTTCGTCGTCATCTGGCTGCGGGTCACCTTCCCGCGCCTGCGCGAGGACCAGCTCCAGAAGCTCGCCTGGACCACGCTCATCCCGCTCGCCCTCGCGCAGATCGCGCTCACCGGCATCGTGAAGGTGGCGATCAACTAGTGCCTCCGATCCCCGGCTCCGGCCTCGCCAAGGGTCTCGCCGTCACCCTGCGGACCATGACCAGGCGGACGGTCACCGCGCAGTACCCGGACGCGCAGCCCGAACTCCCGCCGCGCTCCCGAGGCGTCATCGGGCTGTTCGAGGAGAACTGCACGGTCTGCATGCTCTGCGCCCGCGAGTGCCCCGACTGGTGCATCTACATCGACTCGCACAAGGAGACGAGCCCGCCCGCCGCCCCCGGCGGACGCGAGCGTTCCCGCAACGTCCTCGACCGCTTCGCCATCGACTTCTCCCTCTGCATGTACTGCGGTATCTGCATCGAGGTCTGCCCCTTCGACGCCCTCTTCTGGTCGCCGGAGTTCGAGTACGCCGAGACGGACATCCGCGACCTCACCCACGAGCGCGACAAGCTCCGCGACTGGATGTGGACCGTGCCGGAGCCGCCCGCGCTCGACCCGGGCGCCGAGGAGCCGAAGGAGCTCGCCGCCGCTCGCAAGACGGCGGAGAAGCTCGACGCCCAGCGCGCCCAGGAAGCTCAGCGCGCCCAGGAGGAACAGGCGGAACAGGCGGCGCAGGCCGAGCAGCAGCGCGACCAGGAGGGCCAGGCATGATGCCCGCACTCGCCGCGAGCGCGGCGGCCCACCCCGGTTTCCTCTCCCCGTCCGGCGTCGAGATCGCGTTCGTCCTGGTCGGCCTGGTCACCCTCGGAGCGGCTCTCGTCTCCGTCACCACCCGTCAGCTGGTGCACGCCGCGCTCTGGCTCGTCGTCACGCTCGGCGGCCTCGCGGTCGAGTACCTCCTGCTGACGGCGGAGTTCATCGCCTGGGTCCAGGTGCTCATCTACGTCGGCTCCGTCGTGGTCCTCCTCCTCTTCGGCCTGATGCTCACCCGGGCCCCGATCGGCCGGTCGCCGGACGCCGACTCGGAGAACCGGTGGGTCGCGCTCGGCGTGGCCGCCGCCGCGGCGGCGGCCCTCGTCTGGGTCGTCGTGGACGCGTTCCGCACCACCTGGATCGGGCTCGACGGGCCCGCGCAGGGCTCCACCGCCGTCACCGGAACCTTCCTCTTCCGCCACTGGGTGCTGCCGTTCGAGGCGCTCTCCGTGCTGCTGCTCGCCGCCCTGGTGGGAGCGATCGTGCTGTCCCGCCGGGACCCCGAGACACGCGGCGCCCTCCCCGGCGCCCGCAGCAAGCCCGGACGCGGCAAGCCCGGCAGCCGTACGCCGGGAAGCCGCAAGCCGGGAAGCGGCAAGCCCGACCGCCGCCCGCCCGCCGCCACCGGGCGGGCTCGCGCCGGAGGCGCGGCCGGATCCACCGGCCCGTCCGCCCCCGACGCCCGCGAAGAAGGGACCAGCTGATGCACCTCGCCTATCCCGCCGTGCTCGCCGTCCTTCTCTTCTGCGTCGGCGTCTACGGCGTGCTCGCCCGCCGCAACGCGATCCTGGTCCTGATGTCCGTCGAGCTGATGCTCAACGCCGTCAACCTCAACCTGGTCGCCTTCGACGTCTGGCTCCGCGACTCGCTCCACGCCGGCCAGGCCCTCACCCTCTTCACCATCGCCATCGCCGCGGCCGAGATCGGCATCGGTCTGGCGATCGTGCTGGCCGTCTACCGCAACCGCGGCACCTCCGACGTCGACCGGCTCCGCGACACCGCCGAGACCGACGCCGCCGAGGCCCTCCCCGACGAGTGGGCCGGCGACGGCGAGCCCCTCGGCGAGGGCGCTCCCGGCACCACCGAAGACCCGGCCGACCCGGCGGGGAAGGCAAGGAAGACAGAGGCCACCGCGTGACCACCACGACCCTCGCGGTCCTCGTCCCCCTGCTGCCGTTCCTCGGGGCCGTCGCCGGGCTGCTGCTCGGCCGCACCGTCCCCGGGTTCGTCCGGCCGCTCGCCGTCCTCCCGGTGCTCGCCGCGGCCGTGCTCGCCGTGGTCGTCGCCGTCGGCCAGGGCGGTGGCCGGGCCATCGACGCCTCGACCCGGCTGACCCCCACCGGCTCGGTGCCGATCGACCTCGCCCTCCACCTGGACGGCTTCGCGGTGCTCGTCGCCGTGCTCGTCGGACTCGTCGCGACCTGCGTGCAGGTCTACTCGCTCGCGTACCTCCGCGACGACCCCCGCTACCCCTCCTACGCGGCGCTCGTCTCCCTCTTCACCTCCGCGATGCTGCTCGTCGTCTACTCCGGCGACCTGATGGTGCTGCTGGTCGGCTGGGAGGTCATGGGCATCTGCTCGTACTTCCTCGTCGGTCACTACTGGGAGACGCCCGAGGCGCGCGCCGCCTCCCTCAAGGCGTTCCTGGTCACCAAGCTCGGCGACGTCCCCTTCCTGATCGGCCTCTTCGCACTCGCCGCCGACACCGGCACCTTCCGCATCACCGGCATCCTCGGCGCGGTCGCGGGCGGCGGCCTCGACCACCCCACCGTCATCGCGCTGCTGCTGCTCGCCGGGGTGGCGGGCAAGTCCGCGCAGTTCCCGTTGCACACCTGGCTGCCCGACGCGATGGCCGGCCCGACACCCGTCTCCGCGCTGATCCACGCCGCGACGATGGTGGCCGCCGGGATCTACTTCGTGGCCCGGTTGCTGCCCGTCTTCGCCGCCTCCGGCGCCGCCCTCGTCGTCCTCTCCGTGATGGCCGCCGTCACGATGGTCGGCTCAGGGCTGGCCGCGCTGGCGCAGGACGACATCAAACGCGTACTCGCCTACTCGACCCTCGGCCAGCTCGGCTACATGGCCGGGGCGCTGGCCGTCGGCGACCGGGGGGCCGCCGTCTTCCACCTCCTGTCGCACGGCGCCTTCAAGGCCGTCCTCTTCCTCGCCGCCGGGGTCGTCATCCACGCCACCGGCACCAACTCGCTCGCCGCCATGTCCCGCATGGGCGGCCTGGCCAAGCGCATCCCCGACGCCTACTGGACGATGACCGTCGCCCTGCTGGCGCTGGCCGCGATCCCGCCGTTCGCCGGCTTCTTCTCCAAGGAAGCCGTCCTCGTCGCCGCCGAGCACACCGCCCTCGGCGACCGCCACGTCGCCCCGGCCGCCGCCGGCTGGACGATCCTGATCGCCGGGCTGCTGGCCGCCGTGCTCACCGCCGGATACGCCGTGCGGCTCTGGCTGCTCACCTTCCGGGGCCGCGGCCCCGCCGTGCCGGACCACGGCAGGCAGCCCGCCGCGATGACCTCCGTGCTCTGGGTGCTGGCCGTCCCCACTCTCGGCTTCGGCCTGACCGTCGGGGTGATCGGCGACTGGTTCGACGGGCACAGCCTCACCCCGACGCTGACCACCGCCGTCCTCTCCACGGGCGTCGGAGTCATCGGCGGACTCGTCACCTACGCGGCGTGGCGGCACACCACCGCGCACGCCGCGCTCCACCCCCTGGGCGCGGTCACCGCCCACCCGCGGGCCGAACCCGCCCTGGTGGAGGCCGAGGCCATCAGCGCCCACGCCGCCGTCCACGGCGACATCGCGGACGCCGCCGACCCGGCCGACCCCGGACGCCTGCTGCTCGGCCCCCTGCACGCCTCCGCAGCCGCCGGCTTCCACCTGGACGCCCTCTACTCACGGCTGTTCGTACGCCCCGTGCTCTCCGCCGCCCGCCTCGTCCGCTTCCTGGACCGCGAGGTCGTCGACACGTACGTACGCGGCTCGGGCACCACCGCACGGCTGCTCGGCACCGCCGTCCGCCGCGCCCAGACCGGCAACGCGCAGACCTACGTCTCCGCCCTGCTCGCCGGGTCACTCGTCCTGACGATCGCCGTCGTCGTCTATGCCAACGTCAACGCCGGGGCGTGAACCGTGATCGATATCAGCCCGTCCGTGATGCAGGCCCTGCTGGCACTGGCCGTCGTCGGCCCGCTGGTGGGCGCCGTCACCGCCCTGCTCCCCGCCCCGCCCGGGCTGAAGGGCCGTGACCCCGACCAGGCCGTGCTCCGCCACGGCGTGACCGTGACCGGCGTGATCCTCCTCGTCACCCTGGCGCTGGCGGCCGGCTTCGACCGCGACCACGCGTCGACGACGCAGGCCACCACCGACATCGGCTGGATCCCGGCGCTGGACGTCCGCATCCACCTCGGCATCGACGGCATCTCTCTCCCCCTGGTCGTCCTCACCGCGCTCCTGACCTTCCTCTGCGCGCTGTACAGCTACTTCAAGATGCCCGCGGGCCCGTCCCCGAGGGCTTTCGTCGCCCTGATCCTGCTGCTGGAGTCCGGCACGCTGGCGACCTTCGCCGTGCTGGACCTGCTGCTCTTCTTCCTCGCCTTCGAGATGGTCCTCATCCCGATGTACTTCCTCATCGCCCGCTGGGGCGGCGAGGGCAAGCAGGCCGCGGCCTCGAAATTCGTCCTCTACACGGTGCTCGGATCCGTGGTCATGCTGCTCGGACTGCTGCTCGTGGGACTGGACGGCGGCACCTTCGACATGGTGGCACTCGCCACGGACAACGGCCGCGGCCTCTCCACGTCCGTGCAGGTCATCGCCGTTCTGGCGATCGGGATCGGGCTCGCGGTGAAGACCCCGATGTGGCCGCTGCACAGCTGGCTCCCCGACGCGCACACCGCCGCCCCCACGGTCGGCTCGGTACTGCTGGCGGGCGTGATGCTGAAGATGGGCACGTACGGATTCGTCCGCGTGCTCCTGCCGATCGCCCCCGAGGGCATGCACACCTTCGCGCCGTACCTCGGCGCCCTCGCGGTCGCCGGGATCGTCTACGGATCGCTCGCCTGCCTCGCTCTCGCCCGTCCGGGCGCCAAGGGCGACCTCAAGCGCCTGATCGCGTACTCCTCCGTCGGCCACATGGGCTTCGTGCTCCTCGGCATCGCCTCGATGACCCCCACCGGCGTGAACGGCGCGCTCTTCGCCAACATCGCCCACGGCCTCATCACCGGCCTGCTGTTCTTCCTCGTCGGCGCGGTGAAGGACCGTCACGGCACCGCCGACCTCGACACCCTCGCCGGGGCCACCGGCGCCGCCCTCTACGGCCGCGCGCCCCGCCTCGGCGCCCTGCTCGCCTTCGCCGCCGTGGCCTCCCTCGGGCTCCCCGGCCTCGCCGGGTTCTGGGGCGAGATGCTCACCCTGTTCGGCGCCTTCGACCCGGCCGGAGGCCTCAGCCGCCCCGCCTTCCTGACGTTCACGGCGATCGGCGCGTTCGGCACCCTGCTCACCGCCGCGTACATGCTCGTCGTGGTCCGCCGGGTCTGCATGGGCGAACCCCCCGCGCGCCCGGGCGGCGGCACCGGCCTCGGCGCCGGCGGAATGCCGGGGAGCCGGCCCGCGGCCCCCACGGCGACCGCGGTGGCCACGGTCACCGAAGCGGTCACCGCCACCGAAGCGGTCGCCACCGCGGAGTCCGTCGCCACCACGGAGTCCGTCTCCATCGCGGAGGCCGCCGCCACCGCGGAGATCGCGGACGTCCGCCCGTACGAGTTCGCCGCCTGGACCCCGCTCGTCGCCCTCACCGTCCTCGCCGGACTCTGGCCCGCCGTCCTCCTGGGACTCACCGACCCGGCCGTGCAGAAGCTCCTCGCAGGAGGCAAGTCGTGATCACGGACCTCGTGACCGCCGCCGCCGAAGCGGCCCCGGGCCCCGCAACGACGGGCCCGGCCGGAGCGACGCAGGTGGAGTCGGCCGCCGGACTCGTCCAGTCCGTCGACTGGCTCGCCGTCGCGCCTCCCCTCGTCGTCGCGGTGCTGGCCCTCGCCGTCCTCGTCGCCGACCTCTTCCTCGCCGAGCGCCACAAACCGCTCCTCGGGTACGCCACCGTCGCCGGGCTCGTCGTCGCCCTCGCCTTCCTGGTCCCGCTGCTGGGCGGCCACCGCTCCACCTTCTGCGTGGACGCCACCGCCCCCGGCGCGGGACGGGCGTGCAGCTACACCGCCGACGGCTTCGCCCTCGTCATCCAGGCCCTGGTCCTCGCCGGGGCGCTGCTCACCGCGCTGCTCTCGCTCGACGACACCCGGAAGCTGCCCGCCGGCGAGTTCTGGTTCCTGCTGCTCTCCTCGGCCTCCGGCGCGGCGCTGCTGCCCGCCTCCCGCGACCTGATCACCCTCGTCGTCGCCCTGGAAGTCGCCTCGCTCCCCGCCTTCGCCCTCGTCGGCATCAAGCGCGGCGACCGCCGCTCCTCCGAGGCGGCCCTCAAGTTCTTCCTGTCGTCCGTCACCGCGACCGCCGTGATGCTCCTCGGCGTCAGCTTCGTGTACGCGGCCACCGGCACCACCCACCTCACCGAACTGGCCGAGGCCCTCGACGACGTACCCGCCCGGTTCACCACCCTCGCGGCGACGGGCGTGGCGCTCACCCTCGTCGGCTTCGCCTTCAAGACCGCCGCCGCGCCCTTCCACTTCTGGGTCCCCGACACCTACGTCGGCGCCCCGCTGCCCATCGCCGCGTACCTCTCCGTCGTCGGCAAGGCGGTCGGCTTCTCGGGCCTGATCCTGGTCACCGTGCTCGCCTTCCCCGCCTACGCGGACGTGTGGGGACCGGCCCTCGCCGTCCTCGCCGCGCTCACCATGACCGTCGGCAACGTCGCCGCCCTCCGCCAGGACCCCGCCCGCTCCCGCAGCGCCGTACGCCTGCTCGCCTGGTCCTCCGTCGGCCAGGCCGGCTACCTCCTGGTGCCGGTCGCCGCGGGCGCGTACACCGACGACCTGCAAGCGGGCTCCACCGTCGCGTACGCCCTGATGTACGCCGTGGTGAACCTCGGCGCCTTCGCGGTCGCCGCGCTCGTCGCCCGTACGAGCCCCGGCAACCGCCTCACCGACTACCGCGGCCTCCACGCCCGCAGCCCGCTGACCGCCCTGGCGCTGGCCTTCTTCCTGCTCTGCCTGGCCGGCCTGCCGCCGGGCATCATCGGCCTCTTCGCCAAGGTCACCGTCTTCCGGTCCGCCGTCGACGCGGGCCTGGGCTGGCTCGCCGTCGTGATGGCCGCCAACGTGGTGATCGCCCTCGCCTACTACCTCAAGTGGACCGCGCTGCTCTTCCGGGGCGCGGAGGCCGCCCCGAGCCCGGCGGAAGCCGCCCCGGCCGCCTCCCCGGTGGCCGCGGAGGGCCGTACGGCCGCCGCCCCGGCCCCCCTCGTCGCCGCGCTCGTCCTCACCACCGCCGCCGCGCTCGTCCTCTCCGGGGCGCCGCAGATCGTTCTGAGGTTCGCCGGCGGAATGCTTTTCTGACGGTTCCCGGACCTCCGTCCCGGCCCTCACCTCACGGGTTTGCCCCGGCGGGCCGGGACAGGGCAGGGTCTCCGTGCAGACATCACGCACCGGGCGCGGGACCCGGTGCGAAGAGCGCGACGAGCGGAACGAGGGAGACAGCGCAGTGCTGAACGGATTCAAGGACTTCATCCTGCGGGGCAACGTCATCTCCATGGCGATCGGCCTCGCCGTGGGAGCGGCCTTCACCGCCGTCGTCACCGGATTCAGCAACGCGTTCATCGTGCCGCTCATCGGCGTCATCACCCGGGGCACCGGCGACTTCAACAAGGCGTCGTTCGACGTCGAGGGCGTCACGTTCCCCTACGGCCTCTTCATCGCCGCGGCCATCGCCTTCGTCATCACCGCCGCCGTGCTCTACTTCTGCGTCGTCGTCCCCATGCAGAAGGTCCAGGACCGCTTCACCGCGAAGAAGACCGACGAGCCCGCCGACATCAAGGCGGCCCTGCGCGACTGCCCGCGCTGCTACACCGCCATCCCGGCCATCGCCTCGCGCTGCGGCCACTGCACCAGCGAGGTCGAGCCCGACCCGGCCGCCGTGGCGCTCGCCGAGCAGATCACCGGGAAGCCCGCGGGCAGCCAGAAGCTCCCCGCCCAGCGCTGACGGCCTCCGGAGCCCGCGCACGGCCCCCGCGGCCACCCGTACGGCTCACCCAGGGGTTTTCCCGCCCCTCCGCCGCCGTTCAGCCGCGCGGGCCCCGCCCTCCGGGCCCGCGCACAAGGGAACTAGCTCACCTCGCCTGGCGTTGACCAGAGCGGGAAGTTCCACTGAGAAGTGGACCCCTATCGAGCAAGGGTTCCCCTGCTGCACCATTTGGAGGGCGTACCGTGCACCGCCGGCACAACGGGCTCAAGACCGCCGTACTCCTCGGCGGCCTGTCCGCACTGATCATCGTCATCGGCAGCTTCTTCGGGCGTACGGGCCTGATCGTCGCGCTCCTCGTGGCGGTCGCCACCAACGCCTACGCGTACTGGAACAGCGACAAGCTGGCCCTGCGGGCGATGCGGGCGCGGCCCGTCAGCGAGTTCGAGGCCCCCACGATCTACCGCATCGTGCGCGAGCTCTCCACCGCCGCCCGCCAGCCGATGCCCCGGCTCTACATCTCGCCCACCCAGGCACCCAACGCCTTCGCCACCGGACGCAACCCGCGCAACGCCGCCGTCTGCTGCACCGACGGCATCCTCCAGATCCTGGACGAACGCGAACTGCGCGGGGTCCTCGGCCACGAGCTGAGCCACGTCTACAACCGCGACATCCTGATCTCCTCCGTAGCCGGAGCACTCGCCTCCGTCGTGATGTTCCTGGTCAACTTCGCCTGGCTGATCCCGGTCGGCCGCTCCAGCGACGACGAGGGGCCCGGCATCTTCGGCCTGCTCCTCGTGATGATCCTGGGCCCGCTCGCCGCCTCCGTCATCCAGCTCGCCGTGAGCCGCTCCCGCGAATACGAGGCCGACGCCTCCGGAGCCCAGCTCACCGGCGACCCGCTCGCCCTGGCGAGCGCCCTGGCCAAACTCGACGCGGGCACCAAACAGCTCCCGCTGCCGCCCGAGCCGCGCATCGAGACCGCGAGCCACATGATGATCGCGAACCCGTTCCGGCCCGGCCAGGGTCTGTCCAAGATGTTCTCCACGCATCCGCCGATGGCGGAGCGCATCGCCCGACTAGAGAAGATGGCAGGTCATCGACCGTGAAGACGATCCTGAACGTCATATGGCTGGTCCTGTGCGGGTTCTGGATGTGCCTCGGCTACCTCGCCGCCGGTCTCGTCCTCTGCATCACGATCATCGGCATCCCCTTCGGCGTGGCCGCGTTCCGTATCGGCCTCTACGCCCTCTGGCCGTTCGGCTACATGGTGGTCGACCGACGCGACGCGGGCGGCGCCTCCTGCGTCGGCAACGTCCTCTGGCTGGTCCTCGCCGGGTGGTGGCTGGCGCTCGGCCACATCGTGACCGGCATCGCGCTCTTCGTCACCATCATCGGCATCCCGCTGGCCATCGCGAACTTCAAGCTGATCCCGGTGTCGCTGATGCCGTTCGGCAAGGAGGTCGTCCCCACCGACCAGCCCTTCGCCGCCCGGTAGCGACGGCCCCTCGGCCGGACCCGCCGGGCAACCGATCCGACCCCGCGCGCGTCCCTGGTTCCGTAACCAGGAAAGGGGTAGGCGGGTCACATGGGCATCATCGCGTGGATCATCCTCGGGCTTGTCGCCGGAGTCATAGCCAAGGTCCTGCTGCCGGGACGCGATCCCGGCGGCATCATCATCACGACCCTCATCGGGATCGCCGGAGCGTTCGTCGGGGGCTGGCTCTCCGCGAAGTTCCTCGACCGTCCCATCAACGACGACTTCTTCGACCTCGCCACCTGGGTGGCCGCCATCGCGGGCTCCCTGGTGCTGCTCATCGTCTACCGGCTGCTCTTCGGCAACTCACGCGAACGCCGCTGACCCGCCCTGCCCACCCGCCGGTCACCGGTCGTCGAGACCGGTCTCCCGCAGCGTCAGATTGAGCCGGCCGGCCCGCATCCCCGTATCCGGGCCGGCCGTCCCCGGGTACACCTTCGGCACCCCGTGGAAGGCGAACCGCGACGGGCCGCCGAACACGAAGAGATCACCGGACTCCAGCTCCACGTCCGTCCAGGGACGCCCCCGGTCCTCCGTGTTACCGAACCGGAAGACACAGGTGTCGCCGATGCTGAGCGACACCACCGGGGCCCCGGAGAGCTCCTCCCGGTCCTGGTGCATGCCCATCCGGGCCGTGGCGTCGTAGAAGTTCACCAGCCCCGCGTCCGGCGCGTACGCCCGCCCCGCGGTCTCGTCCTCGTACGCCTCGGCCACCGCCGCCCGGCCCAGCTCGGCCAGCCACCGGGGGAAGTCCGCGACCCGGGCGCCGTTCACGTCGTCGGCGGTGCGGACGTAGCGGTACGGCCGCCAGTGCCACCCCAGGCAGACCGTCCGCACCGACATCACCCCGCCGCCCGGCAGCTCCGTGTGCCGCAGCGGCACCGGCCCCCGCGCCCATTCCCGGCAGGCCACCACCAGCTCCCGCTGCCGCTCGGCCGACAGCCACCCCGGCACGTGCACCGCGCCGGGAGCGACGGTCCGCCGTTCCCTCGGAAACAGTCCCGTCGGCACGGTCAGCGCCGCCCGGCCGCGTTCCGCCCGGCCGCGTTCCGCCCGGCCGCGTTCCGCCCGGCCGCGTTCCGCCCGGCCGCGTTCCGCCCGGGCTCCCGCTCCGCCGCGCCCTCCGTCGCCCGGCCGTCGGCCCAGGCGCCCTCGAACGTCAGCAGTCGCTCCTTGCGCCCCGGCCCGCCCGCGTACCCGCGCAACGAACCGTCCGCGCCGATCACCCGGTGGCACGGCCGCACCACCAGCAGCGGATTCCGCCCGATCGCGGTGCCCACGGCCCGCACCCCGGCCCCCGCGACGCCGACCCGCTCCGCCACCCAGCCGTACGACACCGTCCTGCCGTACGGGATCTCCTCCAGAGCCCCCCAGACCCGACGCTGGAACTCCGTCCCCGCCCCCGGCGCGTACGGCAGCTCGAAACGCGTCAGCCGCCCCGCGAAATACGCCGAGAGCTGTGCCCGGACCTCCGCGAGGGCCTCCGGCGCCTCCCGCCACCCCGCCAGGACGACCGCCCCGCCCTTCTGCTCCGGTACGGACACGGAGAGCAGGCCCCCGGACGCCTCGTCGCCGACGAGCAGCAGCTCGCCCAGCGGGCTGTCGAACCTCGTGTACACCGTGCCCATCGACCGCCATCCCTCTCGCGCGCCACCCGGGCCCGAAGTGGTCCCGGTGGTGGCCCCGTACCTACGAGTCTGCGCCACCGGCGCACGACCCGGCTGGCGGAAATCCGACATCAGGCATCCGGCTCACGCGTCCCGCGCCCGGACACGGCTCACGGCGGTGCCGGGAACGACACCGCCGTGGGGAACCTCGTGGGGAGCCTCAGGACGCGAGCGGGAGGACGGGCGACAGCCCGCCCGTCACCGGTAGTTGACGTACTGCAGGGCGAAGTCGAAGTCCTTGCCCTTGAGCAGCGCCTGGACGGCCTGGAGGTCGTCGCGGCTCTTCGAGCTGACCCGCAGCTCGTCGCCCTGGACCTGCGCCTTGACGCCCTTGGGGCCCTCGTCGCGGATGACCTTGGCGACCTTCTTGGCGTTCTCCTGGGAGATGCCTTCCTCGATGGTGGCGAAGATCTTGTACTCCTTGCCGGAGAGCTGCGGCTCGCCCGCGTCCAGCGACTTCAGCGAGATCCCGCGCTTGATCAGCTTGGTCTCGAAGATGTCGAGGATCGCCTTGACGCGCTCCTCGCCGTTCGCCTCCATCAGGATCTTCTCGCCGGACCAGGCGATCGACGCGCCGGTGCCCTTGAAGTCGTAGCGCTGGGAGATCTCCTTGGCGGCCTGGTTGAGGGCGTTGTCGACCTCCTGCCGCTCGACCTTCGAGACGATGTCGAAACTGGAGTCGGCCATGACGTGTGGCTCCTTGCGTCGTGATCGTGCGTAAGCGTGGGATGCAATGCGGTGCAGGAGAAAGCCTAAAGGCTGACCGTGCGTCCGGACGCTGATCAATCGAGTGGCGGAGCACCCCTGAGCATCGGGTATCGTTTACGTCGTCGCCAAGGAGTTCCCCAGCGGGGCTTCGAAGTGATGTTCGAGGCGGTGTGCCCGAGTGGCCAAAGGGAGCAGACTGTAAATCTGCCGGCTCAGCCTACCCAGGTTCGAACCCTGGCGCCGCCACCGAACGGGAAGCCCCCGTCCACAGCAATGTGGGCGGGGGCTTCCTTCATGTCGGGGGCTTCCTTCATGTCCGGGGGTTCTCCTGTCGGGGCCCGCCGCGGATCACGCGTGGTCCCGCGGCGGACCTTCCGTACGCCCGCCGCGGGCCCCGCCGCTCAGTTCCCCGAGACGTTCCTGACCGCGACCGCCACCGGCACGTTGCCGGAGATCAGCTCCAGGGTCAGGCCCGCCGTGCTCGGGGTGTCCAGCAGCTCCGCGAGGGTCGCCGCCACGTCGTCGCGGGGGACGGGGCCCCGGCCGGTGGAGGGGGAGAGCAGGACCAGGCCGGTGCCGGCGTCGTCGGTGAGCAGCCCGGGGCGGAGGATCGTCCAGTCGAGGCCGGAGCGCGCCCGTACGGCGTCGTCCGCCGCGCCCTTCGCCCGCAGGTACACGTCGAAGACCTCGTCGCCCGGGTGCGAGGCGTCCGCGCCCATGGCCGAGACCATGACGTAGCGCCGTACGCCCGCGCGTTCGGCAGCGTCGGCGAAGAGCACCGCCGCCGCCCGGTCCACCGTGTCCTTGCGCGCGGCGCCGCTGTCGGGACCCGCGCCCGCCGCGAAGACCACGGCGTCGGCGCCTTCGAGCACTTCGGCCACCTCGTCCACAGAGGCCGATTCGAGGTCCAGCACGGCCGCTCGGGCGCCGACCGCCTCCAAGTCCCCCCGCTGACCCGGATCGCGGACGACACCGACCGCTTCGTCCCCGCGCGCGGCGAGCAGACGCTCCAGCCGAAGTGCGATCTGACCATGTCCACCTGCGATGACAATGCGCATGGTCACGACCGTACGCCGGACCTGGCCCGCCCGCCCGGAGCACGCCCGGCTCTTGGTCAACCCGGGCCGGGACCGGGGCCCGGCCGGCCCTGGCGCGGCAGTCCGTACGGCTCCGGGAGATCCGGATCGCAGTACTCACGCACCGCGCTCGTCCGGGCGACGATCCGCCCCCGGTGCACCACGATCCGGCTGTACGCGAGCGAGAGCACGCCCGCGAGGCCGTCGCCGCGCACGGCGAGGAGTTCGGCCGGGGCGCCCGCCTCCACCCGCACTTCGGGCAGCCCCATCGCCTGCCGGGCGGTGTTCGCGACGGCGTCGTACGCGGTTCTGACGGGCAGTCCGTGCTGCGAGGCCAGCAGGTACGCCGCTTCCAGCGGGTCCCCGCGCCCGACCGGGTTGACCGTGTCGCGCAACGCCCCGCTGCCCGCCGCCACGATCACGCCGGCCGCTCGCAACAGGCGTACGGGGGCGGTGAGTCGGCGCTTCGCGCCGGAGCAGCAGCCCTGGGGCAGGCAGACGACCGCAACTCCCGCCGCCGCGAGTCGACGGGCCGCCTGCCCCACGAGCTCCGGCGGCAGCCGCGAGAGGCCGCCGCAGGGGCCGATGGTCACCCTCGGCCCCTGCGGCGGGGATCCGGTCCCCGCCTCGGGGACCGGACCCGCTCTCAGGTCGGCCGCCATCGCGGCGAACCGGGCCAGCCGCGCGGGGTCGGACGCGTCCGTGTGCAGATCCACCGGGAGCCCGTGCTCGGCGGCGACGGTGAGAGCCCGCTCCGCGTGCCCGTCCGGGTCGGGGTCGAGATCGGGGCGCCCCCCGATCACGCCGGCGCCCATCGCGACGGCGTCCCGGAGCAGGGCCGTACCGTCTCCGCCGGAAGCGCCGGTGAGGCGCCTGGGGACCGCCACGGGCGTGAGGTCGGTCAGCCCGCGCAGCGCGTACCGGGCCTGCAGGACGGCCTCCAGGGGCGCGAGGCCCTGCGTGCCGCCCACCCGCACGTGGGTGCGCAGCGCGGTCGCGCCGTGGCCCAGCTGGAGCAGGGCGGCCTCGGTCGCACGCCGGCGCAGATCCTGGGGGCCGCGCGGGTCGCCGTCGCAGTCGGAGGCGGTGAGGGCGGTGTCGCCGTGGGCGTGGGGTTCGGCGGGGGCGGGGAGCAGCAGGTAGCCGCGCAGGTCGACCCGCGCGCCCCGGGTGCCGAGACTGCCGGGGTCCCCGACGGCCTCGATCCGCGCCCCCGCCACCCGGACGTCCACCGGGCGGCCGTCGGCGAGCCGTGCGCCGCACAACAGGAGCGGCTCGGGGGCCGCGCCGGGTCCGTCCGCCGGGTCGTGGCCGGGTCGCCCCGGCCGGCTGTCGGGCATCGCGCTCCTGGGAGGAATGTGGTCCCGCCACGCCCCGACGGCCGCCGGAACGGTGCCGGGACGCCGCCGGAACGGCCGCTTTCAAGATCGAACCGGCCCGAGCCTAGGGGTGAGTCCGACCTGTCCCAGGGAGGAGCGAAATAGTCATACCGGCGAGGCGGTGCGGGGCGCCCCGGACGGAGGGGTTCCGTGGGGCGGCTGTGGTTCGGCGTCCCGGGGTTCAGCCCCTGATCAGAGCCCTGGAGGGGCCTCGGAGCCACCTCCGGGAGGGCCCACGAGGGGGGTCGCGGAAACGGATTTGGGGGATCGGCGGAGAACCGTGTAATGTCTTCCTCGCTCGCCCCAATAGCTCAGTCGGTAGAGCGTCTCCATGGTAAGGAGAAGGTCTGCGGTTCGATTCCGCATTGGGGCTCTGGTGATCGGGAAGCCCTGCTTCGGCAGGGGGACCTTTTCATCAAAGCGGTGTAGCTCAGTCGGTAGAGCAAGCGGCTCATAATCGCTGTGTCACCGGTTCAAGTCCGGTCACCGCTACAAACGGTAGCCGATTGTGGGGTCGGTCCTTCGATCGGCTACTCTTTTATGCGTTCATCCGTCCATCCGTCCGTCTTAGGAGCACTCACGTGGCTGCCACCGACGTCCGCCCGAAGATCACGCTGGCCTGCGTGGAGTGCAAGGAGCGGAACTACATCACCAAGAAGAACCGGCGTAACAACCCGGACCGTCTTGAGATGAAGAAGCACTGCCCGCGCTGCAACTCGCACACTGCGCACCGCGAAACGCGCTGAAACAGGCTCGTACACGAGGCCGTCCCCACTGGGGGCGGCCTCGTGTCGTTGTATGGGGTCGTGGGCCGGTTCCATCGACTTCCCTCGGCCCCTCTTTTTTCACTTCATCAGGAGGTAGCGAGCTCATGGCGCTCGACCAGTCCTTCGTGGGGCGGACCTATCCGCCCACTCCGGCGTACGAGGTCGGCCGGGAGAAGATCCGAGAGTTCGCCGAGGCGGTGGGTGACGCCCATCCGGCGTACGTCGACGCGGAGGCGGCCCGTGCGCTCGGTCACCCGGACGTGATCGCGCCGCCCACCTTTGTCTTCTCCATCACGTTCAAGGCCGCCGGGCAGGTCATCGAGGACCCGCAGCTGGGGCTCGACTACAGCCGGGTCGTGCACGGTGACCAGAAGTTCGCCTACGCGCGCCCGGTGAGGGCGGGGGACCGGCTGACGGTCACCTCGACGATCGAGCGGATCAAGTCGATGGCCGGGAACGACATCCTGGACATCCGCGGCGAGGTCCACGACGAGTCCGGCGCACACGTCGTGACGGCCTGGACGAAGCTGGTGGCGCGAGCCGCCGAGGAGGCGTGATGACGGCGAAGGTCGCTTACGAGTCGGTCGAGGTCGGTACGGAGCTGCCGTCCCGCTCCTTCCCGGTCACCCGGGCCTCGCTGGTGCGGTACGCGGGTGCGTCCGGCGACTTCAACCCGATCCACTGGAACGAGAAGTTCGCGGTCGAGGTCGGACTGCCGGACGTCATCGCGCACGGCATGTTCACCATGGCCGAGGCGGTCCGGGTGGTCACGGACTGGGCCGGCGACCCGGGTGCGGTCGTCGAGTACGGCGTGCGCTTCACCAAGCCGGTCGTCGTGCCGAACGACGACAAGGGCGCGCTGATCGAGGTCAGCGGCAAGGTCGCCGCCAAGCTGGACGACAACCAGGTCCGGGTCGACCTGATCGCCGTGTGCGACGGCCAGAAGGTGCTGGGCATGTCCCGCGCCGTGGTCCGCCTCGCCTGAGCACCGCGTACGGTCGCCCACGGGCGTACGGGAAGGGGCATCCGCTTCGGCGGGTGCCCCTTCGGCGTGTTCCGGACCACCGCTTGACATGGTTAGTGATTGAGCAATAACTTGCGTCCATGGTGAGAATGAGTGCGGACGAGCGGCGCGAGAGCGTCATCCACGCGGCCATCACCGCGTTCGCCCGCGGCGGCTACGACGGGACCTCCACGGAGACGATCGCGCGGGCCGTCGGCGTTTCGCAGCCGTACCTCTTCCGCCTCTTCCCCAGCAAGCAGGCGATGTTCCTCGCCGCCGCCGAACGCTGCCTGACGGACACCATGGGCATTCTCCTGGCGGCGGGCGAGGGCGAGGACGCCGCCCAGTGCATGGCGGCGGCGTACGGACGGCTGATCGCCGAGGATCCCGACAAGCTGCTCATGCAGATGCAGACGTACGCGGCCGTCGCGGCGGCCGAGGCGTCCGGGGACCACGAGTTCGGCGTCTCGGTGCGGGCCTGCTGGGCGCGTATGTGGGACGAGGTCCACCTCGCGCTCGGTGCCGACGACGAGGAGACCAAGAACTACTTCGCCCACGGCATGCTCATCAACACCCTCACCTCGCTCGGCTTTCCCGTCGGCCACCGGGTCTGGTCGTCCATCTGGGACTCCGCCCGCCCGACGTCCGGCGAGACCGGGAAAGCCGAGGAGGCCGGGCCCGCCGGCTCCGTCCCCGGCTCCACCTCGTTTCCCGACTGAGAGCAGCGCGACCGTCCCCGTCGGGCAGCATGTTCGCGGGGGACCGCCCGGCCCGGCTTTCTGCCCGCAGAACTTAGTAATCAATAACTAATCACTCGCCCAGGGGGAACCATGAATCAGCCCGCACCCACACCTCTGCGCGGGGGAGCCCTCTGGGCTCTCGTCGTCACCAGCCTCGCCAGTTTCATGGCGGCGCTCGACAACCTCGTCGTGACCACGGCCCTGCCGTCCATCCGCGTGAGCCTCGGCGGCGGGCTGAAGGAGCTCGAATGGACGGTGAACGCCTACACGCTCACCTTCGCGGTCCTCCTGATGACGGGCGCGGCCCTGGGCGACCGTTTCGGCCGCCGCCGGCTCTTCCTCATCGGGCTCTCCGTCTTCACCGGCGCCTCCGCCGCGGCGGCCCTCTCGCCCGGCATCGGTGAACTCATCGCGTTCCGGGCGGTCCAGGGCGTCGGCGCCGCGATCATGATGCCGCTCACCCTCACGCTCCTCACGGCGGCCGTCCCGGCCGCCCGCCGGGGCGCGGTGCTCGGTATCTACAGCGCGGTCACCGGCCTGGCCGTGGCGAGTGGCCCGCTGATCGGCGGCAGCATCACCGAGCACATCTCCTGGCAGTGGATCTTCTGGCTGAACGTGCCGGTGGGCCTCGTCCTGCTGCCGCTGGCCCGGCTGCGGCTCACGGAGTCGTACGCCCCCGGAGCCCGGCTCGACGTCCCGGGCACCGTGCTGATCAGCGGCGGCCTCTTCGGGATCGTGTACGCCCTCGTCAGCGCCAACTCCGAGGGCTGGACCAGCGCACCCGTCCTCACCGGTCTCCTCGCCGGAAGCGCGCTCCTGGCCGGCTTCGTCGTCCACGGCTTCCGGGCGAAGCGCCCGATGCTGCCGATGCGGCTCTTCCGCAGCCGGGCCTTCTTCGGGATCAACATCGCGAGCCTGCTGATGTTCCTCGGGATGTTCGGCTCGATCTTCCTGCTCAGCCAGTTCCTGCAGAGCGCCCTCGGCTACTCGCCCACCGAGGCCGGACTGCGGATGCTGCCCTGGACCGGCATGCCGATCCTGGTCGCGCCGGTCGCCGGCCACCTCAGCGACCGGTTCGGCGGACGCCCCATCGTCGTCACCGGACTCGCGCTCCAGGCGGTGGGCCTCGCGCTCTTCGCACGGGTCCTCAGCCCCGACGTCTCGTACGCCGCCCAGCTGCCCGGTCTGATCATCGGTGGCGTCGGCATGGCGATGTACTTCGCCCCCGCCTCCGGACTCGTCATGTCCAGCGTCCGGCCCGGCGAGCAGGGCATCGCCTCCGGCGCCAACAACGCGCTGCGCGAGGTCGGTGGCGCCCTCGGGGTCGCCGTACTGGCTTCCGTCTTCTCCGCCCGGGGCGGCTACGGCTCCCCGCAGCAGTTCACCGACGGGACCGTGCCCGCGGTCTGGATCGGGGCCGGTGTAGTGGCGCTCGCCGCGCTCGTCGCCCTGCTGGTGCCCGGCCGCCGGGGCGGCTCGCCGGTCCCCGAGCCCGAGCCCACCGCCCCGGCCCTCGGCGTCCCGGCCTGACCACCGCTCCCGCCGTCGTACGGTCCGCGCCCCCGCCCGGTCGGCAGGGGCGCGGACCGTACTCTGGTCCCGTGCAGGTACTCCACGACGCCCCCCTCGCCCCCCTGACCACCTTCCGGCTCGGCGGCCCGGCCACCCGCCTCGTCACCGCGACGACCGACGCCGAGGTGATCGCGGCCGTCCGCGAGGCCGACGACGCGGGCACCCCGCTGCTGATCGTCGGCGGCGGCTCCAACCTGGTCATCGGCGACAAGGGCTTCGACGGCACCGCCCTGCGCGTCGCCACCACCGGCTTCGAGCTCACCGGCACCCGCCTCGAACTCGCGGCGGGCGAGGTCTGGACCGACGCCGTCGCCCGTACCGTCGAAGCCGGGCTCGCGGGCATCGAGTGCCTTGCCGGAATCCCCGGTTCCGCCGGTGCCACGCCGATCCAGAACGTGGGGGCGTACGGCCAGGAGGTCGCCGCCACCATCAGCGAGGTCGTCGCCTACGACCGCCGCTCCGGGAAGACGGTCACCCTCTCCAACGCCGCGTGCGGATTCTCCTACCGGCACAGCACCTTCAAGCACCACCCCGACCGGTACGTCGTCCTGCGCGTCCGCTTCGAGCTGGAGGACGCGGGAGGGATGTCGGCGCCCGTCAAGTACGCGGAGATGGCCCGCACCCTCGGCGTCGAGCCCGGCGACCGGGTCCCGGCCGCCGCCGCCCGGGAGACCGTCCTCGCCCTGCGCGCGGGCAAGGGCATGGTGCTGGACCCCGAGGACCACGACACCTGGTCCGCCGGCTCCTTCTTCACCAACCCGGAGCTCGACGAGCGGGAGTACGCGGAGCTCCTCGCCCGCGCCGCCGAGCGCCTCGGCCCGGACGCCGCCCCGCCCGCCTACCCGGCGGGCGACGGGCGGACCAAGACCTCGGCCGCCTGGCTGATCGACAAGGCCGGTTTCACCAAGGGGTACGGCACCGGACCCGCCCGCATCTCCACCAAGCACACCCTCGCCCTCACCAACCGGGGCGAGGCCACCACCGAGGATCTCCTCGCCCTCGCCCGCGAGGTCGTGGCCGGGGTGCGCGAGGCGTTCGGCGTGACCCTAGTCAACGAACCGGTGACGGTCGGCGTCGGTCTCTGAGGCGGCGCGGGCCGCTTCGGGCCGCTTCGGGCCGCTCAGGCGGCCGGAGCGGCCAGCCAGTCGTCGATCCCGTCCAGCAGCCCGCGCCGCACGTCCTGGGGCGCCACCGAACCGCGCACCGACTGCCGGGCGAGTTCCGCCAGCTCCTCGTCGGTGAAGGCGTGGTGCTTGCGCACCAGGTCGTACTGGGCGGCCAGCCGGGCACCGAAGAGCAGCGGGTCGTCCGCGCCCAGCGCCATCGGCACCCCCGCGTCGAACAGGGCCCGCAGCGGCACGTCGCCGGGCTTCTCGTAGACCCCCAGCGCCACGTTGGACGCCGGGCAGACCTCGCAGGTGATCCCGCGCTCCGCCAGCCTGCGCATCAGCCGCGGGTCCTCGGCGGCCCGCACCCCGTGCCCGATCCGGTACGCGTCCAGGTCGTCCAGGCAGTCCCGGACGCTGGAGGGGCCGGCCAGCTCGCCGCCGTGCGGGGCCGCGATCAGCCCGCCCTCGCGGGCGATGGCGAAGGCCCGGTCGAAGTCCCGGGCCATGCCCCGGCGCTCGTCGTTGGAGAGCCCGAAGCCGACGACCCCCCGGTCCGCGTACCGCACCGCCAGCCGGGCCAGCGTGCGGGCGTCGAGCGGGTGCTTCATCCGGTTCGCCGCGATCACCACCCGCATCCCCAGGCCGGTGTCCCGGGAGGCGCTGTCCACGGCGTCCAGGATGATCTCGATCGCCGGGATCAGCCCGCCGAGCAGCGGCGCGTACGAGGTGGGGTCGACCTGGATCTCCAGCCAGCCGGAACCGTCCGCGACGTCCTCCTGCGCGGTCTCCCGCACCAGGCGCTGGATGTCCTCGGGCTCCCGCAGGCAGGACCGGGCGATGTCGTAGAGCCGCTGGAAGCGGAACCAGCCCCGCTCGTCGGTCGCCCGGAGTTCGGGGGGTTCACCGCCGGTGAGGGCCTCGGGCAGGCGCACGCCGTACTTGTCGGCGAGTTCGAGCAGGGTGGTGGGCCGCATCGACCCCGTGAAGTGCAGGTGCAGGTGGGCCTTGGGCAACAGACGTACATCACGCTCCATTGGAAGATCCTGCCGCACCCGTGCCCCGGAGCGGAAGCCGCTTCCCCTTTCGAGGAGGGGGGCGAACAAAAAAGCGCCCCCGGCCCGGGACATGAAGTCCGCGGGCCGAGGGCAGCCTGCCGTGTTCGGCGCGAGGTCAGTCGCGTGCCTCCGCCAGCAGCTTCTGGATCCGCGAGACGCCCTCGGCCAGGTCGTCGTCGCCCAGCGCGTAGGAGAGCCGGAGGTAACCCGGCGTGCCGAAGGCCTCACCCGGTACGACGGCGACCTCGGCCTCGTCCAGGATGAGCGCCGCCAGCTCGACCGAGCTCGCCGGGCGCCGGCCGCGGATCTCCTTGCCGAGCAGACCCTTCACCGAGGGGTACGCGTAGAACGCGCCCTCGGGCTCGGGGCAGAGGACCCCGTCGATCTCGTTGAGCATCCGCACGATCGTCTTCCGCCGGCGGTCGAAGGCGGTCCGCATCTCGGCGACCGCGTCCAGCTGCCCGGAGACGGCGGCCAGCGCGGCGGCCTGGGCGACGTTGGAGACGTTCGAGGTGGCGTGCGACTGGAGGTTGGTCGCGGCCTTCACGATGTCCTTCGGGCCGACGATCCACCCCACCCGCCAGCCGGTCATCGCGTACGTCTTGGCGACACCGTTGACCACGACGCACTTGTCCCGCAGCTCCGGCAGGAGCGCCGGCAGCGAGGTGAACTCCGCGTCGCCGTAGACGAGGTGCTCGTAGATCTCGTCGGTCAGCACCCACAGCCCGTGCTCGACGGCCCAGCGGCCGATCGCCTCGGCCTCGGCCTCGGTGTACACCGCGCCGGTCGGGTTGGACGGCGAGACGAACAGCACGACCTTCGTCCGCTCCGTGCGGGCGGCCTCCAGCTGCTCGACCGTGACCTTGTACCCGGTGGTCTCGTCGGTCACCACGTCCACCGGCACCCCGCCGGCCAGCCGGATCGACTCGGGGTAGGTGGTCCAGTACGGGGCGGGGACGACGACCTCGTCGCCCGGGTCGAGGATCGCGGCGAAGGCCTCGTAGATGGCCTGCTTGCCGCCGTTGGTCACCAGGACCTGCGAGGCGTCGACCTCGTAGCCGGAGTCGCGCAGCGTCTTCGCCGCGATCGCCGCCTTGAGCTCCGGGAGCCCGCCCGCCGGGGTGTAGCGGTGGTACTTCGGGTTGCGGCACGCCTCGACCGCGGCCTCGACGATGTAGTCGGGCGTCGGGAAGTCGGGCTCACCGGCGCCGAACCCGATCACCGGACGGCCGGCGGCCTTGAGGGCCTTCGCCTTGGCGTCGACGGCGAGGGTGGCGGACTCGGAGATCGCGCCGACGCGGGCCGAGACCCGGCGTTCGGACGGAGAAGTTGCAGCGCTCATGCCCCCCATGGTGCCTGACCGGGACCCCCCTCGGCGCGGCAGTTCCAACGGCCGGACAGGGCCCCGCGGGGCCTCGTACGGGCCCTGGCCAGGGCCGGAACGAGACCCCCGGGAAGCCCCGGGACACGCCCCGCCCACCCCCGTCCGGATGGGCCGCTCAACTTCTGTTCGACGCGGAGCCCATGAACACGTACACTCACCTGTCGTTGGCCTTCACCAGCCGCACCGGAATGACTTCCTGGTCACCAGGGAACATGCGGTAGGTTGGGGAAACCACAAAGGGTCGTAGCTCAATTGGTAGAGCACTGGTCTCCAAAACCAGCGGTTGGGGGTTCAAGTCCCTCCGGCCCTGCTACACACTCCTTCGCCAGGATGTGTGCGCATGTACGTACTTCATTGCACAGCCGTGCGGCTCCACCGGGCGCGGCACGGCCACGACCCGGAATCAGGTGAGTAGCGTGACGGACGCCGTGGGCTCCATCGACATGCCTGATGCTGAGGATGAAGCGCCCGAGTCGAAGAAGGCTCGGAAGGGCGGCAAGCGCGGCAAGAAGGGCCCGTTCGGCCGTCTCGCGCTCTTCTACCGCCAGATCATCGCCGAGCTGCGCAAGGTCGTCTGGCCCACGCGCAAGCAGCTGAGCACGTACACCACCGTGGTGATTGTGTTCGTGGTCGTCATGATTGGTCTCGTTACCGTGATTGACTTCGGATTCCAGCGGGTCATCAAGTACGTCTTCGGCTGATCCCGCGGAGGGCGCCTCACCGGCGCCCCTTTCGCATGTTCCACCCATTTGTATCCAGGAAGAAGCAGCCATCGTGTCTGACCCGAACCTGAACGACGCCGCCGAGTCCGGGACGGACGCCTTCGAGTCCGCCGAGGACCAGCACGACATCGTTGAGGCCTCGGAGTCCGAGTCCTCCGAGTCCTCGGACCAGGTCGAAGCTGCTGACGAGAGCGCTGAAGCCGAGCTCGACGCCGACGGGACCGACGAGGCGGACGAGGCGCTCGCCGCCGAATCCGACGACGACGAGCCCGCCGGGGACGACGCCGACGAGGAGTCCGAGGAAGCCGCCGAGCCGGCCGCCCCCGTCGACCCCGTCGCCGCCCTGCGTGAGGAACTCCGCACTCTGCCCGGCGAGTGGTACGTCATCCACACGTACGCCGGGTACGAGAAGCGCGTGAAGGCCAACCTGGAGCAGCGCGCCGTCTCCCTCAACGTCGAGGAGTTCGTCTACCAGGCGGAAGTCCCCGAGGAAGAGATCGTCCAGATCAAGAACGGCGAGCGCAAGAACGTCCGCCAGAACAAGCTCCCGGGCTACGTCCTGGTGCGCATGGACCTGACGAACGAGTCCTGGGGCGTCGTCCGCAACACGCCCGGCGTCACCGGCTTCGTGGGCAACGCCTACGACCCGTACCCGCTGACCCTGGACGAGATCGTCAAGATGCTCGCCCCCGAGGCCGAGGAGAAGGCCGCTCGCGAGGCCGCCGAGGCCGCGGGCAAGCCGGCTCCGGCCCGTCGGGTCGAGGTCCAGGTGCTCGACTTCGAGGTGGGCGACTCGGTCACCGTCACCGACGGCCCGTTCGCGACGCTGCAGGCGACGATCAACGAGATCAACGCCGACTCGAAGAAGGTCAAGGGCCTCGTCGAGATCTTCGGTCGCGAGACCCCGGTCGAGCTCAGCTTCGACCAGATCCAGAAGAACTGACGGTATCCGTCCCCTTCTGGACACATGCCTACCGAGCAGGTCAGAACGGCTTCGCAGCCGGTCTGACCTGCTCGGTTTTTGGTTGCGCAGCTATACCCGTTATCGTTGTGCGGTATGCCTCCGTCCGGATGACCGGAATGGCGGCGAAACACTCTCACTAGGACCCGGAGAGAGCAATGCCTCCCAAGAAGAAGAAGATCACGGGGCTTATCAAGCTCCAGATCAACGCCGGTGCGGCCAACCCGGCCCCGCCGGTCGGCCCCGCGCTGGGTCAGCACGGCGTCAACATCATGGAGTTCTGCAAGGCCTACAACGCCGCGACCGAGTCGCAGCGTGGCATGGTCGTGCCGGTGGAGATCACGGTCTACGACGACCGTTCCTTCACCTTCATCACCAAGACTCCGCCGGCCGCCAAGCTGATCCTCAAGGCCGCTGGTGTGGACAAGGGCTCCGGCGAGCCGCACAAGACCAAGGTCGCCAAGCTGACGGCTGCCCAGGTCCGCGAGATCGCCACGACGAAGCTCCCCGACCTGAACGCCAACGACCTCGACGCCGCGTCGAAGATCATCGCTGGCACCGCCCGTTCCATGGGCATCACGGTCGAAGGCTGAGTCCAGCCTCCCAGGCCTCAAGTGGTAGGACCAGGCGCTGGTCCGCACCACGACTCCACACTCTGAACACACAGGAGCAGCAGTGAAGCGCAGCAAGAACCTCCGCGCTGCGGACGCGAAGATCGACCGGGAGCGCGTCTACGCCCCGCTCGAGGCCGTCCGTCTCGCCAAGGAGACCGCGACCACCAAGTTCGACGGCACCGTCGAGGTCGCCTTCCGCCTGGGCGTTGACCCTCGCAAGGCCGACCAGATGGTCCGTGGCACCGTGAACCTCCCGCACGGCACCGGCAAGACCGCCCGGGTCCTGGTCTTCGCGACCGGTGACCGTGCTGCGGCCGCGGAAGCCGCGGGCGCCGACATCGTCGGCTCCGACGAGCTCATCGACGAGGTCGCGAAGGGCCGCCTGGACTTCGACGCCGTCGTCGCCACCCCGGACCTCATGGGCAAGGTCGGCCGCCTCGGCCGTGTGCTCGGTCCGCGTGGTCTGATGCCGAACCCGAAGACCGGCACCGTCACCCCCGATGTCGTCAAGGCTGTCAACGACATCAAGGGCGGCAAGATCGAGTTCCGCGTCGACAAGCACTCGAACCTGCACTTCATCATCGGCAAGGTCTCCTTCGACGAGACGAAGCTGGTCGAGAACTACGCCGCCGCGCTGGAGGAGATCCTCCGTCTGAAGCCGTCGGCCGCCAAGGGCCGCTACATCAAGAAGGCCGCGCTGGCCACCACGATGGGCCCCGGCATCCCGCTGGACTCGAACCGCACCCGCAACCTCCTCGTCGAGGAGGACCCGGCCGCCGTCTGAGCCCCCGTGCTCACGAGGTAGCCGCGTCACGCGTGTGGATGGGCCCTGCAACCATGTGGTTGCGGGGCCCGTCCTCGTATCCGGAGCGGTCCGGCAGGACGGGGCCGCGTCGGTCGCTGTCGGTCCCCTGTGCAAGGGTGCGCGAGCGGGACGACAGTACGTACGAGGGGTGGGGCAGTGATGACGAGCAGGACCCTGGGGCGCGTGTGCGCGTCGGTCGTGACGGTGGTGGCGCTGTCTTCGGTGGCGGCGTGCAGCGGGTCGGACGAGGCCTCGGGCTCCGGTAAGAACGGGGACGGGAGCCCGGCCGGTGCCGCGGTCGCCGTGTCGCCGATCGCCGCCCTCAAGAAGGTGCGGCAGAAGAGCGGCGGAGCCGACTCCGCCACGATCGAGAGCACCGTCGAGATGGGCACCGTCATGTCGATGACGATGACCGGATCCATGGACTGGTCCGACGGCATGACCGGCGACGTCACCATCAAGTACACCGGCGGCACCATGGCCGAAGCCATGAAGCAGATGAGCGGCGACGGCTCGATGCGGGCGCTGTACCTCAAGGACGCCTACTACGCGAACATGGGGGACGCCTTCGCGTCCGCCCTCGGCGGCAAGCACTGGATCCGCTACGGCTACGCGGACCTCGCCGCGATCGCCGGCGCCTCCGGGGAGGTCCTCAAGGACCAGGTGCAGAACAGCACCCCCGAGAAGAGCGTGGAGACCCTCCTGGCGTCCGGCGGCATCAAGAGGGTCGGCGAGGAGGACGTCCGGGGCGTGGCCACCACGCACTACTCCGGTTCCGTCGACGTGGCCGCGCTCTCCGCGCAGACCAGCAGCCTCGACGCCGAGCAGCTCAAGGGACTCAAGGAACAGCTGGACAAGACGGGCATCACCACGGAGACGGTCGACCTGTGGGTCGACAAGAACGATCTGCTGATCAAACAGTCCTCGCGGGCCGACAGCGCCAACGGCGCCGTGAACACCACCTCCTACTTCAGCGACTACGGCGCCCCGGTGAACGTCGTGAAGCCCGACGCGGGGGACACGGCGGACTTCAAGGAGATCGCCGGCCGGACCTCCACCGCACTCTCCTGACCCCCTCTCGACGGCTTTCCGCGGCCCGCGGGGTGCGGGTGTAAACCTCCCGCACCCTGCGGATTCCGGACGGATTTGCCCCGCGCGGTCCCGGTCGCGTACGCTCCTGAAGAAGCCAAAGACCGCTGGTCGTCGGTGTGCCTTCGCAAGAAGGGGCACTGACCGAAGGTTCCGTACAGACGGACGACCTGCGCAGGTGACTGTGGAACTGCTCCCGGATCCGTCCGGTCGAGCCGCGCCCTGGCACTTGTGCTGGGGCGTTTCGTCTTTCCCGGCCCCTTCTGAGCGGTCCTCATCACCCGGAAGGAGGCCGACGCTCATGGCAAGGCCCGACAAGGCTGCCGCGGTAGCCGAGCTCGCGGACCAGTTCCGCAGCTCGAACGCCGCCGTGCTGACCGAGTACCGGGGTCTCACCGTGGCCCAGCTCAAGCAGCTGCGCCGTTCGCTCGGTGAGAACGCCCAGTACGCCGTGGTGAAGAACACGCTGACCAAGATCGCGGCCAACGAGGCCGGGATCGACACGCTGGACGACCTGTTCGCAGGCCCGACGGCGGTTGCCTTCGTCACCGGTGACCCGGTGGAGTCGGCGAAGGGTCTTCGTGACTTCGCCAAGGACAACCCGAACCTCATCATCAAGGGCGGTGTCCTTGACGGTAAGGCGCTGTCCGCCGATGAGATCAAGAAGCTCGCGGACCTCGAGTCCCGCGAGGTTCTGCTCGCCAAGCTGGCAGGTGCACTGAAGGGCAAGCAGTCTCAGGCTGCGGCGCTCTTCCAGGCGCTCCCCTCGAAGTTCGTCCGCACCGCGGAAGCTCTTCGTGCCAAGAAGGAAGAGCAGGGCGGTGCCGGTACGCCGGCGCCCGCCGAGGCTGCCGAGTAACCACTCAGCGGTCCAGCGGGCCCTTCGTACGCCCGCCGACATATACATCCGGCACCTGCCGACTTAGTGGAAGGACGCCATCATGGCGAAGCTGTCCCAGGAAGAGCTGCTCGAGCAGTTCGAGACCCTGACCCTCATCGAGCTGGCCGAGTTCGTCAAGGCGTTCGAGGAGAAGTTCGACGTCACGGCCGCCGCCCCGGTCGCCGTTGCCGCCGCCGGTGGTGGCGCTGCCGCCGCCGAGGCCGTCGAGGAGCAGGACGAGTTCGACGTCATCCTCACGGGTGCCGGCGAGAAGAAGATCCAGGTCATCAAGGTCGTGCGTGAGCTGACCTCCCTCGGCCTGAAGGAGGCCAAGGACCTCGTCGACGGCGCTCCGAAGCCGGTCCTCGAGAAGGTCGCCAAGGAGGCCGCCGAGAAGGCTGCCGAGTCCCTCAAGGGCGCCGGCGCGTCCGTCGAGGTCAAGTGACTTCACGAGTCCTCTGACTCACCTGTGACGCCCCTGCCGTGAGGCGGGGTCCGTCGCGAACGCGAAGGGCGATCACCCGACCGGGTGGTCGCCCTTCGGCGTACCCGAGGCGGTTGCCTTGCTCTTCCGGCGGCGGGTAGTAGGGTGATCATCGCCGTACGCCTCCTGAGGGCGTCGGAGAGGGCCTCCCAGCCGCGGACGCGGCCACAGGAGGTGCGTGCGGGCCGGGGGGCCTTGACGAACCGCACGCGGCGCGCAATTCTCAGGACGCGTCTTCATCTCGGTCCGTATCCGAGGCATGGATCGAGAGCGAAGCGGGAAGTAAAGAAGCGCGCGGCAGACGCCGCGCGAGGGCTGAAAAGGTGTTGAGAACAGCTGTTGACAGCGACGCGGGTCTCTGAGAACCCCGACTGGACATCAGTGTGCCGCTTGGCTACACTGTCCCTTTGCGCTGCCTGTTAGCTGCCTCCTGCCCGTCACCAGGGGCATGCCCACGCTTGAGCATCGATGACAGAACCTCCCTCAACCGGGATTTTCGTCCTCGTGTCGGCATGGGACCGGTACGCGCGTAGTGAGTCCGAGCCCTCGGAAGGACCCCCTCTTGGCCGCCTCGCGCAACGCCTCGACCGCGAATACGAACAACGGTGCCAGCACCGCCCCGCTGCGCATCTCCTTTGCAAAGATCAAGGAGCCCCTCGAGGTTCCGAACCTCCTCGCGCTGCAGACCGAGAGTTTTGACTGGCTCCTCGGCAACGCCGCCTGGAAGGCTCGCGTCGAGGCTGCTCTGGACAGTGGACAAGACGTCCCCACCAAGTCCGGCCTGGAGGAAATCTTCGAGGAGATCTCCCCGATCGAGGACTTCTCCGGGTCGATGTCGCTCACGTTCCGCGACCACCGATTCGAGCCCCCGAAGAACTCGATCGACGAGTGCAAGGAGCGCGACTTCACGTTCGCCGCCCCGCTCTTCGTCACCGCCGAGTTCACCAACAACGAGACCGGCGAGATCAAGTCCCAGACGGTCTTCATGGGCGACTTCCCGCTCATGACCAACAAGGGCACCTTCGTCATCAACGGCACCGAGCGTGTCGTGGTGTCGCAGCTCGTCCGTTCCCCCGGCGTCTACTTCGATTCCTCGATCGACAAGACGTCCGACAAGGACATCTACTCCGCCAAGATCATCCCCTCCCGGGGTGCCTGGCTGGAGATGGAGATCGACAAGCGCGACATGGTCGGTGTCCGCATCGACCGCAAGCGCAAGCAGTCGGTCACCGTCCTCCTGAAGGCTCTCGGCTGGACGACCGAGCAGATCCTGGAGGAGTTCGGCGAGTACGAGTCGATGCGCGCCACCCTGGAGAAGGACCACACCCAGGGCCAGGACGACGCACTGCTCGACATCTACCGCAAGCTCCGCCCGGGCGAGCCGCCGACCCGCGAGGCCGCTCAGACGCTGCTCGAGAACCTCTACTTCAACCCGAAGCGCTACGACCTCGCGAAGGTCGGCCGCTACAAGGTGAACAAGAAGCTCGGCGCGGACGAGCCGCTGGACGCCGGCGTGCTCACCACCGACGACGTCATCGCGACCATCAAGTACCTGGTCAAGCTGCACGCCGGTGAGACCGAGACGGTCGGCGAGTCCGGACGTTCGATCGTCGTCGAGACCGACGACATCGACCACTTCGGCAACCGCCGCCTGCGCAACGTCGGCGAGCTGATCCAGAACCAGGTCCGTACGGGTCTCGCCCGTATGGAGCGCGTCGTGCGCGAGCGCATGACGACCCAGGACGTCGAGGCGATCACGCCGCAGACCCTGATCAACATCCGGCCGGTCGTCGCCTCCATCAAGGAGTTCTTCGGCACCAGCCAGCTGTCGCAGTTCATGGACCAGAACAACCCGCTGTCGGGCCTCACCCACAAGCGCCGCCTGTCGGCTCTTGGCCCGGGTGGTCTCTCCCGTGAGCGGGCCGGCTTCGAGGTCCGAGACGTGCACCCGTCCCACTACGGACGCATGTGCCCGATCGAGACCCCCGAAGGCCCGAACATCGGTCTGATCGGTTCGCTCGCCTCGTACGGCCGCGTCAACGCGTTCGGCTTCATCGAGACGCCGTACCGCAAGGTCACCGACGGCCAGGTCACCGACGAGGTCGACTACATCACGGCCGACGAGGAGGACCGCTTCGTCATCGCCCAGGCGAACGCGACCCTCTCCGACGAGCTGCGCTTCACCGAACCCCGCGTCCTGGTCCGCCGCCGCGGCGGTGAGGTCGACTACGTGCCGCCGGCCGAGGTCGACTACATGGACGTCTCGCCGCGCCAGATGGTGTCCGTCGCCACCGCGATGATCCCCTTCCTGGAGCACGACGACGCCAACCGTGCCCTCATGGGCGCGAACATGATGCGTCAGGCCGTCCCGCTCATCAAGAGCGAGGCGCCCCTCGTCGGCACCGGCATGGAGTACCGCTGCGCCACCGACGCCGGTGACGTGCTGAAGGCGGAGAAGGACGGTGTGGTCCAGGAGGTATCCGCGGACTACATCACCGTCACGAACGACGACGGCACGTACACCACGTACCGCATCGCCAAGTTCATGCGCTCCAACCAGGGCACCTCGGTCAACCAGAAGGTCGTCGTCTCCGAGGGCGACCGGGTCATCGCCGAGCAGGTGCTCGCCGACGGACCGGCCACCGAGAACGGTGAGATGGCCCTGGGCAAGAACCTGCTCGTGGCGTTCATGCCGTGGGAGGGTCACAACTACGAGGACGCGATCATCCTGTCGCAGCGCCTCGTGCAGGACGACGTCCTCTCCTCGATCCACATCGAGGAGCACGAGGTCGACGCCCGTGACACCAAGCTCGGCCCGGAGGAGATCACCCGGGACATCCCGAACGTCTCCGAGGAGGTCCTCGCCGACCTCGACGAGCGCGGCATCATCCGTATCGGTGCCGAGGTCGTCGCCGGCGACATCCTCGTCGGCAAGGTCACGCCCAAGGGCGAGACCGAGCTGACCCCCGAGGAGCGCCTGCTCCGCGCGATCTTCGGTGAGAAGGCGCGCGAGGTGCGCGACACCTCGCTGAAGGTGCCGCACGGTGAGATCGGCAAGGTCATCGGCGTCCGCGTCTTCGACCGCGAAGAGGGCGACGAGCTGCCGCCGGGCGTGAACCAGCTGGTCCGCGTCTACGTCGCGCAGAAGCGCAAGATCACCGACGGTGACAAGCTCGCCGGCCGTCACGGCAACAAGGGCGTCATCTCGAAGATCCTGCCGATCGAGGACATGCCGTTCCTGGAGGACGGCACCCCGGTCGACATCATCCTCAACCCGCTGGGTGTTCCGTCCCGAATGAACCCGGGACAGGTCCTGGAGATCCACCTCGGCTGGCTCGCCAGCCGCGGCTGGGACGTCTCCGGCCTCGGTGACGAGTGGGCCCAGCGGCTCCAGGCCATCGGCGCCGACCAGGTCGCGCCCGGCACCAACGTCGCCACGCCCGTCTTCGACGGTGCGCGCGAGGACGAGATCAGTGGCCTGTTCAACGCCACGATCCCGAACCGCGACGGCGACCGCCTGGTCCAGCCCTCCGGAAAGGCCAACCTGTTCGACGGCCGCTCCGGTGAGCCGTTCCCGGACCCGGTCTCGGTCGGGTACATGTACATCCTCAAGCTGCACCACCTGGTCGACGACAAGCTCCACGCTCGTTCGACCGGCCCGTACTCCATGATCACCCAGCAGCCGCTCGGTGGTAAGGCTCAGTTCGGTGGTCAGCGCTTCGGAGAGATGGAGGTGTGGGCCCTTGAGGCTTACGGCGCCGCGTACGCCCTCCAGGAGCTGCTGACGATCAAGTCCGACGACGTGACCGGCCGCGTGAAGGTCTACGAGGCCATCGTCAAGGGCGAGAACATCCCTGAGCCGGGCATCCCTGAGTCCTTCAAGGTGCTCATCAAGGAAATGCAGTCGCTCTGCCTCAACGTGGAGGTGCTGTCCTCGGACGGCATGTCCATCGAGATGCGCGACACGGACGAGGACGTCTTCCGCGCGGCGGAGGAACTCGGTATCGACCTGTCCCGGCGCGAGCCGAGCAGCGTCGAAGAGGTCTGACGGGTAGGCCGGCCGGATCCATGTGATCCGGCCGGCCCTCCCGGGACCCGTTCAGACCATTGCTGAAGTGCCCCATCTCCACGCTTCACGGCGAGGGGCTCGAACCCCCGAAAGAGGGATTGACGACAAGTGCTCGACGTCAACTTCTTCGACGAGCTGCGGATCGGCCTTGCCACCGCGGACGACATCCGGACCTGGTCCCACGGCGAAGTGAAGAAGCCGGAGACCATCAACTACCGCACGCTCAAGCCCGAAAAGGACGGACTCTTCTGCGAGAAGATCTTCGGTCCGACCCGGGACTGGGAGTGCTACTGCGGCAAGTACAAGCGTGTCCGCTTCAAGGGCATCATCTGTGAGCGCTGTGGCGTCGAGGTCACGCGCGCCAAGGTGCGCCGTGAGCGCATGGGCCACATCGAGCTTGCCGCTCCCGTCACCCACATCTGGTACTTCAAGGGCGTCCCGTCGCGCCTCGGATACCTGCTGGACCTCGCGCCGAAGGACCTCGAAAAGGTCATCTACTTCGCCGCGTACATGATCACGTTCGTCGACGAGGAGCGCCGCACCCGCGACCTCCCGTCGCTGGAGGCCCACGTCTCCGTCGAGCGTCAGCAGGTCGAGAACCGCCGCGACTCCGACCTGGAGAACCGCGCCAAGAAGCTCGAGACCGACCTGGCCGAGCTCGAGGCCGAGGGCGCCAAGGCCGACGTGCGCCGCAAGGTGCGCGAAGGTGCCGAGCGTGAGATGAAGCAGCTGCGCGACCGTGCGCAGCGCGAGATCGACCGTCTCGACGAGGTGTGGAGCCGCTTCAAGAACCTCAAGGTCCAGGACCTCGAGGGCGACGAGCTGCTCTACCGCGAGCTGCGTGACCGCTTCGGCACGTACTTCGACGGCTGCATGGGCGCCGCCGCGCTGCAGAAGCGCCTGGAGTCCTTCGACCTCGATGAGGAGGCCGAGCGCCTCCGCGAGATCATCCGCTCCGGCAAGGGCCAGAAGAAGACCCGTGCGCTCAAGCGCCTCAAGGTCGTCTCCGCGTTCCTGCAGACCAGCAACAAGCCCAAGGGCATGGTGCTCGACTGCGTGCCGGTCATCCCGCCGGACCTGCGTCCGATGGTGCAGCTGGACGGTGGCCGCTTCGCGACCTCCGACCTGAACGACCTGTACCGCCGTGTGATCAACCGCAACAACCGCCTGAAGCGCCTCCTCGACCTCGGTGCCCCCGAGATCATCGTGAACAACGAGAAGCGCATGCTCCAGGAGGCCGTCGACGCGCTGTTCGACAACGGCCGTCGTGGTCGCCCGGTCACGGGTCCCGGCAACCGTCCGCTGAAGTCCCTGAGCGACATGCTCAAGGGCAAGCAGGGTCGATTCCGTCAGAACCTCCTCGGCAAGCGCGTGGACTACTCCGCGCGTTCCGTGATCGTCGTCGGCCCGCAGCTCAAGCTGCACCAGTGCGGTCTGCCGAAGGCCATGGCGCTGGAGCTCTTCAAGCCGTTCGTGATGAAGCGCCTGGTGGACCTGAACCACGCGCAGAACATCAAGTCGGCGAAGCGCATGGTCGAGCGTGGCCGCACCGTCGTGTACGACGTCCTCGAAGAGGTCATCGCCGAGCACCCGGTGCTGCTGAACCGTGCGCCCACCCTGCACCGCCTCGGCATCCAGGCCTTCGAGCCCCAGCTGGTCGAGGGCAAGGCCATCCAGATTCACCCGCTCGTCTGCACCGCGTTCAACGCGGACTTCGACGGTGACCAGATGGCCGTGCACCTGCCGCTCTCCGCGGAGGCGCAGGCCGAGGCCCGCATCCTGATGCTGTCCTCGAACAACATCCTGAAGCCGGCCGACGGTCGCCCCGTCACCATGCCGACCCAGGACATGGTGCTGGGTCTCTTCTTCCTCACGACGGACGAAGAGGGCCGCAACGTCAAGGGCACGGACCGCGCGTTCGGCTCCACGGCCGAGGCCACCATGGCCTTCGACGCCCGCGAGCTGTCGCTCCAGGCGAAGGTCGACATCCGCTTCCCGGTGGGCACCATCCCGCCGCGTGGCTGGGTGCCGCCGGTCGCCGAGGAGGGCGAGCCCGAGTACCAGCCCGGTGACACCTTCCGTCTGCGTACGAGCCTGGGCCGCGCGCTCTTCAACGAGCTGCTGCCCGAGGACTACCCGTTCGTCGACTACTCGGTGGGCAAGAAGCAGCTCTCCGAGATCGTCAACGACCTGGCCGAGCGCTACCCCAAGGTCATCGTGGCGGCGACGCTCGACAACCTGAAGGCGGCCGGTTTCCACTGGGCGACCCGCTCCGGTGTGACCGTCGCGGTCTCCGACATCGTCGTGCCCGAGGCCAAGAAGGCCATCGTGCGCGGCTACGAGGAGCAGGACGAGAAGGTCCAGAAGCAGTACGAGCGTGGTCTGATCACCAAGGACGAGCGCACGCAGGAGCTCATCGCGATCTGGACCAAGGCGACCAACGAGGTCGCCGAGGCGATGAACGCGAACTTCCCCAAGGTGAACCCCATCTTCATGATGGTTGACTCGGGTGCCCGAGGAAACATGATGCAGATGCGTCAGATCGCCGGTATGCGTGGTCTGGTGTCGAACGCCAAGAACGAGACGATCCCGCGTCCCATCAAGGCGTCGTTCCGTGAGGGCCTGACCGTCCTCGAGTACTTCATCTCCACGCACGGTGCCCGTAAGGGTCTGGCCGACACCGCCCTGCGTACCGCCGACTCGGGTTACCTGACCCGTCGTCTGGTGGACGTCTCGCAGGACGTGATCATCCGCGAGGAGGACTGCGGCACCGACCGCGGCCTCAAGCTGAAGATCGCGGTCAAGGGTGAGGACGGCGTCCTTCGCAAGACGGACGACGTCGAGACCTCGGTGTACGCCCGCATGCTGGCCGAGGACGTCGTCATCGACGGCAAGGTCATCGCGCCGGCCAACGTGGACCTCGGTGACGTGCTCATCGACGCCCTCGTGAACGCGGGTGTCGAGGAGGTCAAGACCCGTTCGGTCCTGACCTGTGAGTCCGCGGTCGGCACCTGTGCCTTCTGCTACGGACGCTCGCTCGCCACCGGCAAGCTGGTCGACATCGGTGAGGCGGTCGGCATCATCGCCGCCCAGTCCATCGGTGAGCCCGGTACCCAGCTGACGATGCGTACCTTCCACACCGGTGGTGTGGCCGGTGACGACATCACCCAGGGTCTGCCCCGTGTCGTCGAGCTCTTCGAAGCCCGTACGCCGAAGGGTGTCGCTCCGATCTCCGAGGCCGCAGGCCGCATCCGGATCGAAGAGACCGAGAAGACCAAGAAGATCATCGTCACGCCGGACGACGGAAGCGAGGAGACTCCCTTCCCGATCTCCAAGCGCGCCAAGGTGCTCGTCCGCGAGGGCGACCACGTCGAGGTCGGCCAGAAGCTGACCTTCGGTGCGACCAACCCGCACGACGTGCTGCGCATCCTCGGCCAGCGTGCGGTCCAGGTCCACCTGGTCGGCGAAGTCCAGAAGGTCTACAACTCGCAGGGCGTGTCGATCCACGACAAGCACATCGAGATCATCATCCGGCAGATGCTCCGCCGCGTGACGATCATCGAGTCCGGCGACGCGGAGCTCCTGCCGGGCGAGCTCGTCGAGCGCTCGAAGTTCGAGACCGAGAACCGTCGTGTGGTCACCGAGGGCGGACACCCCGCCTCCGGCCGTCCGCAGCTGATGGGTATCACCAAGGCCTCGCTCGCCACCGAGTCGTGGCTGTCGGCGGCGTCCTTCCAGGAGACGACCAGGGTCCTGACCGACGCGGCGATCAACGCCAAGTCGGACTCCCTGATCGGCCTCAAGGAGAACGTCATCATCGGTAAGCTCATCCCGGCCGGTACGGGCCTCGCCCGCTACCGCAACATCCGGGTCGAGCCGACCGAGGAGGCCAAGGCCGCGATGTACTCGGCCGTCGGCTACGACGACATCGACTACTCGCCGTTCGGCACCGGCTCCGGCCAGGCCGTTCCGCTGGAGGACTACGACTACGGTCCGTACAACCAGTAAGCGGGTCGTCCGATCGACCGACCGCAGGGCGGCCACCCCGTTGGGGTGGCCGCCCTGCGGCGTTTCCGGTTCGTGATCGCCCGGACCGCCTGAACGGTCGGACAGGCGTTCTACGATGAGTGATCAGCGACGGGACCGGGGGCCGTCGTTGCCGCAGAGGCCCCGGCGTACCGGACCGACCCCTCCGGTACGGCTCCGTGGAGGTCTCGAATGCCGTACGTGTCGCGCCGGTCCCTGCTGCACTTCCTCGGAGCGGCGGCCGTGGCCGGCGGCGGCGCGACCGCCGCCGCGAGCCCCGCGTCCGCCGCCCGTCCGAGTCCGCGTAGCGGGGACAATCCGGTGGTGCGGGAGAACCTGGCGACCGGTTCCGACGCCTGGTCGGTCGGCCATCGGGAGACCAGCGGGGTGACCGTCCGGAAGCCCGAGATCCAGGGGTACGCTTCCGCCACATCGGTCGCGCCGGGGGCGTCGCTCGATTTCCACCTCGCGTCCCACCGTGAGCAGGAGTGCACGGTCTCCGTCTACCGGGTGGGCCACTACGCCGGAGCCGGGGCACGGCATCTGCTGACCGGGGAACCGGTCGCGGTGGGTCCGCGTGACGCGCCGGCGGTCTCCCGCCGTACCGGGGCTGTCGCCTGCGACTGGCCCGTCTCCTGGAAGCTGGACGTCCCGTCCGGCTGGGTCTCGGGAATCTTCCTGGCGGTCTTCACCACGGAGGACGGTTTCCGCAGCTTCACCCCCTTCGTCGTCCGCGAGGAGTCCCGCGGTTCGGACGTCCTGATCGTGCTGCCGTTCACCGGCTACCAGGCGGACAACCCCTGGCCACTGCCCCCCGGCCCGGCGGCCGGCGACGGGCCCCTCCAGGTGTCCTTCGACCGGCCCTACGCCGGGCTGGGTCTGCCGGCCGCGCTCCCCCAGGACACCGCTCTCGCGCGCTGGGTGGAGGAGGCGGGGTACGACGTGACCTACGCGAGCGCCCTCGACCTGCACGAGGGGCGTGTCGATCCCGCCCGCCACACGGCCGTGGTGGTGTCGGGCCGGGAGGCGAACTGGTCGCGGGAGATGCGCGACGGCCTCGTCGCGGCGGTCGGGGCCGGGACGCGCCTGGCGCTTCTCGACGCGGACGGCGCCCCGGGGCGGGTACGCCTGGCTCCGGCGGCGGACGGCCGGCCCGCCCGGCTCCTCAGCCGGCGCCCCGTCGGCCTCGGCACCGGTATCCGGCTGACCCGGCGTACGGTGCCCGGTGCCGGCACCTGGCCCTGGCCGGACGGGGCGGACGCGGGCCACCCGGCCGGTCATGAGGTACGGGTGGACGAGGACGGCCGGGGCCGCCTCGTCCTGCGCGCCGGGTCCGTGTCGGGCGGACCGGCCTGGACCCTGGCGCTCGGTGAGCCCGAGCACCTGGACGCGGCGGTGAGCGGTGCCACGGGCCGGCTCTTCGACCGGATGGTGGGGGAGCGCCCCCGGAGGACCGCGACGACCGTGTCGGCCTGAGAGGCGGAGAGGCGGAGAGGCGGAGGGGGGCTGACGGCCTGTCGTGGCTGTGGCCGGGGCTGTGGCCGGGGCCGGGGCCGGGCACCTCTCCGGGGGCGAACGGCCTCAGCAGCGCCAGAAGCTGTGGTCCCCGCCCACCCAGCCGGTCAGCGGACGTTCGTCGTAGATGACGACGTCACCGCCGACGGTCACCTCGAACCGGACGGCCATGGTGTCCGCGGTGACCCCGGCGCCGGAGACGACCCCCACCAGCCGCTGGGTGCGGTCGGGCCGTGCGGGGACCGGGAGGCGGAACAGCACCTCCCCGTTGGTCCAGGGCTTCCCGTCGATGCGGGAGATCCCGAAGTGCAGGTGGACCTGGTCACCGGCGAGCCGGTACTGAGGCGGGTAGTTGTCGCTGTTCGGGACGTACAGGGACGTGTCGTAGGGGACCTTGACCCACGCGGGCGTGCCGGGATGGGGGAAGCGGGCCGCGTAGAACGTGCGGCCGCCCGGTACGCCGTCCGCGAAGCCGAAGGCCAGGGTCGCGGACGCCGTGTCCCCGGGGGCCGCCTGATAGACGCAGAGCCCTTCCGGCTCCCGGTCGGAGAGCGAACTCAGCGTGGTGATGTGCTGGTCGCCGACGACCTGCCCGGACCGCCAGTCCGTGCAGGTGATGTAGGTGTTGGCCTGCGCGCTGTCGCCGTAGAGCGTGTAGAGGTATCCGCCGAGGCTGGCGTATCCCTGGAGCGTCCGGTCGGACACCTGGCTGACGGTCCCGAGGGGTTCGAAGACCCCTTCCGCGGCCGCGTCGAGGTCGTAGCGGTCGACGAGGGCGACGGAGGTGGCGGAGGAGACGTTGCTGCTCTGGCTCCGGAAGATCAGCTCTCGGGCGACCGGGTCGACGGTGGCCGACACCCGGTACACGCCGGTTCTCGGCTGGTGGAGGGCGACGGACTGGGGGTCGGACGCGTCGGCGACGCCGTCGGGCACGTAGGCGACCCGGGCTATGGCCTGGGCCCAGAGGCTCTCGGAGACGAGCGCGTCGGTCCAGAGATGGATGCCGTCGTTCCGGCGGTCGACACCGATGTTCGCCCCGTGGCCGGCCCTCAGGAGGGTCATGGAGTCCAGCAGCGTGCCGTCGGCTCGCAGCCTGCTGACCAGCAGACGGGCCTGGTCGCCCTCGGTGACGTAACGCTGGCACACGTACCAGAGCTGGTCCGTCGCTTCCCAGAACATCGACTGGGCCACGCTGCTCGGTGACCGGAGCGGGGCGGCGGAGAGCAGGACCGGATTGACCGGGGCGGCGAGATTGATCACAGTGTTTCCTCCGATGGTGCCGGCGCACGCTGAGCCGATGGCCCTCGTCCCGCCCCGAGGGGCCGCGTGGGCCTCTCCGGGACGGTGCGGCGGCCGGGCCCGGTCCCCGCGTGAGCGCGGGCCCCGCGTGTGCCCGACGGGGTGGTCTGCGGGCGGGCCTCACCCTAAGGGCCTGCGGCGTTCCGCCCGCGCCGTGCCCACGCTCCGTCCGCGCTCCGGCCGTCACGGATCAGGGGGACGGCGTACGCGGTACGTTTGCCCGAGGGGCCCGGACCGGTCGTCCGTACGCCACCGCGGTGTCGTCTCCTCCGGGGGGCCGGCCGTCGCGCATCCGGCCGCGCCCCATTTGTTTTGACCCAAGTCGATGAGGTAGGTACGCTCAAGCCTTGTGCCTGGGGTGTGCCTGGGCTCGGCATGCGTGTCCTCAGCCGCAAGCCGGGTCCGCGAAAGGGCCACCGCAATCTGCGCCTCATCCGTTGTTTTCCGGCAGAGGTCCGCAGTATTCGACACACCCGACCGCGTGGGTCGGCGATGTTCCAGGTTAGTTTCAACGAACGGCACACAGAAACCGGAGAAGTAGTGCCTACGATCCAGCAGCTGGTCCGGAAGGGCCGGCAGGACAAGGTCGAGAAGAACAAGACGCCCGCGCTCGAGGGTTCGCCCCAGCGCCGCGGCGTCTGCACGCGTGTGTTCACGACCACCCCGAAGAAGCCGAACTCGGCCCTCCGTAAGGTCGCGCGTGTGCGTCTGACCTCCGGCATCGAGGTCACGGCCTACATCCCGGGTGAGGGACACAACCTGCAGGAGCACTCCATCGTGCTCGTGCGTGGTGGCCGTGTGAAGGACCTGCCGGGTGTTCGTTACAAGATCATCCGCGGCTCGCTCGACACCCAGGGTGTCAAGAACCGCAAGCAGGCCCGCAGCCGCTACGGCGCCAAGAAGGAGAAGTAAGAATGCCTCGTAAGGGCCCCGCCCCGAAGCGCCCGGTCATCATCGACCCGGTCTACAGCTCTCCTCTTGTCACGTCGCTGATCAACAAGATCCTGCTCGACGGCAAGCGTTCCACCGCCGAGCGGATCGTGTACGGCGCCATGGAAGGCCTCCGCGAGAAGACCGGCAACGACCCGGTCATCACGCTGAAGCGCGCGCTTGAGAACGTCAAGCCCGCCCTTGAGGTCAAGTCCCGCCGTGTCGGTGGCGCCACCTACCAGGTGCCGATCGAGGTCAAGCCCGGTCGCGCGTCAACCCTCGCTCTGCGCTGGCTCGTCGGTTACTCCCGCGCCCGTCGTGAGAAGACCATGACCGAGCGCCTCATGAACGAGCTGCTCGACGCCTCCAACGGCCTCGGTGCGGCCGTGAAGAAGCGCGAGGACACCCACAAGATGGCCGAGTCCAACAAGGCCTTCGCGCACTACCGCTGGTAGTCGTTACCCACATCGAGACCGAGAGAAGACTGAAGCCTTATGGCTACCACTTCGCTTGACCTGGCCAAGGTCCGCAACATTGGGATCATGGCCCACATCGACGCGGGCAAGACGACCACCACTGAGCGGATCCTGTTCTACACCGGTGTTTCGTACAAGATCGGTGAAGTCCACGACGGCGCTGCCACGATGGACTGGATGGAGCAGGAGCAGGAGCGCGGCATCACGATCACGTCTGCCGCGACGACCTGCCACTGGCCCCTCGAGGATGTCGATCACACGATCAACATCATCGACACCCCCGGCCACGTGGACTTCACCGTCGAGGTGGAGCGTTCGCTCCGCGTCCTCGACGGCGCCGTGACGGTGTTCGACGGCGTTGCCGGCGTCGAGCCCCAGTCCGAGACCGTTTGGCGTCAGGCGGACCGCTACGGCGTTCCGCGTATCTGCTTCGTCAACAAGCTCGACCGGACCGGCGCGGAGTTCCTCCGCTGCGTCGACATGATCGTGGACCGCCTCGGCGCGACCCCGATCGTCATGCAGCTGCCGATCGGTGCCGAGGCCGACTTCCAGGGTGTTGTGGACCTCGTCCGCATGAAGGCCCTGGTCTGGTCCGCCGACGCGTCCAAGGGCGAGATGTACGACGTCGTCGACATCCCGGCCGATCTCCAGGAGCTGGCGGACGAGTACCGCGCCAAGCTCGTCGAGACCGTCGCCGAGAACGACGACCAGATGATGGAGCTGTTCCTGGAGGGCACCGAGCCCACCGAGGAGCAGATCTACGCCGCTGTCCGTCGCATCACCATTGCCTCCGGCAAGGGTGGGGACACCACGGTCACCCCGGTGTTCTGTGGCACCGCGTTCAAGAACAAGGGTGTTCAGCCCCTGCTCGACGCGGTCGTCCGCTACCTCCCGTCGCCGCTGGACGTCGAGGGCATCGAGGGCCACGCGGTCTCCGACGCCGAGCAGGTCATCACCCGCAAGCCTTCGGAGGACGAGCCGCTCGCCGCGCTCGCCTTCAAGATCGCGAGCGACCCGCACCTCGGCAAGCTCACCTTCATCCGGGTTTACTCGGGTCGCCTGGAGGCCGGCACCGCGGTGCTGAACTCCGTCAAGGGCAAGAAGGAGCGCATCGGCAAGATCTACCGCATGCACGCGAACAAGCGTGAGGAGATCGACGCGGTGGGCGCCGGCGACATCGTCGCCGTCATGGGCCTGAAGCAGACCACCACCGGTGAGACGCTGTGTGACGACAAGAACCCGGTCATCCTGGAGTCCATGGACTTCCCGGCGCCGGTCATTCAGGTCGCCATCGAGCCCAAGTCCAAGGGTGACCAGGAGAAGCTGGGTGTTGCCATCCAGCGTCTCGCGGAGGAGGACCCCTCCTTCCAGGTTCACTCGGACGAGGAGACCGGCCAGACCATCATCGGTGGTATGGGCGAGCTCCACCTCGACGTCCTCGTCGACCGTATGCGTCGCGAGTTCAAGGTCGAGGCGAACGTCGGCAAGCCCCAGGTCGCGTACCGCGAGACGATCCGCAAGGCCGTCGAGCGTCTGGACTACACCCACAAGAAGCAGACCGGTGGTACCGGTCAGTTCGCGAAGGTGCAGATCGCGATCGAGCCGATCGAGGGCGGCGACGCCTCGTACGAGTTCGTGAACAAGGTCACCGGTGGCCGCATCCCCAAGGAGTACATCCCCTCGGTGGACGCGGGCGCGCAGGAGGCCATGCAGTTCGGCATCCTGGCCGGCTACGAGATGACTGGCGTCCGCGTCATTCTTCTCGACGGTGGCTACCACGAGGTCGACTCCTCGGAACTCGCGTTCAAGATCGCCGGTTCGCAGGCCTTCAAGGAGGCCGCGCGCAAGGCTTCTCCCGTCATTCTCGAGCCCATGATGGCCGTTGAGGTCACCACGCCCGAGGACTACATGGGTGAGGTCATCGGCGACATCAACTCCCGCCGTGGCCAGATTCAGGCCATGGAGGAGCGCAGCGGTGCTCGCATCGTGAAGGGCCTCGTGCCCCTCTCGGAGATGTTCGGCTACGTCGGAGACCTCCGTAGCAAGACTTCGGGTCGCGCAAGCTACTCGATGCAGTTCGACTCCTACGCCGAGGTTCCGCGGAACGTCGCCGAGGAGATCATCGCGAAGGCCAAGGGCGAGTAACTCTCCCGAGCTCACGCTTTAGGCTTGTCACCGGAGCCTGGTGGGCATTCACCGTCGATGCGGAAGCGGAAGCGGTGGATGCCCCGGGTTCCGGCATCCCAGCAAAGATCACCTGGCGCCGATGAAGCAAGGCGTACAGAACCACTCCCCAGGAGGACCCAGTGGCGAAGGCGAAGTTCGAGCGGACTAAGCCCCACGTCAACATCGGCACCATTGGTCACATCGACCACGGTAAGACGACCCTCACGGCCGCCATTACCAAGGTGCTGCACGACGCGTACCCCGACCTGAACGAGGCCTCGGCCTTTGACCAGATCGACAAGGCTCCCGAGGAGCGCCAGCGCGGTATCACGATCTCGATCGCGCACGTCGAGTACCAGACGGAGTCGCGTCACTACGCGCACGTCGACTGCCCCGGTCACGCGGACTACATCAAGAACATGATCACGGGTGCCGCGCAGATGGACGGCGCCATCCTCGTGGTCGCCGCCACCGACGGCCCGATGCCGCAGACCAAGGAGCACGTGCTCCTGGCCCGCCAGGTCGGCGTTCCGTACATCGTCGTCGCCCTGAACAAGGCCGACATGGTGGACGACGAGGAGATCCTGGAGCTCGTCGAGCTCGAGGTCCGTGAGCTCCTCTCCGAGTACGAGTTCCCGGGCGACGACCTGCCGGTCGTCAAGGTCTCGGCGCTCAAGGCGCTCGAGGGCGACAAGGAGTGGGGCCAGTCGGTCCTGAACCTGATGGCCGCCGTCGACGAGTCGATCCCGCAGCCCGAGCGCGACGTCGACAAGCCGTTCCTGATGCCGATCGAGGACGTCTTCACGATCACCGGTCGTGGCACCGTCGTCACCGGCCGCATCGAGCGTGGTGTCCTGAAGGTCAACGAGACCGTTGACATCGTGGGCATCAAGCAGGAGAAGACCACCACCACGGTCACCGGCATCGAGATGTTCCGCAAGCTGCTCGACGAGGGCCAGGCCGGTGAGAACGTCGGTCTGCTCCTCCGTGGCATCAAGCGCGAGGACGTCGAGCGCGGCCAGGTCATCATCAAGCCCGGTTCGGTCACGCCGCACACCGAGTTCGAGGCCCAGTCCTACATCCTGTCGAAGGACGAGGGTGGCCGTCACACCCCGTTCTTCAACAACTACCGCCCGCAGTTCTACTTCCGTACCACGGACGTCACGGGCGTTGTGACCCTTCCCGAGGGCACCGAGATGGTCATGCCGGGCGACAACACCGTCATGAACGTCGTGCTGATCCAGCCGGTCGCCATGGAAGAGGGCCTGAAGTTCGCCATCCGTGAGGGTGGCCGGACCGTGGGCGCCGGCCAGGTCACCAAGATCCTCAAGTAGTCACTTGAGAGTCTGACCTGGTTGCTCCTCACTGAGCACCGAGAAGGGCCCCGGCCCGCCGCGCGAGCGGTGGGACGGGGCCCTTCTTCTGTGCTGTCCTGTGCTGTCCTGTGCCGTCCGGCGGGCGGGAGGTGGCGTTACCGCCGGGCCGCCAGGGCCGCCGCGCCTATCTTCGGGGCCAGTTCCGCGACCGCCCATTCCACGCTGTGCGGGGTCGGTTCGGCGAGGGCCTGGGCGAGGGCGGGGCCGAGCGGGATGTACCGGCCTTCGGTGACGGCCGGCATCTTCCGGAAGGCGGGGGTCTTCTCCAGGGTGGCGAGGGCGTCCGTGGTGCCGGTGGCGAAGACGATGTCGGTGTCGGCCTGGCCGACGTCGGCGTAGTCGAGGTAGGTGCGTGCCGGGTCGCCGGCGTCGGGCAGCAGCGCGATGAGTTCGTTCAGCTTGATCCCGAGCCTGCGCAGCACGCGCGTGGAGGTGTCCTCGCGCGACTTCACCGCGCCGACCCCGTGGGGCATGGGGTGGATCAGCAGGTTGAAGCGGGTCCCGGACATGGCGGGGTAGGCGGCGCGGGCGTCGAGCGCGGTCTGCTCGGCGGCGCTGATCAGCTGGTCGCCCTGGTCCTTGACGCCGAGCGCCTTGGCGATGAGGCGGGTGCTCGTCTGCCAGGGGTCGGTGTCGGGGCCCTTGGCGTAGTGGACGACGGGCGCGATGGCGGAGAGCTTCGCGTACACGGGGGCGAGGGTGCGGTCCCTGGTCGCCAGGATCACGTCGGGCTTGTACGAGGCGACCGTGGCGACCACGTCCCCGCCGGCGGGGAGCAGGTGGGGCTGCTTGCCGGAGAGGGCGTTCTTCGTCCAGGGCGTGATGCCGCCGGGTACTCCCTCGTCGGCGGCGGGCATGGCCGTCGGCTTGAAGCCGAGGGAGAGCGCGATGTCGGCACTGGCGCTGTCGAGTGCGACGACCCTGCGCGGCTTTCCCTTGATCTGCGCCGTGCCGAGTTTGCCCTCGACCGAGACGGAGGGAGTGGTTCCGTCGGCCGTGCAGGCGGTGGCCAGCAGCAGGGCGGAGGCCGCGGCGACGAGTGCACCGGTCCGGATGCGGGTGTTCATGCTTCTCCTTGACTCGTTCCCCGCGACAGTAGCCCGATTCGTACGCACGTACGTGCCTGGAATCTGTGATTCCGGTTGACCGGATCACCGAGGGCGGGAGGCCCGGGCGGCGGGAGCCTGCCCATGATCCGGGCGGGTCCATCCGCTCCATCCGCGCGTCCGCGCCCGGACCGTGGCTGCCCGGCCCTCACGGAGTCGAGACGCCGGGGTGCTCCGTGCCTCAGCCGGTGACGGCCGCCGAGGCGTTGCGGACGGGCCGGCGGACCATGTGGACGTCGATCGGGTCCTGGCTCTCCTCGACGAAGCCGTGGCGCTCGTACAGCGGGCGGGCCGCGCTGCCCTGGACGACGATCAGCCGGACCTCCGCGCCCGCCTCGTCGGCGCGGGTGAGCAGCGAGCGGAGGACCGCGGTGCCTATGCCACGCCCCTGGACGCCGGGGGCGATGTAGAAGTTCTCCAGCCGGCGGCCCCGCTCGACGGGGCGCAGGGTCACACTTCCGGCGAAGGCTCCGTCGACCTCGATGACCGAGGTGTGCTCGGGCGCCCAGGCGTCGCGCAGCCGCTGGCGTACGCGGTGGTCGTCGTACCGTCCGAGGCGTTCCAGGTCCGGCCGCATGGCCTCGGCGCGCAGGTCCGCGATGGTCTCCAGGTCGCCGGGGAGTGCGGGGCGCAGGGCCCAGGCGACGGCGGTGGTGCTGTTGTTCATCCGTCAAGTATCTAGGCCACCCCTGCGGGGAGTTGAGCGGGGCGGCGCAGTACGGTCGCCCGGACGAGCAGCCGTTGCACCCGTTGCCCCTCAGCGGCTCTCATCGGCCCCCGTCGACTCCTGTACGAGAGAAGGAACCCGATGTCCGAACGCGCGACCCTGCTGATCATGGACGTCCAGAAGCTCATCGTCGAGCGGCTTGCCGGGCCGGATTACCTGGACCGGGTGGAGGAGGCCGTCGAGCACGCCAGGAGCGAGGGGACGCAGGTGATTCATGTGACGGTCGGGTTCCGTCCCGGGGCCCCCGAGATCCACCCGCGGAACAAGATGTTCGCCGGTCTGGCCGGTCGCCGGGCGGCGCCCGCAGGCGTGGACCCCAACCCGATCCACTCCCGGGTGGAGCCCCGCCCGGAGGACGTCGTGGTCGTCAAGCGGCGGGTGAGCGCCTTCGCGGGCAGCGACCTCGACATGGTGCTGCGGGCGGGCGGCTTCGGCCACCTGGTCCTCGCCGGTATCGCCACCAGCGGGGTGGTGCTGTCGACCGTGCGCCAGGCCGCCGACCTCGACTACCGGCTCACCGTCCTCTCGGACGCCTGCGCGGACGGCGACCCCGAGGTGCACCGGGTCCTGACGGAGAAGGTCTTCCCGAAGCAGGCCGAGGTCGTCACCGTGGCGGAGTGGGCCAACGGCTGAGCCGGCTGAGCGCTGAGCACCGCCGGGCCCGGTTCTGAACCCCGCGTCGGGGAGGGAACCGGGCCCGGCGGTGTGCTGTGCGGCGTCCGTCAGCCGATGATCTTCGCCTTGGCCCGCTCGAACTCCTCGTCCGAGATGTCGCCCCGCGCCCGTACCTCGGAGAGCTTGGACAGCTGCTCGGCCGGGGTGGCGGAGCCGCCCGCCGTCTCGCGGATGTACGTCTCGAACGCGTGCTGCTGGTCCTTCGCGTGCTTGTGCTCGCGGCTGCCCATGCCCCTGCCCCGGGCGATGACGTACGCGAAGACGCCGATGTACGGCAGCACGATCACGACGATGAGCCAGAGGGTCTTGCCCCAGCCGCTCATGTCGTCGTCGCGGAAGATGTCGGCGATGATCCGGAAGAGGAGCACCAGCCAGAGGACCCAGATGAAGACCCACATCGCGGTCCAGAAGGCGCCGAGGACCGGATAGTCGTAGGCCAGGTACACGCCGTCGCTCATCGTTTTCTCCTGTCGGGCCGTAGCCGTGCCACTCCCCCCGGGAGCATCCATCCTGCGTCCGGTCGGCGAAGTCGGCCACGCGAGCGGGAAACGACGGCGCGGGCGGGGGACGGCGGCGGGTGGAGGCGAACGGCGTCGGGGCCCCCTCAGCCCCCTCAGCCCCCTCAGCCCCTCAGCCCCTCAGCCCAGCGGGGGCGGCGCCACCGTCCGGCTCACCCGGGCGCCGGGCAGCCCGCGCAGGATCTCCGCGCCGATCTCCGTGAGGCGCTGCGCGTCCGGGGGAGTGGCGCCGAGCCCGACGGCGTACCGGACGAACCCCGCGTCGGCGCCCCCGGCGACCGGGCGCGGCCAGGCGTGGGTGTCGGGGGAACCGGACCCGGCGAGGGCGTCGAGGAACGCCAGGAGCCGTCCCCGGAAGCGGCCCTCGTCCGCGCCCTCGCGTACGGAGATCAGCGCCCAGGCGGAGTGGCGCAGGGGGAGCGGCGGCGGGGCGCAGAGCCGGGCGTACGGGACGGGCTCGGCGTCCGCCGCCGTCTCCAGCACCTCCCACGCCCGGAACAGCTCCTCGGCGAGCAGGTCCCGGCCCGCCGCCGACACCTGCGTGGTGCAGGACCGCACGGGGGCGGTCGGCGTCAGGACCGTGACGGCGGCTCCCGTGCGGGGGACTTCGGGGGTGCCCGCGTACGCCACGGGCCGGGCCCAGTCCCACTCCGCCCACTGGGCGAAGAACCGCCGCAGCAGCGCCGTACGCGTCGGCCGGACCGCTCCTGTCGCCTCCGCCGCGCCCGCAGCTTCCGCCGCGTGGACGGTCCTGGCCGCCAGCACCGTCCAGGCCAGGCCCGGCAGTCCTCCGCACGGAGCCGAGTCCAGCCCGCGCGCCCGCGCCCACGCCTTCACGTCGTGGGCCAGCTCGGTGAACGCCCGGCGGTACGGGGCCATGGTCTCGCGCACCGCCTCCGCGTCGCTCACCGCGCTCAGCGCGACGGCCGCGGCAGCACCCAGCTCCTCGCGCCGCTCGACCGCCTCGGCCGGGGCAATCCCGGCCGTGACCACGGTCACCAGGTCCACCCGTACGCCACCGAGGGAGAAGCGCAGTCCGGGCACCCGGGCCCCGACCACCTCGCGCACCCCCTCGGCGTCCGGCAGCCGACGCCCTAGCGCCCGGGCCCCGACCGGGCCGGGCAGCGCCGCCACCAGGTCCACGTCCGCGCCGGGCAGCGCGCCGCCGATCCGCCGCGAACCGACGAGGTGCACGCTCCCGCCGGGCAGCGCCGCCGCCACCCGGTGGAGGACCGTCTCGCCGACGCCGGAATCCGCCTCGGAATCCGCCTCGGAATCCGCCTCGGAATCCGCTCCGGGGGCCGCTTCGGCGTCGGCCGGGGCCAGTCCGTCGGCCGGGGCCATCACGGCGTCGGCCGGGGCCAGTTCGACGCGTACGCCGAAGTGGTCGGAGGCGTACAGGCCGGTCGCGTCCGGCGCCGCGCCCACCAGCCCGGCCGCCACCGGGCGCAGCCGTCCCGGGCGGTGGAGCACCCGGTCCAGCCGTGAGGCCCGGCCGGTGAGCGAGCCCACGGCGGCCAGCGGGTTCGCCGAGGGGTCGAAGGTGGGGGTCCGGTCGTCCGGGCCGTGCACCGCCGTCCAGGCGTCCGTCAGGCCGAGCCGCGACTGCGGGTTCGGGCCGCCGTCGTTGAAGTCCCCGACCACCAGGAGCTCTCCCTCCAGGCCCGCCAACCCCGTGGCCAGGTCGGCGAGTTCGTGGTCGCGGCGGGCGGCGCCCTCGGGGGAGTGGTCGCTGCTGAGGTGGGTCACCGCGACGGTGACGGGCCCGTCCGCCGTCACGACCACGACGGCCGCGACCGCCTTGTGCCGCCCCAGCGGGTGCCACCCCGCCTCGCGCACCGGCAGGCGGCTGAGCAGCAGCAGCCCGCAGTCGGTGACGTCCCGCCCGTCGAGGGCGGCTCCGAACGCGTACTCCTCGCGGACCCAGGCGCTGCCCGCCAGCAGCTCCAGCAGCGGCGGTTCGACCTCCTGGAGGGCGATGACGTCCGCGTCGGCGGCCCGCAGCGCATGGAGAAGGAGCGGGCGGCGGCGGTCGGTGGCGATGCGCTCGGAGTCGTACCGGTCCCAGAGCGTGTTCCAGGTCAGTACGGTCAAACCGGCCGCGGAACCGGCGAGTGGGGCCGAAGGCGGTGCGGGCGCCCACGCTCGGCCGTCGTGGGTGTGCGGGGTCCGGACGGCGAAGTACGGCGACGGCAGCGACCGCGCCTCGCGCACCCGCCCGGCCTCCGCCGTGTCCACCCGGTCCAGGCCCGAGGCCCGGTCCCACACCGTCTCGCCGTCCGCCTCGAAGAAGAGCACCCGGTGCCAGGGGATCTCCCCGCCCGGAGTGAAGCGCGGCATCGGTACCCGCTTCGGCTCCCGGCCGCGCTGCGCCACCCCGAGGGTGAACCGCGCCGGATCGAAGCGGGCGTCCCACCGGATCCGGTGGTAGATCTCGTCGCTGGTCCGCATCAGGCCCTCGCCTCCACCGTCCCGCTCGTGCCCAGGTACCAGGTCCGGTGCGCTTCGCCGGGGTAGGGCGGGACGTACCGACGCAGCTGCGCCTCCTGCACCTGTGGCGGTACGGGATGGGTGCGGCGCGTGTTGCGCCGGGCCAGCTCCTCCGCACCCACCCACGCGACCACGTGCGTGACCATCGCGTCCCGGCGCCCGGCGGCGGCGTGCACCAGCGCGCGCTGCTCCCGGGTGAGCGAGGTGGCGTCCCAGACCGTCGTCGTACGGGGCCGCAGCGCGCGGTCCAGCCGGTCCAGCGCCTCCCGCAGCACCTCGGCGTTGGCGCTCTGGTCGGCCCGGTCGCCGCGCGCCTCGCGCAGGTCGTCGAGGGCGATGCGGGTGGTGACCCCGGGCAGTTCGCGGGCGTACGTGCTCTTCCCGCTGCCGGACGGCCCGCACACCAGGACCAGGCGCGGGAAGTCGCCGGACCGCAGCCGCCAGGTCGCGGCGACCGCCTCCTCGGCGGTCGAGATCCGCCCCAGCGCGTACGCCTCGCGGGCCTGCGCCAGGCAGCGGTCGGCGGCGTCCGGCTCCAGCCCGTCGAACACCTCGCGCAGCCCGGCGGGCCGGCGGATCTCCTCGGCGTGGAGCGCGGACCACTCGACGTACCCGCGCGCCTCGTCGGTGGGGGCGGTGGCCGCGGCGAGCGCGTGCAGGGTCGGCAGATCGGCCGCCCAGGACATGCGGGTCAGCCCGGTCCGGCGCTCCTCGTCCGGGTACGGGCGGTGCAGCGAACGGTGGAGCCCCACCAGGTCGGCGACCCGCACGGCCGCCGCCAGCCCGACGACCGGGGCGAGCCGCGGCGCGATCGAGGTCCGGCGTTCGCGGTGCAGCAGCCCCGCGAGGACTCCGGCCAGCCGGTCGTCGCCGAAGAGCGCGGAGCCGTCGGCGCCCACGACGTCGGTGCCCATGGCGTGGGCCGTACGGACGTCGGGCGCGGGGTCCGTACGCGTACCGGAGGAGAGCGCCACGCACAGGGCGTCCGCGTCGACCGCGCCGCCGGAGCGTACGTCCCAGAGGGCGGCGGACGGGCCCAGCGCGTTCGGGACGACCGCCGCGTGCATCCAGTGGGTGCCCGTCGTCACGTGCCCCGGCCGCACCCACTTGGCGACGACTCGCCCGAACTCGTCGGCTCCGAAGGCCGCTGCGGGCCGTACGACGTACCCCTCCTGCCGCCCGGTGTCGAGCGCGAGCTTCCGCAGCGCCCTCTCCGCCCGCGCGTCGAACACCCCGCGCCAGAGCACCGGCGGTACGGGGATACCCAGCCCGCGCAGGAACGCGGTGGTGCGGTCCCAGCCGAGGCAGCGGTCGCCGTCCCAGACGGAGAAGCCGTAGAAGAAGCTGTCCAGCCGGTCGTACGGGATCGAGTGCCGCGCGAACACGTTCTCGCCGCACACCCGCCACCCCGCCGGTATGCGGGAACCCAACCGCCCCTGGAGCGCCTTCACCCACCCCCGCGAGGGATGGTGCGCGGAGTCCGGCGAGCGGGCATGCAGCCCGTCCGCGTAGAGCGTGGTGTTCTCGCCGTCGAGCTTCTCCGTCACCACGACCTCGCGCCCGGCGAGCGCCGCGAGGTCCGGCACCCGCACGTCGTCGGATGTGGCACCCGGCGACCAGGGGAGGTGCGGGGTGCGCGGATAGTGCGTACGCATGCGGTCGGCCCCCGTCCGATGGAAAAGCGACCGTCACCCTATGCAGCGGCGGGGCGGGGAGGCGACGGGATTTCCGGCGGGCGGCCGTGACACCACCGATCCGCCGGCCATGGCGACTTCGTCGGCGACCGGGAGACGCCGAACGGCACGCCGAGGGCCTGTCCGGCCTGTCCGGCCTGTCCGGGAATCCTTCCGTCCGCCGACGGCTTGCTGGTGAGGATCGAGCGGGCTTGCTGACCGCCCTGGCTTGACCATCACACCGTGTCAGAGGCTGCACTGATGGCGCGATGTTCACCCTCTTCCTGGATCGCCCCGCGGACACCACCGCACGGGTGATCGGCTGCGGCCGTCCGTCATCGCCTCCTGACCGAAGAAGACAGGACAACAGTGACCCACTACATCGGCTCCGGCCCGTACTGCTACGCCAACTCCCTGGCCATGACGCTCGGCGAGGCGGCCCCGCCCCCGGCGGTCATCGAGGTGCTGACCGGTTCGCCGTTCGGCTTCGCGCTGATCGGCGGCACTCTGCCGCTGTTCGACCCCTACGGCTGGGACCCGGATCTGGGCCTGGACGCCGCCATCTCCCTCCTCGGCGCCCGGTGCGCGCGTACCAGCGGCGGGACGGCCGAGGAGGCTGAGGAGCGGCTGCGCGAAGCCTCCGCCCAAGGCCCCGTCCTGGTCGGCCCCGTCGACATGGGGCTACTGCTCCACCAGCCGGGCACACCCACCGCAGACGGTGGCGACCATTTCGTGGTCGTGCTGGAGGTCGAGGGCGGCATGGTGGTCTTCCACGACCCGCACGGTCATCCCTGGGCGACGCTGCCGGTCGCGGACTTCCTCGCCGCCTGGGAGGCGAAGGCGGTCGACTATGCCGACGCCCCTTACGTGATGCGCGCCAGCTTCGTCCAGGAACGGAAGGTCACACCGGAGGAGGCGCTGCGACGGTCGCTGCCCGATGCGGAGCGATGGCTGGCGGGCGGCGGCGGCCGGCCGGCGTCGCCGGGAACGCTCGGTGGTGCCGCCGGTGTCGAGGCCTTGGCCGCCCAGGCCGACGGGGGACTCGGCGTGGACGTGCGCGGGTTCCTGGCACACTTCGCGATCAGAGTCGGCGCACGCCGACTCGCCGACGCCGCGCACTGCCTGGACTCGCTGGGGCTCCCCGATGCGGCCGCAGTCGCGTCCGGGCAGTCGCGGCTGGTCGGCGGCCTCCAACACCCCCTGGTCACGGGCGACGACCGGGCCCTCGCGGACACTCTGCGCCGGTTGGCGCCGAGCTACGAGCGGCTGCGGACCGCGCTCGCGTCCCGCGTCGCCTGAGCGGGGCTGCTGCGGGGCGTGACGTGACATGACAAGGGCCGCACGGTTCTCCGACTGCGACGGGAAGCGAAACACGGCTCAGCCGCTGTCAGTTCTCCGCCGCTACCGGGGCTTCCTGCGCTGCTGGGGCTTTCGGCGCTGCTGGGGCTTCCTGCGCTGCTGGGGATTTCCGCGCTGCGGGGCTTCCCGGGGCTTCCCGCGCTTCCGGGGCTCGCGCGTCTCCCGGCCGGCAGTCGCGGCAGCGCCCCGGGGCGGAGGAGCGGAACGCCCGATCGCAGCTGTCGCAGTTCTGCAGGGGCGCGACGGTGGGCGTACGGGGCGCCTCTCGGCGACCGTACGGATGCCCGGGACCGTATGGACCGTATGGATGCCCGGGACCGCGCTCGGCGGGAAGCGGCGGCGGCAGCCGGTCGGCCAGGCGGCGGCCGACGAACTTGACCGGGTACTTCACGACCGGCGGCAGTTCGTCGAGGAGCGCCCGGTACAAGGTGTCCAGCTCCACCCCGCGTACCAGCCAGAGGCTCACGGCCGGTGCGAGCTTCTCCACGTCCTTCGCGCTGAGCGTCAGCCGCTCGTCCCTGCCGCGCAGCCCGCTGAGCAGCTCGACGGCGATGGCGTGCCGCACCGGATCGGCGGCCGAGGGCGCGGACGGCTGTACGGGGCGGGGGAGGGAAGCGCGGATGGTCGAAGCGTCGGGGGTGGCAACTGCCCTGTCGGAAGCGGTAGCTGGGGTGTCGGTCCCGGCAACCACCGGTGCGGCTGAGGTGGGTACGGCGTCGGGCCGCGGCGGGGCAGGGGCAGGGGCAACCGCCGGTTCGGCTGCGGCGGGAGCGGGCGGCGGCTTCCGCGCCCCGGCGACGACGACACGCTGCTCCTGCGGCGCCGAGGCCGGGGCCGGGGCCGGGGCCGGGGCCGGGGCCGGGGTGGGCTCCTGCCGCACCGGGGCGGGTACGTGCGGCGCGGATTCGGTCACCCCCGCAGTCACCCCCGCAGCAGCCACCCCCGCAGCAGTCACCCCCGCAGCAGCCACCCTCGCAGTCGCCACCCCCGCAGCAGTCACCTCCACAACGCTCACTTCCGGCTCCCACAGCTCCCGCAGCACGTCCGCCGCCGTGCACATCGCCCGTACAGGACGCTGCTGCGCACCGCGCCGCCCCTGCGCGGCCCGGGTGCCGTACTGCCGGGCGGCGGCCGGAGCGCCCGCGCCTGCCCGCTGCTGCGGGACGGTGGCGGATCTCCGCCCGAGGGCCGCCCCGCCGGAAGGCTTCCGCTCGGCGGCCCTGACCTCGGCCGCGACTGTCCGCGCGGCGCGTTCGTGCCGGGCGGCGTCGGGGTGGTTGTACGCGATCGTCCGCGTCATGAACCGGCCCTCGCCGACACGCTCCCGGGGACGGTCGAGGTACCCGCACCGCTCCAGCTCACGCATGGCCCGCGCGATGGTCTCGGCGCCTTCCTGGAAGCGCTCGGCGAGTGCCTTGATGCCCACTCGTCGGCCCGGCGGCAGCGACTGGATGTGGACCGAGACGCCGATCGCGACGAGCGACAGTTCGGGGTGCTGCGCCAGGTGGTTTCCGACCACCACGAACTCGCTGGTGAGCGGCACGGTCACGTGCGACAGCCCGGAGGGCCGGGTACGGCTGCGGTCAACGACCGCCTGGGCGCGCGGGCGCGCGCTAGTCTTCTGGGTATCCATGTGGGAAGGTCTTCGCTTCCTGATTGGTCAGGCCCTCGCTCGGGAGTTCCAGTCCCGACGGGGGCCGTCCTATGTTCGGTGCGGGGCGTATGCCCCTGTCGCTGGGCGCATGGCCCTGCTGCTGGGGGGAGCATATGCCTGCCAACCGGACCAAAATCTAGCCGAGTTGCCGAAACTCACCCGTCCGGGTGAGGACATGCCGAGGCCGGTGGACCGGCTCTCGAACCGGCCGGTGGGGGAGGGGGTTGGTTTGGTTCTTTCCCGAGTTCTTTCAAGCTTTTGAGAGTCCCGAAGCGCCCTGTCCCCACCGGCCGGGACACGGCGGACCGGGTCCCGTCGCACCGGGTCCCGGCAGGCGGGACCCGGTGGAGGACGGTCGGTACTCCGAGGCCGCAGGGTCACCGAGCGGCGGTCAGCTCCTGCGCGGTCGGGCGGTCTGGTGGTCGGCGAGGTCGGGCGCCAGGCATGCGGCGACGGCCTCCTCGAACTCGGGAAACCGCCACGGCCGTACGTCCGACAGCGCGAGGGTGGTCCCTCGGCGTTGACCGCGAGCTTCTTGACCCGGTCGAGGGTGTCGTCGTAGGCAACGGGTCGATGGCCGGTCCACGACCAGAACAGGGAAGCGCCCAGGCTCCGGATTTCGGCGGCCGGCCGCGCCCGGACTGAGCCTCGGCGGGGGTGCCGAGAATCTCGGCGGCGATCTCGTGGGCAGTGGTGGGGGTGAGCGCGCCCCGGCAGGGCAGGCGAGGCGGGCCAACGGGGCCGCAGGCGAGGGCATGGTCGATGACCGCGGTGCGGCCGTCGTCGGTGACGGTGTCGGGGTCGTCGGCTTTCAGCACGACCGTGCCCCGGGGCCCTCGGACTCTCCAGGCCCGCGAGCCGCGCCGGTCGGTGAGGAACTGGATCGACGTGGGATCGCCGAGGTGGTCGATGCGGCCGATGTGCGGGGTGAGGAGGCCGACCGCCTCGTCTTATGCGGATGGCTCCTGATCTCCACGTCGGCATCGGTAGCCGCCGACAAGTCTCCCCTGTCTCGCGCCGCCAGACGTTGTGCGGCCAGCGCTTCGCACACCTCGCAGCCGGGTGCCGGTTTCGGGGGCGGCAGGGGAAGGGCCAGGTTCACCGGTCCGCTCATGGCCGTACGCGGTAGTTCGCTCACACCGTGTGCCTTTCCGTGACTCCGCAGGGCGATGGACAGACCGTAGGAAGGACGCCTGAGGAGTGCCCACGCTGTTGCACGCGGTTGCAGAGATTCACCCGAGGGTGGCGAGCGCCTTGGTGATGAGAGCCCGGGCGTCAGCCCCGCGCACAGCAGTCCTGGCCAGTTCGGAGAAGGCTCGGAGGTACGTGGAAATCTCGCCCGGTGCGGTCAGGTTGATCTCCGCGGTGAGGGTCTCCACCGCCACCTGCTGATCGTCGAAGGCGTAGAAGGCTTCGAGCGGCCAGACCGTGCGGCGGGCTCTCGCCGGGATGACGCCGAGAGATACGTTCTGCTGCCCCATCACCGAGAGCACGTGCTCGAGCTGGGCTGCCATCGCGGCATCGTCGCTCACCCGGTAGTAGAGCACCGTCTCTTCGAGTACCAGGGCGAAGCGATGGTTCCCCTCCCGGATGACGCGGGACCTTTGCATGCGGGCCCGCACGGCGTCGGCCACGTCGTCGGGTGTCCCCTGGAAGGCAGTGATGGACCGAAGAAGCCCTGCCGCGTAGCCGGGAGTCTGGAGCATCCCCGGCATGACGTTGGATGCGTACACGCGAAAGGAGCGGGTTCGTTGGTACAGCGGGACGGTCTGCTCGTGAATCCGTCGCATTCCGTCTCGATGGATCTGCCGCCACTCGACGTACATCGACTCGGCGTTTCGGGACGCAGCGATCAGATCAGCCGCCTGGTCACCGGCCCCGCAGGCAGCGCACCAGGCACGGATGTCCGCGTCCGAGGGAGGCGTCTTTCCCCGAGCGATCCGGGACGACTTCGACTTGTGCCAGCCGCACTGAACGGCCAGCTCATGCCCTGTCAGGCCGGCCTCCCGCATGAGGCCCTGCAGGCGGGCAGCCACTGAGGCTCGTGCCGCTTGGGCGCTGGAGAGTGGAGAAGAGGGCATGAGCCGGTCGGTGTGGAATCAGACGGTGTACTTCTCGTGCGGGACGGCTCGTTCCCACACCGCTTCGAACGCCGACGCGCAGAGTTCGGCTACAGCAGGGTCCTCCGTCTGGTCCGTGTGAACCCACCGGCCGACCCCGTCGAAGATGTTGAACTGCACGAGTCGGCCGTCGAACAGCCAGAAATCGTTGCCCGGAAGAGCAAGGTCCGAGGCGCTGCGACGGGGCAGCCAACGGATCTGTTCCCCGGCCGCGACGTTCGTGAAGGTGCCCGAGTGCTCGAAGGCGATGTATTCACTGACGGGTTCCGAGACGATGCGGGCCCGTCGGATCACCACCCCCCTGGCCGTGACCTCCTGCACCAGGTCGAGCCAAGGGCGCCACCAGGAAGCCGGGTCCTCAGCGGAAAGCCGGTGTCCCCGTCTCCACGCGGCGAAGCCATCGATCTCGTTTTCGACGCCGTACGTATCGCGCATCTCAAGGTGGACGGCTGACTCCCGCACGGACCTGACGAGGTCGGAAAAGTCAGTCAGACTCTGCGACACGAAGTGCCTCCCGGAGAAGCGGGACCATCCGCTTCGGAACTCTGATCACCGATTCGTGTCCGGGGATTCGCACATCCCGCGAGCTTTCGCCCACGGTCTGCTCGTCAGCCGTCCACCCTTGGATCACAAGGTCCTTGGACTCTTGGTCCACCCATACAGCGGGTGATCCGTGGTCGCCGGACTCGGGATCTTTCCCGATGAAACGTAGGGCCATGGCGCCCCTCCCGTCCAACTCGTCGCGCCTGGTCGCGCGCTTCCCACTGTGTCGGAATCGGTAGACCGGGAGGGCTCGTTCGCCCTGATCCGCACCCTCAAGAGGCGCTCGGCCACGCTTTCGAAGCACGCGCACTGTCCGGCGCACGCTGTTTCGACCGGTCCGCAGCCGTCAGCCGGCCATCAGGATCTCCACCCCGATCTCCGCCACGAGCTGCTCGATCACCGCGTTGCCGGGGTCGGCGTCGGTGATCAGCCCGGTGACCCGCTCCCACGGGAGGACGCGGAACTGCGAGGCCGTGCCGATCTTCTCCGAGGACGCCAGGACGTACGTGTCCGCCGCCCGCGCGGACAGGGCGCGCTTCATGGCCGCCTCCTCGGCGTCGCCGGTCGTCAGCCCCGCCTCGGGGTGCACGCCGGTGACGCCGAGCAGGCAGAGGTCGGCGGAGACGTTCTGCGCGGCCTCCACCGCCGCCGCGCCGCAGGTGACCGCCGAGTGCTTGAAGACGCGGCCCCCGAGCAGGAAGAGCTCCGCCTTCGGGTGGTCGAGCAGGGCGACGGCGATCGTCGGGCTGTGCGTGATCACGGTGCAGGCGAGATCCGTCCGGAGCGCGCGGGCGACGGCGAGGGCCGTGGTTCCGCCGTCGAGGATCAGTGAGCCGCCCGGCCGGACCAGACCCGCGGCGACCGAGGCTACCTTCGCCTTTCCCTCCGAAGCCACGCTCTGCCGGGCCTCGTAGTCGACCACCGCAGGGGACACGGGCAACGCGCCGCCGTAGACGCGCTGGCACAGCCCCTGTGCCGCGAGGTCGCGCAGGTCGCGCCGCACGCTGTCCTCGGAGATCCCCAGTTCGACGGCGACGCCCTTGGCGACGATCTTGCCCTCGCGGGCGAGCAGACCGAGCAGATGGGCGTGTCGTTCAGCAGCCAGCATGCGCACTCTCTCCTGTTCTTGCACGTTTCTGCGTGTAGTGTAGTCGCCATGACCAGCAAGATGACCGATAAGCCCATGCTCGTCCTGATCGCCGGTCCCTACCGCTCCGGTACCGACGGCGACCCGCAGGCCATGGCCGACAATCTCGCCCGCCTCGAAGCCGCCGCCTGGCCGGTCTTCGCCGCCGGGCACGTCCCCGTCATCGGCGAGTGGATCGCCCTGCCCGTGCTGCGCTCCGCCGGTGCCGGTCCCACCGACCCGCTGGCGGACGAGGTCCTCTACCCGACGGCCCACCGCCTGCTCGCGCACTGCGACGCCGTACTCCGGCTGCCCGGAGAGTCCGCCGGAGCCGATCAGGACGTCGCCACCGCCCGGGACCGGGGCCTGCCCGTCTACTTCGAGGCGAGCGAGATCCCCCGCCGTACGCCGGGCGAGGTCGCATGACCGCCCGCCCCGGCATCGATACTCCCGACCACCGGGGCCGTACCGGCCTCGATCGGGCGGGGCGCGGCCTGGACCGCAATCCTGACGTTGTGGTCCAGGCCGTCGAACTCACCTCCCGGGGCTGGCACGTCCTGCGCCGCACCACCTTCGACTACCGCCGTCGCGACGGGCGTTGGGAGACGCAGCAGCGCGAGACGTACGACCGTGGCAACGGCGCGGTCGTGCTGCCCCACGACACCGGGCGGGGCGTCGTACTCCTCACCCGGCAGTTCCGCTACCCGGCGTACGTCAACGACCACCCCGACGGCATGCTCGTCGAGGCCGCCGCCGGGCTGCTCGACGAGGACGATCCGATCACCGCCGTCCGGCGCGAGGCGGCGGAGGAGCTCGGTGTCACCCTCGGCCCGCTCACCCACGTCCTCGACGCCTACATGAGCCCCGGATCCGTCACCGAGCGGCTCCACTTCTTCGCGGCCCCGTACACGGCGGCCGACCGGACGGGAGCCGGCGGTGGAGTGGAGGAGGAGGGGGAGGACATCGAGGTCCTGGAAGTGCCCTTCGCGGAAGCGCTCGCCATGACCCGGGACGGGCGCATCGCCGACGGCAAGACGATCATGCTGCTGCAATGGGCTGCCCTGCACGGGCCGTTCGCCACCGGGACGTCCGCCCCCGAGGCCTTCGCCCAAGCCCCCTCCGGGGCCTCCGCCCCGCAGTGCGGCGCCTGAACCGGCAGGTCGCGCCCGACAACGCGGTCACCACCGCGATGACCGACCGGGCGTCTGCTCCACCGGGACCTCGCGCGCAGCCGGCCAGGAAAGCCTGCATGCCGCGTCGACGCCGGCGGCCGGGACGCCCTCATGCCTCGCCACCGCCACCCCACCGCCGCCACCGTCGGCGGGCGGTCCGGTCGGGGAGGCAAGCTCCCCGAGTGCCGCGTCCGCGGCGGCCGGGTGACGGGCGACCGGGCCGAAGGAGACACGGGAGCCCGCTCGCGGGGGCGTACGGACGGGCCCGTTCCCTCACACGCGTGAACCCCGTCACCCCTGGATTGACGAGGCTCGGAGGGGCCGGGAGCGGCCCGCCGGGGCGTGCCCGCGTTTGAGCAATCGCCCGTGGGGGGTAAGATCCTCGGCCGATTGGCCAGGCTCGCTTTCCGTATGGCACACTGGCCAGGTTGCTCGGTTGAGTGTCAATGCTGCGCGCCTCCCGCCGGGAGGACCGGAAGCGAGTCCCACAGTACTCGTCGGCCCTGTACGGGTCGGAAGTACGGGAATCTTCCGGGAAGTGTCAGTGGGGCACAGACCAGGCACCCGGTGGGCGTTCCGCCCCGATCGGCTCTTCATCGAGCCAGCGCGGTCCTTGGGCCCGCACCCCCTTGGTTGGGATCTCCTTCGGGAGATTTTCGTAGAGGGGATGCGACACGCCCGACCGCGTGGGTCGGATGCGGAGGTCAGGAGAACCCCCGGGTTCCAGAGCGTTTCGAGAGACAGGACTACTAGTAGCCATGGCGGGACAGAAGATCCGCATCCGGCTCAAGGCCTACGACCACGAGGTCATCGACTCCTCGGCGAAGAAGATCGTCGAGACGGTGACCCGCACTGGTGCGTCGGTCGCGGGCCCGGTGCCGCTGCCCACTGAGAAGAACGTGTACTGCGTCATCAAGTCGCCGCACAAGTACAAGGACTCGCGCGAGCACTTCGAGATGCGCACGCACAAGCGCCTCATCGACATTCTCGACCCCACGCCGAAGACGGTTGACTCGCTGATGCGTCTCGACCTTCCGGCCGGCGTCGACATCGAGATCAAGCTCTGAGGTGACGCGCGAGATGGCTAAGAACATTAAGGGCGTCCTGGGCGAGAAGCTCGGCATGACCCAGGTCTGGGACGAGAACAACCGGGTCGTCCCGGTGACCGTCGTCAAGGCCGGGCCCTGTGTCGTCACCCAGGTCCGCACCAACGACAGCGACGGCTACGAGTCGGTCCAGATCGCCTTCGGCGAGATCGACCCGCGCAAGGTGAACAAGCCCCTCAAGGGCCACTTCGCCAAGGCCGACGTGACCCCGCGCCGCCACCTGGTGGAGCTCCGCACCCCTGACGCCAGCGAGTACACGCTGGGCCAGGAGGTCACTGCCGAGGTGTTCGAGTCCGGCGTCAAGGTTGACGTCACGGGCAAGAGCAAGGGCAAGGGCTTCGCCGGTGTCATGAAGCGTCACAACTTCAAGGGCCTCGGTGCCGGTCACGGCGTCCAGCGCAAGCACCGTTCCCCCGGTTCGATCGGTGGCTGCGCCACCCCTGGGCGTGTCTTCAAGGGCATGCGCATGGCCGGTCGGATGGGTAACGAGCGCGTCACCACCCAGAACCTGACCATCCACGCGGTTGACGCGGAGAAGGGTCTGCTCCTCATCAAGGGCGCGGTCCCCGGTCCGAACGGCGGCCTCGTACTGGTCCGTACCGCGGCCAAGGGGGCTTGAGGTAATGAGCACCATTGACATCCTTTCGCCGGCAGGCGACAAGGCCGGTACCGTCGAGCTCCCCGCGGAGATCTTCGACGCGAAGACCAGCGTTCCGCTGATCCACCAGGTCGTTGTCGCACAGCTGGCTGCTGCCCGTCAGGGCACGCACAAGACCAAGCGTCGTGGCGAAGTCCGTGGTGGTGGCCGCAAGCCGTACCGCCAGAAGGGCACCGGCCGCGCCCGCCAGGGTTCGACCCGCGCGCCGCAGTTCGCCGGCGGTGGCGTCGTCCACGGCCCGCAGCCGCGTGACTACTCGCAGCGCACCCCGAAGAAGATGAAGGCCGCCGCCCTCCGCGGTGCCCTCTCGGACCGGGCGCGTCACTCCCGCATCCACGTCATCACCGGCGTGGTCGAGGGTGGAGTCTCCACCAAGGCCGCCAAGACGCTGTTCGGCAAGATCTCGGAGCGCCCCAACCTGCTCCTGGTCGTCGACCGCGCCGACGAGGCCGCGTGGCTCTCCGCGCGCAACCTGCCCCAGGTGCACATCCTGGAGCCGGGCCAGCTCAACACGTACGACGTGATCGTCTCTGACGACGTGGTCTTCACCCAGGCCGCTTTCGAGTCCTTCGTGTCTGGCCCCCAGACCGCTGAGACCGAAGGGAGCGACGCCTGATGAGCGAGGCGACCGTTACCAGCAAGACGTACTCGGACCCGCGCGACATCCTCGTGAAGCCGGTCGTGTCCGAGAAGAGCTACGCGCTGCTCGACGAGAACAAGTACACGTTCATCGTCGCGCCCGGCTCCAACAAGACCCAGATCAAGCAGGCCGTCGAAGCGGTCTTCTCGGTCAAGGTCACCGGGGTCAACACGATCAACCGTCAGGGTAAGCGCAAGCGCACCAAGACCGGTTTCGGCAAGCGCGCCAACACCAAGCGCGCCATCGTGACCCTCGCCGAGGGCGACCGTATCGACATCTTCGGCGGCCCGACCTCCTGACGGAGGTAGGGACGTCCAGGATCCGGAATATTTCCGAGGACTGAGAAAACATGGGTATCCGCAAGTACAAGCCGACGACGCCGGGCCGTCGTGGCTCCAGCGTCGCCGACTTTGTCGAGATCACGCGGTCCACGCCGGAGAAGTCGCTGGTCCGCCCCCTGCACAGCAAGGGCGGCCGTAACAACGCCGGTCGTGTGACCGTTCGCCACCAGGGTGGTGGCCACAAGCGCGCCTACCGCGTGATCGACTTCCGTCGTCACGACAAGGACGGCGTGCCGGCCAAGGTCGCGCACATCGAGTACGACCCCAACCGCACCGCGCGCATCGCGCTCCTGCACTACGCGGACGGCGAGAAGCGTTACATCGTCGCCCCGAAGGGCCTGAAGCAGGGCGACCGGGTCGAGAACGGCCCGACCGCCGACATCAAGCCCGGTAACAACCTGGCGCTGCGCAACATCCCGGTCGGTACGACCATCCACGCCATCGAGCTGCGGCCCGGCGGCGGCGCGAAGTTCGCCCGTTCCGCGGGTGCCTCCGTGCAGCTGCTGGCGAAGGAGGGCACGATGGCCCACCTTCGTATGCCCTCCGGTGAAATCCGGCTGGTCGACGCCCGCTGCCGCGCCACCATCGGTGAGGTCGGCAACGCCGAGCAGTCGAACATCAACTGGGGCAAGGCCGGCCGCATGCGCTGGAAGGGCGTTCGCCCGACCGTCCGCGGTGTCGCGATGAACCCGGTTGACCACCCGCACGGTGGTGGTGAAGGCAAGACCTCCGGTGGACGTCACCCGGTCTCGCCGTGGGGTCAGAAGGAGGGTCGTACTCGCTCGCCGAAGAAGGCATCGAGCAAGTACATCGTCCGCCGCCGCAAGACGAACAAGAAGCGCTAGGAGCGGGTTTAGATGCCGCGCAGTCTCAAGAAGGGGCCCTTCGTCGACGGACACCTCATCAAGAAGGTGGACGTACAGAACGAGGCAGGCACCAAGAACGTCATCAAGACCTGGTCCCGTCGCTCGATGATCGTCCCGGCCATGCTGGGGCACACCATCGCGGTGCACAACGGCAAGATCCACGTCCCGGTGTTCGTCACCGAGTCGATGGTCGGCCACAAGCTCGGCGAGTTCTCGCCGACTCGCACCTTCCGCGGCCACGTCAAGGACGACCGGAAGTCGAAGCGCCGCTAGCGCGGGGTGGAAACGACTATGACTCACACCGAAGGGACAACCATGGAAGCCAGGGCCCAGGCGCGGTACATCCGCGTCACGCCCATGAAGGCCCGCCGAGTGGTGGACCTCATCCGTGGCATGGATGCCACGGAGGCTCAGGCGGTCCTGCGTTTCGCCCCGCAGGCCGCGAGCGTGCCGGTTGGCAAGGTGCTCGACAGCGCCATCGCCAACGCTGCACACAACTACGACCACACCGACGCCTCTTCGCTGGTCATCAGCGAGGCGTACGTGGACGAGGGCCCGACCCTGAAGCGGTTCCGTCCGCGTGCTCAGGGCCGTGCCTACCGGATCCGTAAGCGGACCAGCCACATCACCGTGGTCGTCAGCAGCAAGGAAGGAACCCGGTAATGGGCCAGAAGGTAAACCCGCACGGGTTCCGGCTCGGCATTACCACGGACTTCAAGTCCCGTTGGTACGCCGACAAGCTGTACAAGGACTACGTCAAGGAAGACGTCGCCATTCGTCGCATGATGACGAAGGGCATGGAGCGCGCCGGCATCTCGAAGGTTGAGATCGAGCGCACCCGCGACCGCGTCCGCGTCGACATCCACACCGCTCGTCCGGGCATCGTCATCGGCCGCCGCGGCGCCGAGGCCGACCGCATCCGCGGCGAGCTGGAGAAGCTGACCGGCAAGCAGGTCCAGCTGAACATCCTCGAGGTCAAGAACCCCGAGGTCGACGCTCAGCTGGTGGCCCAGGCCGTCGCCGAGCAGCTCTCCTCCCGCGTCTCCTTCCGTCGCGCCATGCGTAAGAGCATGCAGAGCTCGATGAAGGCCGGCGCCAAGGGCATCAAGATCCAGTGCGGTGGCCGCCTCGGCGGCGCCGAGATGTCCCGCTCGGAGTTCTACCGCGAGGGCCGCGTGCCCCTGCACACGCTCCGCGCGAACGTCGACTACGGCTTCTTCGAGGCCAAGACGACCTTCGGCCGCATCGGCGTGAAGGTCTGGATCTACAAGGGCGACGTCAAGAACATCGCCGAGGTCCGCGCCGAGAACGCCGCTGCCCGCGCAGGCAACCGCCCGGCCCGTGGCGGCGCTGACCGCCCGGCCGGCCGTGGTGGCCGCGGTGGCGAGCGTGGCGGTCGTGGACGCAAGCCGCAGCAGACCGGCTCGGCAGCGGAGGCCCCCAAGGCCGACGCTCCCGCCGCCGCTGCTCCGGCTGCTGAGAGCACCGGAACGGAGGCCTGACCGAAATGCTGATCCCCCGTAGGGTCAAGCACCGCAAGCAGCACCACCCGAAGCGCAGCGGCATGTCCAAGGGTGGCACGCAGGTTGCGTTCGGCGAGTACGGCATCCAGGCGCTGACCCCGGCGTACGTGACGAACCGCCAGATCGAGGCAGCTCGTATCGCGATGACCCGCCACATCAAGCGTGGCGGCAAGGTCTGGATCAACATCTACCCGGACCGTCCCCTGACGAAGAAGCCTGCCGAGACCCGCATGGGTTCCGGTAAGGGTTCTCCCGAGTGGTGGATCGCGAACGTCAAGCCCGGACGGGTGATGTTCGAGCTGTCCTACCCGAACGAGAAGATTGCTCGTGAGGCGCTTACCCGCGCTGCTCACAAGCTTCCGATGAAGTGCCGGATTGTTCGGCGCGAGGCAGGTGAGTCGTGATGTCGGTCGGTACCAAGGCGTCCGAGCTGCGCGAACTGGGCGACGAGGAGCTCCTCAACAAGCTCCGCGAGGCCAAGGAAGAGCTGTTCAACCTCCGCTTCCAGGCGGCAACTGGTCAGCTCGAGAACCACGGTCGGCTCAAGTCCGTCCGTAAGGACATCGCGCGGATCTACACCCTGATGCGTGAGCGCGAGCTGGGCATCGAAACGGTGGAGAGCGCCTGATGAGCGAGAAGACTGTGACTGAGACGAACACCGACCGCGGTTTCCGCAAGACCCGTGAGGGTCTGGTCGTCAGCGACAAGATGGACAAGACCGTCGTCGTCGCTGTCGAGGACCGCGTGAAGCACGCTCTGTACGGCAAGGTCATCCGCCGTACGAACAAGCTCAAGGCTCACGACGAGCAGAACACTGCCGGCGTCGGCGACCGCGTCATCATCATGGAGACGCGTCCGCTGTCCGCCTCGAAGCGGTGGCGCATCGTCGAGATCCTCGAGAAGGCCAAGTAATTCCTGAGGGGGATTCCCCTCAGGCAGGTTCCGCCAGGCTCGGTGGGGTCCGTTCCGGAGACGGAGCGGCCCCCGCCGGGAACCGGCAGACGATCAGGAGACAGACGTGATCCAGCAGGAGTCGCGACTTCGTGTCGCCGACAACACGGGTGCGAAGGAAATCCTCACCATCCGTGTTCTCGGTGGTTCGGGTCGCCGCTACGCGGGCATCGGTGACGTCATCGTCGCCACCGTCAAGGACGCGATCCCCGGTGGCAACGTGAAGAAGGGTGACGTCGTCAAGGCCGTCATCGTTCGCACCGTCAAGGAGCGTCGTCGTCAGGATGGCTCGTACATCCGCTTCGACGAGAACGCAGCCGTCATTCTGAAGAACGACGGCGACCCCCGCGGCACCCGCATCTTCGGCCCGGTGGGCCGGGAGCTGCGCGAGAAGAAGTTCATGAAGATCATCTCGCTCGCGCCGGAGGTGCTGTAAGCATGAAGATCAAGAAGGGCGACCTGGTTCAGGTCATCACCGGTAAGGACAAGGGCAAGCAGGGCAAGGTCATCGTGGCCTACCCCGCTCAGGACCGCGTCCTCGTCGAGGGTGTCAACCGGGTCAAGAAGCACACCAAGGCCGGTCAGACGGCTCGCGGTTCGCAGACCGGCGGCATCGTCACCACCGAGGCCCCGATTCACGTCAGCAACGTTCAGCTGGTTGTGGAGAAGGACGGCAACAAGGTCGTCACCCGCGTCGGCTACCGCTTTGACGACGAGGGCAACAAGATCCGCGTTGCCAAGCGGACTGGTGAGGACATCTGATGACTGCCACCACTGCGCCGCGTCTCAAGACGCGCTACCGCGAGGAAATCGCCGGCAAGCTGCGTGAGGAGTTCTCGTACGAGAACGTCATGCAGGTTCCCGGCCTGGTCAAGATCGTGGTCAACATGGGTGTGGGCGACGCCGCCCGCGACTCCAAGCTGATCGACGGCGCCGTGCGCGACCTCACCACGATCACCGGCCAGAAGCCTGCCGTTACCAAGGCCCGCAAGTCCATCGCGCAGTTCAAGCTGCGCGAGGGCCAGCCGATCGGCTGCCACGTCACCCTCCGCGGTGACCGGATGTGGGAGTTCCTGGACCGTACGCTGTCGCTCGCGCTGCCGCGTATCCGTGACTTCCGTGGTCTGTCGCCGAAGCAGTTCGACGGCCGTGGTAACTACACCTTCGGTCTCACGGAGCAGGTCATGTTCCACGAGATCGACCAGGACAAGATCGACCGGGTCCGGGGCATGGACATCACCGTGGTCACCACGGCGACCAACGACGACGAGGGTCGTGCCCTCCTTCGTCACCTCGGCTTCCCGTTCAAGGAGAACTGACCGTGGCGAAGAAGTCCCTGATCGCTAAGGCTGCCCGCAAGCCGAAGTTCGGCGTTCGCGCGTACACGCGTTGCCAGCGCTGCGGCCGCCCGCACTCCGTCTACCGCAAGTTCGGCCTGTGCCGCGTGTGCCTTCGTGAGATGGCTCACCGTGGCGAGCTGCCGGGCGTGACCAAGAGCTCCTGGTAACTTCCCCTCGCCCTCCGGGCGTTGGGAACACCTTGAGACTCTCGGTAAGCATCTGGTCGGCAGGAGCCCCTCCTTTCATGCCGTAGGCTTGAAGGGTTGGGCGCCTGCCGCCCAAGACCGACTTACTACGCCGTAGGTCCCCGCACCGCACCCGTCCCGCCACTGAGTGGGGAGAGGGATGGCGCATACAGGAAACCCCGGCGAGAGAGGCCGAAGGCCAACTCATGACCATGACTGATCCGATCGCAGACATGCTCACGCGTCTGCGCAACGCGAACTCGGCGTACCACGACTCCGTCGTGATGCCGCACAGCAAGATCAAGTCGCACATCGCGGAGATCCTCCAGCAGGAGGGCTTCATCACCGGCTGGAAGGTCGAGGACGCCGAGGTTGGCAAGAACCTCGTTCTCGACCTGAAGTTCGGTCCGAACCGCGAGCGCTCGATCGCCGGCATCAAGCGAATCTCGAAGCCGGGTCTGCGTGTATACGCAAAGTCCACCAACCTGCCGAAGGTCCTCGGCGGCCTGGGCGTGGCGATCATCTCCACGTCCCACGGTCTCCTGACCGGCCAGCAGGCCAGCAAGAAGGGCGTAGGTGGGGAAGTCCTCGCCTACGTCTGGTAGTCGGGAATCGGAGGAATAGCTCATGTCGCGAATCGGCAAGCTCCCCATCCAGGTTCCCGCCGGTGTGGACGTCACCATCGATGGCCGCACGGTCGCGGTGAAGGGCCCCAAGGGTTCCCTCACGCACACCGTTGCCGCGCCGATCGAGGTCACCAAGGGTGAGGACGGCGTCCTGAACGTCGTCCGCCCGAACGACGAGCGTCAGAACAAGGCCCTTCACGGCCTGTCCCGCACGCTGGTGGCGAACATGATCACCGGCGTGACCCAGGGATACAGCAAGGCGCTCGAAATCAGCGGTGTCGGTTACCGCGTCCAGGCGAAGGGCTCCAACCTGGAGTTCGCCCTGGGCTACAGCCACCCGATCCTCATCGAGGCTCCGGAAGGCATCACCTTCAAGGTCGAGTCGCCCACGAAGCTCAGCGTCGAGGGCATCGACAAGCAGAAGGTCGGCGAGGTAGCCGCCAACATCCGCAAGCTGCGGAAGCCCGACCCGTACAAGGCCAAGGGCGTCAAGTACGCGGGCGAGGTCATCCGCCGCAAGGTCGGAAAGGCTGGTAAGTAGCCATGGCATACGGCGTGAAGATCGCCAAGGGCGACGCGTACAAGCGCGCTGCCCGCAAGCGGCGCCACATCCGCGTCCGCAAGCACGTCTCCGGTTCGCCGGAGCGTCCCCGCCTCGTCGTGACGCGTTCCAACCGTCACATCGTGGCCCAGGTCATCGACGACATCGCGGGCCACACGCTCGCGTCGGCGTCGACCCTGGACGTCTCCATCCGTGGTGGCGAGGGTGACAAGAGCGCTCAGGCCCAGCAGGTCGGCGCCCTGGTCGCCGAGCGCGCCAAGGCCGCAGGCGTCGAGGCCGTCGTGTTTGACCGCGGTGGTAACCAGTACGCCGGGCGGATTGCCGCTCTGGCTGACGCCGCCCGTGAAGCCGGGCTGAAGTTCTAAGCCCCGGTTCCTACGCACAGCGGACGTAACAGAGAGAGGTAATTCCAATGGCTGGACCCCAGCGCCGCGGAAGCGGTGCCGGTGGCGGCGAGCGGCGGGACCGGAAGGGCCGTGACGGTGGCCCCAGCGCCGCCGAGAAGACCGCGTACGTTGAGCGCGTTGTCGCGATCAACCGCGTCGCCAAGGTTGTGAAGGGTGGTCGTCGCTTCAGCTTCACCGCGCTGGTCGTGGTGGGCGATGGTGACGGCACCGTCGGTGTCGGTTACGGCAAGGCCAAGGAAGTTCCCGCGGCCATCGCCAAGGGTGTCGAGGAAGCGAAGAAGTCCTTCTTCAAGGTTCCGCGCATCCAGGGCACGATTCCTCACCCGATCACGGGCGAGAAGGCTGCGGGCGTCGTCCTGCTCAAGCCTGCTTCCCCGGGTACCGGCGTTATCGCCGGTGGTCCGGTGCGTGCCGTGCTCGAGTGCGCCGGCGTCCACGACATCCTGTCGAAGTCGCTCGGTTCTTCCAACGCGATCAACATCGTGCACGCGACCGTGGCGGCCCTTCAGGGCCTGCAGCGTCCCGAGGAGATCGCGGCCCGCCGCGGTCTGCCCCTCGAGGACGTCGCCCCCGCGGCTCTGCTTCGTGCCCGTGCCGGGGCTGGTGCGTAATGGCCAGCCTCAAGATCACGCAGACGAAGTCGTACATCGGCAGCAAGCAGAACCACCGCGACACCCTGCGTTCGCTCGGGCTCAAGCGCCTGCACGACGTGGTTGTCAAGGAGGACCGCCCCGAGTTCCGCGGAATGGTTCACACCGTCCGCCACCTCGTGACGGTTGAGGAGGTTGACTGACATGGCGGAGAACAGCCCGCTGAAGGCCCACAACCTCCGGCCTGCCCCGGGCGCCAAGACCGCCAAGACCCGTGTGGGTCGTGGTGAGGCGTCCAAGGGTAAGACCGCAGGCCGTGGTACCAAGGGAACGAAGGCTCGTTACCAGGTTCCGCAGCGCTTCGAGGGTGGCCAGATGCCCCTCCACATGCGCCTGCCGAAGCTCAAGGGCTTCAAGAACCCGTTCCGCACGGAGTACCAGGTCGTGAACCTGGACAAGCTCGCGACGCTCTACCCCGAGGGTGGAGAGGTCACGGTGGCCGACCTGGTCGCCAAGGGCGCCGTGCGCAACAACCACCTCGTCAAGGTCCTCGGACAGGGCGAGATCTCCGTTGCGCTGCAGGTTTCGGTTGACGCCGTCTCCGGCTCCGCCAAGGAGAAGATTGCCGCCGCCGGCGGCACCGTCACCGAGCTCGTCTGAGACAACTCGGACAACTCGATGTACTGAACACCCGACCGGGGATGCCTCTTCAAGAGGCATCCCCGTTCGGTCGTTCCTAGGGGGGCATGGTCGCCGGTAAGGTGGCGTGCGTTGTGTGTGCTAACCCCTCGGGCACTCGCCCTGGGACTTTCTGACTTTTCTGTATCCGTCGAACCTCAAGACCGTCACCTCTACGCATAGCGCGGGGGTCGCAGGAGGCACCGTGCTCACCGCGTTCGCCCGGGCGTTCAAGACGCCCGACCTGCGCAAGAAGCTGCTCTTCACGCTCGGCATCATCGTTCTCTATCGGCTCGGGGCACACATCCCCGTACCGGGAGTGAGTTACGAGAACGTCCAGACCTGTATCGACCAGGCCAGCAAGGGCAACAACAGCCTCTTCGGTCTGGTCAACATGTTCAGCGGTGGTGCACTGCTGCAGATCACGATCTTCGCGCTCGGCATCATGCCGTACATCACGGCCAGCATCATTCTTCAGCTGCTGACCGTGGTCATCCCCCGACTGGAGGCCCTCAAGAAGGAGGGACAGTCCGGGCAGACCAAGATCACCCAGTACACGCGTTACCTCACGGTCGCGCTGGCCATCCTCCAGGGCACCGGTCTGGTGGCGACCGCCCGCAGCGGCGCGCTGTTCAGCAGCTGCTCGGTGGGCGACCAGATCGTCCCCAACCAGTCGATCTTCACCACGATCGTCATGGTCGTCACGATGACGGCCGGCACCGCCTGTGTCATGTGGCTCGGTGAGCTCATCACCGACCGCGGCATCGGCAACGGCATGTCGATCCTGATGTTCATCTCGATCGCCGCCAGCTTCCCGAGTGCCCTGTGGGCCATCAAGGAGAGCGGCAAGCTCGCCGACGGCTGGATCGAGTTCGGCACCGTCATCCTCATCGGCATGGTGATGGTCGGCCTCGTCGTCTTCGTCGAGCAGGCCCAGCGCCGCATCCCGGTGCAGTACGCGAAGCGCATGATCGGGCGCCGTTCCTACGGCGGTACGTCCACGTACATCCCGCTCAAGGTGAACCAGGCGGGCGTCATCCCCGTCATCTTCGCCTCGTCGCTCCTCTACATCCCGGCCCTGATCGTCCAGTTCTCCAACTCCAACGCGGGCTGGGCGAACTGGATCAAGGACCACTTCGTCAAGGGCGACCACCCGTACTACATCGCGTCCTACTTCCTCCTGATCGTCTTCTTCGCGTTCTTCTACGTGGCGATCTCGTTCAACCCCGAAGAAGTAGCCGACAACATGAAGAAGTATGGTGGGTTCATCCCGGGTATCCGGGCAGGTCGACCTACAGCCGAGTACCTGAGCTACGTGCTCAACAGGATCACTTGGCCGGGCTCGCTGTACTTGGGCCTGATCGCTCTGGTGCCGACGATGGCGTTGGCAGGCTTCGGCGGTGCGAACCAGAACTTCCCGTTCGGCGGGACGAGCATCCTCATCATCGTGGGTGTGGGTCTGGAAACCGTGAAGCAGATCGAGAGTCAGCTCCAGCAGCGCAATTACGAAGGGTTCCTCCGCTGATGCGAATCGTCCTCGTCGGGCCTCCTGGTGCCGGCAAGGGAACGCAGGCCGCGTACCTTGCCAAGAACCTGTCGATTCCGCACATCTCCACGGGCGACCTCTTCCGCGCCAACATCAGCCAGGGCACCGACCTTGGCAAGCAGGCCCGGTCCTACATGGACAAGGGTCAGCTGGTGCCGGACGAGGTGACCATCGCGATGGCCAAGGACCGCATGTCCCAGCCGGACGCGGTGGGCGGCTTCCTCCTCGATGGCTTCCCGCGCAACGTCGGCCAGGCCGAGGCGCTGGACGAGATGCTCAAGAGCGAGGGCCTTTCCCTCGACGCGGTACTCGACCTGGAGGTCCCCGAGGACGAGGTCGTCAAGCGGATCGCGGGCCGCCGCATCTGCCGCAACGACAGCTCGCACGTCTTCCACGTCGTGTACAACCAGCCGAAGACCGAGGGCGTCTGCGACGTCTGCGGCGGCGAGCTGTACCAGCGGGACGACGACACCGAGGAGACCGTCCGCACGCGTCTCGAGGTCTACCACTCGCAGACCGAGCCGATCATCGACTACTACCGCGAGCAGAGACTGGTCGTGACCGTCCCCGCGCTCGGCAAGGTGGCCGAAGTGACCGAGCGGGCCATGGCGGCGCTCAAGTCCGACGAGGGCTGAGCACCACCCACGCAGTACCTTCCACAGCCGGCCGCGGTGCCCCAGGGCGCCGCGGCCGGCTGTTTGTCGCCGTATCGTGGATGACGGTTCAGCCCCGTTCCCCGCGACGGCCCCGTCCCCCAGACGCAGACGCAGAGAGGCGCCCAGCAATGGTGCAGATCAAGACCCCGGAGCAGATCGCCAAGATGCGTGAGGCGGGCCTCGTGGTCGCCGCCATTCACGCCGCCACCCGCGAGGCCGCCGTCCCGGGCGCCTCCACCCACGATCTGGACCAGGTCGCGCGCAAGGTGATCGCCGACCACGGGGCGAAGTCGAACTTCCTCGGGTACGGCGGGTTCCCCGCGACCATCTGCACCTCGGTCAACGAAGTCGTCGTCCACGGCATCCCGGACGAGAAGACCGTCCTCAAGGACGGCGACATCATCTCCATCGACTGCGGCGCGATCGTGGACGGCTGGCACGGCGACGCCGCCTACACCGCCTTCGTGGGCACCGGACACGCTCCGGAGCTGATCGAGCTCTCCCGGGTCACCGAGGAGTCGATGTGGGCCGGTATCGCCGCGATGAAGGTGAACAACCGGCTCGTCGACATCTCCAAGGCCATCGAGGGCTACATCCGCCGCCAGCCCCGTCCGGCCACCGGCAAGTACGGGATCGTCGAGGACTACGGCGGCCACGGCATCGGCACCGAGATGCACATGGACCCGCACCTGCTGAACTACGTCTCCCGCAAGCGCGGCAAGGGCATCAAGCTGGTCCCCGGCGTCTGCCTGGCGATCGAGCCGATGGTCTCGCTCGGCACCGCGCAGACGAAGGTGCTCAGCGACGACTGGACCGTACTGACCACCGACGGCAGCTGGTCCTCCCACTGGGAGCACTCCATCGCGCTGACCGAGCAGGGCCCGCTGGTGCTCACCGCCCCCGACGGCGGGCGCGAGAAGCTCGCCCAGTACGGCATCGAGGCCGCCCCCGACCCGCTGGCCTGAGTGCCGGCCGATCCCCTCGCCCGTTCGGGCGTAAGGATCACGGCCGATGGGCAAACTTGACGGATTCGTCTTTTGGGGTCAGCTGACGTAGACTGACTCGTCGGCTCTCGTGCATCCGTGTGTCCACTTGGTGGCCGCTCGGGCAGAGCGGGAGTCGATCAAGGTAGCCGATTCGAAAGGCGAAGCGTGGCCAAGAAGCAAGGTGCCATCGAAATCGAGGGCACCGTGATCGAGTCCCTCCCGAACGCAATGTTCCGGGTGGAGCTCCAGAACGGTCACAAGGTCCTCGCGCACATCAGCGGCAAGATGCGGATGCACTACATCCGCATCCTCCCCGATGACCGGGTCGTGGTGGAGCTCTCTCCGTACGACCTGACGCGTGGCCGGATCGTCTACCGGTACAAGTAGATCTTGCCCCCACCCCGCTTCCGCGTGGTGATGGCACTGACCCGGAGAACCTGACATCCCATGAAGGTCAAGCCGAGCGTCAAGAAGATCTGCGACAAGTGCAAGGTGATCCGCCGTCACGGTCGGGTCATGGTCATCTGCGAAAACCTGCGCCACAAGCAGCGCCAGGGCTGACGCACGACCCCCTGCATCTCGCAGTTCTTCGCGCGACGCACGTAATACGTACATACGCAGTGCCCGTCCAAGCCACGGCTGACGACACCTCCGGCGGGGGCCGGGGACCCGGGCGTACCACCGTCTCCCATCGACGGTCGGCGGTCGGGAGCGGCACTGTGGAAGACCCCCGATATGACAACTGGAGCCATTGAATGGCACGCGTTTCAGGTGTTGACATCCCGCGCGAAAAGCGCGTGGAGGTTGCCCTCACCTACGTCTTCGGCATCGGGCGCACCCGGTCCAAGGAGATCCTCGCCGCGACCGGCGTGAACCCGAACACCCGCGTTCGCGACCTGGCCGAAGAGGACCTCGTCAAGATCCGCGAGTTCGTCGACGCCAACCTGCGCACCGAGGGTGACCTCCGCCGCGAGATCCAGGGCGACATCCGCCGCAAGATCGAGATCGGCTGCTACCAGGGCATTCGCCACCGTCGTGGCCTGCCGGTGCACGGTCAGCGCACCAGCACGAACGCGCGTACCCGCAAGGGCCCGCGTCGCGCCATCGCCGGTAAGAAGAAGCCGGGCAAGAAGTAGTCCTCAGCGGACGCACTGCGCGGTCCGGACTTCCGGCCGAGCAGCAACCAGCGGTCTTCGCTGTAGGACCGATCACCTCCCCTCTCCATCTGGAGTAAGACATGCCCCCCAAGGGTCGTCAGGGCGCAGCCAAGAAGGTGCGTCGCAAGGAAAAGAAGAACGTCGCTCACGGCCACGCGCACATCAAGAGCACGTTCAACAACACGATCGTCTCGATCACGGACCCCTCGGGCAACGTGATCTCCTGGGCCTCCGCCGGCCACGTCGGCTTCAAGGGCTCGCGCAAGTCCACCCCCTTCGCCGCGCAGATGGCCGCCGAGTCGGCCGCCCGCCGCGCGCAGGAGCACGGCATGCGCAAGGTCGACGTCTTCGTCAAGGGTCCGGGCTCCGGCCGCGAGACCGCGATCCGCTCCCTCCAGGCCACGGGCCTCGAGGTCGGTTCGATCCAGGACGTCACCCCGACGCCGCACAACGGCTGCCGTCCGCCGAAGCGTCGCCGCGTCTGACGCATGACGGCCGGTGACGGCCGTCTGTGTTCACGCACACCTGTGGGACCGGGCGGTACCTCCCTTCGGGGGCGTACCGCCCGTACCCTTGTTGTATCTGTCGGGCATCAAATAGTGGGTGCCCACGACTGAAGGACATCAGCATGCTGATCGCCCAGCGCCCGTCGCTGACCGAAGAGGTCGTCGACGAGTTCCGCTCCCGGTTCGTCATCGAGCCGCTCGAGCCCGGTTTCGGTTACACCCTCGGCAACTCCCTGCGCCGTACCCTCCTCTCCTCGATCCCCGGTGCCGCCGTCACCAGCATCCGGATCGACGGTGTCCTGCACGAGTTCACCACCGTGCCGGGCGTCAAGGAGGACGTGACCGACCTCATCCTCAACATCAAGCAGCTGGTCGTCTCCTCGGAGCACGACGAGCCGGTCGTGATGTACCTGCGCAAGCAGGGTCCCGGTCTGGTCACCGCTGCCGACATCGCGCCGCCGGCCGGCGTCGAGGTCCACAACCCGGACCTCGTCCTCGCCACGCTGAACGGCAAGGGCAAGCTGGAGATGGAGCTGACCGTCGAGCGCGGTCGCGGCTACGTCTCCGCCGTCCAGAACAAGCAGGCGGGCCAGGAGATCGGCCGTATCCCGGTCGACTCCATCTACTCGCCGGTGCTCAAGGTCACGTACAAGGTCGAGGCGACCCGTGTCGAGCAGCGCACCGACTTCGACAAGCTGATCGTCGACGTCGAGACCAAGCAGGCCATGCGTCCCCGTGACGCCATGGCGTCGGCCGGCAAGACCCTGGTCGAGCTGTTCGGTCTGGCGCGCGAGCTCAACATCGACGCCGAGGGCATCGACATGGGCCCGTCGCCCACGGACGCCGCGCTCGCCGCCGATCTGGCGCTGCCGATCGAGGAGCTGGAGCTCACGGTCCGCTCGTACAACTGCCTCAAGCGCGAGGGCATCCACTCCGTGGGTGAGCTCGTGGCGCGTTCCGAGGCCGACCTGCTCGACATCCGCAACTTCGGTGCGAAGTCGATCGACGAGGTCAAGGCGAAGCTGGCCGGCATGGGCCTGGCCCTCAAGGACAGCCCGCCCGGATTCGACCCGACCGCCGCCGCCGACGCCTTCGGCGCCGACGACGACGCGGACGCGGGCTTCGTCGAGACCGAGCAGTACTAGGACGCCCCGGACGGGCCGACGCCGACGCGTCGGCGTCGGCCCGTCCGTGAGGACCCCGGTCCTCGAACCACGGACTTCCGCGGAGCGACCGCTTCACGGGAACTGACACCGGTACCTGATACGGCCGGTGCAGCACACAAGGAGAAACACCATGCCGCGTCCCGCCAAGGGTGCACGTCTGGGCGGCAGCGCCGCGCACGAGCGTCTGCTGCTCGCGAACCTCGCGAAGTCGCTGTTCGAGCACGGCCGCATCACGACGACCGAGGCCAAGGCCCGTCGTCTGCGCCCCGTCGCCGAGCGTCTCGTCACGAAGGCGAAGAAGGGCGACATCCACAACCGTCGCCTGGTGCTCCAGACGATCACGGACAAGAGCATCGTCCACACGCTCTTCACCGAGATCGCTCCCCGGTACGAGAACCGCCCCGGTGGTTACACCCGTATCACCAAGATCGGCAACCGTCGTGGCGACAACGCCCCGATGGCCGTCATCGAGCTCGTCGAGGCCCTGACCGTGGCCCAGCAGGCCACCGGTGAGGCCGAGGCCGCCACCAAGCGTGCGGTCAAGGAGGACGCGGCCAAGGCCGAGTCCACCGAGGACGCCAAGCCGGCCGAGGCCGACGCGGAGTCCAAGGACGCCTGAGCGTCCTGACACCACTGTTCGGGCCCGCATCACCCTTCGGGGCGGTGCGGGCCCGTTCCGTTTCTGCGATTTCTGGGATTGAGAGGATGCGCGGGTGAGCGACGAGCCAGAGCCCGGTTCCGTACGCGTACGGCTGGACCTGTCCTACGACGGCAAGGACTTTTCCGGCTGGGCGAAGCAGACCTCCCGGCGGACGGTGCAGGGGGAGATCGAGGACGCGCTGCGCACGGTGACCCGCTCCTCGCGCCGTCACGACCTGACGGTGGCGGGGCGTACGGATGCCGGGGTGCACGCCCGGGGGCAGGTCGCGCACGTCGACCTGCCGGCCGAGGTGTGGGAGGAGCACCGGGAGAAGCTGCTGCGCCGCATGGCGGGGCGGCTGCCGCTGGACGTACGGATCTGGCGGGCGGTCGAGGCTCCGGCGGGCTTCAATGCGCGCTTCTCCGCGATGCACCGGCGGTACGCCTACCGGGTGGCCGACCGGCCCGGCGGCGTCGATCCGCTGACGCGTGGCCATGTCCTCTGGCACGACCGGCCGTTGGACGTCGACGCGATGAACGAGGCGGCGGCGCCGATGGTCGGTGAGCACGACTTCGCGGCGTACTGCAAGAAGCGTGAGGGGGCGACGACCATCCGCACGCTGCAGAGGCTGAGCTGGGCGCGGGACGAGGAGTCGGGCGTCCTGACCGCGACCGTGCAGGCCGACGCCTTCTGCCACAACATGGTGCGCGCGCTGATCGGCGCCGCCCTGTTCGTGGGCGACGGCCGGCGCCCGGCGCCCTGGCCCGCCGAGGTGCTGGCGGCCAGGGTGCGGGACCCCGGCGTCCACGTGGTGAAGCCGCACGGCCTCACCCTGGAGGAAGTGGCCTACCCGGCGGACGAGTTGCTGGCCGCCCGGGCCAAGGAGGCCCGCAACGTACGGTCGTTGCCCGACGGCAGCGTGGACCCGGACGGCTTCGGCTGCTGCTGAGGCGGCCCGACGCCCGGGTCCCGGCGGCTACTTGCCCTTGAGGGCCTTGGCGACCCGGCGCAGCAGGCCCTGCTTGGGCGGTGCCGGTGCGGGTTCCGGGGTCTCCACCCGGAGCGAGAGGTCGCGGTGCGGCCTGGTCCAGTACGGGGTGATGGTGCGGGCCGGGTCGGCGGGGTGCGGGGCGGCGGTGAGCTCCTCGGAGACCTCGACCGTCCGGTCCCGGCCGAGCCGGGCGGTCTTCGTCCAGCCGAGCGCGGTGAGCCGGACGTAGAGGTCCCAGGCGCCGTCGTCGAGCGGGTCCCCGCCGGCGGCCGAGGCGGGGTCCAGCTCGGCCGTACCGGCGACGGTGAGTCCGCCCTCGACCGTGCGGCGTACCTCGGACTCGGTGGCCAGCCGGTACTCGGCACCGGTCTCGCGCTCCCGCAGGACCAGCACGGCGGTGGCCTTCTCCGGGACCGCGCCGCCGGTCAGCGGCTCCTGGGCGAACCGGTCCAGCACGGCCTCCGGCAGTCCGGCCGGGGCCAGCGTGTGGACACCGTCCGCGTCGGTGACCACACCCACCGGCCCGTCGGCCGCACGCGGGGTCCCGGTGAACGAGAGCCGGAAGACGCCGTTCTCCCGTCGCACGAAACCGGTCAGCTCGGGAGCGCAGGCGAGGGAGCTGTCCCAGCGGGCGAGCCGGACCACGTCCTCGGGCCGGTCGTCCTCGATGAGACCGACCGCGACCCGGCGGGCCGGGGGGAGCCCCGCCACGGCGCCCTTGGACGCCTTGCCCGCCAGCGCGGTCCGGATGTCCCGGACCAGCGAGATCCGGTCCTCCTCCGCCATGTCCAGGAACGCCTTCCCGCTGATGCGGTCCAGTACCTCGACGCGGAGCCAGCGGCGGTGCAGCCGGTCCCGCGCGGGGCCCGGCTCGGAGAGGCTGTCGGTGGTCTTCATCAGCCCGGCGACCGCCGCGTAGAAGTCGGCGGGAGCGGGCGCCGGAACGTCCCGCTTGGGGCCGTAGTGGTAGCAGACGTAACTGCCCAGCACCGAGGCGTGCCCGGCGCGCAGATACGCCTCCGCGGCGAAGGCCTGGTCCGCGAGCGGGCCGCCCTCGGCGGAGAACCGCAGGCCGTGCCGGAGCAGGAAGGCGCGGTCGTACAACTTGTTGACCGTGAGGCTGTCGGCCAGCGGGTCCTTGGCGAGACTGGCGCGCGGCCGGTCGCGGACGAACAGCTCCTTGGGCAGCGCACGTCCCTTGCCCGCGAGCTTCCCGACCACCACGTCGGTGTCGTTGGCCATGCCGTACGCGTACATCCGCTCCAGCGCCTCCGGGGCCAGGCGGTCGCCCGGCTCCATGAAGAGGACGTAGACGCCGGTCGCGGCGTCGACACCGGCGTCGCGCGGATCGGAACCGGCCGCCGGGCGGATCTCCCCCTCGCCGTCACCGACGAGCACGGTCTCGAACTCCTGCTGGGCGAGGCTCTGCGCGGTCAGCGAGGCGAGCGTCCCGCGGAGCGCGTCGGGGGTGGCCCCGGCGGTCGGCACGACGACGCTGACCTTCGGCGGCCGGGGACGCGGGCTGTCGGTGGTGGGGACGACCGTGAGGGCCAGCCCGGTGTCCGCACCGGCGTCCGCGGCGAGCACAGGACCGGTGCGGTGGCCGGCCAGGACCTCCCCGGCGGGCAGCGCCGCCGCGTCGCCACCGGCATTGCCGAGCGGCACCGTACGGTCGAACCCGGCGCCCATCACCCGGATCCGCACCTCCCAGGTGCCGGGGGCGAGCGGGCTGCCGCCCGCGCCGCGCACCGGGTCGAGCGAGGCGGAGCCGTTCAGCACGGGCCGCACCAGCACGGTGCCGTCCGCGTCCGTCTCCTCCTCCAGGGTGAGCCGGACGGTGGCGAGCGCCGGCCACAGGTGCGCGGTCTCCGTGTGCCGGAGCAGGACGTCCACCCGGAACGACTTCAGCTCGTCGGTCACGTCGACCGGCTCGTCGAGGACACCGTCGGTGAGCGCCGGGGCGAGGACGTACCGGTCCCCCCGGCGGGCCAGCAGCAGACCGGGCCCGTCCTGCCGCTCGGCGAACCGCGCGGTGAACGCGACCTTCAGCCGGTCGCGGTCCCAGTGGGCCTTTCCGACCGTGGTGAGCGCGGTCAGATCGGTCTGCCGACGGGTGTACTCGGTCAGTTCGGCGGGCTTGTTCGCCCGCAGCAGGCTTGAGCGGACCCGCTGGTTCGCGGCGAGCGAGTCGTGCATCCCGTCGGTGACGAAGGTGTCGGCCAGCTCCCGTACCGCCTCGAAGGGGTCGGCGTCGAAGTGCGGGTCGATGACCGCGCCGCGCGCCGGCACGCCCAGCCGGCCGAGCATCTCGCCCCGGTAGAAACGCCGCAGCAGCCGGTCGCGGTCCGGGCCGGGCTCGGTGCCGTCGGCCACCGTGCCCATGATCTCGCGCAGATTGGCGTAGTACCGGCGCGGGTCCATCGCCCGGGTACCGGCGTTCGCCGCGTCGTCGCGCGCCCAGTACGTGTAGCAGACGTAGTCGCCCAGCACCGAGACGACCTCGGCCTTCAGGTACGAACGCACGAGGAAGAGCTGGTCCTCCAGGATCCACGGCCCTTCGGGGTGCACGATCCCGTGCTCGCGCAGGAACGCGGTCCGGAACATCTTGTGCGGGGTGAGGCTGTCGATGAGCGAGGCGGTGCGCACGGTGCACTTCTCGCGGGTCGTGCTCATCAGGCCGTAGGGCACGCCCCGGCTGGTGAAGTTGCTTGCCACCTTGCCGATGACGATGTCCGAGCCGTTGCGGACCGCCATCGCGTGCAGGCGCTCCAGCGCCTCGGGGGCCATCAGGTCGTCGTGGTCCACGAACTGGACGTACTCGCCACGCGCCTGCTCGACCCCGATGTTGCGCGGCTTGCCCGGCCAGCCCGAGTTGGGGATCGAGGTGGTACGGAAATGGGCGTGCTCGGCGGCGAGCCCGGCCAGCCGCGCCGGGGTGTCGTCGGTGGAGCCGTCGTCGACGAACAGCACCTCGAACTCGTCGGGCGACAGCGTCTGCTCCAGCATCGAGCGGACCAACGGCTCGATATGGCTCCCCGAGTTGTACGTAGGGACAACCACCGTCACCTTGACTGCCACAGCCCACCCCAGACTTGTCCGTTCCCGCCCCGTTTCCCGTGCGGATGAACTGAACCCTATACAGGGGCGGCGTGCGGGTGTCCGCGTTGTGGCGGCCTCGGGCCGACCACGGGACGGCCGGGTGGTGACGGGTCAGGCCGTGGCGGCCGACGCGGCGGCCGACGCGGCGGCCGACGCGGCGGCCGACGCCTGGACCTCGCCCCGGTGCCGGATCTGGTGGAAGGTGAAATTGGTCAGGTCGTCGCCCGCCGTGAAAACGGCCCTGTCGTCCTTGGTGACGTTCGTGCCGCCGGTGAAGCCGCCCACCGAGAAGTACGCGTACCGGCCGTAGGAGTTGGCCGTACGGCGGCAGACCACACCGGCCCGGCAGAAGACCGGCACACCGCCGCCGCTGAGCGAGGCGACCCCTCCGGCGGACTCCTCGACGGCCTTCTTCGCCTGTGCCTCCGTACCGAACACCGCGACACCCACCGTGACCGCGACGCCGTCCCTGGTGTACGTGGCGCGGATCAGCTGGTCGCAGCCGTTCCTGGTGAGCACCGCGCCCAGCGCGCCCTGGGTACCCTCGGCGCACCGCGTGGTGCGGGCCGTCGGGCCCTTGAGGTGGACCCGGTCGCCCGAGGTGAGCTTCTTGCCCGGGAAGAAGCCGTCCACCGTGATCGGCTGCTTGTCCTTCTTCTCGTCCGTGATGAAGTCCATCGGGTCCGGCGGGGGAGCCGGGGCCACCGAGGAGAAGGACGGAGCCGGATCCGCGGACTCCGGCGGCAGGTCGGCCGGACCCGGCAGCGGACTCGCGCTCGCACCGGCCTCCGGGTCACCCTTGCCGGCCGACACCACCGCGGTCGCCACGATCGCCGCGACGGCCGCCGTCGCCAGCACACCGCCCCCGATCAGCAACCACTTCCGGCGCCTGCTCTTCGCCGCGGACTCCTCGGCCAGCGCCGCCCAGTCCGGAGTCCCACTGTCCCTGGGCCCCCAGGAGGGCCCCCCATGCCCAAAGCTCATGGGGCGCATCCTAGAGGTTCTCGGACAGTGAGCGGCCCGGGTTGCGGGCCTCTCCGGGAATCCGGTTGGGCCGCGGCGCCCGCGCACCCGACAATGCGGGTATGGGACATCTCGAAGCGGGCCACCTGGAGTACTACCTACCGGACGGGCGGGTGCTGCTCGGCGACGCTTCCTTCCGGGTCGCCGACGGTGCCGTGGTGGCCCTCGTCGGCGCCAACGGCGCGGGCAAGACGACACTGCTGCGCCTCCTCTCCGGCGAGCTCCAGCCGCACGGCGGCACGGTCTCGGTGAGCGGCGGGCTCGGCGTGATGGGCCAGTTCGTCGGTTCCGTACGCGACGGACAGACCGTCCGCGACCTGCTGGTCTCCGTGGCGCAGCCGCAGATCAAGGTCGCCTCGGCGGCCGTGGACGCCGCCGAGGAACTGATCCTCACCGTCGACGACGAGGCCGCGCAGATGACGTACGCGCAGGCCCTCAGTGACTGGGCGGAGGTGCGCGGCTACGAGGCGGAGACCCTCTGGGACATGTGCACCATGGCCGCGCTCGGCGTCCCATACGAGAAGGCGCAGTACCGCGAGGCGCGCACCCTCAGCGGCGGCGAGCAGAAGCGCCTGGTCCTCGAAGCGCTGCTGCGCGGCCCCGACGAGGTGCTGCTCCTGGACGAACCGGACAACTACCTCGACGTCCCCGGCAAGCGCTGGCTGGAGGAGAAGCTCAAGGAGACCCGTAAGACGGTCCTCTTCGTCTCCCACGACCGCGAGCTGCTCTCCCGGGCCGCCGAGAAGATCGTCAGCGTCGAGCCCGGAGCGAGCGGCAGCGACGTCTGGGTGCACGGCGGCGGCTTCGACACCTACCACCAGGCCCGCAAGGACCGGTTCGCCCGCTTCGAGGAGCTGCTGCGCCGCTGGCAGGAGGAGCACGCCCGGCTGCGCGCCCTCACCCTGCGGTTGCGGCAACAGGCGGCCATCAGCCCCGACATGGCCAACCGCTACCACGCCATGCAGACCCGCTTCAAGAAGTTCGAGGACGCCGGACCGCCCCCCGAGCCGCCCCGCGAGCAGGACATCCGGATGCGGCTGCGCGGCGGACGCACCGGCGTACGTGCGGTGACCTGCACCGGGCTGGAGCTCACCGGCCTGATGAAGCCGTTCGACCTGGAGGTCTACTACGGCGAGCGGGTCGCCGTCCTCGGCTCCAACGGCTCCGGGAAGTCCCACTTCCTGCGGCTGCTCGCCGGGGAGCCGGTCGCGCACACCGGCGAGTACAAGCTCGGCGCCCGGGTCGTCGCCGGCCACTTCGCGCAGACCCACGCCCACCCGGAGCTGCTGGGCAGGACGCTGGTGGAGATCCTCTGGAGCGAGCAGGCCAAGGACCGGGGCGCCGCCATGGGCGTACTGCGCCGGTACGAGCTGGAGCGCCAGGGCGACCAGCCCTTCGAGAAGCTCTCCGGCGGACAGCAGGCCCGCTTCCAGATCCTGCTCCTCGAACTCTCCGGCACCACCGCCCTGCTGCTGGACGAGCCCACGGACAACCTGGACCTGGAGTCGGCGGAGGCCCTCCAGGACGGCCTGGAGGCGTACGACGGGACCGTGATGGCCGTCACGCACGACCGCTGGTTCGCGAAGTCCTTCGACCGCTACCTCGTCTTCGGCTCGGACGGCGTGGTGCGCGAGACGACCGAGCCGGTGTGGGACGAGCGGCGGGTCGAGCGGGCGCGGTAGGCGGTCGGCCCCGCGTCCTGCCGTCCGGCCCGGCCGGCGGCGTCGATCCCCGTGCGGCTCGCCGCAGGCCTTCGTACGGGGCGCCGTCGGTCTCCGGCCGGCCGCCGGTCTTCCGCCGGGGGCCCCGTCCGCCCCGTAATCAGGGGGTTCGACGGGGCCGGTCGGGGGCCATTTTGACCCGTGCGGGGGCCCCCGGGTATTCTTCTGGTTTGTTATGCGTATTGGCTTGGTCGTTCTCACGCGAGGGGCCCTTACGCCGGTCCACCGGGCCGATGACCAGCGGCAGGCACTCGGGTTGCGTCCCCGCAGCGCCGCCAAGGCTGGTGGAATCGTCCGGGTGGCCTTGTCAGGACTCCACTCACTGAAGAAGCGAAGGCTACGACCGTGCGTACGTACAGCCCCAAGCCCGGAGATGTGACGCGCCAGTGGCACGTCATCGACGCTCAGGACATCGTCCTGGGTCGTCTGGCCACCACGGCCGCGAACCTCCTCCGAGGCAAGCACAAGGCGATCTATGCCCCCCACATGGACATGGGCGACTTCGTCATCATCATCAACGCCGACAAGGTTCACCTGTCCGGCAACAAGAAGACCCAGAAGATGGCGTACCGCCACTCCGGCTTCCCGGGTGGTCTGCGCTCGGTCCGCTACGACGAGCTGCTCTCCAAGAACCCGGAGAAGGCCGTCGAGAAGGCCATCAAGGGCATGATCCCCAAGAACACCCTGGGTCGGCAGATGCTGTCGAAGCTCAAGGTCTACGCGGGCGACCAGCACCCGCACGCTGCGCAGCAGCCGGTCCCGTTCGAGATCACCCAGGTCGCGCAGTAGTTCCGGCCTCCCCCTAAGACCATAAGAAAGATCTGAGGAGCATCGTGGCCGAGACCACTGTTGAGACCGTCGAGGGCACCGAGGGCGAGGAGACCTTCGCCGAGGTGACCACCTTCGAGTCCGAGGTCCCCGTCGAGGGTGAGTACACCTCCGAGTCGCTCGCCGGCCGCTTCGGCGACCCGCAGCCCGCCGCCGGCCTTGGCCGTCGCAAGAACGCCATCGCCCGCGTCCGGATCGTTCCGGGCACCGGCAAGTGGAAGATCAACGGTCGCACCCTTGAGGACTACTTCCCCAACAAGGTGCACCAGCAGGAAGTCAACGAGCCCTTCAAGGTGCTCGAGCTCGACAACCGCTACGACGTCATCGCCCGCATCTCGGGTGGCGGCGTCTCGGGTCAGGCCGGCGCCCTGCGCCTCGGCGTCGCCCGTGCGCTGAACGAGGCTGACGTGGACAACAACCGCGCCACGCTGAAGAAGGCCGGCTTCCTCTCCCGCGACGACCGTGCGGTCGAGCGCAAGAAGGCCGGTCTCAAGAAGGCCCGCAAGGCCCCGCAGTACAGCAAGCGCTAAATCCCGCCTGCTCGTCTGCTTCACACGTTCGCCCCGGCGGCACACACCGTGCTGTCGGGGCGTTCGTTTATCGCCTCTCACGGGCGTATAACGGCATAAGACGTTCATCGGCACATCCGGGCCCTTCGCGCCTCGATACGGGCGAAGTGTGACGGTTGGCGCTCTTCTGCCTGTTGTTAATTGTTGTGCTTTTGCGGTTGTCGGAGCATTTCGGAGGACACCAGTGGGACGACTCTTCGGTACGGACGGCGTGCGCGGGGTCGCCAACGCGGATCTCACGGCCGAGCTGGCGCTCGGTCTGTCGGTCGCGGCGGCGCACGTACTCGCCGAAGCGGGCACCTTCGAGGGGCACCGTCCCACGGCCGTGGTCGGCCGCGACCCCCGGGCCTCCGGAGAGTTCCTCGAAGCCGCCGTGGTGGCGGGTCTCGCCAGCGCGGGCGTCGACGTCCTGCGGGTCGGTGTGCTGCCCACGCCGGCCGTGGCGTACCTCACCGGCGTGCTCGGCGCCGACATCGGCGTGATGCTCTCCGCCAGCCACAACGCCATGCCCGACAACGGCATCAAGTTCTTCGCGCGCGGCGGCCACAAGCTCGCCGACGAGCTGGAGGACCGCATCGAGACCGTCTACGACCAGCACCGCACCGGCGCGCCCTGGGCCCGCCCCACCGGCGCCGGAGTGGGTCGCGTCACCGACTACACCGAGGGCTTCGAGCGGTACGTCGCCCACCTCATCGGCGTCCTGCCGAACCGGCTCGACGGCCTCAAGGTGGTGCTCGACGAGGCGCACGGCGCCGCCGCCTACGTCTCCCCGGAGGCGTTCGCCCGGGCCGGCGCGGAGGTCGTCACCATCGGCGCCGACCCCGACGGCCTCAACATCAACGACGGCTGCGGCTCCACCCACCTCTCCCTCCTCCAGGCCGCCGTGGTCGAGAACGGTGCCGACTTCGGCATCGCGCACGACGGCGACGCCGACCGCTGCCTCGCCGTCGACGCCCAGGGCAACGAGGTCGACGGCGACCAGATCCTCGCCGTCCTCGCCCTCGCGATGCGCGACGCCGGACAGCTGCGCGGCAACACCGTCGTCGGCACCGTCATGTCGAACCTCGGCTTCAAGATGGCCATGGAGCGCGAGGGCATCGAGCTCGTCCAGACCGCGGTCGGTGACCGGTACGTCCTGGAGTCCATGAAGGCCGAGGGGTACGCGCTCGGCGGCGAGCAGTCCGGCCACGTCATCGTGCTGGACCACGCCACCACCGGCGACGGCACCCTGACCGGCCTGATGCTGGCGGCCCGCGTCGCCGCCACCGGCCGCACCCTCGCCGAGCTGGCGGGCGTCATGCGGCGTCTCCCGCAGGTCCTCGTCAACGTCCCCGACGTCGACAAGTCCCGCGTCTCCACCTCCGCCGAACTGGCGGCCGCCGTCGCCGATGCCGAGCGCGAACTCGGCGCCACCGGACGGGTGCTGCTCCGCAAGTCCGGCACCGAGCCGCTGGTACGCGTCATGGTGGAGGCCGCCGACTTCGGCCAGGCCCAGGCCATCGCGGGCCGGCTGGCCGACGTGGTGAAGTCGGCTCTGGGCTGAGGCTTCTGACGGCACGTCGTGGCGGGGCGGTTCCTTGCGGAACCGCCCCGCTTTTCTGTCCCTTCTACAGCTTCCGCAAAGAGAGCCGCTGGACCTTGTGGTCCGGGCCCTTGCGCAGCACCAGCGTGGCGCGGCTGCGGGTGGGCGCCACGTTCTCCAGCAGGTTCGGCTTGTTGATGGTCCGCCAGGTGGTGCGCGCGTACTCCATGGCCTCCTCCTCGGAGACCTGGGTGTACTTCGTGAAGTACGAGGACGGGTCCTGGAACGCCGTCTCGCGGAGCTTGCGGAACCGGTCGAGGTACCAGCTCTCGATGTCCTCCGCGCGCGCGTCCACGTACACGCTGAAGTCGAAGTAGTCCGCGAGCCCCACCCTGGTCCTGCCGTCGCTGCCGGGCAGCGCGGGCTGGAGGACGTTCAGCCCCTCCACGATCAGGATGTCCGGGCGCCGCACCGTGAGGCGCTCGCCGGGCACGATGTCGTAGATCAGGTGCGAGTAGACGGGGGCGGTGACCTCCTCCTTCCCCGACTTGATGTCCGCGACGAACCGGGTCAGCGCCCGCCGGTCGTACGACTCCGGGAACCCCTTCCGCGAGGTCAGCCCCCGCGCCCGCAGATCCTTCATCGGCAGCAGGAACCCGTCCGTGGTCACCAGCTCCACCCGGGGGTGCTCGGGCCACCGCGCCAGCAGCGCCTGGAGCAGCCGGGCGCTGGTCGACTTGCCGACCGCCACGCTCCCCGCGACCCCTATGACGAACGGGGTACCGCGCTGCGCCCCGTGGCCGTTGCCCGCGTCCCCGAGGAAGGTGTTCAGGGCGCCGCGCAGGCCCGAGGTGGCCTGGACGTACAGGTTGAGCAGCCGGGAGAGCGGGAGGTAGACCTCGCGCACCTCGTCGAGGTCGATGACGTCACCGAGCCCGCGCAGCCGCTCCACCTCCTCGGCGGTCAGCGGCAGGGGGGTCTTGTCCCGGAGGGCACTCCACTCGGCGCGCGAGAGGTCGACATAGGGCGTCGGCCCGTGCTCGGTGCGACGCTGGCTGCCACGGGGCGGCGTTGTGATCACGTATTCATTGTTACGGGAGTTTGAACGGAGCGGGGGGTGGGGTCCCTCACGCGGGCGTGGGGTTGCGCGGGGCGGGATTGCGCGGCGCGGGGTTGCGCGGCGTGGGGTCGCGCGGGGCGGGAGGTTCGACGGGGCGTGGGGTCGCGCTGTGCGGGCCTCGCCCGGACGCGGCTGCGGGCCCGTACCCCGGGTGGGGTGCGGGCCCGCAGAGGAAGCCGGTGGGCCGGTTCAGGCCAGGGCCACGGACTGCGCCTCGACCACCGCGGGCGGTACGGCGAGGCCCTCGGAGGCCTTGGCCGCCTTGGTCGCTTCGGTCCCCGCAGTCCCCTCGGAGGCCGTGGTGGTGAAGAGGGCGATGGTGGTGCCCCGGCGCATGACGGCGATCTTCTCGGGCCTGTCCGTACCCTCCGCCCCGCCGACGCGTTGCGTGATACCGAAGCCCATCGCCTGGTCGGCGCCCTGGGGCGCGAGCTCCCGGGCGGCGGCGGTGACCCGGTGCTCCGTGCCGGAGAGCGTGAGGGTGAAGCCGTGGGCGCAGGCGTCGGCCGCGTCGGAGAGCGCGGTCATGGCGGTGGTGGCCTTCTCCTCGTCCTCGTAGACGGTGAGGGTGACGGTGGTGGTGAGGCCGTCGCCGGTGACCCGGCGGAAGACGGTGTCCTCGGGGGAGCCGAGGGCGGTGCCGGCGACCGCGCGGGCCAGCGGCCCGCACGGCTTGTCCGCCGCGACGTCCTTGGGCCGGGGGGCCTGGGCGCCGGTCGGGGTGGTGACGGTCGCCCCGGGGATGCTGCCGGTCTTCAGGGCCTTCGCGGTGAGACCGGCGGCGTCGGTGGGGGCGGGGCTGGCGGCCCCCATGCGCTGCAGACCGCCGTTGCCGCCCCCGCCGCCGCTTCCGGCGACGGAGCAGGCCGACACGAGGACCAGGGTCGAGGCCGACACCGCGCAGGCGGTGATCCTGCGGACGGCGGCGCCGTGCGCGTACCGCCCGGAGACGGAGGTGCGGCGGGTCATCCCATGGCCTTCTTGCCGGACCAGCCACCGCTGATCACCGTGACGGGGGCGCCCAGCGTGGTGGCGCCGCCCTTGAAGAACTTCACCGTGCCGTCGGCGGCCAGCGCCCAGATGTCGGGGATGCCGTCCTGGCTGACGTCCGCGGTTCCGGTCATCACCGGGTAGGCGGTCGCGCCCCAGCCCGTGGCGTACTCGATGTCGGCACCCGAGAGGGAGGCGGCCGCGCTGCCCAGGGAGGCCAGGCTGGTGCCGCCCGCCGCGTCCGTCTTGCCGAGGCGCAGGAGCAGACGGTCCGAACCGAAGGTGCGGTAGATCAGGTCCGCCGCTCCGTCCTTGTTCACGTCCCCGATGTTGACGAGGTCGCGGGAGGTCCAGGAGGCCCCGGACAGGGTGGTCGCGGTCTGGAAGATGCCTCCGGTGTAGCCGGTGAAGGCCCACACAGCGTCACCGGCGGTCGCCAGCATGTCCGGCCGGCCGTCGCCGGTGATGTCCCCGGCCGCGAGGATCTGGGTGAACGTCGACGGGTCGGGGGCGTTCGACGGGAACCTGACCTCGGTGCGCCGGTCGATGTCGACGCTGCCGTAGCCGTCCCCCCGGTAGATGTAGACCTTGCCGTCGGGCATCCGCGCGACGAGGTCCTGCACACCGTCGCCGGGCACGAAGTCACCGTTGTGCGTGATCAGCGCGGGCTTACCGTCCTTGTCCAGCCAGTAGGTGCCGTAGTCGGAGACGCCGTCCTCGTCGAGGTCGTCCTCCAGGCTGACGCCGTTCTTGTACGCACCGACGAGCGAGGTGTGGATGTCACCGGAGAAGGTCGCGGGGTAGAGCCGCAGGTCGCCGGTGCCGTCCAGCAGATACAGGTCGGCGGCCTTGTCGCCCGTGACGTCTCCGGCCGCGTCCTTGCTGTCCCGCGGGGTGACGTAGTGGACGTACATCGTCGGTGAGGACGAGGTGTTGCCCGCGCTGTCGACGGCCTTCACGTAGAGGACCGAAGGGCCCGCCGTCAGCGGCTTGAGCGCCACGGTGGCCGAGGCGCCGGCGGCGACGGTGACCGAGTTGTTCAGGGCGGTGCTGTTGAACGAGTAGAGGTACTTGACCGTGTCGGGCGAGCCGGCCGGGCTGAAGGTGAAGTTGCCGGCCGTGCCGAAGAGGACCTTGCTCCAGGTGGAGGCGTTCCCGTCGTCCTCGGGGAAGTCGGTGGAGGTGACGTCGGGGGAGTTCGGCGCCGATGAGTCGTAGACGAAGCCGCAGTTGGCCGTCGACGGCGGTCCGTACGTGGACGAGGACCCCGAGGAGTCGAGGGCCCGGACCGCCCAGAAGTAGGTCTTGCCGTTGGTGAACTCGCTCGCGGTGCCGTCCGCGCCGTCGATGGTCACGCTGGCGGCGCCGGTCGAGTCCACGGTGCGGTTGCCGTCGTACAGCCGGGTGCTGCTGCCGGACTGCCACACCGCGAAGTTGAGGTACTTCAGGTCGCCGTCGGGGTCACTCGACTTGGCGGACAGCGTCACGTCGCTGAGACCGATCGACGGGTAGGGGCTGACGGTGTCGCAGCCGGTGCCGGGGGTGATGTCGAGCTTGGTGGGCTCGGCGGGCTTCCGGTTGTACGTCATGACGATCTTCGGCGCGCCCTCGCCCTCGGCCTTGAACTTCTTCCAGGACGTCGACGAGTCCTCGTTGGTCGCCTGGAGGCCGATGGTCAGCTCGGTGGCGCCGCTGTTCGCCTGGGTCTGGGCGACCGACTTGCCGTCGTACACCACGTACGCGTCCGGGCAGGCCGAACTCCAGCCGTTGGCGAAGGACTTGGCGCCGATCTTGGTGCTCCAGGACGGCTGGTTGTTCCAGGTGGTCTTGGAGGAGATGCCGCCGGTGTGCCAGATCTGCATCTCGCGCGCCGTGCACGACCAGGCGTAGGTCTCGTAGAGCCTGATCTCGGCCTTGGTGACGGTGGCGCCCTTGATGCTGGAGGTCCAGCCGAGCCGGAAGAACGAGCGGGACAGACCGCCGGTGGTCGACTCGTAGCCGACACGGCCTTCGGTGGTACCGGTGTTGTAGTTCGCGCCGTCGTAGAAGCTGGACGTCGGGTACTTCTTGTACGTCGTCGTCCAGTTCTTCGTCTTGCCGGTGATCGACGGGTCGATGAAGACCGGCCAGACCGTGTCCGGGTCGGTCAGCAACGACTCGTCCGGCACGATGTCCAGCGTGGCGGAGCTGCTGCCCTCACCCGCCAGCGCGGCCTTCCCCAGAGCGGTCTTCGCACCGATCTGCGGCCCGGCGAGACCGGGCAGGGCGAACACGTCCGTGGACTCGGCGGCCGGCACGGCGTCGCGCAGTGCGGCCCGGGTGACCGTCCCGGAACGGTGATACGCGGACTGCTGGGCGGTGCCGCTCTCCGGGGAACCCCCGTCCAGGGTCTCCTGAGGATCCGGCGTGGCGGAGGGAGTGGGTGTCGCGGTCTCGTCCTCGGCGGCCGGGCCGTCGTCCACGGGGGCCGCGGTGTCGTCGGTGTCCGGCGCCTCGGAGTCGGCCGGAGCTTCGGTCAGTTCCTCGCCGGGCTCCTCGGAGTAGGCCGGAGCCGGTTCCTCGGTGGGCTCGGGCGCCTGCGGGTCCGCACCCTGGGTGACGGCGGGGTGACCGGCCGAGTCCCAGAGGTAGGGGGTCGGCGACACCGCGATCTCCGCCCCCGTGTCGTCCAGGGCGGTGACGGCCTGCGTCACCGGGTCGAGGTGGAAGGAGAGATCCGGCGACGTCAGGCGGTAGGAGAGCCCAGCCTCCCGCAGGCCTGCCGCGGCGGCGGCGTCACGGACCACCAGGACGTGGGTGAAGCCACTGTCCCGGGCGGTCAGCAGCAGGTCCACACCGTCGAGGACCCCACGGTAGAGCGCAGTGGCTCCGTCGATCTCCGGCTCCGGGAGGTCGCCCGGCCACCCCATGGTGACGGTGTGCCCGCCGGAGATCAGGGTGACCAGATCGTGGTAGGTCACCTCCTCGTCGGAGGCGGTCAGCGCGCGTGTGCCCGTGCTGTGGGGGACCGTGAACGATGCGGTGCGCACCGCGCCCTTGCCGGTGCCGGCGCTCTTGCCGCCGGTGCTGCCGCTGCCGTCCGAGAACACCACCGGGTCCGACGCGACGCGAGGGGCCCAGCCGTTCTTCGTACGGGCCAGGGTGGAGTCCAGTGGCTTCCAGGCCCCGTCCACCTCGGCGCGTACGGGGGCCGCACTCGCGGTGAGTTCGAAGCTGCCGTTCGGCAGCGCGAACGTCGTGGAAGTGGCGTTGCGTAGGGCGGTCACCTCGACGCGCTTCCCGGTGCGGACGGCCTGCTTCTGAGCGGCGTTCTCGTCGAGCGGGGCGGTGGCGGGCGACACGGGTGTGGCGGACTGGCGCACCGGGTCATCGGGGGCGGGCCCGAGCATGGCGAAACCGAGGCCGGCCGCGACGAGTGCCGCCACCCCCGCCGCAGTGCGCCGGACGGTTGCCCGGCTGGGACGACGACGTTCCACGGTGCTGGATTCCCTCCCCCGAAAAACGGCGGGCGCCCAACCGCGAGAACACCGGCAAACGGCACAGCCGTTTGCCGGGCGTTCCGTAGCTCACGCCTGCCGCAAAAATTTCCTGTTGGCCCCCGTCTCCCCCCGGAAATAGTCCAGGGGGAATGAATTCAGCCCCGACGGAGAAGGGCGGAACAAGAGCATGCCGGAAGAGACACACGACATCCATAGGTGTGCCCACCTTGTGAGAGTGGCTGTTGGGTGCACGTCAAGGTTGCGCTCGACGACGCGGATCACCTGTTGGGCTCGCACTGGCTTGACCTGTTGGTTCGGTGATCGGAGCAAAATGCTGCAGGTGGGGACGATTCATCCGCCGAGTTGCGCCTTTTGTGAGTGGATGGGGGTCCATGGGTGATCTCCGTAGAACTTTGATGTAAACAATCCGAATTCCCTTCTGGTCACCGATTGGTTAGCTAAGTGTAAATTGAACGTAAATAATGCGTGAGTGAAGTCACTCGAAGCAAAAAGTGTTTGACGAGTTGTGAAGGCGTGAGTGAATATTCGGCGAATCAATTAGCCTTCGGCGCCGTGTGCTTCCGCATGGATCGGCCGGTGGTCGGGATCGACTGTGGGGGGCCGCGGCCGTCGTGTGGGGATCGCTTTCATGGAGTGGCCGGGGGTATCTCCCCGGCACCCAAGCGCTGAGGCGCCGACGCAGGCGCGCAAGAGTTGGCGTCATCACGGTGGTCGCCACCGCCGTGACGATCGGCATGCTGCCGGCCTCGTACGCCGCACCGCCCCCGAACGACCGCGCGGGCGTCGACCTCGTCGACCTCCCCGCGGCCGAGCTGGCCGAGGGTGAGGACGGCGGCGGTCTCGCCGAACTGACGACGCCCGAGGTGCCTCCGACGGAGGACTACGAGCCGAAGAAGATCACCGCTCCGGTGGGGACCGGCATCACGACGCCGGCCACCGGGACGGTGGACGCGCTGGCGCCGGGTGAGACGCAGCCGATCAGTACGCTGCCGATCGGGATCGGCGCCCCGGCCACGGCGACCGCCGAGGAGACGACGGCGCTGGAGGGCGACTGGCAGGTCGCGTTGGCCAGCCAGGCGGAGTCCTCGGCCGCCGACGTCGAGGGTCTGGTCTTCACCGTGACCCCGCCCGCGGCTGCCACGGGTGACGCGGTGGTGGCCCTGGACTACACCGAGTTCGCCGAGTTGTACGGCGCGAACTGGGCGGACCGGCTCCAGTTGGTCAAGTTCCCCGAGTGCTTCCTGACGACTCCGGACGTCGAGGGCTGTGCGGAGCCGACCGAGGTGGACACCACCAACGTCGTCGCGCCGCAGGCCACCGATGTCGAGGGCGACGGTGTCCTCGACGGTGAGCGGCGCATCGAGGCGACCCTCGACGTCGCCGACCTGGCGGACACCGGTCCTGTGACGACGACGGCCGAGGCGACCTCGACCGGGACGATCTCGCAGGCCCTGTACGTCAAGCCGACCTCCGGTTCGGCCCCGCTGACCCGGATCGCGGCGCTGAGCGCCGCGTCCAACTCCGGTTCCTCGGTCTTCATGGCGACCTCGGCGGGCGGCGGTGCGAAGGGCGACTTCTCCGCGACCCCGCTGGCCAGCGCCGGTTCCTGGTCGGCCGGAGGCAACTCGGGCGGGTTCTCGTACACGTACAACCTCCAGGCGCCGAGCGTCCCCGGCGGCCCGGCCCCGAGCCTGTCCTTCGGGTACAGCTCGCAGGGTGTGGACGGGCGTACGTCGGCGACCAACAACCAGGCGTCGTGGATCGGTGACGGCTGGGACTACAACCCGGGTTCGATCACGCGGACGTACAAGACGTGCCGGGACGACACCGAGGGTGGCAACAACACCAAGCGCAAGACGAGCGACCTGTGCGAGGGCTCGGAGAACGCGACCCTGACCCTCGGCGGCACCACGACCGAGCTGGTCAAGGACGACGACGAGACGGGCAACGAGTGGGTCACCGCCAACGGTGACGGCTCGCGGGTGCGGCTGCTGAAGGACACCTCGCTGGGCAACGGCGACTCCCTCGGCGAGTACTGGGAGGTCACCACCCGCGACGGCACCGTCTACTACTTCGGCAAGCACAAGCTCCCCGGATGGAGCGACAACGGCACCGCCGCCGACGACCCGGTCACCAACTCCGTCCTGACCGTCCCCGTCTCGGGCAACCAGCCCGGCGAGGACTGCTACGACGCCGACTTCGCCAAGTCCTTCTGCACCCGCGGCTGGCGCTGGAACCTCGACTACGTCGTCGACACCTCCGGCAGCGCCATGTCCCTGTGGTGGGAGAAGGAGAAGTCCCTCTACGCCAAGAACATGAAGTTCAAGACCCCGGTCTCCTACGACCGGGGCGGCTACCTCAAGCGCATCGACTACGGCCAGCGCGCCAGCACCCTCTACAGCGCCGCGCCGCTCGCCCGCGTCGACTTCTCGGTGGACGAGCGCTGCTTCGTCGAGGACGGCATCGCGTGCTCCGAGGCGAACTTCACCTCGGGCGACTTCGCGAAGAACCACATCTGGTACGACACCCCCGCCGACCTCCTCTGCCAATCGGGCAAGGACTGCTACGTCCCGGTCCCGACCTTCTGGACCCGCAAGCGCCTGGCGCAGGTCACCACCTCCACCCAGCGCACCCAGGGCTCCACCGCTCTGTCGAAGGTCGACTCCTGGACCCTCCAGCAGTCACTGCCGTCCGAGCGCACGGACGAGGGCACCGCCCTCTGGCTGGACTCGATCACCCGCGCCGGCTATGGCACCGACGGTGAAACCGAGCCGCTGAACCCGGTCACCTTCGTCCCCAACACCCAGCCCATGCCGAACCGGGTACGGCGAGGTGAGAAGGACCCGAACCCGACGTTCGACCGGCTGCGCGTCGAGCGGATCATCAGCGAGTACGGCGGCGAGACCTTCGTCGACTACCGCGAGCCCACCGGCGCCTGCAAGAGCGGCTCCGGGTTCCCGGCGGTCGAGTCCAACACCGGCCTCTGCTACCCGGCGTACTGGCACCCGGACCCGGACAAGGTCGACGAGTCGATCGAGTGGTTCAACAAGTACGTCGTCGACCACGTCGAAGAGCTTCCTGCCGTCAAGGGCGTCGAGCCCGTCACCACCTCGTACGTCTACGGCGACAACGGTGACGCCAAGGGCGCCTGGGCCCTGAACCAGGCCGAGTTCTCCAAGAAGAAGACCCGCACCTACGACCAGTGGCGCGGCTTCAGCCGGGTCCGCACGGTCAGCGGCGCCGACTCCTCGGACACGTACGAGGGCAGTAAGCAGTCGATGTCCGAGGTCCGCTTCTTCCGTGGCATGAACGGGGACCCGCTCCCCGGTGGCGGCAAGCGCTCGGTGGTCGTCAACGACAACGACGGCGCCAAGATCGCCGACGACGACCTCGCCCTCCAGGGCCGCACGGCGGAGGAGCTCGACTACACCGCGAACAACGGCACCCTGGTCTCCCGGTCGGTGGACTACCCGAAGGTTGTGGAGCTGGCGAGCCGGACCCGTGACGGCGGCATCCCGGCCCTGAAGGCGTACCGGGTGCTGGACGACCACACCATCACCACCACCCGCTCCTCGGGCACCTACGACGTCAACGAGACGCGGCAATGGCGGTCGCTGCGCACCAACACCACGTACGACGACACCTACGGTCTCCCGCTCACCGTGGAATCCTTGGGTGACACCGGCAAAACCGGCGACGAGTCGTGCTCGGTGCTCAGTTACGTCCACAACACGGCGAAGAACCTGATCGGCCTGGACAAGGAGACGCTCACGACGGCCGGCACCTGCGCCGCCGCCGCGACCGCTCCGGTCTCCGCCCGTGTCGCCGGTTCCCGGGTCGCCTACGACGACCTGGCCTTCGGTGCCACCCCCACCACGGGTGCGGCGACCACCACCTGGTCGCTGAACGGGACGGGTGACGCCTGGCAGCAGACCGCCAAGCTCACCTACGACTCCCTCGGCCGTGTCCTGACCACGACCAACGCGAAGAACGAGACCGAGAAGACCACCTACACGCCGACCACCGGCCAGGTCTACTCGATCACCGAGGAGAACGCGAAGCACCACACCTCCACCACCTACCTGGAGCCGGGCCGCGGCACCACCTTGAAGGAGGTCGACGCCAACGGGCGCACGACCCTCTACCAGTACGACGCGCTGGGCCGCACCACCGCCGGATGGGCAACCTCGCAGGCCGCAACCGAAGACCCCTCGGTGAAGTTCGAGTACAGCACCGAGGAGGGGCAGCCCGTCAGTGTCACCAGCTCCACGCTGAAGGACGACGGCAGTGGCTACGACAACTCCATCGTTCTGTACGACGGTCTCGGCCGTGAACGCCAGCGCCAGGACCCGGCGGTCGGTGACGGACGCCTGATCACCGACACCATCTACAGCGCCAACGGCACCATCGCCCGCACCAACAACGGCTACTACGCCGAGGGCGAGCCGCAGCCGGTGATGTACGAGGTCGACTCCGACTTCAAGATCCCGAACGCGACCCTCTACACGTACGACGGCCAAGGCCGCATCCTTGCCGAGACCCCGTACATGGCGGGCGCCACCGTGCCCACCAAGGCGACGCGCTACGACTACGGCTACGACTGGTCCACGGTCATCCCGCCCACCGGCGGAGCGGCACAGCGGAGTTGGAGCGACGCGCTGGGACGGACGGTCCGGGTCGACACCTTCACGGACGCGGCCCGCACCGCGTACCGGTCGACCACGTACTCCTTCGACGCGCGCGGCGACCAGACCAAGGCCGAGGACTCGTCCAAGAACGTCTGGTCCTGGACCTACGACGCGCTCGGCGAGCAGCTCACGTCCACCGACCCGGACACGGGCACGAGCAGCACCACGTACGACGTGCTCGGGCGGCCCGAGACGACCACGGACAGCAAGCAGAACAAGGTCTGGTCGAAGTACGACGAGCTGGGCCGGGTGACCGAGCAGCGGAAGGACTCGTCCTCGGGCGAGTTGCTGACCTCGGCCACGTACGACACCGTCATCGGCGGACTCGGCCTGCCGGCCACGACCACCCGTTACACGGACGGGCTGCCCTACACCAGCACGGTCACCGGCTACACCCCGGAGTACGACCCGACCGGGACCAAGCTGACGCTGCCGGCGACGATCGCGGCGCAGTACGGCCTGCAGGAGACGTACGCCTACGCGTACGAGTACAGCAAGTCCGGTCAGCTGCAGTCGGCTTCGCTGCCGGCGGCGGGCGGTCTCTCCCCGGAGAAGATCGTCACCCGGTACAACGAGGACGGTCTGCCGGTCTCCACGTCGGGGATCGACTGGTACAACGCGGACACCGACTACAGCGTCTACGGCCAGGTCCTGCGCGCGGTCACGGGTGAGAACCCGAACCGGGTGTGGACGACCAACCTGTACGACGAGCGCACCGGTGAGCTGACGAAGGCGTACACCGACCGCGAGTCCACCAGTGACACCACCACTGTCCTGGGACACCGCGTCAACGTCCGTTCGTACGGGTACGACGCGGCGGGCAACGTCACCAGGATCGAGGACGCGGTCGACTCCAAGACCGACCGCCAGTGCTTCAGCTACGACGCGATCGGCCAGCTCACCGAAGCGTGGACGGCGTCCGACACCGCGTGCGCGGTGACGTCGGCCGGTATTCCGAGCGCGCCGACCATAGGCGCGGACGGCGACGGTTACCACAAGTCGTACACGTACGACGCGATGGGCAACCGCAAGAAGGAGGTCGACCACTACCTCGGCACCGTCGGCACGACCACCACGGTGCTGGACCCGGCGAAGGACGCCACCACCGAGTACACCTACGGAAAGGCGGACGGCACCCAGCCGCACACCCTGACCGGGATGTCCTCCACCTACCTGACCGACGCCGGGGCCAAGGTCACCGAGGCCTCCAGCCGGACGTACGACAAGGCGGGCAACACCGAGACCCGCACGGACGGCGGCGACCAGCAGGGCCTGACCTGGACCTGGGACGGCAACCTGGAGACGGTCACCGGCTTCGGCGAAAGTGGTGCGGGCGCCTGGATGGGCTTGTCGGGCAAGTGCATCGACCTGTCGTCGTCCTCGACGGTCGCGGGGACCGCGCTCCAGCTCTACAGCTGCAACGGCACACGTGCCCAGCAGCTGAGGATCGAGGGCGCCTCGCCGACGGACTCCTCCAAGGGCGCGCTGAAGGTCCTCCAGCAGTGCGCGGAGCCCAAGGGCGGTGCGACGGCTGACGGTACGGCCGTCGTGATCGGCAAGTGCACCGGTGCCGCGGCGCAGCAGTGGGCGGTGGTCGAGTCCGGTCACAAGCTCAAGCACATGGCGTCCGGCAAGTGCCTGGTCGTCCCCGGGGCCAACTCGGCCGCGGGTACGGACCTGACGCTCGGTACGTGCGACGCGAGCGGGGCCGCCCAGTCCTGGGCGCCGGCCGACGAGACGAAGTACGTCTACGGACCCTCCGGCGAGCGTCTGATGGCGATCACCGCCAGCACCCGGACCCTCTACCTCGGCGAGGCCACGGTCTCGGTGAACGTGGACGGGACGCCGAACTACGCGGAGCGCTACTACCAGCAGGCCGGCGGCCCGGTGGTGATGCGACTCAAGCAGGGCAGTGGCGGCGAGCAGTTGTCGATGCAGGTGACCGACCAGAACGGCACCGCCTACATCAACGTCAAGCTCGACGCGGGCAACGCGGTGAAGTTCGAGAAGACGGACCCGTTCGGAGTGGCCCGCAAGGAGAACGCCAACTGGCTCTCCCACAAGGGCTACATCGGCGGCGACGACGACAACTCCACCGGTCTGGTCCACCTGGGTGCGCGTGAGTACGACGCCGAGACCGGGCGCTTCATATCCGCCGACCCGATGCTCGACCTGGCCGACCCGGTCCAGATGAACGGGTACGTCTACTGCGAGAACAACCCCGTCACCTTCGCCGACCCGAGCGGCATGATGATGGACTCCGTCGGCGGCGGTGGAGTCAGCGGAGGCGGCGCCGAAACAGCCGAAGAGGCCTGGGCCAACCAGCAGCTGCACACCTCGATGGCCCAGATCATCGTGAACGTCGGCTGGGCCGTGTTCAAGGAGTTCGTCGGCTGGAACGACGTCGTCAACTGCTTCTCCCGCGGCGATGTATGGGCCTGCGGCTCTCTGATCATCGACGCCATCCCGTGGTCCGCGGTCTTCAGCAAGGGCAAGAAGATCTGGCGCGCGGTCGAGAAGACCTTCAGCGCGATCAGTGCCTGGCGCAAGGCCCAGGAGAAGGCCCGAAAGATCATTGCCGCTGCGAAGGCAGCTCGTGAGGCTGCCAAGGCGGCTGCGGCGGCGGCCAAGGCGGCAGCCAAGAAGGCCGCGCAGGCGGCAGCTAAGAAGGCCAAGCAGGCAGCGGTCAGAGCTGCCAAGAAGGGCGCGGAGAAGACCGGGAACGCGCTCCAGAAGACCAAGAAGGCGGTGGCCAAGGGCAACGAGAAGGTCAAGAGCGTCGCCCAGAAGGTCACGGGCAAGGGGAAGAAGGAGAACGGCAAGGCAGGAGACGCCGAGGGCGGGTCCAGCGGCGCCAGCTGTCCGATCGACCAGCCGAACAGTTTCGTGCCGGGCACGCTGGTGGTGATGGCCGACGGTTCCACGAAGCCGATCGAAAAGGTCAAGAACGGCGACGAGGTTCTGGCCACTGATCCTGAAACCGGTGAGACGACGACCGAGGTCGTCACCGCAGAAATCACCGGTGAAGGCTTCAAGTACCTCGTCAAGGTCACCATCGACACGGACGGTGAGAAGGGCGACAAGACCGCTTCCGTCACGGCGACCGACAACCACCCGTTTTGGGTGGAGGCCGTGGGGGAGTGGGTCGACGCCACCGACCTGAAGTCCGGCGAATGGCTCCGGACCAGCGCCGGCACTTACGTCCGGATCACGGCAATTGAACGATGGACGGCCCCGGATGCGACTGTCCACAACCTCACCGTCAATGACCTCCACACGTACTATGTGCTGGCGGGGGCTACGCCGATCCTCGTTCACAACTGCGATGGCGGCGTCGATTGGGTCAACGAGAACGCAAATATGAGTTCCGCAGCGCGGGCTTATGATGCTGGGGCGGCGGGTTCCAGGGCTGGCGTGGCCCCGGCGTTGCAGTACTACAAGGCTGGCGGGAATCGCCTGTCTCAGATCAAATTCGATGGGTTTGATGCGGCCAACGGCGTGATGATCGACCGAAAGGTGAGCGTCACAACCTTCAACAAGACATACCGACAAGCCATGAATCAATCTCTGGCGCTTGAGCAGAACGGTTACAGCGGCCGGTGGGAAGTCCCCACTGCGGCTGAGGCCGCGCGGGCTCGAAAAGTCCTCGGCGGCCTCCTGATCACCAACATTCGAGTGAGGGTCGTGCCCTGATGGATGTCAACAAGGTCCTGGTTCGCGCATTCGTAAGCCTCGTCGTATCGATCGACTTGACGGACGATGAAGATATTGATCCGGATATCGCGACGGACATTCTCGAACCTGCTGCCGCCCTGTTTCGTGATCTCTCGGAAGAGGGGCGTCGGGAAGTTACTTCCCTGGTCCTTGAGTGCGCCGAACTGGAAGAGAACCCGGAGCGCAAGAGGGTAATTCTGGGGCTTCCGGAAGCCATTGGTCTTCTCGATGAAGACTGATCAGCGGGAGGTGAGGCGTAACCTCTTCGCTCGATCCCGCAACCGTCGCACTGGTTATCGGTAGCAAAGTTGAAGCCCCGTCAGGCGAGTCCTGGCGGGGCTTCTGCGTGGGGTGACGGCAGTAGTTGACGGCAACGTCAGCGGACGAGCGCGGCGCAGGGCGGCGGTTCGTCGCCGTCGGCGTTACCTGTCCCGGTGTTCGTCGGGCCGTCGAGCGCGCTGCAGAGGGCGTCGATAGCGTCTCGCTGGAGGCGGAGCCTCACGTGGGCATAGACGGTGGCGGTGACGCCGATGTGGGCATGGCCGAGGAGTTCCTTGATCACGACGAGTTCGACGCCCTGCTCCAGAAGCAGGGTCGCGGTCGAATGGCGGAGGTCGTGGAAGCGGATGCGACGGAGGCCGGCCTTGCGGAGGAGCGTGGTGAAGGCGCGGGTGAGGTTGGGCGGGTCGATCGGCCTGCCCTGGGGAGTGGTGAACACGTACCCGTTGTGCTGCCACTCAGTTCCTGCCGCGTGCCGTTCGCGCTGCTGCTGCTCGTGGTGGTGCTTCAGCGAGTGGAGGCAGCGGGTGGGGAGGGCGATGCGGCGTTCGGAGGCGCGCGTTTTGGTTGGCAGCGTGGTGAGCCCGCCGGTGCTGGTGCGCTGGAGTGTGCGGCGGATGGCGGCGGTGCCCGCGTCGAAGTCGAGGTCCTCCCAGCGCAGGCCGAGGAGTTCGCCCTTGCGGAGTCCGGTGTGGAGGGCGAGTTCGAACAGTGCGTGCAGCCGGTGTCCGCGCGTGGGCGAGAGGAACTGGCGGGCTTCATCGGCGGTGAGTGGTTCGAAGCGCCGGGGCCGTGGAGTGCCGGTACGGACGTTGCGGGCGACGTTGCGCGGGATCTCCTCCTCACGCACGGCGTGCTCCAGGGCGGACTTGAGCACGGAGTGAACGTAGGCCAGGGTCAGGGGCGAGAGCTGCTTGGAGCAGCACTTTCCGGCGGCGCAGCAGCGGGGGTGTTCACGGGCGGCGTCGAGGCCGCGGGTGCAGCACTGGCAGGTGGTGCGGAGCTGATTGAGCCAAGTGCGGACGTCCTTGGCGGTGAGCTTGGCGAGCTTCTTCCGCCCGATGCCGGGGATCAGGTAGAGCCGGGCGACGGCGGTGTAGCGGGTGTGGGTGTTCTCGCGGAGCTGGTGGACGGCGACAGCGTCGAGCCAGTACGTCAGGTACGCGGACACGCTGCCCTGCGCGGACGGGATAGGGAGGCCGCGGTTGCTGGCGGCGATCTTCTCCGTGAGCTTGGCCAGGGCCTCCTTCCTGGTGGTGCCGTAAACGCGGATGCGCTTGCGGGTGTTGCCGGGGGCCAGCACGTATCCGGCCGCTTCCCAGCGGCTGTCCTTGCGCTGGTAGACAGTCCCGTCGCCGTTGGCTCGGACGCGGCGGGAGGCAGGGGTGTCGCGGGGCGTGGTCATCAGGCGGCGTCCTGTTCGAGGCGAATACGGATGAAGTCGGTGAGGGCGTGGGTGGGGATGCGGCGGGCGCGGCCGAGGGTGATCGAGGCGAGTTGCCCCGTGCGGAGTAGGTCGTAGACGGCGGAGCGGCCGAGCTGGAGGCGGGCCATGACCTGGGGCACGGTGAGCAGCTCCAGCGCCGGGGCCACCTCTGTGCGAAGGACGGCGAGCGGGGGCGAGGTCATCAGCAGCCCCCTTCGGCCGTGAACTGTCATTCCTGTTCCTTGCGGTGCCAGACGTGGGCGGCGAGGAGGCTCGCGCCGGGGCTGTAGCCCGAGCCGAGGTAGTCCCAGTGGCCGACGACGAGCGTGGTCGTCGGATCCGGTTCGGGCAGGCCGGCGTGGGCGCGGACCTGTTCGGTGCGCCAGGCGCGGCGAGCGTCGCGCAGCGCGCCCAAGGTGGTCGAGTAGCTGCGGGACTTGGTGGAGAAGTGGCCCCGGAAGCCGAGCATGTGCGCCCACTTCCAAAGCTTGAGATTGGTGAATTCCGGCAGGCCTGGCGGCCGGGCTCAAGCCGGGTGCGATGGTGCGGCCGGTGGAGCTGTTCGCCACGCCGTGGGCGCGGATCTTCAACGGTCAGCTCTCCGACGGCGTCCGCGCTGGCCGAATCGAAGAAGCGCCGGCAACAGCGGCCCTGACCATCGCCCGGGCAGCTTGACCAGCGGGTGAGCTGTTCAGAGTTTCTTTACTTGATCAAGGCGGTCCGCTGGCGCGGGCCGCCGCGCGCCGGCGGTCGGTGACCGCCGCCCGCTCCTGTCTGCCGCCCCGCTGGCGACGGCCGCCGACCACTCGGCGCGCAGAGCCCGGCAGCGTGGGCCGGACTACCAATCGGAAGCCCCGGTCCGACCGCTCAGCAGCAGCCTGGCCTGGCGCCTGAGAAGCACCCGGCGAGCTCGCGCCGCCCCGGACGCCCATGCTTGCCGGCTGGCTGGGGGCCGTGACGATGGAGATAACTGGGCTGATGCCGGTGCGGGGTTGAGCGAGACACACGTGGCGGGTGGTCGGTCGGCGCGCCCGCCGTCGGGGCTGACTTTCTGTGGCAGAGGCCAGAACCCCCACAGCCCTGGGCACGGCACGCACGGAGGGCCCATCCCTGCCGGGGCTGACGAGTGCGGGGGAGCCTTGTTCGGCTGCGCCCGGCAGGGACGGGAGTCGGGTGGTCAGCGCGGTGCGGCGCCTGGGCGAGCGAGGCGGGTCACGTCTGGCGCCAGGTCCGCCAGGGGCGGGTGATGATCTCCCGATAGGTGTGGTGGGACGGGTTCTGGCCGCAGTGCCGCAGGACCCAGTCCTGCGGTTCGGCGAAGTCCTCGCTTGTCGGCGAGGTCTCTCCGTCCACGGCGCACTGCATCGCGTAAAGGACCGGCTCCGCGTCCGGCTCGCGGTCGGGCTGGAGCGTCCAGGTCTCGTAGCGCAGGACCGAGCGAGGGGTCACCGTCCCCACCTCCGGTTGGCCACGGCCACCTTCGCGCTCAGCTCCTCCGTCGGAGTCGGCATACGTACGTCCTCGGGCGGCACGTCCCACTCCCGGCCGCCGCGCGGCGGCCGAAGCTGCACGTACGGTCCCACATGCCCCATCACCACGCCCACCTTGCCGCTCCGCCGGTCGACCACCAGGGCGCCGGCGTCGGGCGAGGCGGTGTGCCCGTCGGCATCAGGGGTGGGGACCGTCATCGTGACCACCCCGGCGAGGCGGCGCGCGACCGGGCGTCCAGTCGCAGGGCGGGAACACATGGGGTGGCGCTCATTCGCACGTTGACGCTCCTCGGCGGCGTTGATGCGGGCCCCTGGGCCTGTCGGTGCCGCAGGGTCGGCACCGATCCTCACGCCGGTCACCGGGACGAAGGAACCTCCACCAAACCCCACTCCGGGACGTCCCGCACCGTGTAGAACGTCCCTGGTGCCGTCCTGAGACGAAGGGGGAGACTCGTGCCGAACGAGAGACTACGAGCCGTCATGGCGGCGGGAGGCTGGACGTACGCCGCACTCGCTCAGCAGGTTGAGGTCGACCCCAAGTCGGTCGAGCGCTGGGTGAACCTCGGGCGTATCCCACGTCGTGCCACCGCCCTCCAGGCGGCCAAGGTCCTGGGAGAAGACGTGCACGCACTCTGGCCGGCGCTCCGCCAGGCCCGCCCCGCCCGCGCCATCAGCCCTGAACTGGTGGCGCTCTACGAGCAGCGGGCCGACCTCCCCGTTTCGACGTTCACCGGCCTGACGGCCCAGGCCCGGGAACGGATCGACATCCTCGTCTACGCGGCAGTCTTCCTCCACGAGGCGTACCCGCGACTGAACGAACTCCTCACCGAACGCGCCGCCGAAGGCTGCACCGTCCGTATCGCGATCGGGGACCCTGACAGCGACAACGTCCAAGCCCGCGGCCGAGAGGAGCGGTTCGGCCACGGCATCGAATCCCGCTGCCGCCTCGCACTCATGCACTACAGGCCGCTCGCCAGCACCCCGGGCATCCAAGTCCGCACCCACCAAACCACGCTCTACAACTCCCTCTACCGAGCCGACGACCAGCAACTCGTCAACGCCCATGTCTGGGGCGTCAACGCGTACGCCGCCCCCGTGTGGCATCTTCGCCGACACGAGGCAGGCGGCATGTTCGACACCTACGCCGAGAGCTTCGACGCGGTGTGGACGACGGCAACCCCCGTACGAGAGGAAGGCTGACCGTGGCCCGCACCGAGTACTACGACGAGCCGAACGCGCCCAAGCCGAACAGCATGGTCGTCGCCGCGTCCGCCGTCGTCACCGACGACCACGGGCGCATCCTCCTCCAGCGCCGCCGCGACAACGACCTATGGGCCCTGCCCGGAGGCGGTATGGACCTCACCGATTCCCTGCCAGGCACGGCCGTCCGTGAAGTCAAGGAAGAGACCGGCCTCGACGTAGAGATCACCGGCCTGGTCGGCACCTACACCGACCCGAAACACATCATCGCCTACACCGACGGCGAGGTCCGCCGCCAGTTCAACGTCTGCTTCACCGCCCGCATCACCGGCGGCCAACTGGCAATCTCCGACGAGTCCACCGAACTCTGGTTTGTACCGCCGGAAGAGATCGAGGAGTTGTCGATGCACCACACCCAACGACTCAGGCTCCAGCACTTCCTGGAACAGCGCCAGAAGCCGTACCTGGGCTGAACCGTCTGACGGCAGTAGCGACGGCAACAACCCCGCACAACCACGGACGCTCGCGCACGTCGCCGGACCAGAAAACCGCACTTGACCTGCAATGCCGGTGAGTTAGCGCGTCAGTGCAGGTCAGGTGGGGTGCTTGGTGGCTTTGAGTGTGTAGCGGACGTTACTGGGAGTACGGGGCTGGTCC